>NZ_AP024850.1:0-616727 GCF_024346675.1 Photobacterium sanguinicancri
GTGGCTGACAACCCAGGTGCTGCCTATAACCCGTTGTTTTTATATGGCGGAACAGGTTTAGGTAAAACACACTTATTACATGCGGTGGGTAATGCGATAGCCGATCGCAAACCTAACGCCAAAGTGGTGTACATGCACTCTGAGCGCTTTGTTCAAGATATGGTAAAAGCCCTACAGAACAATGCGATAGAAGAATTTAAACGTTACTACCGTAGCGTGGATGCTTTGTTGATCGATGATATTCAATTTTTCGCCAACAAAGAGCGCTCACAAGAAGAATTCTTCCACACCTTCAATGCATTACTGGAAGGTAACCAGCAAATTATTCTGACATCAGACCGTTACCCGCGTGAAATCAGTGGGGTAGAAGATCGTCTGAAATCGCGTTTTGGTTGGGGCCTAACGGTTGCTATTGAACCGCCTGAACTGGAAACACGCGTGGCTATCTTAATGAAGAAAGCCGAGCACAATAATATTCGCCTAGCTGACGAAGTGGCATTTTTCATTGCTAAACGTTTACGCTCGAATGTGCGTGAGTTAGAAGGGGCATTAAACCGCGTTATTGCCAATGCCAATTTTACTGGCCGTGCAATTACCATCGATTTTGTCCGTGAAGCGCTACGTGATTTGCTTGCGTTACAAGAAAAATTGGTAACCATCGATAATATCCAGAAGACTGTCGCCGAATACTATAAAATAAAGATGGCTGATATGCTGTCGAAGCGTCGTTCTCGCTCTGTTGCTCGTCCTCGTCAAATGGCGATGGCACTGTCGAAAGAGCTGACGAACCATAGCTTGCCAGAAATCGGTGATGCATTTGGTGGTCGTGACCATACAACCGTATTGCATGCTTGTCGTAAGATTGAGCAGCTGCGTGAAGAGAGCCACGACATCAAAGAAGATTATTCAAACTTAATTAGAACACTGTCGTCTTAATATGAAATTTTCCGTTGAACGTGAACATTTATTAAAACCGCTGCAGCAGGTCTCTGGTGCATTAGGCGGTCGTCCATCGTTACCGATCCTAGGTAACTTGTTACTGCAAGTCACTGATGGTTGGCTATCAATGACGGGTACCGACTTAGAAGTAGAGTTGGTGGCTAAACTGGCGTTAGACGGCGATTACGAAGCTGGTGCGATCACTGTGCCTGCGCGTAAGTTCCTCGATATTTGTCGTGGTTTACCTGACACTTCAGCGATCAAGATTGCCCTTGAAGGCGATCGGGTGATTATTCGTTCTGGTCGTAGCCGTTACACCTTAGCAACGCTACCGGCCAATGACTTTCCCAATATCGACGATTGGCAAAGTGAAGTTGAGATGACGTTGCAGCAAGGCCAAATGCGCCAGCTAATCGATAGCACTCAATTTTCAATGGCACACCAAGACGTACGCTACTACCTAAACGGTATGTTGTTTGAAACGGATGGTCAGCACTTACGTTCGGTAGCAACAGACGGCCACCGCATGGCAGTGTGCGCGATCAACATCGAGCAAGAATTGCCAAGCAAACAAATTATTGTGCCACGTAAAGGGGTCTTAGAGCTGGTACGTCTATTAGACACGCCTGATGCTCAAGTCACCATTCAAATTGGTAATGCCAATTTGCGTGCAACGGTTAATAATTTTGTCTTTACCTCTAAACTTGTTGATGGTCGCTTCCCTGACTATCGTCGAGTGATGCCACAAAATACCACTAAAACATTAGAAGCAAGTTGTGATGATTTGCGTAAAGCCTTCGCGCGTGCCGCGATTTTATCTAATGAAAAATTCCGTGGTGTACGTGTTAACTTTGTTGGTAATGAAATGCGCATTACAGCCAATAACCCAGAGCAAGAAGAAGCTGAAGAGTTTCTTGATGTTAGCTACGATGGGGATGATCTAGAGATTGGTTTTAATGTTAGCTACGTACTGGATGTGCTTAATACCCTTAAGTGTGAACAAGTGCGTATGTCGCTTAGCGATGCGAATGCTAGTGCGTTAATTGAAGACTGTGCCAACGACGAAGCCATGTATGTGGTCATGCCAATTCGACTATAAGGCATGGCGTTAACCCGACTTATAATCAAAGACTTCCGAAATATTGAAGCTTGCGATGTGACTTTATCAGCAAGCTTTAATTTTCTTATCGGTGCCAATGGTAGCGGTAAAACCAGTGTGTTGGAAGCGGTGCACTATTTAGGACATGGCCGCTCGTTTCGCAGCCATTTAACCAGTAGAGTGATCCGTCATGAGCAAAATGAATTGTTTATTCATGGCCGTATTCAGCACGACAATCACCTTGAGCTTCCGCTTGGCTTAAATAAAAAACGAGACGGTACCGCCGAAGTCAAAATAGCGGGCGAAACAGGGCAGAAAATGGCGCAGCTTGCGCAAGTTTTACCACTGCAGCTAATCACGCCTGAAGGGTTTGAATTACTGAGTGGTGGCCCGAAATTTCGTCGTGCGTTTATCGACTGGGGCGTATTTTATGTCGAACCGCGTTTTTATCAAGCGTGGAGCCGTATTAAGCGGCTGACTAAACAACGTAATGCGTTATTAAAAACCGCGCAGAGTTATCGCGAACTCAGTTATTGGGATCAAGAACTCGCACAGCTAGCTGAGTCGATCAGTGTATGGCGTGATGAGTATCTGCAAGCCGTAAAAGTGAAAGCCACGGAAATTTGCCAAGGCTTTCTACCCGAATTTGATATCCAGCTAGGGTATTACCGTGGCTGGGAAAAAGAAACACCGTATGCCGAGCTGTTGAAACGCAATTTTGAGCGTGACTGTCAGCTTGGCTATACCGTAGGTGGGCCGCATAAAGCCGATTTACGAATTAAAGTGGCTGGTACGCCAGTGGAAGATGTGTTGTCGCGTGGTCAATTGAAGTTGATGATGTGTGCGTTACGTTTAGCACAAGGAACCCATCTTACTGAGGCGACCGGTAAACAGTGTATTTACCTTATTGATGATTTTGCTTCCGAGCTGGATAGCCATCGGCGTGCGCTGTTAGCGCAACGGTTAAAAGAAACCAACGCCCAGGTATTCATCAGTGCAATTAGCGAGAACCATGTGGCTGATTTGCAAGATGAACATGGCAAGATGTTCCACGTGGAGCACGGTAAAATAACCGAAGGATAATTTAAGCGAGAGTAACTCAATGTCCAACAATTACGATTCATCAAGCATTAAGGTGCTTAAGGGCCTAGATGCGGTACGTAAGCGCCCAGGGATGTACATTGGCGATACCGATGACGGTACTGGCCTGCACCATATGGTTTTTGAGGTCGTCGATAACTCTATCGATGAAGCTCTTGCTGGCCATTGTGAAGACATCATTGTCACTATCCACGAAGATGGTTCCGTTTCGGTAAGCGATGACGGCCGTGGTATCCCAACTGAAATTCACGAAGAAGAGGGTGTATCAGCAGCTGAAGTTATCATGACGGTACTTCATGCTGGTGGTAAATTCGATGATAACTCCTACAAAGTATCGGGCGGTTTGCACGGTGTAGGTGTTTCTGTTGTGAACGCACTATCAGAAAAAGTCGAACTGACGATTCACCGTAAAGGTGATATTCATCAGCAAGTTTATTGCCATGGTGAGCCGCAATCGCCGCTAGCCGTTATTGGTGATGCTGGTGAGCGTACAGGTACGCGTATTCGTTTCTGGCCAAGTGCAGATACTTTCGCAATTCTTGAGTTCCAATACGAAATTTTAGCCAAGCGTTTACGCGAGCTGTCTTTCCTTAACTCTGGCGTATCGATTAAATTAATTGATGAGCGTGAAGAAGGTAAGCAAGACCACTTTATGTATGAAGGTGGTATTAAAGCGTTCGTTGAGCACTTGAATCGCAATAAAACACCGATTCACCCGAAAGTTTTCCACTTCAATTTTGAACGTGAAGACGGTATTTCTGTTGAAGTTGCAATGCAGTGGAACGATGGTTTCCAAGAAAACATCTACTGTTTCACCAACAACATCCCACAACGCGATGGTGGTAGTCACCTTGCTGGTTTCCGTGGCGCACTTACGCGTACACTGAATACTTTCATGGACAAAGAAGGCTACTCGAAGAAAGCAAAAGCGGCGACATCTGGTGATGATGCCCGTGAAGGTTTGACCGCAGTAGTATCAGTTAAAGTTCCTGATCCTAAGTTCTCTAGCCAAACCAAAGATAAACTAGTATCAAGTGAAGTGAAGCCTGCCGTTGAATCGGCAATGGGTGAGAAGCTGAGTGAGTTCTTGCTAGAAAACCCATCAGATGCGAAAACCGTTTGTACTAAGATTATTGATGCGTCTCGTGCACGTGAAGCTGCACGTAAAGCTCGTGAAATGACACGCCGTAAAGGTGCGCTAGATTTAGCAGGTCTACCAGGTAAACTGGCTGATTGTCAGGAAAAAGACCCTGCACTATCTGAACTATACATAGTGGAAGGGGACTCTGCTGGCGGTTCAGCCAAGCAGGGGCGTAACCGTAAAAACCAAGCGATTTTGCCACTAAAAGGTAAAATCCTAAACGTAGAAAAAGCCCGTTTCGATAAGATGCTATCTTCACAAGAAGTCGCCACCCTGATCACTGCGATGGGTTGTGGTATCGGTCGTGACGAATACAACCCGGATAAACTGCGTTACCACAGCATCATCATCATGACCGATGCCGATGTCGATGGTTCGCACATCCGTACGTTACTATTGACCTTCTTCTACCGTCAAATGCCAGAGCTGATCGAACGTGGTCACATCTTTATTGCTCAGCCACCGCTTTACAAAGTGAAGAAAGGTAAGCAAGAGCAATACATCAAAGATGATGAAGACATGAACCAGTACCAAGTATCATTGGCATTGGACAGCGCATCACTCTTTACAAGTGAAGGTGCACCAGCAATCACAGGTCTTGCACTTGAAAACCTGGTGAAGCAATACAATGCAGGCATGAAGTTAGTAACACGCATGAGCCGTCGTTACCCTACGATTCTGTTGAATGAATTGGTATACCAACCTCGTTTAACAACCGACATGCTCGCAACTGAATCTGTTGTAACTGAATGGTTAGCACCAGTGATTGACGCGTTAAATGCAAAACAATCGGGTGAGAGTCAGTTTACGGCAGCGGTTGTTCGTGATGAAGAAAACAATGCGTTCTTACCGAAAGTGGTTGTTCGTACTCACGGTGTTGATTACGAATACGCATTAAGCTTCGATTTCATTAACTCAAAAGAGTACGCGAAGCTGGCTGATCTTTCTGAAGCACTTCATGAGCTACTGGACGAGTCTGCATTTGTACAACGTGGTGAGCGTAAGCAAGTGGTAACAAGCTTTGAAGAAGCGTTGAACTGGTTGATTAAAGAATCACGTCGTGGCCTGTCACTACAGCGTTACAAAGGTCTTGGTGAGATGAACCCTGATCAGCTGTGGGAAACCACGATGGATCCTGAATCGCGTCGTATGATGCAAGTAACTATCAATGATGCTGTTGCGGCTGATGAATTGTTCACTACACTAATGGGTGATCAGGTTGAACCGCGTCGTCACTTCATTGAAGAGAACGCATTGAACGCAAACCTAGACGTGTAGTTTTAATTAAACACACGGAATAGCTATAAAAACGTCGCCAAGTGCGACGTTTTTTTTTGCTCTTTATTTGAATGGGTTAGGCTAAATTAAGTTTTTTTTGAAATTTTTTACGCTTTAGCCCTTGGAAAAAACAGAGCGAATCCCTATATCTATTAATGAAGAGCAAGACGCCAGAGGCTGGGTCGAGCGACAGGTTTGTCCTATAGAGGAAAGCCACTTCATACTTTGATTAACTTATTGCTTCTTAGAAGGATAGTATTATGCGCAACGTAGATTTCACTCCTCTTTACCGTTCAGCTATTGGTTTTGATCGTCTGTTTAACCAGATGGAAAAGAACTTCAGTAGCAACAACAATACCGGTTACCCTCCGTACAATATCGAACAGCAAGATGAAAACCATTACCGCATTACTATGGCAGTGGCAGGCTTTGCTGAAGAGCAACTTGATATAACCCAACAACAGACTATTTTGATTGTTCGTGGTACACGTGAAGATGCGAAAACTGAGCGTGAGTACTTATACCAAGGTATTGCTGAGCGTGATTTTGAACGCAAATTTCAATTGGCTGACTACGTGAAAGTGGTTGGTGCCCAGATGGAAAATGGTTTATTGCATGTTGAATTGGAACGCGAAGTTCCAGAAGAGCAAAAACCCCGTAAAATTGCGATTAACGGTAACCGCTTACTCGAAAGCGAATAAGCTACTCTCGCTATAATAGCGATTGAGAAGAGCAGTGAAGGTCAGCGAAAGCTGACCTTTTTTATTGGCTGATATTTAGTAGATAAAAAAGGATTTAGAGTGAGTCCATGTTTCACGTGAAGCACGCCATCTCATTTTTTAGTTTTGATAGGCATTGCCGAGTTACAGCCTACCGTTATTGTTGCCATAAAAAAGCAGCCATAGGCTGCTTAATAAATAAAAGGAGTGAGCTTTCTAACGAGATGAATCAGCTTTGATACGCCTTCGCTATTTCCTCTGCAATAACGGTAATGCCTTTTTTCATGTCCTCATCACTCTGTACGTAATTCATTCGTAGACATTCATGGCCGTGTTGCCAATCACCTTGTAAGCCAATAAAGAAATATTCACCAGGCACGATCAGTACCCCGCGTGCTTTTAAACGGCGGTAGAGTTCCATAGTGGTGATAGGTAAATCTTTAAACCATAACCATAAGAACATTGCCCCTTCGGGCTTATGGATCCGAAATCGAGGATCGGGAATGGCAGCTTGTAGTAACTCGACCGCTTGCTGAGATTTACGTAAGTAGAAGGGTTTTATCACTTGCTCACTTAACGTGAGTAAATCATCTTGCTCTATCATTTTATGGGCAATGGCGGGGCCGACGCTACCTGGTGCTAAGCTCAATACGCCATTCATGTTGGCTAAGGCTGTTGTGATCTCTTCACTCGCAATCACAATGCCACAGCGTAATCCGGGTAACCCGAGCTTGGATAAGCTCATACATAAAATGGTGTTGCTGTTCCAGAAAGGGGTGACATCAGCAAAGATGATATCGGGGAATGGCATGCCGTAGGCATTATCGATGATCAATGGAATGTCGTGCTGGCGAGCTAATTTATCGAGATGGTGAATTTCTTCATCTGTCAGCACATTTCCCGTTGGGTTAGTAGGGCGTGAAGCACAAATAGCCCCTATGCTGTCATCAACGACCAAGTGGTCAAAATCAACGTGGTATTTGAACTGTCCGTTATTCAAAAGGGTGATTTCAGGCTTGTACGAAATGAACATATCTTCGCTTAATCCTGAGTCACCATAGCCAATATATTCAGGTGCCAGTGGTAATAAGATTTTCTTTTTCGTTCCATCAAACTCACCCGCCAGTAGATTGAATAGGTTAAAGAAAGCACTTTGACTACCGTTGGTAAGGCTGATATTACTTGGCTTAATGTCCCAGCCATAGGTTGTTTTCATTAAATCGGCGAGTGCGTTAATGAAGGTGTTTTTACCTTGTGGACCATCATAGTTGGTCATCGCAGCGGTGAGTTCGCCACTAGCAGCCATTGTTTGGGTGAGTTGATTGAAGTATTCAACCATCTCTGGGATTTGGGCTGGATTACCCCCGCCTAGCATTACGGCATCGGGATTACGTAATCCATCGTTTAGGTCTTCCATTAATTGGGTGATACCCGAATAACGGCCAAACTTATCTCCGAACTTTGAAAACTCCATCTTTACTTCCGACCTCAGCATGTTGCTCTTAGATTTATCGTTATTACATAGCTGTATAACTTATGCTCAACTGTCAACATACCTGATCCCATCATGAAGGAAAAGCCAGTTTTTCATTTCAGTTAAATGGTAAGCGCAGTGAGCTTTAACTGTAACAAGTGTAGCCAAAGTGCACGAGCGTGTTCCACGTGAAACGGCGGAAGATAGTGCAGAGTAAAGAATGAATATGAAATAGAGGATGATGAAATTGGAGAGTGTCACTGTAAAGGCGACAAGATACCAATCGTCAGAATACGGCGGCTGGCAGCAAAAGTGCAGTACGATAAAAAAGCCCCACTAACAGTGGTTAGTAGGGCTTCAATTCGTCGTGCATTAACTTACTTTTGTAGTAGCGAAATATCCGCAACTTTAAAGAATTCGTTACGCAGCTGGCTTAGCATTGTCAGACGGTTCACTTTTAGTTTCTCGTCATCAGCCATAACCATTACGTTATCGAAGAATGCATCAACAGCTTCACGCAGTGTTGCTAGATCAGAAAGCGCTTGCTGGTAATCGCCTTGGGCAAATACAGGGACTAACTTTTCAAGCATCGCAGCAATGTCAGCTGCAAGTGCTTTCTCTGCATCTTCCACTAATAGGCTGCTATCAACGTTTGCTGCTAGTTCACCGTCGAATTTTGCAAGAATATTACCAACACGCTTGTTTGCGGCCGCCAGTGATTCAGCTGCATCTAGTGAGCGGAAGTGACTTACGGCTTTAACGCGTTTGTCGAAGTCTGCAGGTTGCGTTGGACGCAGTGCCAGTACTGCTTGAATCACGTCTACGCTGTGACCTTCATCTTGGTACCATGCACGGAAACGGCCTAGCATGAAGTCGATCACTTCTGCTTCTACGTTGTCGTTGGTTAGCTTGCTTGAACCATCTTCGTTAGCAAAGAGCGATTTCGCTTTTGCGATCAGGTCAGCCAAGTCTAGGTTGTAGCCTTTCTCAACGATAATACGCAGTACACCTAGGGCAGCACGACGAAGTGCAAATGGGTCAGAACCTTTCGGTGCTTGGCCAATACCAAAGATACCTACAAGCGTATCGAGCTTGTCAGCCATAGCAACGGCTGCTGAAACACGCGTACTTGGCAGTTCATCGCCAGCAAAGCGAGGCATGTATTGCTCGTTCAGTGCTAGTGCAACATCTTCAGCTTCACCATCGTGACGTGCGTAGTGCATGCCCATTACACCTTGGGTATCGGTAAATTCGAATACCATCGATGTCATTAGGTCACACTTAGCCAATAGGCCAGCACGCTTCGCGTTGGTCACATCTGCGTCAATTTTTTCTGCAATGTAACCAGCAAGCTCAGTAATACGATCGGTTTTATCTTTGATCGTACCCAGTTGCTTTTGGAAGATAGCGTTTTCTAGTTCAGGCAAGCGATCGACAAGCGGGCGCTTGCGGTCGGTGTTGAAGAAGAACTCAGCATCAGCAAGGCGAGGGCGAACAACTTTCTCGTTACCTTCGATAATTTGACGAGGGTCTTTTGAAATGATGTTCGATACAAAGATGAACTTCGGTACTAGGTTGCCTTCAGCATCGTATACCGGGAAGTACTTCTGATCGCCTTTCATGGTGTAAACCAATGCTTCAGACGGTACGTTCAGGAAGTCTTCTTCAAAAGAAGCGGTAAGCACAACTGGCCATTCAACCAGTGAGGTTACTTCTTCAACCAGCTCATCTTCAAGATCGGCGGTACCACCAACTGCATCAGCTGCTTTTTTAGCATCAGCAAGAATGATCGCTTTACGTGCTTCGTAATCAACCATTACTTTACCGCGTTCTTCAAGAATCGCAGGGTATTGGTCAGCATGATCAATCGTAAATTCAGCTTCACCCATGAAACGGTGACCACGAATAGTACGTGCCGATTCAACACCAAGAATAGTGCCAGGGATTAGCGTGTCGCCAAGTAGCATGGTTAGCGTTTTAACTGGGCGGATAAATTGTGTTTCTTTATCGCCCCAGCGCATTGGCTTAGGAATAGGTAGCTTCGCTAGTGCGTTAGCTGCCATTTCACAAAGAAGCGCATCTGCCGATTGACCTTTTACTTCTTGTTTAAACAGCAGCCACTCGCCTTTGTCTGTAACTAGACGGTCAGCTTGCTCAACGGTAATACCATTACCACGCGCCCAGCCTTGAGCGGCTTTGGTTGCGTTACCCTCTGCATCAAATGCAACTGAAACAGCAGGACCACGTTTCTCGACTACTTTATCTGGTTGGCCTTCAGCCAGCGCAGAAACCTTAAGAGCAAGACGACGCGGTGCAGCAAACCATTTCACACCTTGATGTGGCAGTGACGCAGCTTTGAGCTCTGCTTCAAAATTTGCAGCGAACGCTTCAGCCAAAGTACGAAGTGCTTTTGGTGGTAGCTCTTCCGTACCTAGCTCAATAAGGAAATTGTGTTCAGCCATGCTTTATCCTTACTTGTCTTTTTTGCACATAGGGAAGCCAAGTGCTTCACGAGAAGCATAATAAGCTTCTGCCACTTGCTTCGTTAAGTTACGGATACGCAGGATGTAGCGTTGACGTTCAGTAACCGAGATAGCTTTACGTGCATCAAGTAAGTTGAATGCATGACCTGCTTTAAGAATACGCTCGTAAGCAGGTAGTGACAGTGGTGTCTCTAGTGCTAGTAGTTCCTGACACTCTTTTTCGCACTGGTCGAAGAAGGTGAATAGGAAATCAACGTCGGCGTGTTCGAAGTTGTAAGTTGATTGCTCAACTTCATTTTGGTGGAAGATGTCACCGTAGGTTACTTTACCTAGCGGGCCATCAGTCCATACAAGATCGTAAACAGAGTCTACACCTTGGATGTACATGGCTAGACGCTCAATACCGTAAGTGATTTCGCCTGTTACAGGTTTACACTCAAGGCCACCAACCTGCTGGAAGTAAGTGAACTGAGTCACTTCCATGCCGTTAAGCCATACTTCCCAGCCAAGACCCCAGGCACCCAATGTTGGGTTTTCCCAGTTGTCTTCTACAAAACGGATATCGTGTACTTGCGTATCGACGCCTAGCGCTTCTAGTGAACCTAGGTACAGTTCTTGGATGTTGTCGGGTGATGGTTTAATGATCACCTGGAACTGGTAGTAGTGCTGAAGACGGTTTGGATTCTCACCATAGCGGCCATCGGTAGGACGGCGAGATGGTTGTACGTACGCTGCTGCAATAGGCTCTGGACCTAGAGCACGTAAACATGTCATTGGGTGAGAGGTACCTGCACCTACTTCCATGTCTAGTGGTTGTACAATGGTACAACCCTGCTGGCCCCAGTAATCCTGCAGCGCGAGGATCATGCCCTGAAAGGTTTTAATATCGAATTTCTGCATTGTCAGCTTCGCGAGATTAGTGGATTAAAAGAAAATGTCATAACAAACCAGTATACCTTGCCAGCTAAGGTGCGAGTAGAGCTAGTGCATGTTTTTTATCCATCCTGGTCTAAATTGCTATGAGAAATTAGTGGTGAGTGCAGATTCTTGCTCTGTATGTGCTTTTTTGACATTCCCTTGATGATTTTTATGATTGAGCTCATTACAATTCGGCGAAATTAAAGCGCCGGCATAATGGATGCTAAGAGCGTACTAAAGACAAACGAGTGTAGACGCAATGAATGTACAAGCAGGTGGTAAAGCAAGTAAATGGCTACGCAGTGTTGTAGTGGCTTTAGGTGTGACTATGATGGTTAGCGGGTGTTCGACTGTTAACCCATATACCCGTGAAGATCAAACAGCGAAAGCAACGAGTGGAGCTTTGATTGGTGCGATGGCGGGAGCGGCAATCGGTGTTGCGTCTTCAAGTAAAAAAGATCGTGGTAAAGGGGCGTTAATTGGTGCTGCATCTGGTGCTGCATTAGGTGGTGGTATTGGCTACTACATGGATGTGCAAGAGACCAAGCTACGTCAGCAACTTGAAGCTTCAGGCATTAGCGTGACCCGTAATGGTAACGATATTATTTTGAATATGCCGAATGAAATTACGTTTGGTTTTGATCAATCTGATTTAAGCAGTCGTGCAAAAACCGCTTTAAGCAATGTTGCTTTAGTGGCGAAAGAATATGATAAAACAGCGTTGAACGTTTACGGCTTTACCGACAGTAAAGGCACTGCACAATATAACCTGCGTTTATCGCAAGTACGTGCGAGTGAAGTGAGTAACCACCTTATTCGTCAAGGTGTGGGTGTAAACCGTGTAATGACTAAAGGTATGGGTGAGGCTCATCCGATTGCGTCAAATAATTCCGAGCAAGGTCGCGCACAAAACCGTCGTGTCGAGATTGTATTGAGTCCAATATCTTAATCTTGCTATTGGCGTTAATACCGCGAAGATAAGTGGTTAAATGAAAGGCTAGCACTGAGTGTTAGCCTTTTTTTGTTCGTAAGCATTTACACTTTTGCGCTTGTTTCCCGTAATGACACTCGCTATTATTGCGGCTCCTTTGGGGAGTAGCCTCTCGATCTATCGAGATAATCGTCAACATAATTGAAGCAAAATCTTCATGGCGATTATGACTCACACTAATCCTACTAGTGAGTTTGGCGAGACCATTGGTAAACCAACATGAACCGGGGTGGGGCATGTCTGTTTACCTATGGTTCTAATTATTATCCTCGCCCCCAAGAGTATCTGTCGTGAGTGTTCTCGCTGTTTCTATTACTACCGTTGCCTTAGCCGAAATTGGTGATAAAACCCAATTGTTATCATTGCTGCTGGCAAGCCGTTATCGCAAACCTCTTCCTATCATTTTAGCGATTTTTTTAGCCACGATTGCCAATCACGCCTTAGCTGCTTGGCTTGGTGTTGTGGTTGCAGACTACCTAACACCAGAGGTACTCAAATGGGTACTTGTGATTAGCTTCGTTGCAATGGCTGGTTGGATTCTTATTCCAGATAAGCTTGATGACGATGAGAAAATCTCAAACCGAGGGCCTTTTGTTGCCAGTTTTATTGCCTTCTTTATTGCGGAAATTGGCGACAAAACTCAAGTCGCAACTACTATGTTGGGGGCTAAATACCATGATGCTTTATTGCTGGTGGTGATAGGGACGACCGTGGGCATGTTATTGGCGAACGTGCCAGTGGTGCTTATTGGTAAACTTTCTGCAGATAAAATGCCGTTGGATTTGATCCGTAAAATTACCGCGACCTTATTTGCCGGACTGGCAATTGCGGCGGCGGTTGGCTTATAAGCTGGCGACGAGCAAGGTGTCGATTGGGGGAGCGTGTTCCACGTGGAACACTGGCACGTAATTTGTGTTGTAGAATGGTGTGGTATATTTGGTCGATTAATGCCCTTGTTGTCACTGTGATTATTGAATGGAAAATCAATGAACTGTGACCTTTGCATCTGGTTGTTTATATCAGTTGTGCTAAGTTGGAAGTGCTTAAGTTGAGCCAAGATAGGAGGTTGTTATGATCCGTTATCTCGCCATTTCGCCGAAGAGCCAGTGCTGGCTTTTTCACATTGCACTTGCGTTAAATGTACTCGGTATGGTGTTAACTGACATGTGGTTACCTATGGTAGTCGGGGCGATTGTTACGACTTATCTATCGGTGGATGCTTTAGTACGGCTACGCTATGTCATTCCAATGAAAAAAGAACTGCGAGAGTTACGGCATGAGGTAGAGACTGCCCGTAATCTAGTTCGTGAAAGCTATGAGCAGCAAGAGAGATAACAAAAAGGCAGCTCATTGAGCTGCCTTTTTACTTTTCGCTGCCTTTGCGAATGAGAAAACGGTAAGGCAGGTTGTCGATTTCCGATGCCACTAAGGTGTGATCCATAAAGCGACAAAAGCTTGGGATATCACGCGTGGTAGAGGGATCATCAGCAATGATTAATAGGGTTTCGCCTTCAGTCATCTTCCTTACTGTTTTGCGTACCATCATTACTGGTTCTGGGCAACGAAGCCCCTGTGCTTCCAAGCTGTGAGTTGGGTTGTCAAAAATAGCAGTCATCATACACACATCTTTAGTTTCGAATTGTTGATCATACTGATGGATAAGAATTAATCAATAAGGGTTGGCAAAACAAAACAAAGGGTGTAACTTAATTAACAAGTCGTTAACGTTTTTCTAAAGGATTAGGAGGCATTATGTTGACTCACCTCGATCGTCTCACCATTTATAGCGTGTTGTGTTTTATCACCTTTTGTTCATTGGTGTTACGCGGCCCCGCAGACGCAAGCTTATTCGCACTGGGCGGTGTGATTGCAGCAGCCCTTGGCTTGTGGTTTGAACTCATGAATACCTCTGAACTTGAAGAAGAAGAATTGAAATAAGTTTAGGTACCGTATCTCACGAATACACTCTCCCTATTTTCTTGGGCTTCCCCGCTTAATATCGCGGGATTTTTTTTATCTCACGCTGCATAATTTAACGGTCTAACGTTAAGGTGAAGTTTATGGAGCTGGAAGAAGTTTATCGTCGCGATCTCAATCTGCTGGTGGCACTGAAGGTCTTACTGGAAGAAGGCAGTGTCAGTCGGGCCGCAGTACGGTTGAATTTAAGTCAGTCGGCAATGAGTCGGGTGCTTGGCCGTTTACGTGAACTTTTATCTGATCCGCTTTTTACTCGCCAAGGGCAACACTTGCTGCCGACGCAGCGTGCGCTCGAATTGAGTGAAGCTTTAAACGATCCACTTGAAGCATTACGTATCCTACTTACCCCGAATGACTTTCAGCCTGTGTTGTGCGATCAGCACTTTGTAATCGCCACGACCGACTACGCGATGCAAACCATTTTGCCGTTTGCCTTGCCGCGTATTTATGAAGAAGCGCCGAATATTTCGTTAGAGTTTGCCCCATTGCAACATGATCACTTGCTGACGCAACTCACCTCTGACGGCTGTGATATGGCGATCTGCCGACCGACAGGGCCAGTAGAACCTTTGTGCAAAGACAGTTTGGGGTTAGTGAGTGTGTTTTGTTTGTTGTCACGGAATCATCCTTTGGCAGATAAAGTATTAACCTTGGATGATTACCTCACATCTCCCCATGCGATGATCGCGATCAGTGATGGAGTGAAAGCATTAATTGATGAGGCACTAAGGGGGTATCCCGAGCGTAAAATGGTATTACGGGCGTATCACTTGGAAGCCGCACTGACTATTGTCGATAAAATGCCACTGATGATCACAGTACCTGCGGATTTGGCGTACTTGGTGGCTGAAAGGCATGATTTAGTGGTGAAGCCATTACCCTTTAAATTTGAGCCGTTTGATTATTCATTGATTTGGCATCCAAGGTGTGAGCATTCTGCCTCGCAGATCTGGCTCCGCAACCTGATCCAAGAGGAGTGTGGCAAGCTTATCGCAAAGCGCATTCGCGATATGGGGTTAGCCTAAGTCTGATGTCACCGAGATTGTGGCGATCACAAAATACGGTCATAAAAAAGGCCAGCATATTGCTGGCCAAGGTAGTCATTTTTTGTTGAGTTATCTTGCTATAGCTTGATAACCATTTATAGCTTAATAACGACGCGACCCGTGATTTGGCCACGAGTGATTGCCTCTGCACACTCAGGTACTTCTTCTAGTGCAACTTCACGGCAGGCTTGTTGGTAGAAGCTTGCTGGTAATAATTCTTCCAAACGTTGCCAAGCTTGCTGGCGCTTTTCAAACGGGCAAGATACGGAATCAACACCTTGTAGGCGTACGTTACGCAGAATGAATGGCATCACTGTTGTTGGTAAATCAAAACCACCGGCGAGGCCACACGCCGCAACCGCACCGTTGTAGTCCATTTGTGCCAATACTTTTGCTAATATTTTGCTGCCAACAGTATCTACAGCGCCAGCCCATACTTGTTTTTCAAGCGGACGAGCGGGTTCTTCAAATTCACCACGTTCGATGATACGGCCTGCACCAAGCTGTTTAAGTAGCTCACCATTTTCTTCGATACGACCTGTGACTGCTGCTACTTGGTAACCCAACTGAGTGAGTAGTGTGACGGCAACTGAACCAACACCACCGCTTGCACCTGTAACAATGATCTCACCCGCTTCTGGTTTAACGCCTGCATCAACAATTGCCTGTACACACAACATAGCGGTTAGACCTGCAGTGCCGATCATCATGGCTTGTTTGCCGTCTAATTTTTTCGGCAGTGGTACTAACCAATCTGCTTTTAGACGCGCTTTTTCTGCCATGCCACCCCAGTGACCTTCACCAACACCCCAGCCTGTGAGTACCACACTGTCGCCAGCTTGGTAGCGATCATCGGTAGATTCAACCACTTTACCTGCTAAATCAATACCAGGAACCATTGGGAATTGACGAACAATTCTTCCTTTACCTGTGATTGCTAAGCCATCTTTGTAGTTTAGCGATGAGTAATCTACATCGATCAGAACATCACCTTCGGGTAGTTGATCCGTCTCTAATTGACGAATACCCGCGATGGTTTTTTTATCTTCCTGATCGAGAACAAGTGCCTTAAACATAGGAATACTCCGGTAAATGGAAAAGTAAGTCTGTTTTGATGAAGAGAGTGTAGCTGGCAAGTGACTATGAATAAAATGAAACTTTATCATTTTATCTATGATTATGATGCATGGATGGTAGGTGAGTTTTTGTTATATAAAGAAAAGCCCACCGAAGTGGGCCTGTAAAAGTATCGGTGATGAATCGATTATTCAACCCGCTCAAAGATAGTCGCGATCCCTTGGCCTAAACCGATACACATAGTGGCGAGGCCAAATTGCACATCGCGATGCTCCATCAGGTTAATCAAGGTGGTCGAGATCCGTGACCCTGAACAGCCGAGTGGATGGCCTAGCGCGATAGCACCGCCATTGAGGTTCACTTTCTCTTCTACTTTATCAAGCAAGTCGAGATCTTTAGCACACGGGAGTGATTGAGCGGCGAAGGCTTCGTTGAGTTCGATCATCCCAATATCACTGATATTGAGGCCTGCTCGTTTTAACGCTTTTTGGGTCGCAGGAACAGGGCCGTAACCCATGATGGATGGATCGCAGCCAGCAACCGCCATCGATTTCACTCTTGCACGAATCGTTAAACCGAGCGCTTTGGCACGATCCTCGCTCATTACTAGCATGGCCGATGCACCGTCGGAGAGTGCAGATGAAGTCCCTGCGGTGACAGTACCATTGACAGGATCAAAGACTGGGCGTAATCCAGCCAACCCTTCAACGGTTGTTTCTGGGCGTATCACTTCATCATAATCAAACAGTTTGAGCGCACCGTTTTCATCGTGGCCTTCAATCGGTAATATTTCATTTTTGAAGCGCCCTTCAACCGTTGCAGCGTAGGCCAAGCGATGCGATCGTGCAGCAAACTCATCTTGCATCTCACGGCTAATACCGTGCATACGACCAAGCATTTCAGCCGTTAGTCCCATCATGCCTGCCGCTCTAGCGACTGATTTGGACATGCCTGGATGGAAATCCACGCCATGGTTCATCGGTACATGGCCCATGTGTTCAACCCCCCCAATAATGCAGGTTTCAGCATCGCCGACCATGATCGCGCGGGTTGCATCATGCAGTGCTTGCATCGATGAACCACATAAGCGGTTAACGGTGGTTGCGCCTACAGTGTGTGGGATCCCTGCGATTAAGGCTGCGTTACGGCCAATATTAAAACCTTGCTCTAGGGTTTGTTGGACACAACCCCAGTAAATATCTTCGATTTGAGTGGGGTCAACTTGTGGGTTGCGGCTTAATAAGCCCTTCATTAAGTGTGCAGATAAATCTTCAGCACGGACATGCCTAAATGCACCCGCTTTCGAACGTCCCATCGGGGTACGGATACAATCTACAATAACAGCGTTGTTCATGGTTTATCCCTCGTCCTTAAGCGTTAAATGGTGCTGATGCGTTGTCGATAGCGTAGTAGCTTTCGCCTTTTTCCGCTTTTGCACGTAGGCCTGTTGGCACTTGGTAAATTGCCCCAAGGTGAGCATACGCATCGGCCATTGCAACGTATTGTGCTAATCCCATTGTGTCTAAGTAGCGGAATACACCACCACGGAAAGGTGGGAAACCTAAGCCATATACCAGCGCCATATCCGCTTCCGCTGGGGTCGCAATAATGTTTTCTTCTAAACAACGCACGACTTCGTTGATCATTGGCACCATGGTGCGTGCAATGATTTCTTCGCTACTGTATTCGGCCGCGGTACCCAAAACAGGCGACAGTAATTCAGCTACTTGAGGATCGCGTGCTTTCTTCGGCTTGCCTTTGCGGTCGATAGAGTAGCTAAAGAAGCCTTTCCCGTTTTTCTGGCCAAACCGGCCGCTTTCGAACATCACATCAACCGCATCTTTGTAATCTTTGTTCATGCGCTCAGGGAAACCTTCTGCCATCACGGCTTGGGCATGATGGGCGGTATCAATACCGACGACATCAAGCAAGTAAGCCGGGCCCATTGGCCAACCGAATTGTTTCTCCATCACCTTATCGACTTGCGCAAAGTCTGCGCCGTCGCGTAACAACATGCTAAAGCCTGCAAAGTAAGGAAAGAGTACGCGGTTGACGAAGAAGCCGGGGCAGTCGTTAACGACGATAGGGGATTTACCCATTTTGGCGGCGTAAGCCACAACGCGGTTGATGGTGTCGTCTGAGGTTTTTTCGCCACGGATGATTTCAACCAAAGGCATGCGGTGCACGGGGTTGAAAAAGTGCATGCCACAGAAATTCTCAGGGCGTTGTAGTGATTCTGCTAATAAGTTGATTGGAATGGTTGAGGTATTGGAGGTCACCACAGTCTCTGCAGAGACATGCTGCTCAACTTCTGCCAGTACTGCTGCTTTTACTTTTGGATTCTCAACCACGGCTTCGACGATCACATCGGCTTGCTCGATACCGGCATAACTTAGGCTTGGGGTGATTGAGGAGATAATCCCTGCCATTTTAAAGCCGTCGATACGACCGCGTTCTAGCTGTTTATTGAGTAGCTTGGTTGCTTCGTTCATGCCCAGTTCGAGCGATGGCTCCGCAATGTCTTTCATTAATACAGGCACACCTTTGAGGGCAGATTGATAAGCAATGCCGCCTCCCATGATGCCCGCGCCCAGTACCGCCCCTTTAGTCGTAGGCTTACCCGCTTTGGCGGCTTGTTTAGCATTACCTTTAATAAATTGGTCATTAAGGAATAATCCAACTAGCGCCTGAGCAACATCGGTTTTTGCCAGTTTAACGAAGTGTTTGTTTTCGACAACTAAGGCGTCATCGCGCGACATACGTGCCGCTTCTTCAATCGTCATTACCGCAGCCATTGGGGCGGGGTAATGTTTGCCTGCAACTTGAGCCACCATGGCTTTAGCCATAGTAAAGCTCATCATGGCTTCGGTGCGATTAAGTAAAAGAGGGGATTTCTTTTGTTCTCGGCGTTGCTGCCAATTTAATTTACCCGCAATGGCATCTTTGACCATTGCTATCGCATTGTCGCGCAATGCATCTGGTGCAACCACCGCATCAACTAGGCCTAGTTTGAGTGCATCTGGTGCTTTTTTATCTTTACCTGCGGTGATGATTTCCATTGCCGAATCGGCACCAATCAAACGCGGTAAGCGTACTGTCCCACCAAAGCCGGGCATGATCCCTAACTTGGTTTCAGGTAACCCTATGCGTGCAGTGCTATCGGCTAAGCGAAAATCCGTTGCAAGCACGCATTCACAGCCGCCGCCGAGTGCATGACCATTAATAGCCGAAAGTGTTGGCACGGGCAGGTCTTCTAATTTATTAAAGATATCATTGGCACGCGTTAACCATTGAGACAGTTCTTGTTCTGTCTTAGCGAATAAGCCCATAAATTCGGTAATATCCGCACCCACCACAAATGCACCTTTGGCTGATGTCACAATCAGGCCTTTGAGGTCGTTTTGTTGGTAAAGGGCATTAAGCGCTTCGCTGAAGCACTCAAGGGTTTTGATATCAAATTTATTGACACTACTAGGGGCGTTGAGGTTGAGCTCCGCAATACCATCTTCCAGATAGTCTACGGATAGGGTTTCACCTTGGTAAATCATGTTCTATCTCCGTGAATTCCAGTCTAAGCTGGCTTGATTTAGTGGTTTGACCTGTACCAGACAAATTTAGTGTGAACCCGATATTTAGCAAATACAACACTTATTTAAAACAATTGTTTAACTTTTGGGTGCGAAATAAACATACAAAATAGTGTAGGCGAATCTTGAACCTTGATATGAAAGAGTTTTTACATGATTCGCGCAGATGGTTAAGTCGAAATATGTTGTTAAATTGTTGCTGTTTTTGGTGGGGATCGAGCAAAGAAAGCCAATCTTACGTGTTGATGATTAAAAAGCCGTATCTAAGGGGGGAGCAGTAAAACAGCTATTTTGCTGGTGGTTATACGCAGAATGGGAAGGGTTATTGTATTGGTTGTGGTATCCTGCTCGGTTACTAAACCATGACCAAATTGTTTTTAAATGACAGCTTCAGAACCGTATTTAATACCCGCGGCGAGTGCCTCGTGTGAAGAAGAAATCAAGAAAAGCCGTTTTATTACTTATCTTGCGCACACCCCTACGGTGGAAGCTGCCAAAGCCTTTGTGCAGCAGATCAAAACACAGCATGCTGATGCCCGTCATAATTGCTGGGCTTTTGTTGCTGGCAGGCCGTCAGATTCAATGAAATGGGGCTTTAGCGATGATGGCGAACCTTCCGGTACCGCGGGTAAACCCATACTAGCTCAACTAACGGGGTCTGGTGTCGGTGAGCTAACCGCAGTGGTGACACGGTATTCGGGTGGGATTAAATTAGGCACCGGTGGTTTAGTAAAAGCCTATGGTGGTGGCGTTCAGCAAGCATTAACGCTGCTGAAAACACAAGAGAAAGTCATCATGTCTGAGGTTGAGATCTGCTGTGCTTATAATCAAGTTTCGCTGGTGGAGACATTGCTTGCTGAGCATTCAGGTAGCACCTTGACCGCCAGTTACACCGAGAATGTGCATGTGATGGCCGAGATTGATTGTCGCTGTGTTGATGCTTTTTGTTTGGCTTTAGTCAATCGTAGTGGCGGCACCTTGACTGCCAAAACTGTCGAGCGTTAAACGCATAACCATATTGTTTAGGATGAGAGCCAGCTAGTTCATGCAGTTTCGTTCAATCATAAGAATCGTCGGGCTTTTGCTCGCCTTGTTCAGTGTTACTATGCTAGTGCCTGCGATGGTGGCATTATTTTATCGTGATGGTGCCGGTTTCCCTTTCGTGGTGACTTTTTTCCTTCTATTAATGGGGGGCGCTGTTTTATGGTTGCCAAACCGTCGACATCGCCATGAATTAAAAGCTCGTGATGGCTTTTTGATTGTTGTCCTATTCTGGACGGTAATCGGTAGCGCAGGTGCGGTGCCTTTCTTGCTATCGAAAACCCCAGACCTATCTGTAACTGATGCCTTTTTTGAATCGTTTTCTGCCCTAACTACAACGGGGGCGACGGTGATCGTCGGATTGGATGATTTACCGAAAGCGATTTTATTTTATCGCCAGTTATTACAGTGGTTTGGTGGGATGGGGATCATTGTATTAGCAGTCGCGATTTTACCAGTGCTCGGTATCGGTGGCATGCAGCTATATCGTGCGGAAATTCCTGGTCCAGTTAAAGATTCAAAGATGACGCCGCGGATTGCCGAAACGGCTAAAACCTTGTGGTATATCTATCTGGCATTAACGGTCAGTTGTGCGTTCGCTTTCTGGATGGCGGGGATGACGCCTTTTGATGCGGTCTCACACAGTTTCTCGACCATCGCAATTGGTGGTTTCTCTACCCACGATGCCAGCATGGGGTATTTTAATAGTCCAACCATTAACATGATCACCGTTGTCTTCCTGTTGATATCGGCGTGTAATTTTTCACTTCACTTTGCTGCTTTTGCCAATGGCGGGGTGAATTTACGGACTTATTGGCGTGATCCTGAATTTCGTGCTTTCTTCGGCGCCCAATTTATCTTGCTGGCGATTTGCTTTGGCATGTTATTGAAGCATCACTCGTATGACTCTTATTATGATGCGTTTGATCAGGCGCTGTTTCAGACGGTCTCTATTTCGACAACAGCAGGTTTTACCACGACCAGTTTTTCCGAGTGGCCACTTTTCTTACCTGTCTTATTACTGTTTTCCTCTTTTGTAGGCGGCTGTGCTGGCTCGACCGGCGGCGGCATGAAAGTGATACGAATGTTGCTTCTCTTCTTACAAGGGGTGCGTGAACTTAAGCGCTTGGTACACCCACGTGCGGTTTACACTATTAAAGTGGGTAACAAAGCATTGCCTCAACGTGTGGTTGACGCAGTGTGGGGATTTTTCTCGGCATACGCTCTGGTGTTTGTGGTGTGTATGCTGGCATTGATTGCGACGGGTATTGATGAATTGACGGCATTTTCAGCTGTTGCTGCGACGCTGAATAATTTAGGTCCAGGACTTGGCGAAGTTGCAGTACATTTTGGAGAAGTGAATTCAGCTGCTAAGTGGATACTGATCATTGCGATGTTATTTGGTCGCCTTGAGGTCTTCACATTATTAGTCTTATTTACACCAACATTCTGGCGAAACTAAGGAGCCAAAGTGGAACAGGTTTTATTACTGCACTCGAGTACGGATGGTCAGACGATTAAGATTCTTGACTATATAAAGAGGGAATTGGGTCAGGATTGTGAATGTACGCTTCAAGACCTCAATTGTTTGCCTGAGATTGAATGGCAGAAGTATGACCGTGTTTTGATCGGTGCGGCCGTTCGATATGGCCACTTAAGCAAGAAGCTATACCAATTTATTGAAAAGAACCTTCAAGCTTTAGAACAATACAAAGTTGCTTTTTTCTGTGTAAACCTGACAGCGCGTAAAGAAGGGAAGAACACACCAGAAACCAGTGCGTATATGAAAAAGTTCTTACTGAAGTCACCCTGGTGCCCAAGCTTACAAGCTGTATTTGCTGGCGCCTTACGTTATCCACGCTATAACTTGTTCGATCGCACTATGATTCAGCTCATTATGCGTATAACTGGCGGTGAAACGGATACCAGTAAAGAAGTTGAATATACAGATTGGGCCGCTGTTTCTCGGTTTACCACGACTTTTAAACAGTTTTAGGTGTCCTTTTTATCGGTTTGGTGCTTATTTAATCACTTGAAAAGGAAATCGATTCTTTTTGGAAAAAGGGCCTTGCCAAACCGATCGAACTCCCTATAATACGACCTCACTGACACGGAGCAAGGCGCTAAGCCCGCTACGAAGTCAGTATGTTCTTTAACAATTTGACCATGCAATCTGTGTGGGCACTCGTGAAATGAATAGTCAAAACTGTTCATTGTGACTTTTTAAGTAACAATGAATTTGGCATCAATGAACTGAGTGACCAATACAAAACTTAAGTTTACTTAAGCTTTGGCACAGTCAATTCGAATATCATGACTAGCTTCTAGTTATCGATATTCAATCAGTATTCATTGAGCCATCAAAAACTTTAAATTGAAGAGTTTGATCATGGCTCAGATTGAACGCTGGCGGCAGGCCTAACACATGCAAGTCGAGCGGTAACAGGAATTAGCTTGCTAATTTGCTGACGAGCGGCGGACGGGTGAGTAATGCCTGGGAATATGCCTTGATGTGGGGGATAACTATTGGAAACGATAGCTAATACCGCATAATGCCTACGGGCCAAAGAGGGGGATCTTCGGACCTCTCGCGTCAAGATTAGCCCAGGTGGGATTAGCTAGTTGGTGGGGTAATGGCTCACCAAGGCGACGATCCCTAGCTGGTTTGAGAGGATGATCAGCCACACTGGAACTGAGACACGGTCCAGACTCCTACGGGAGGCAGCAGTGGGGAATATTGCACAATGGGGGAAACCCTGATGCAGCCATGCCGCGTGTATGAAGAAGGCCTTCGGGTTGTAAAGTACTTTCAGTTGTGAGGAAGGCGGTAACGTTAATAGCGTTGCCGTTTGACGTTAGCAACAGAAGAAGCACCGGCTAACTCCGTGCCAGCAGCCGCGGTAATACGGAGGGTGCGAGCGTTAATCGGAATTACTGGGCGTAAAGCGCATGCAGGCGGTCTGTTAAGCAAGATGTGAAAGCCCGGGGCTCAACCTCGGAACAGCATTTTGAACTGGCAGACTAGAGTCTTGTAGAGGGGGGTAGAATTTCAGGTGTAGCGGTGAAATGCGTAGAGATCTGAAGGAATACCGGTGGCGAAGGCGGCCCCCTGGACAAAGACTGACGCTCAGATGCGAAAGCGTGGGGAGCAAACAGGATTAGATACCCTGGTAGTCCACGCCGTAAACGATGTCTACTTGGAGGTTGGGACCTTGAGTCCTGGCTTTCGGAGCTAACGCGTTAAGTAGACCGCCTGGGGAGTACGGTCGCAAGATTAAAACTCAAATGAATTGACGGGGGCCCGCACAAGCGGTGGAGCATGTGGTTTAATTCGATGCAACGCGAAGAACCTTACCTACTCTTGACATCCAGAGAATTCGCTAGAGATAGCTTAGTGCCTTCGGGAACTCTGAGACAGGTGCTGCATGGCTGTCGTCAGCTCGTGTTGTGAAATGTTGGGTTAAGTCCCGCAACGAGCGCAACCCTTATCCTTGTTTGCCAGCACGTAATGGTGGGAACTCCAGGGAGACTGCCGGTGATAAACCGGAGGAAGGTGGGGACGACGTCAAGTCATCATGGCCCTTACGAGTAGGGCTACACACGTGCTACAATGGCGTATACAGAGGGCTGCCAACCAGCGATGGTGAGCGAATCCCAGAAAGTACGTCGTAGTCCGGATTGGAGTCTGCAACTCGACTCCATGAAGTCGGAATCGCTAGTAATCGTGGATCAGAATGCCACGGTGAATACGTTCCCGGGCCTTGTACACACCGCCCGTCACACCATGGGAGTGGGCTGCACCAGAAGTAGATAGCTTAACCTTCGGGAGGGCGTTTACCACGGTGTGGTTCATGACTGGGGTGAAGTCGTAACAAGGTAGCCCTAGGGGAACCTGGGGCTGGATCACCTCCTTAAACGATAGACTGCTTGTTTGATGCAGTGTCCACACAGATTGCTTGGTTAAAATGTAAAAGAACGCAAAAAAGACTTGGGTCTGTAGCTCAGGTGGTTAGAGCGCACCCCTGATAAGGGTGAGGTCGGTGGTTCAAGTCCACTCAGACCCACCACTTTTTCTCCCAGAAAAAGTGGCGGTAAACAGTCTTTTTATACGTTGGGGTTATAGCTCAGCTGGGAGAGCGCCTGCCTTGCACGCAGGAGGTCTGCGGTTCGATCCCGCATAGCTCCACCACTTTCTAAAGACATTCGACAGAGTGTGATTAGAAAGTGGATTTTTCATCTCTGATGATCAAAACACCTGTTCTTTAACAATCTGGAAAGCTGACTAGTAAATTGAATCAATAGATTCAATTACAATAGTTTTTATCTTTAATGATAAAAACGAGTTCTCAAAACAACACACATTCAAGTGTCTTGTGTAGAGTCCGGCGAAAAACCAATGTCCTCATTTTTCTTGATCGGAAATGAGTGACGATAAACCTTGGTTGTTTGAACATACAGACCTCTTGGGGTTGTATGGTTAAGTGACTAAGCGTACACGGTGGATGCCTTGGCAGTCAGAGGCGATGAAGGACGTATTAACTTGCGATAAGCCCAGTTTAGATAGTAAAAATCACTTGAGACTGGGATTTCCGAATGGGGAAACCCACGTGCATAAGCACGTATCGTTACGTGAATACATAGCGTAACGAGGCGAACTCGGGGAACTGAAACATCTAAGTACCCGAAGGAAGAGAAATCAACCGAGATTCCGAGAGTAGCGGCGAGCGAAATCGGATTAGCCCTTAAGCCAGTCTTGCGTTAGGTGAATGTGCTGGAAAGCACAGCGATACAGGGTGATAGCCCCGTAACCGACAACGCATTATTAGTGAAAACGAGTAGGACGGGACACGTGATATCCTGTTTGAACATGGGGGGACCATCCTCCAAGGCTAAATACTCCTGACTGACCGATAGTGAACCAGTACCGTGAGGGAAAGGCGAAAAGAACCCCTGTGAGGGGAGTGAAATAGAACCTGAAACCGTGTACGTACAAGCAGTAGGAGCCCACTTGTTGGGTGACTGCGTACCTTTTGTATAATGGGTCAGCGACTTAATTTTAGTAGCAAGGTTAACCGTTTAGGGGAGCCGTAGGGAAACCGAGTCTTAACTGGGCGTCATAGTTGCTAGGATTAGACCCGAAACCAGGTGATCTAGCCATGGGCAGGTTGAAGGTGAGGTAACACTTACTGGAGGACCGAACCGACTAATGTTGAAAAATTAGCGGATGACTTGTGGCTAGGGGTGAAAGGCCAATCAAACCTGGAGATAGCTGGTTCTCCCCGAAAGCTATTTAGGTAGCGCCTCGGACGAATACTACTGGGGGTAGAGCACTGTTAAGGCTAGGGGGTCATCCCGACTTACCAACCCTTTGCAAACTCCGAATACCAGTAAGTACTATCCGGGAGACACACGGCGGGTGCTAACGTCCGTCGTGGAGAGGGAAACAACCCAGACCGCCAGCTAAGGTCCCAAAGTTATAGCTAAGTGGGAAACGATGTGGGAAGGCTCAGACAGCCAGGATGTTGGCTTAGAAGCAGCCATCATTTAAAGAAAGCGTAATAGCTCACTGGTCGAGTCGGCCTGCGCGGAAGATTTAACGGGGCTAAGCTATACACCGAAGCTGCGGCAATATGACTTGTTCATATTGGGTAGGGGAGCGTTCTGTAAGCCGTTGAAGGTGGTCTGTAAGGGCTGCTGGAGGTATCAGAAGTGCGAATGCTGACATGAGTAACGATAAAGGGAGTGAAAAACTCCCTCGCCGGAAGATCAAGGGTTCCTGTCCAACGTTAATCGGGGCAGGGTAAGTCGACCCCTAAGGCGAGGCCGAAAGGCGTAGTCGATGGGAAACGGGTTAATATTCCCGTACTGCTTATAACTGCGATGGGGGGACGGAGAAGGCTAGGTGGGCTTGGCGACGGTCGTCCAAGTTCAAGGGTGTAGGCTGATAGTTTAGGCAAATCCGGACTATCTTAAGGCTGAGACCCGATGTCGAGTCACTACGGTGATGAAGTCATTGATGCCATGCTTCCGGGAAAAGCCTCTAAGCGATAGGTTATAAGCAATCGTACCCCAAACCGACACAGGTGATCAGGTAGAGAATACCAAGGCGCTTGAGAGAACTCGGGTGAAGGAACTAGGCAAAATGGTACCGTAACTTCGGGAGAAGGTACGCTCCTCGCGGTGATGAGACTTGCTCTCTAAGCTGCTGGGAGTCGCAGATACCAGGTGGCTGCAACTGTTTATTAAAAACACAGCACTGTGCAAAATCGAAAGATGACGTATACGGTGTGACGCCTGCCCGGTGCCGGAAGGTTAATTGATGGGGTTAGACTTCGGTCGAAGCTCTTGATCGAAGCCCCGGTAAACGGCGGCCGTAACTATAACGGTCCTAAGGTAGCGAAATTCCTTGTCGGGTAAGTTCCGACCTGCACGAATGGCGTAATGATGGCCACGCTGTCTCCACCCGAGACTCAGTGAAATTGAAATCGCAGTGAAGATGCTGTGTACCCGCGGCTAGACGGAAAGACCCCGTGAACCTTTACTACAGCTTGGCACTGAACATTGACCCTACATGTGTAGGATAGGTGGGAGCCTTTGAAGCATTGTCGCTAGATGATGTGGAGGCAATCTTGAAATACCACCCTTGTATGCTTGATGTTCTAACGTCGCCCCCTAATCGGGGGTGCGGACAGTGCCTGGTGGGTAGTTTGACTGGGGCGGTCTCCTCCCAAAGAGTAACGGAGGAGCACGAAGGTGGGCTAATCACGGTCGGACATCGTGAGGTTAGTGCAATGGCATAAGCCCGCTTGACTGCGAGAATGACAATTCGAGCAGGTGCGAAAGCAGGTCATAGTGATCCGGTGGTTCTGAATGGAAGGGCCATCGCTCAACGGATAAAAGGTACTCCGGGGATAACAGGCTGATACCGCCCAAGAGTTCATATCGACGGCGGTGTTTGGCACCTCGATGTCGGCTCATCACATCCTGGGGCTGAAGTCGGTCCCAAGGGTATGGCTGTTCGCCATTTAAAGTGGTACGCGAGCTGGGTTTAGAACGTCGTGAGACAGTTCGGTCCCTATCTGCCGTGGGCGTTAGATGATTGAGAGGGGCTGCTCCTAGTACGAGAGGACCGGAGTGGACGAACCGCTGGTGTTCGGGTTGTTATGCCAATAGCATTGCCCGGTAGCTACGTTCGGAATCGATAAGCGCTGAAAGCATCTAAGCGCGAAGCGAGCCTCAAGATGAGTCATCTCTAGACCTTTAAGGTCTCTAAAGGGTTGTCGAAGACTACGACGTTGATAGGCAGGGTGTGTAAGTGCTGCGAGGCATTGAGCTAACCTGTACTAATTGCCCGTGAGGCTTAACCATACAACACCCAAGGGGTTTTACGGACTCCATAACGCTTGAATGCGTGTTAAGAACGAATATTGTAACTAGTTAGATTTTCCCAGATTGTATCTTCCGCTACGGCGTAAGATAAACCGAATTTGCTTGGCGACCATAGCATTATGGACCCACCTGATCCCATGCCGAACTCAGTAGTGAAACGTAATAGCGCCGATGGTAGTGTGGGGTCTCCCCATGTGAGAGTAGGTCATCGCCAGGCTTCAATTTTGAGAGCCCGTTGGCAACAACGGGCTTTTATTTCGCTCTAGCATCAAGCGGTGTGAGCGGAGTCAATATAAGGTTTTTATGTTTTAATCGAATGATTAAAAAGATGAAAGTTTTATCTTGACTTAAAAGTTGAGAAGCGTATTATACGCGTCCTGACTTGCTGAAGCGTTCAACGCTAAGGTATTGAAAGTCAACGTTCTTTAACAATTTGACCATGCAATCTGTGTGGGCACTCGTGAAATGAATAGTCAAAACTGTTCATTGTGACTTTTTAAGTAACAATGAATTTGGCATCAATGAACTGAGTGACCAATACAAAACTTAAGTTTACTTAAGCTTTGGCACAGTCAATTCGAATATCATGACTAGCTTCTAGTTATCGATATTCAATCAGTATTCATTGAGCCATCAAAAACTTTAAATTGAAGAGTTTGATCATGGCTCAGATTGAACGCTGGCGGCAGGCCTAACACATGCAAGTCGAGCGGTAACAGGAATTAGCTTGCTAATTTGCTGACGAGCGGCGGACGGGTGAGTAATGCCTGGGAATATGCCTTGATGTGGGGGATAACTATTGGAAACGATAGCTAATACCGCATAATGCCTACGGGCCAAAGAGGGGGATCTTCGGACCTCTCGCGTCAAGATTAGCCCAGGTGGGATTAGCTAGTTGGTGGGGTAATGGCTCACCAAGGCGACGATCCCTAGCTGGTTTGAGAGGATGATCAGCCACACTGGAACTGAGACACGGTCCAGACTCCTACGGGAGGCAGCAGTGGGGAATATTGCACAATGGGGGAAACCCTGATGCAGCCATGCCGCGTGTATGAAGAAGGCCTTCGGGTTGTAAAGTACTTTCAGTTGTGAGGAAGGCGGTAACGTTAATAGCGTTGCCGTTTGACGTTAGCAACAGAAGAAGCACCGGCTAACTCCGTGCCAGCAGCCGCGGTAATACGGAGGGTGCGAGCGTTAATCGGAATTACTGGGCGTAAAGCGCATGCAGGCGGTCTGTTAAGCAAGATGTGAAAGCCCGGGGCTCAACCTCGGAACAGCATTTTGAACTGGCAGACTAGAGTCTTGTAGAGGGGGGTAGAATTTCAGGTGTAGCGGTGAAATGCGTAGAGATCTGAAGGAATACCGGTGGCGAAGGCGGCCCCCTGGACAAAGACTGACGCTCAGATGCGAAAGCGTGGGGAGCAAACAGGATTAGATACCCTGGTAGTCCACGCCGTAAACGATGTCTACTTGGAGGTTGGGACCTTGAGTCCTGGCTTTCGGAGCTAACGCGTTAAGTAGACCGCCTGGGGAGTACGGTCGCAAGATTAAAACTCAAATGAATTGACGGGGGCCCGCACAAGCGGTGGAGCATGTGGTTTAATTCGATGCAACGCGAAGAACCTTACCTACTCTTGACATCCAGAGAATTCGCTAGAGATAGCTTAGTGCCTTCGGGAACTCTGAGACAGGTGCTGCATGGCTGTCGTCAGCTCGTGTTGTGAAATGTTGGGTTAAGTCCCGCAACGAGCGCAACCCTTATCCTTGTTTGCCAGCACGTAATGGTGGGAACTCCAGGGAGACTGCCGGTGATAAACCGGAGGAAGGTGGGGACGACGTCAAGTCATCATGGCCCTTACGAGTAGGGCTACACACGTGCTACAATGGCGTATACAGAGGGCTGCCAACCAGCGATGGTGAGCGAATCCCAGAAAGTACGTCGTAGTCCGGATTGGAGTCTGCAACTCGACTCCATGAAGTCGGAATCGCTAGTAATCGTGGATCAGAATGCCACGGTGAATACGTTCCCGGGCCTTGTACACACCGCCCGTCACACCATGGGAGTGGGCTGCACCAGAAGTAGATAGCTTAACCTTCGGGAGGGCGTTTACCACGGTGTGGTTCATGACTGGGGTGAAGTCGTAACAAGGTAGCCCTAGGGGAACCTGGGGCTGGATCACCTCCTTAAACGATAGACTGCTTGTTTGATGCAGTGTCCACACAGATTGCTTGGTTAAAATGTAAGAGAGCACCATGTTGCCCAACAACATGGCAGAAATACTTAGTCCCGTTCGTCTAGAGGCCTAGGACACCGCCCTTTCACGGCGGTAACAGGGGTTCGACTCCCCTACGGGACGCCACTTCTTTTAGAAGTATGGGTCGTTAGCTCAGTTGGTAGAGCAGTTGACTTTTAATCAATTGGTCGCAGGTTCGAATCCTGCACGACCCACCATTCTTTCTCACGAAGGAATTAAAACTATCGTGGGCGATTAGCTCAGTTGGGAGAGCACCTCCCTTACAAGGAGGGGGTCACTGGTTCGAGCCCGGTATCGCCCACCACTCTCTAACTGTTTTCTGCGTAAATGCAGATTCAATGAAGGTTATCTTTGTTGAGTCGGCTTTTTTGCCGCCGAAAATCATTAGAAAGTGGTTCTTTAGTTAGAAACACAATGCTCTTTAACAATCTGGAAAGCTGACTAGTAAATTCAATCGAATGATTGAATTACAATAGTTTTTATCTTTAATGATAAAAACGAGTTCTCAAAACAACACACATTCAAGTGTCTTGTGTAGAGTCCGGCGAAAAACCAATGTCCTTATTTTTCTTGATCGGAAATGAGTGACGATAAACCTTGGTTGTTTGAACATACAGACCTCTTGGGGTTGTATGGTTAAGTGACTAAGCGTACACGGTGGATGCCTTGGCAGTCAGAGGCGATGAAGGACGTATTAACTTGCGATAAGCCCAGTTTAGATAGTAAAAATCACTTGAGACTGGGATTTCCGAATGGGGAAACCCACGTGCATAAGCACGTATCGTTACGTGAATACATAGCGTAACGAGGCGAACTCGGGGAACTGAAACATCTAAGTACCCGAAGGAAGAGAAATCAACCGAGATTCCGAGAGTAGCGGCGAGCGAAATCGGATTAGCCCTTAAGCCAGTCTTGCGTTAGGTGAATGTGCTGGAAAGCACAGCGATACAGGGTGATAGCCCCGTAACCGACAACGCATTATTAGTGAAAACGAGTAGGACGGGACACGTGATATCCTGTTTGAACATGGGGGGACCATCCTCCAAGGCTAAATACTCCTGACTGACCGATAGTGAACCAGTACCGTGAGGGAAAGGCGAAAAGAACCCCTGTGAGGGGAGTGAAATAGAACCTGAAACCGTGTACGTACAAGCAGTAGGAGCCCACTTGTTGGGTGACTGCGTACCTTTTGTATAATGGGTCAGCGACTTAATTTTAGTAGCAAGGTTAACCGTTTAGGGGAGCCGTAGGGAAACCGAGTCTTAACTGGGCGTCATAGTTGCTAGGATTAGACCCGAAACCAGGTGATCTAGCCATGGGCAGGTTGAAGGTGAGGTAACACTTACTGGAGGACCGAACCGACTAATGTTGAAAAATTAGCGGATGACTTGTGGCTAGGGGTGAAAGGCCAATCAAACCTGGAGATAGCTGGTTCTCCCCGAAAGCTATTTAGGTAGCGCCTCGGACGAATACTACTGGGGGTAGAGCACTGTTAAGGCTAGGGGGTCATCCCGACTTACCAACCCTTTGCAAACTCCGAATACCAGTAAGTACTATCCGGGAGACACACGGCGGGTGCTAACGTCCGTCGTGGAGAGGGAAACAACCCAGACCGCCAGCTAAGGTCCCAAAGTTATAGCTAAGTGGGAAACGATGTGGGAAGGCTCAGACAGCCAGGATGTTGGCTTAGAAGCAGCCATCATTTAAAGAAAGCGTAATAGCTCACTGGTCGAGTCGGCCTGCGCGGAAGATTTAACGGGGCTAAGCTATACACCGAAGCTGCGGCAATATGACTTGTTCATATTGGGTAGGGGAGCGTTCTGTAAGCCGTTGAAGGTGGTCTGTAAGGGCTGCTGGAGGTATCAGAAGTGCGAATGCTGACATGAGTAACGATAAAGGGAGTGAAAAACTCCCTCGCCGGAAGATCAAGGGTTCCTGTCCAACGTTAATCGGGGCAGGGTAAGTCGACCCCTAAGGCGAGGCCGAAAGGCGTAGTCGATGGGAAACGGGTTAATATTCCCGTACTGCTTATAACTGCGATGGGGGGACGGAGAAGGCTAGGTGGGCTTGGCGACGGTCGTCCAAGTTCAAGGGTGTAGGCTGATAGTTTAGGCAAATCCGGACTATCTTAAGGCTGAGACCCGATGTCGAGTCACTACGGTGATGAAGTCATTGATGCCATGCTTCCGGGAAAAGCCTCTAAGCGATAGGTTATAAGCAATCGTACCCCAAACCGACACAGGTGATCAGGTAGAGAATACCAAGGCGCTTGAGAGAACTCGGGTGAAGGAACTAGGCAAAATGGTACCGTAACTTCGGGAGAAGGTACGCTCCTCGCGGTGATGAGACTTGCTCTCTAAGCTGCTGGGAGTCGCAGATACCAGGTGGCTGCAACTGTTTATTAAAAACACAGCACTGTGCAAAATCGAAAGATGACGTATACGGTGTGACGCCTGCCCGGTGCCGGAAGGTTAATTGATGGGGTTAGACTTCGGTCGAAGCTCTTGATCGAAGCCCCGGTAAACGGCGGCCGTAACTATAACGGTCCTAAGGTAGCGAAATTCCTTGTCGGGTAAGTTCCGACCTGCACGAATGGCGTAATGATGGCCACGCTGTCTCCACCCGAGACTCAGTGAAATTGAAATCGCAGTGAAGATGCTGTGTACCCGCGGCTAGACGGAAAGACCCCGTGAACCTTTACTACAGCTTGGCACTGAACATTGACCCTACATGTGTAGGATAGGTGGGAGCCTTTGAAGCATTGTCGCTAGATGATGTGGAGGCAATCTTGAAATACCACCCTTGTATGCTTGATGTTCTAACGTCGCCCCCTAATCGGGGGTGCGGACAGTGCCTGGTGGGTAGTTTGACTGGGGCGGTCTCCTCCCAAAGAGTAACGGAGGAGCACGAAGGTGGGCTAATCACGGTCGGACATCGTGAGGTTAGTGCAATGGCATAAGCCCGCTTGACTGCGAGAATGACAATTCGAGCAGGTGCGAAAGCAGGTCATAGTGATCCGGTGGTTCTGAATGGAAGGGCCATCGCTCAACGGATAAAAGGTACTCCGGGGATAACAGGCTGATACCGCCCAAGAGTTCATATCGACGGCGGTGTTTGGCACCTCGATGTCGGCTCATCACATCCTGGGGCTGAAGTCGGTCCCAAGGGTATGGCTGTTCGCCATTTAAAGTGGTACGCGAGCTGGGTTTAGAACGTCGTGAGACAGTTCGGTCCCTATCTGCCGTGGGCGTTAGATGATTGAGAGGGGCTGCTCCTAGTACGAGAGGACCGGAGTGGACGAACCGCTGGTGTTCGGGTTGTTATGCCAATAGCATTGCCCGGTAGCTACGTTCGGAATCGATAAGCGCTGAAAGCATCTAAGCGCGAAGCGAGCCTCAAGATGAGTCATCTCTAGACCTTTAAGGTCTCTAAAGGGTTGTCGAAGACTACGACGTTGATAGGCAGGGTGTGTAAGTGCTGCGAGGCATTGAGCTAACCTGTACTAATTGCCCGTGAGGCTTAACCATACAACACCCAAGGGGTTTTACGGACTCCATAGCGCTTGAATGCGTGTTAAGAACGATATTGTAACTAGTTAACTTTCCCAGATTGTATCTTCCGCCGATGGCGTAAGATAAACCGAATTTGCTTGGCGACCATAGCATTATGGACCCACCTGATCCCATGCCGAACTCAGTAGTGAAACGTAATAGCGCCGATGGTAGTGTGGGGTCTCCCCATGTGAGAGTAGGTCATCGCCAGGCTTCAAATTTAGATAAGTGTATTGAACGACATTTATCGGATAGACAGGCAACTGTTTATCACCGTGTGGAGCGGTAGTTCAGTTGGTTAGAATACCGGCCTGTCACGCCGGGGGTCGCGGGTTCGAGTCCCGTCCGCTCCGCCATTTATACTAAGCCCGAGTCTTACGACTTGGGCTTTTTTACGCCTGAAAGTTATGAAAGGTCTCGCTGAGCGGTCGTTCAGTTGGTTAGCCTCTTTACCTTGAAGGCGGCGGCCTATCACGCCGAGGGGCGCGCTGATTTTCGGTGTGGGAAGTCCCGCCCGCTCCGCCACTTATACTAAGCCCAAGTCTCACGACTTGGGCTTTTTTACGTCTAAAATTTATTAAAAAGCCCGCAGTGCAGGCTTGAATCGCGATAGTATTGTGGTCTCGGGTTAGCCGTAATTATAAAAGTGACGTAGCCAGCGTTCAGCAATCATAATTTCATCGGTCTCACTGAGCGCTTGAATACCAGCTGTAAAGCTATTTTCCTCTTCAAGGAGCTGTAATCCCGCTAGCATATGTGCCGCTTCAAATAGGTAGAGAGTTGGATCCCCCATGCCGGTTTTAAATGGCGTATTGGCAGACTCACCGCCAGCCAGTAAATAAATACTCTGCTTATTACGGGTATGATATTCACGAACTAATTTGTTGCCGCCAACTTCCACTAAAGCACTACTTTCAATTAACTCGGGTAAGCGTAGTTCATCGTCGGCTGAGGTGACTGTCGCAATGAAGACACTTTTATCGAGGCTGTCCAATAGGGCTTCAGGTAAAGCGCCATTCCCTGTGCAGCAGAACAGCATATTGCATTGACTCACTAATCTTTCGATTGAGCTGACTTGTACACCGTTACGGGGAAATTGGGTGAGCTTACGTGAATCTATGTCGGCGACCTGAATACAGCTAATCCCTTTACCTTTTAGGTATTGGATAACACCACGGCCAAGGTTTCCTGCACCAATGACACCGACTTTAAGAAATTCATCGTTATTGATCTTGAGGCCAAACTCTTCGCGGAGAATTTGGTCAGAATAATGAACGATACATTCTGATGCTTCGTAGTCGGCAGGCGCTTTGATACTGAGGTGAGAAACGGTAACTAGGGGTTTATCGAACGATTTGTTGAGATACTTATAGAGTCCGTTAGCGGTTAACTCTGTAATACCTACACATTGTTCTGAAAAGACTTGGCTAATATGCTCGATAGCATGGGAGAAGTAGCCACCATGATCGAGGATCAAAAATTGGCTGTCAGCACTGATCGATTGGCGGATCAATGCTTCAGCTACTTGAGGATCTCTTAAGCTTTGTTTGTTGAAACGATCATCTACAATATTGCAGTGGGGAACCGTCTGGATCGTTTCCTTTAACGTTTGGTTTTGTTCGGCGGTGGCGCTTTTGGGGATGAAAACAAGGCTATCAGCTAACTCGGCCAACACATTGATATAGGGAAGCGAACCTTCATAACAGTGCATGACTGAAAAAATAACCAAATTCGAAGGCGGCGTGTAATCCATCGAAATTTTTTTGAGGAAGGCATAACCCTTGTGGGCGAAAAAGTCAGAGTAATAGCTGTGAGTTAGTATTGGGCTTGGCATTACTGGGTTCCTTGTTGCCTGATGAGCATTGCCACTCAAAACAACTGTAATAAAGCATGAAGTAAGGGTTCTTGCTGACGACTTTGCTTACAACAAAGCCCAAGGTTCAGTGGCTCTATGTTCTCGTTATGGCATCGCTGAACTTTGTCACCCATAGGGCTATTGTCGATAACAACATCGGGAGCAATCCCGATGCCACACCCTAATGCTACCATGCTAACTATTGCTTCGTGCCCAGCAATTTGTGCATATATGTTTGGCTTTATTTTATTTTGTTTTAGCCACTTATCAGCACGCTCTCGTGCAGGACCTGATTCAGGCAAAATAAAAGGAAGCGCCTGCCAATCTGGCCCATTGTTAAGGGATTTTTGTAATGCAGGCGGTGGGATCAGCGGTAAAATAACCGAGAGTGGTACTTTGTCTAATTCAATGAAGGTGAGCTTTTTAGGTAGCTGGAGCGGCTGTGCCGCAATTGCTATATCGACATCTCCCGCAATGACCTTTTCAATGGCTTGAGCTGGATCACCGGTTGTCAGTTGAATTTCAACTTGTGGATACTGCAGCCTAAAGTCATGCAATATCTGTGGTAAATGGCTGTAGCTGGCTGTGACTGAGCAGAACAGCTTTAATTTTCCTTGTAGTTGTTGCTGATCTTTATTGAGCTGTAATTTGAATTCCTGCCAACTACCGATAATCCCTGCAGCCACAGGGACAAATTTTTCACCGTTAGAGGTAAGTTCAACACTACGGTTATCTCGAAGAAATAGCGGTTGGCCAATATCATCTTCTAAACGTTGGATAATCCGACTCAATGCTGACGGGCTAATATGCATTGCTTGTGCGGTTTGGCTAAAACTTTTTGAATCGCACAGATGCAGGAAAAACTGCAAATTTTTTATGTTCATCATCCATGTTGCATTTTTTGCAATAAGTTGTTGTGAATATATCACTTTAAGCAACAAAACACCTGATCTACTATCGAAGTATTCGACAACGATGTCGACCCAAGGATAAGTACTCACGGAGTTTGTGTTATGGCTAATTATTTCAACACCTTAAATCTACGCCAACAGCTAGACCAACTAGGCCGCTGCCGTTTTATGGATCGTGCTGAGTTTGCGACTGAAGCCGATTACCTTAAAGGTAAGAAGGTCGTTATTGTCGGTTGTGGTGCGCAAGGCTTAAACCAAGGTTTAAACATGCGTGATTCTGGTTTGGATGTGTCATACGCACTGCGTCAGGCTGCTATTGATGAACAACGCCAGTCGTACAAGAATGCCAAAGAGAACGGCTTTGTTGTTGGTAGCTATGAAACCTTGATCCCACAAGCGGATTTAGTGGTAAACCTAACGCCAGATAAACAGCATACTAATGTTGTGGAAACGGTAATGCCGCTAATGAAAGATGGCGCAGCGCTGGGTTATTCTCATGGCTTTAATATTGTTGAAGAGGGCATGCAAATTCGTCAGGATTTAACCGTCGTGATGGTTGCACCTAAGTGCCCTGGTACAGAAGTGCGTGAAGAGTATAAGCGTGGATTTGGCGTTCCAACATTGATTGCTGTTCACCCAGAAAATGATCCAAAAGGCGAAGGGTGGGACATCGCGAAAGCATGGGCTGCAGGTACTGGAGGCCATCGCGCGGGTTGCTTAGAATCATCGTTTGTTGCTGAGGTTAAGTCTGATTTAATGGGCGAACAAACTATTCTGTGTGGCATGCTTCAAGCTGGTTCCATCGTGTGTTACGAGAAGATGGTTGCCGATGGTATTGCACCAGAATATGCAGGTAAATTACTGCAATATGGTTGGGAAACCATTACTGAAGCCCTGAAGTTTGGTGGCATCACTCACATGATGGATCGCCTTTCAAACCCAGCGAAAGTGAAAGCATTTGAGCTATCTGAAGAGCTTAAAGAGCTAATGCGTCCGCTATACAACAAGCATATGGATGACATCATTACAGGTCACTTTTCATCAACCATGATGGCTGATTGGGCAAATGATGATGCAGAGCTATTAGGTTGGCGTGGTGAAACGGCTGAAACAGCATTTGAAAACTACCCAGATTCTGATATCGAAATCTCTGAGCAAGAATATTTTGATAACGGTATCGTGATGGTTGCGATGGTACGTGCAGGTGTTGAACTGGCATTTGAAGCTATGACAGCCTCAGGCATTATCGAAGAGTCGGCATACTACGAATCACTGCACGAGCTACCTTTGATCGCTAATACGATTGCACGTAAGCGTCTGTATGAGATGAACGTGGTGATTTCTGATACCGCTGAATACGGTAACTACCTATTTGCAAACGTAGCAACACCGTTACTTCGCGAGAAGTTTATGCCTGATGTTGATACCGATGTGATCGGTAAAGGTCTAGGTGAAACAGGTAACCATGTTGATAACCAAATTCTGATCGATGTGAATGAAGCACTGCGCACTCATCCGGTTGAGTGGATTGGTCAAGAGCTACGTGGATACATGACAGATATGAAGCGTATCGCGGTTGGCGGCTAAATCTTCTTCTCTGTAGAGTTTATCTCTTTGTCGAAAATACTCATTTGCTAATCGCAAACTCCGTGTTTTCTCCTCGATATAAACTCTACAGCTTTGAAAATACATTTAGGGTGTGATATCCAATAAAAAAGGCTTGGTCTGTGACCAAGCCTTTTGTGTTTGTAGCATAAGCTGTAAATTAAGCGTCTTTTTCTTCTGCTGTGGTATCTGTTAGCTTTGCTTCTAACGCTGTAAGCTTTTGCTCCATCTCTGCCAGTTTTTGGCGAGTGCGTAGCAGGACTTGAGTTTGCACATCAAATTCTTCGCGGTTTACAACGTCTAGTTTACCTAGTTGCGCTTGAATAACCTGACGAACTTTCTGCTCAACGTCGTTACCCAGTTCTTTCACAGGTTGCGGCATTGATTCGTGAATCTGTTTAGCGACTTGTTCTAATTTCTTTGGATCGAACATAGTATGGGCTCCGTAGCGACTAATCTTGGTTGTGGTCATTTTATGCAATGCGAGGCCGATTGTCGTGATCGAATCGCGAAAATAAAAGAGGCCGCACACGGCGGCCTCTTAATTTCAGAGTTGTTGCTTAGCAGTCTCGAGCTTTCAGTGCATTACGCGCTTCATCAGCTCGCTTTAGCTTTTCCAGATCTTTGTCCTCGACAAAGATTGGTAGCGGCTTATGGATACTTGCTAAGTAGGTGTAAATTACTGGCAGTACGAACAGGGTAAAGATAGTACCAATCGCTAGACCAGATACGATTACAATACCAATACTGAAACGTTGAGCCGCACCCGCACCTGTGGCGTAAAGCAGTGGGATCAAACCTGCAATCATCGCAGCTGTGGTCATCAGGATTGGACGCAGACGTACTTTCGCCGCTTCCATGACTGCTGCCATACGGTCTTTCTTGTTGTGTAGCTGTTCTTCTTTAGCTACTTCACAAATCAAGATACCGTGCTTGGTGATCAGACCGATAAGGGTGATCAAGCCAACCTGCGAGTAGATGTTCATCGAGGCTGCGCCCCATGCCAGTGCAATCAAGGCACCACAAATTGCTAATGGTACAGAAACCATGATAACCAGTGGGTCACGAACAGATTCGAACTGAATGGCCAATACCAAGAAAATAATTGCCAATGCCAGCAAGAACGTTGTGAATAGTGCACTACCTTCGGTTACGAACTGACGTGCTTCACCCATAAAGTCATATTGATAGCCAGAAGGTAAGCTGCCAACAGCTTCAGTCTGGAACCAATTGATTGCATCACCCATAGCAGTACCTGGCGCTGGAACAGCACCAATCGTCGCGGAGTTTAGCTGGTTGAAGTGCGGAAGAGAGCGTGGCTCAGCAACCACATCAATAGTGATTAGGCTACCCAGAGGAATCGCTTCACCATCAGCAGTACGAACATAGTAGCCTTTGATTGATTCTGGGTTTAAGCGGTAACGACGCTCAACTTGTGGAATAACTTCGTACGAGCGGCCATTCAAGTCGATGCGGTTAACGTAACCATCGGCCATCATAGTACTCAGTGTTATACCAATATCTTGCATGGTTACGCCGTAAGCACCGGCTTTATCTTTATCGATATTGATCTTCATCGTTGCCGAGTCGTAGTTCAGATCAAGATCTGAGTACACGAACATCGGGTTTGTTTTCACATCACTAAGAATATCGGTCGCAACTTGGAATAAGCTCTCGAAGTGATTTGGTGTTGTGATAACAAATTGGATCGGAAGACCAGAACCTGCACCTGGTAGTTCAGGCATCTGGAATGCTGTTACAGCCATTTCAGGAATGTCTTTCACTAAGTCAGTTACGCGCTTCACAACTTCAGCTTGGCTTGTGTCACGCTCACTCCACGGCACCATAGAAGCAATACCGAAAGCTTGGTTTGAGTTCGGTACACCCGAGAATACTTGTGCAAACGCAACTTCGTCTTGCTCGGTTAGCATGCTGTTTACTTTCTGCATGGTGTTTTCGACGTAATCAAGGTTAGCCGTAGACGGCGCTGTACCCATCATCATCAATACACCTTTATCTTCTGCTGGCGCGAGCTCACTTGGGATGAACTTGAACAGTAAAGGAAGTGCAGTGAAAACAATCGCAGCAAGTACAAGAACCACTGGGCGCATTTTCATGATGCCGCCAAGCATTTTCTCGTAACGATTTGTCATGCGATCAAGGAAGCTATGCACGGTTGTTTCAAACTTGCTCGGCTTTTCATTAGCCTTCAGCATTTTTGAACACATCATCGGCGATAGTGTTAGTGCAATAATACCGGATACAAATACCGCACCCGCTAGCGTTAATGCGAACTCTTTAAATAATGAGCCCGTAATACCACCCATCATCGCGATTGGAGCATACACAGCACCAAGCGTTAAGGTCATGGCGATAACAGGCACCGCGATTTCACGTGTACCAATAATGGCGGCACGGAATGGCGATTCCCCTAGCTTAATGTGGCGATCGACGTTTTCTAGTACCACGATGGCATCATCAACTACTAGGCCGATAGCTAATACCATTGCCAGCAGTGTCATCAAGTTCCAAGAGAAACCAAAGACCTGCATCACCATAGCCACACCAATCAAAGACAGTGGGATAGTCACAATCGGAATGATTACTGCGCGGAACGAACCAAGGAACAGAGTGATAACCACAAGTACGATCAATGCCGCTTCAGCGATGGTTTTAATAACCTCGTTGATGGACTCGTTAATCGCAATAGTGGAGTCATACATGATGTTCATCTTGATGTTAGTTGGCAGGTTTTTCTCCAACTCAGGCAACAAATCAAGCACATCGGCAGCGATGTTTATCGGGTTAGCACTTGGTGCGGCGTTAATCGCAGCAACAACGGCTTCTTCACCATTGGCTGAGGCACGATACACATCGTGGCTCTTTTCTAGGCTCACATTCGCAATATCACCAAGGCGGATCACCTGACCTTTCTTAGTGGATACAACTAGCTTCTCTAGCTCATCGGTGTTGCTCACCTGGGTATCTGCTGTACCGTTGTACAGAACAAATTCACCCGTTGCTTGACCCGTCGCTGATTGGTAGTTGTTGGCGTTAAGTACTTGCATAACATCAGTTGCTGTTAGCTTGTATGCCGCCATTTTTGCAGGATCTAGCCATACGCGTAGTGCGTATTTCATACCACCATACAAGTCAACTTTAGACACACCGTTAACCGTGAATAGCTGCGGGTTGATAACACGCTCAAGGTAATCGGTGATCTGGCTTGATACTAACTCGTCACTGGTGAAACCAATGTACATTACCGCCGTCGTTGAGCCGGTAGACATAGTTACCGTTGGGTCTTCAGACTCTTTTGGTAGCTGTGAGCGTACAGAGTTGGTTTTCGCCAGAATATCAGCCAAGGCTGCATTCGGGTCTGTATTCAACTTCATGGTAACAGTAATGGTTGATTTACCCAGTACGGATGATGAAGTCATAAAGTCGATATTATCGGCTTGGGCGACTGCTTGTTCCAAAGGTTGCGTAATGAAACCTTGGATAAGATCGGCACTTGCACCGTAGTAACTAGTCGAAACGGTTACCACGGTATTGGTCATGTTCGGGTATTCTCGAACCTGCATCTTGAAGATAGCTTGCAGGCCGAGCAGCGCAATCAGAAAGCTGATTGATACTGCTAGAACAGGACGCTTAATAAAAACATCAGTAAAACGCATTAATCCTCCGGATTACAGCATCGGTGTTTCTGCTGGCGCGTTCAGTACATCACTTTCTACGATGTGTACTTTTGCGTCATTACTCAGACGTACTTGGCCAGAAGTCACGACTTGGTCACCGGCTTTAACACCATCCAAGATATGAACAACTTCACCTTTACGCTCACCCACTTTAATAACAGATTGACGAACACGTAGATCACCGTTTTCGTCTTTGTTCACCAAGTACACATTGTCACCGTATAGGGTGTATGTGATTGCTGTTTGTGGCAGCACCATTTGGTTTTCAAGTGTTGGTAGGATGATGTGAGCACGTGCAAACATACCACTACGTAGGCGGCCAGCATTGTTTGGAATATCAGCTTGAACTTGGATTAAGCCACTTTGGAAGTTAACAGCAGGTTCAATCGCACTGATTTGACCAGTAAATGACGCTTCCGGGTAAGAGTCCACGAAGATTTCCATTTTCTGACCAAGGTGAATATCAGAGATATCCGTTTGTGGCACAGTAAAACGTAGTTTCATTAGCGTGGTATCTTCCAAGCGAACAATGTCGTTGCTTGGTTGAATGTATTGGCCTAGGAACACGTTACGTAGACCTACAACGCCATCGAATGGGGCCTGGATGTGGCGACGATCGATGGTTGCTTTTTGGCTTTCAATATCCGCACCAAGCGAGAAGTAATTCGCTTCGGCATCATCATAAGCTTCTTTAGAGATAGAGCCTTTTTTGTATAGGCCTTGGTAGCGAATGTACTTAGCTTTAGCGGCTGGTAAACGCGCTTCTTTACTCTTCAAGTTAGCTTTTTCAACGTCAGAATCAAGCACAACAAGTTGCTGGCCTTTCTTAACAGTGACGCCAGAATCAAAGTCGATGCTTTGAATCACACCTGATACTTCCGATGTAATGGTCACGCCTTGATTTGGCTCGATAAAACCAATGGCTTCGATCGCTGGTGTCCAGTTTGATGGCGTTGTATCAACCACTGTTACTGGAAAATCAGGTTCAGGCATGTTGGCCATGTATTCTGCTATTTTCTGTTGTTTAACCAGATTGAAGCCAATTACTGTACCGAACAGCAGTACCGCAATTAATAGCATCACTATCCATTTTTTCATTTTATGGTGTGCTCCGGAGTCTCGTTTATTAATGCTTGGTTATTGCGTCCCAACAGGCGTCGATAGTGGCTTCTAAAGCTTCATCGCTGACGGTTGCAACGCCTTTAACATGTTTGCGCGCTAGGCAGGCGCTTGGTTCAAGCCCTAGAGTGCTTAAGATTTCATTATCTAAATCTTTAAACAGCCCACTGGCTTTTCCTTGTTCAAACATGATGTCTACTTTCGCGAACATTCTTTTCTCTAACTGCCGTTGTTCAGGACTATTCCGGCGAGGTAGATTTTCAAATTGTCCACGATTGATTAAAGGGGCATCACCATGACTGGCCATGCCCCAAATATTTAGCCACATTGTACGAAACTGCTGTTTCAGTGGCATATCGTCATTTACGTTTGCTGTTAACTTTTCGGCAACATAGCCTAGAATATGATCATGTAATTGGTATAACAAATCATCTTTATCTTCGAAGTAACGATAGATAGTCCCTGCGGCCACTTTTGCTTCTTTAGCAACCATTTGCATCGACAGACCATGGAAACCATACTCTGCGAGCAGCTTCTCTGTTGCTTGCAAAATGCGCTCTTTTTTATCACTCATTGGCAAATTAGGTTCTTAAATATGTAAATAAAGGTAATGAATGAATGTTCATTCCGTTATTGTAGGTAATGAATGATTGAGTGCAAGCATTTTAATTCGCCAATAAGACCTATTTTGCTTTTGCAATGCTGACTTGCGAGTCAAACTACAACCGTTAAAATGCAGCAGCAGGTGCGAACTTGATCACACTAAGACCATTTAGGATAGGCTCATGAAACTGAACCCACGGCAAACAGAAGCAGTTAAGTACATCGCGGGGCCTTGTTTGGTTCTGGCAGGTGCTGGCTCAGGTAAAACACGGGTTATTACTAATAAAATTGCTTACTTGGTTCAGCATTGTGATTACAAGGCGCGAAACATAGCTGCACTGACATTTACCAATAAAGCCGCCCGTGAGATGAAGGAGCGTGTGAGTCAAACCTTAGGTAAGAAGGAAGCCAAAGGTTTGATGGTCTCAACGTTTCACCGATTAGGGTTGGATATTGTGCGCCGTGAGCACAAGGCGTTGGGGATCAAAGCTAGCTTTTCTCTCTTCGATGACCAAGATCAGATGGCACTATTAAAAGAGCTGACAGACGAAGAGCTCGACGGTGATAAAGATCTGCTCAAGCAGCTGCAATCAACGATATCTAACTGGAAAAATGACATGTTGTCGCCAGCGGAAGCGCAGGCACATGCTCAATCAGAACGTGATCAGTTGTTTGCCCATTGCTATGAGATGTATCAGCGTCAGATGAAAGCGTATAACGCTCTCGATTTTGATGATCTGATCTTAATGCCAGTATTATTACTGCGTGATAATAAAGAAGTGCGTGATCGCTGGCAGAATAAAATTCGCTATTTATTGGTGGATGAATATCAAGATACCAATACCAGCCAGTATATTTTTGTGAAATTGCTGGTGGGTGAGCGTTCGCGTTTTACTGTCGTTGGTGATGATGACCAATCTATCTACTCATGGCGTGGTGCACAGCCAGAGAATTTGGTGTTGTTGAATAAAGACTTCCCAAGCCTGCGTGTGATCAAACTAGAGCAGAACTACCGCTCGACCAGCCGTATTTTACGTACTGCCAATATCTTGATTGCTAATAATCCGCATATCTTTGAGAAAGCGCTGTTTTCCGAAATCCCTGATGGCGAATTTTTAAAAGTCATTACCGCGAAAAATGAAGAGCATGAAGCGGAGAAAGTGGTCGGTGAATTGATTGCTCATCGTTTCTTAAACAATACCCAATACAAAGACTATTCTATTTTGTACCGTGGTAATCATCAGTCACGTTTGTTTGAAAAAGCCCTGATGCAAAACCGAATTCCGTACAAAATATCAGGCGGTACCTCGTTCTTTTCACGCGCTGAAATCAAAGACATGATGGCCTACTTACGTCTGCTCACTAACCAAGATGACGATAATGCATTCTTGCGTGTTGTGAATACCCCACGTCGTGAAATCGGCCCTGTTACGCTAGAAAAGTTGGGTACTTACGCCAACATGCGTGGAAAAAGCCTATTTGCTGCCAGTTTTGAAATGGGATTAGAGCAGCACCTAACAGGGCGTGGACTGGAGTCATTACAGCGTTTTACCCGTTGGGTGGTTGAGTTGGCGGATAACGCAGAACGTGGCGATACCGTTGCTGCGGTACGTCAGCTGGTACGTGATATTCACTATGAAGATTGGCTATACGAAACGTCGCCAAGCCCGAAGGCAGCGGAAATGCGGATGAAGAACGTTTCTGACTTGTACAGTTGGGTCACGGCTGATCTTGAAGGTGATAACTACGATCAGGAAGTAAAAAACCTGAAAGAAGTGGTGCAGCGCTTAACATTACGCGACATGATGGAACGCGGCGAGGATGATGAGGATGCGGATCAAGTCCAATTGATGACGTTGCATGCCTCAAAAGGTTTGGAGTTTCCATATGTGTACCTTGTGGGGGCTGAAGAAGGCATTTTGCCGCACCAGACCAGTGTTGATGAAGACAATGTCGAAGAAGAACGTCGTTTAGCGTATGTGGGTATCACTCGTGCGCAAAAAGAGCTGACATTTACTTTGTGCAAGGAACGTCGTCAGTATGGTGAGTTGATTAAGCCAGAGCCGAGCCGCTTCTTGTATGAACTGCCACAAGATGATTTACAGTGGGAGAGTGATAAGCCGCCAGTGACACAGCAAGAGCGAATGCAAAAAGGCCAAGCACATATTGCGAACATTCGCGCCATGTTTAAGAAATAACGGTGTGATACAAACAATAAAAAGGGTTGATACTTTGTATCAACCCTTTTTGCTTTTAGATTAAATGGTAGGGAAATAAGCCCGTTACAGCCCTTCAATCATGTGATTGATTGCCGCAACGATCTCATCGTCGCTACAGTCCATGCAAGAACCTTTCGCTGGCATGGCATTAAAGCCGTTAACCGCGTGGTCGGTTAGCACGTCCATGCCTTTGGCGAGGCGAGGGCTCCAATCGCCCGCATCACCTAGCTTAGGCGCGCTCATAACGCCTGTGCCGTGACATGCAATACAAAAGGTACCGTAGACAGTATTGCCATCACGCGGACCTGCCGCAACGACGACAGCAGGGGCATCGCCTTCTAAATACACAGACCCAACGGGTTTAATGCGTTCTGCGATAGCCTCGTCCGACATATCAGCTGCCATCGCTGAACCGGCAACGCTAACTGCTGCAATTGCAGCAACCAATAGTTGTCGTAGAGATAATTCCATTGAGCTCACCTTACACTTCCAGTTTATTTGTGATTGTCACAGCCGTCTTGTCGTAAATTTTTATAATCGAACTGTTGAGACAAGGCGATGATTATGTACAGAATGTTTAAAATGTAACACTCAAGTGATTATATCGCCTAAATTTGTTGTGTGAAACTAGCAAGCCGCGTTTGTATGATACGAATCAACCTCACTTTGGCTATATTTAGAGCGAACGGAAAAAAAGTTTAAAAAAAGACTAGACGCCGAGGGGTCATATCCGTAATATTCGACTCCGCCGATAGGGCAAGGCGCCCGTAGCTCAGCTGGATAGAGCGTTGGCCTCCGGAGCCAAAGGTCGAAGGTTCGAATCCTTTCGGGCGCACCATCCGGTTGAAAAATTTGGCAAAGATACACAGTAACAAACAGTGGTGGCTATAGCTCAGTTGGTAGAGTCCCGGATTGTGATTCCGGTTGTCGCGGGTTCAAGCCCCGTTAGCCACCCCATATTTAGGAAATTGATGTTATCATCAGTTTTCACAGTCTTTTAGACTTAAAACAGATTTCGTCGGTGAATAGCGCAGCTTGGTAGCGCATCTGGTTTGGGACCAGAGGGTCGGGGGTTCGAATCCCTCTTCACCGACCACTTACAATGGTGGCTATAGCTCAGTTGGTAGAGTCCCGGATTGTGATTCCGGTTGTCGCGGGTTCAAGCCCCGTTAGCCACCCCATATTCAGGTAATGTTTTACATTCCCTTGGCACTGTAAGAGCCTAAAACGTGTTCGGTGAATAGCGCAGCTTGGTAGCGCATCTGGTTTGGGACCAGAGGGTCGGGGGTTCGAATCCCTCTTCACCGACCATCATTTAAAAGCCTCGTCGAAAGACGAGGCTTTTTTCGTATGTGCGAAATAAAATGTGTTTGGTAACGGATCTGCGTTTGATTGCCAGATAAGCATGGGTCGGGGGTTCCCTGATGTTCAACGCCCGCTCTTCATCGACCATCATTTGAAAGCCTCGTCGAAAGACGAGGCTTTTTTCGTATGTGCAAAATAAAAACTTGTTTGGTAACGGATCTGCGTTTGATTGCCATATAAGCATGGGTCGGGGGTTCCCTGATATTCAACGCCCGCTCTTCATCGACCATCATTTGAAAGCCTCGTCGAAAGACGAGGCTTTTTGTTGCCGATATTATGGGAGTTACTTAATGCTCAGGAGTCATCGACGCTATTTCTTTTACCCATAGCGGGTGCGGAAAAGATCGACTTCCGCTATAAGGCCCTAAAATTAGTAAGTGTAATTGACTGCAAAAAAGGATGAACCGCAGAGATAGATATGGATTACTTAAAGAAAAGCACATGAATACACCAGATAAAAGAGAGTAAGTGGTATTTGTTGTGATGTTGTTAATCGCGGTGTGGTTGAAATATCTGTTTTATGCATAGGTGGTTTTTAAAATAAAATGGATTCATTAGCGTTATATCTTGCTACGAGCTTATTATAAGCGGAATGTTTGATTGATGAGGTTTGTTTTGGTGTGCTTGCTTTTGTGTTTGAATTGATTTTTTATTCGATATTATGACTATCGATCAGTTTTTTTGCTTGTTTTGTTGCTTTTCTGTGAAATCTTTGACAGATTGATGGGCGTACAAATGTCCAGCTATTTGTACTGAAAATGAATGGATTCAATTTTTCAGACAGGGCAGAAAGCTGCCAAGCAGTCGAGGTCTGGTAATGGCGTTATTAGAAGTAAAAAATCTCCGCATCGAATACCCATCCCGTCATGGTATACATGCCGCAGTAAAATCACTGTCGTTTTCGATAGACCGTGGTGAAATTGTGGGTGTCGTTGGTGAGTCAGGTGCAGGTAAATCCACAGTCGGAAATGCTGTGATTGATCTGCTAAGTCCTCCCGGAAACATTGCCAGTGGCGATGTCTTTCTGGATGGAGAGCAAATCTCGGGATTAAGCTCAGAGGCAATGCGTAAAATACGTGGGTCGAAAATTGGATTTATTTTCCAAGATCCAATGACGTCGCTTAATCCTCTGTTCACCGTTGAGCAGCAACTGACTGAAACAATTCTAACGAATTTGAATGTGAGCGCAAAAGAGGCTTATACCCGTGCCATTAATTTGATGGATCAAGTGGGTATACCAGAACCTGAATTGCGCATTAAACAATATCCGCATCAGTTTTCAGGTGGCATGCGACAGCGTGTTGTTATCGCGATAGCCTTATCAGGTGAGCCTGATTTAATTATTGCTGATGAACCAACCACCGCATTAGATGTTTCTATCCAAGACCAAATTCTTACCCTGATCCGCGACTTATGTATTAAGAAAAATGTCGGCTGTATGTTGGTCACCCATGATATGGGGGTCGTGTCTAATGTGACGGATCGCGTGGCGGTGATGTATCGCGGTGATTTGGTTGAAATCGGCACCACAGAGCAAGTGCTTGGTCGTCCGAATCACCCTTATACCCAGAGTCTTATTTCAGCAGTACCGCGCTCTGATGTTAAATTAGATCGCTTCCCACTAGTGAACTATATCGAAGAAGCGCAAGAGCTGACTCAATTAGATGTGAAAAATCACTGGCTAGGGCAAAGTGAAGATCAGCGCAGCTACACCGGCGCGTTACTGCAAGTTAAAAACGTTAATCTACGCTTTACGACCAAAGACTCATTCTTTGAAAGTCGCCGAGAGTATGTACAAGCCTCCAACAATGTCAGCTTTGATATCACCGAAGGTGAAACCTTTGGGCTGGTAGGCGAATCCGGTTCAGGTAAATCAACCATTGCTCGCGTGATTGCGGGTTTGTATCCGCCGAACTCGGGAACGGTTGTGTTTGAAGGTATTGATCTCACCGCGCTCAAAAGTGAAAAAGAGCGTCGCCCGTTGCGCCGTCAGATGCAGATGGTATTCCAGAATCCGTATTCTTCAATGAATCCGCGAATGAAGATTTTCGACATTATCGCTGAGCCTATCCGTTTCCATAAGCTAACCGATAGCGAAGCGCAGACACGCCAAATTGTCCACGATCTTCTTGACCATGTTGGTCTTGGTCGTGCCGCCAGTGTGAAATACCCACATGAATTCTCTGGCGGTCAGCGTCAACGGATTTCGATCGCTCGTGCGTTAGCAACCCGTCCGCGTTTGTTGATTTGTGATGAACCCACTTCTGCATTGGATGTGTCGGTACAAGCACAGATTCTTAACTTACTTAAAGATCTGCAAGACGAACTTAACCTTACCATGCTGTTTATCAGTCATGACTTACCCGTTATTCGTCAGATGTGTGATCGTATTGGGGTGATGCAAAAAGGGACCCTGTTGGAAGTCTCACCAACCGAGCAGTTGTTTACCAATCCACAACATGAATACAGTCAGCACTTGATTTCGCTTATGCCTGAATTCAAAGGGATGAGCCAAGAAGGGCTGAAGCTCGCATAACAATTGGCGCTACTTGGTTGCGAGGGTTGCAACAAGAAGCGCGATAACAGCAATAACAATAAGCAAACACAACAGTAGAAGGGAGTGCGCTCCCTGCATAAAGGAGTATGCAATGAAAACCATTAAGAGCAAGCTGGCAGTCGCTTTAATGGCCGCAGGCCTAAGTTTTAGTGCAGCAGCAGCCGATATCAAAGTCGCTTATGATGCCGATCCTGTGTCGCTTGATCCGCATGAGCAACTATCAGGTGGTACGCTGCAATTGTCCCACATGGTGTTTGATCCTCTGGTTCGTTATACCCAAGATTTTGACTTTGAGCCGCGTTTGGCTGAGAGCTGGGAGCGTGTTGATGACAACACTTTCCGTTTCACTCTACGTAAAGGGGTGAAATTCCATTCTGGTAATACGCTAACAGCAGATGACGTGGTATGGACGTTCAACCGTTTAAAAGATTCGCCAGACTTTAAAGCGATCTTTGAACCGTACACCGAACTAAAAAAAGTGGATGACTACACGGTGGAGTTAGTCTCGAAAGGCTCTTACCCACTTGTGTTGCAAACCGCCACTTACATCTTCCCAATGGACAGCAAGTTCTACTCGGGTAAAACCGCCGATGGCCAAGATAAAGCTGAACTGGTGAAGCACGGTAACTCGTTTGCATCAACCAATGTATCTGGAACAGGTCCGTTTATTGTGACGGCGCGTGAGCAAGGCGTGAAGGTAGACTTCGAGCGCTTTGATGGCTACTGGGATACCGAATCAAAAGGTAACGTTGATAAGCTAACACTTGTGCCGATAAAAGAAGATGCGACCCGCGTCGCTGCGCTACTGTCTGGTGGTGTGGATATGATTGCTCCTGTCGCACCGAATGATCACCAACGTGTGAAAAATGCCAAAGGCATCGATCTGGTGACGCTACCGGGTACGCGTATCATCACTTTCCAAATGAACCAAAACAGTAACGAAGCCTTAAAAGATGTGCGTGTACGCCAAGCGATTGTGCATGCGATCAATAACGAAGGTATCGTGAAGAAAATCATGAAAGGCTTCGCGACTGCAGCAGGTCAGCAAGGTCCGTCAGGTTACTCCGGCTACGATGCTGATCTTGTGCCTCGCTACGATCTGAAAAAAGCCAAAGCGCTGATGAAAGAAGCGGGTTACGAGAAAGGCTTCAAACTCACCATGATGGCACCAAACAATCGTTACGTGAACGATGCCAAAGTCGCGCAAGCGGCGGCAGCGATGCTGTCTAAGATCGGCATCAAGGTTGACCTAAAAACTCTGCCAAAAGCGCAATACTGGCCTGAGTTTGATGTGTGTGCTGCAGACATGATGATGATCGGTTGGCACTCAGATACTGAAGATTCCGCTAACTTCTCTGAATTCCTCACCATGACGCGTGATGAGAAAACGGGTAAAGGCCAGTACAACTGTGGCCACTATTCAAATGCAGAAGTTGATAAGTTGGTGAATGAATCAAACGTTGAAACCGATCCAGCGAAACGTAATGCGATTCTACAAAAAGTAGAAGCAACCTTGTATGAAGATGCTGCGTTTGTGCCACTGCACTGGCAAAACCTAGCATGGGGCGCAAGTGCTAACGTTCACATCAAACCGATCGTGAATGCCATGAACTTCCCTTACTTCGGCGACCTAGTGGTTGACGAAAAGTAATGCTTTAACACGCAAGGTTAAGGCATAAGTAACAAAGTGTAGTACCAGTGCCGGAGCTACCCGCTTCGGCACTTTTTCAAGGATGAGAGAAGGGGCAGGGAATGTTTACGTTTCTGGTCAAGCGCCTGTTTCAGGCACTGATAGTGATGTTTGTGATCAGTCTGGTGGCATTTGCCATTCAGGATAACCTTGGCGACCCATTGCGCGAGCTGGTGGGGCAGTCTGTATCAGAAGCTGAACGTCAACAATTACGTGACGATCTAGGTCTTAACGACCCGTTTGTGACTAAATATAGCCGATTTTTGTCTAACGCCGTTCAAGGTGATTTAGGCACATCATACTTTTTTAAGCGCCCAGCAGCTGAGGTGATCCTCGATAAGCTGGTCGCAACGCTAGAGCTGGTCTTTGGCGCCGCCATGATCATTATCGTGGTGTCGATCCCGCTCGGGGTCTATTCCGCGATTCATCCCAGCAGCGTATTTACTAAAACCATCATGGCACTCAGCAGTGTCGGTATCTCTATTCCCGTTTTCCTTACCGCCATCATGCTGATGTATGTGTTCTCGATTGAATTAGGGTGGTTACCTTCGTATGGGCGGGGCGAAACCTATAACTTGCTAGGTTGGGAATCAGGCTATTTCACCATAGATGGTCTCAAGCACTTGGTGTTACCTTGTGTGGCACTTGCCTCAATCATGTTGCCACTTTTCATTCGCTTAGTACGATCCGAAATGCTGGAAGCGCTGAGCTCTGAATACATTAAGTTTGCTAGAGCTAAAGGGTTATCGAGCAACAAAATCTATTACCAACATGCGTTAAAAAATACCATGCTGCCAGTACTGACTGTCGGCGGGGTGCAAATTGGTACCATGGTCGCCTATACCATTTTGACTGAAACCGTGTTTCAGTGGCCGGGTACTGGGTTACTCTTCCTTGATGCGATTAACCGTGTGGATACGCCGTTGATCACCGCTTACGTCATCTTTGTTGGTCTGATTTTTGTGGTCACTAATACCATCGTCGATCTGCTATATGGCTTGGTGAATCCAACTGTGAACCTGACAGGTAAGGGAGAGTAAATCATGAATACTACGACTGTTGCAGCTCCTAGCCGTTGGGAGCGATTTAAAAATTCCGATATCGTGTACTACTTCCTAAAAGATAAAGTCGCGATGTTCAGCTTTGCATTGTTTTTAACCTTTGCGAGTGCAGCTATTCTGGCCCCGTGGATTTCACCTACTGACCCTTATGATCTATCGACTATCGATATCATGGATTCAGAATTACCCCCATCGTGGATGGAGGAAGGTGATAGTCGCTTCCTACTGGGTACCGATGATCAGGGCCGTGATATTTTCTCAACCATTCTTTATGGCTCGCGTTTATCACTGACCATTGGTTTGCTCGCGGTCGGCCTGCAACTGATTTTAGGTGTCACGATTGGCTTGAGTGCGGGCTACTTTGGTGGCCGCATTGATAGCTTCTTGATGCGCTTTGCCGATGTCCAGCTGTCGTTCTCGACCATGATGGTCGCTATCATTGTTTCTGCGATTTTCCGAACGGTATTAGGCTCTGAACTGTTTAGCCAATATGCGGTGGTGATGCTGGTGGTGATCATTGGTATTGCCGAATGGCCGCAGTATGCGCGAACGGTGCGTGCCTCGGTATTGGCAGAGAAGAAGAAAGAATATGTTGAAGCCGCGCGCGTAATGGGTTTCCGTTCGCCACGCATCATGTTCCGCCATATTTTACCGAACTGCTTATCGCCAATTTTGGTTATCTCAACGGTACAGGTGGCCAATGCCATCATGTCGGAAGCGGCGTTATCGTTCCTTGGTTTAGGTTTACCTGTTGATCAGCCATCGCTCGGTTCACTGATCAGCATCGGTTTTAACTACATCTTCTCTGGTTCTTGGTGGATCACTGCTTTCCCAGGCTTGGTGCTGGTTACTTTAGTACTGGTGATTAACTTGCTGGGTGACTGGTTACGCGATGTATTTAACCCTAAAATTTATAAGGGATAAGCGTGACTCTGTATAAAATAAGAGACTAAAAGGAAGGCAGCCAGGTGGCTGCCTTTTTTGTCCCATAAGGATGAGGTTAAAGAGTGTGCAGTTGATTGCTTTTTGTTGTTTTTTTCTTTGCAATCAGTCAACTGCACTAGTTATTAACACTTTGATTATTATAATGCTGACTTTTGATTTAACTGTAAAAGATAGCCTCTAGTAATTGGTTGGTTTTTCACGATCTTTGATAGTGGCAATAATAATTGAGAATAATAATGAAAAAGTCACTGGTCGCAGTTTTATGCCTATCTGCATCATCAGCAATGGCAGCAGATGTTGCAGAAACGACGAAAGTAGAAAAAAAGAATGGTTACTCTTATTTTACGGTGGGGCTTGAGTCAGTCACCTACCAAGAGAAATTCAGTGATAAGGGTGAAACTTTTCAGTCTGATGCCACAGCATTAAGCCCTGTACTGAATACGGGTAGTTTGACTGTTGTGAATGACATGTTTGATTTTTCAATCGATGCGCTAGCAACGTTTTCACCAAGTAGCGTGAATGAAGAGTGGTCAAATAGCCAAGGTGTTTATCAGCGTAATAAATTTGAATATATCAAAGCCTCTACCAATGTACTTATTCACTATAAGGTAACACCAGAGTGGCGTGTCATTGCAGGCCCATCGATGACTTACCAAACGTATAAGCGCTACCAGAACCAAAGTGAAAACGCCATTTACCATGGTACATGGGAAGAAAGTTCTACCGATATCTTCTTAGACGCGGGTATCGCTTACGATAGTGGTTCGCTGCATGCGGATAGCCCATGGCATTCTTATTTCCGCGTAGTGGCAGGAGTGCCTATGTGGAGCCAAACTACCAATACTGCGATTGACGGTATGACCTTTAATGACTTTGGTTTTCGTACCTCGATTGATGGTGGTATTAGCTACCGCTTGATGAAAGGGTTACATCTAGGTTGGTTTGTGATGGCTGGCTATGAGAAGCGCTTTGAAGAAGGTCCAAACTTCTGGCGCTATGATGATAACGGCGGTAAGCAAATGGCAACCTTGCCAGAAGCAACAACAGTGAGCTTTAGCACTGGCCTGCAAGTGCTGTGGAATATGTAATTCACCGCTACTGATAGAAAAAAGGCGACCATGCGGTCGCCTTTGTTGTTTGTGCCTAATTCGACATTATTTGTTTTGTACCATGTAGCTATAGTCGGCTGAGCCACCACTTACAGGCGTTTTCTCTCGATGAAGAACTTCATCGTCTTTTGAATAACGCCATTGAACGTTATACAGTAGGTCATTACTCGGGCAGCTGTTCCAGTCCGTTGGCATATCGGTATCACAGAACTTATATTCGCTGTTTAGTTCAGCGATAGTACAAGTATGATCACCTTCGACTAAGCATGGCAGGTCGTTAGGCATTTCATTCCAGCGGAAAACTTCTTTTTTATTGATGCCATCTTCTACAAATTCGTAGGTCACATCATTTAAGTTGTAGGTGATAGTTCCTGTTAGATCACCACTACTCTTGTATTCATTCCAGTTAGTATTCGTGAAGTTTACTTCACCAGCGAATGCTTCTTGAACTGCAGCTTGAGCTTCTTCTAATGAAAAGAATGTTGGAGCGACAAAAACATCTTCTGGCTTTTTAATTACATTCACACCAGCATCAGCGCTTTTAATCTTATCAGCAGAATCACGCCATAAGGTGTACGACTCTTTTTCACCATTGAACTCTGAAGCAACTTGCAGCAATTGCTTACCGTCTACGCTGTATGCTGTAAAAATAGAATTACCTAGTTCGACTTCGCTCCAACTGGTTGTTGTGAGTGTATAGGTCCATTCTTGATCGCGAATTGCCTTACCATCATGGTAGATACGAATAACTGAGCCACTATCGCCATTGACCTCTATTGAATAAACCCCTGATTCATCAATAATTAAAGATTCTAGCGGTTCAATAGAGCTGTTACGGTCAACAAAGGTATTGATGATGAACTCTTCGCTCACTGTTTTTCCTGTCGGATCAGCCAGTACAACAATTGATTCGCCTGGAATGAAATTGTCTGTTTTAGAGTAATCAAAATCAATTCCACAAGCCGCACCTTTATCAGAACCGAAGGCAACGCTACCTTGAGTTTGGTTGGTGAGGCTAAACATGCCATTGGTGAACTTGTCATTCAGCAAGTGGAACTCATAAGCCATATTAGGGCCAAAGCGGTAGCTTGGGTTGTTGTAAGGGTCATGGCCCTCATCAGCGACAAAACCTAGGCTCTCACAACTGGTTTCGATGAATAGGTCGACATCTAGGTTGTCGCTTTCATGGCTCTGACCAACAATACTCTTACTATCAGCATCCGCAGTGGTTAATGCGCCATTAACCATGACTTCTGCCATAGGCTGTTGCCAGTAAGCGTCAGCACTTGGTTTGCCAATGTAGAAAGTTACAGGCTCATTTTGAGTCGTACTTGCGAGAGTCGTGCCTGTTGCTGTTTTAGCGATGGTTGCTTTTGGTGATGTCGTAGATAGGTGTACACGAGGCATCTCAGCATCGGTAGACACATCTTTATTTAGATTAAGGGTAACGGGGCTGTCACCTTCTAAAGCCAGAACAATGTTCTCACCATCGAGTGTCCAAGTGCCTTGGTTGTTTTGGAAGCTATCTTCAGCAGGACATTGCCCATTCACTGCTTCAGCTAATGATACTTTGTGATCCGAGGTTAAACGGATAGCCCAGCAATCGGGTTTAGCTGTGTCTGCTTTCCCTGCTTGTTGAACCCATTCGGCATTAAAGCGGTATAGGTTTTTCTCTACAATGAGATCGCTGAGAGGATTGTTGGTTACAGGTTTCTCAGCAATTGATAGTGAAATAGGTGCTGCAACACCATTATTATCATCATCTGTTGCACTGATGGTGATGTCGAAGTCACCAGCAACCAACGGTGTGCCAGTAATGGTGACTTGTGGATACTGAACGTCATACTTCAGCCCTGTCACGATATCACTAAAGGCATAGGTAAGTGCATCGCCATCTTCATCGGTGAAGATATCGCTGATGTCTAAGACAATATAACCAACATCCTGACCTTCTTGCAGTGCAAGCTGAGTGAATTCACTCTGCAGCGCGGCTAGGCGCTTATCATTTACAACAGGTACAGTATTGAAAGTGTGAATTTCAAACTTAAGTAGAGTCGTCACTGTGCCGACAGCTTTACCTGTTTCGTCTAGATCCGTAGCTTCAAGCTCTAGGTAATAGGTACCGGCAGGTGTTATTTTGCCACCTTCCATCGCTGTTAACTGAATGGTTTTGCTATCACCTTGACCAATTAGTTCGGCATGAATGCCTTTAGCAATTAGTGTGTTGTAGCTCTTTGTTGAGATACTAATGACTGGTGGTGTTACTTGGTCTTTGTCTGTGAATAAGCCTGTAACTGGTGCGTCACCAAAGAAGGCAAAATTTGTTCCTGTAACCATATAGGCATTAGTTAACTCTGTGCTAACAGCGCCTAAGATAGTTTCATCAACACTTGCTTGATAGTTTACTACTGGTTTTTCAACCACGGTTTCGCCGCTTTCATTTTTATCAACGGGCACGACAGGTTTGAAGTCAGGGTCGTTTAGCTCGTCTGTCGTCGCGTCATTTACCGCAGTCACAGCTTCAGTAACAACTTGTTCTGCTACTTCATCAAGGTCAATGCTGTCATCGGCTTGATGCTGAGTTTCTGTCAGGATCTGTGCTGTTTTGTGCAGCTTGGTTGCTAGCTGTTTCTCTGCGTCAGATGCACCTGTATCTTCTTTGGTATTGATGTAGTCAGCATATAAGTCGATCTCTAGGCTAGTATCTTCGCCTTTTAGGTCGCTAAGCATTGCCTGCACACTTGCTTCCGCTGTGGCTTGATCCGAGCCATTTTCCATTTCAGCGACAATCAAGTCTGTCAGAGGTGTCGCAATCGCGCTGCCTGCTGGAGCGCGGAATTCCACGTTTTTACCCATAGCTTGATATGGCTGATCCATATCGACAGTATAAATACCTGGTTCAATGGTAAAGCCGTCAGCACTGTAGTCTTTAAATGGTTCTAATACCTTAACGACGATAGGGGCTTTTTTAATGGCCTCTTCTATGCTTTTCTCAACTTGAATATCAAGCTGACCTTTTTCATTGGTTAGCACAAGGTTGCCATTTATATCGGTAATGACTTCGTTTGCTTCACATTTACCATTGGCATTTTGATCAGAACAAACAAGCGCATTTTTTAGGTAACCATCAATGGTGGTAATAACCACGCCGCCAACCACAGGGCCTGTAATTGGTGGTTTGCCATTGTTGCCACCAGGGGTAGATCCAGAGTCGCTATCGCCTCCGCCACAACCCGTTAATGTAAGTGCCGCTACCAATGACGCTGCTAACGCAGAATACTTAAATTGCATGGTTAATCCTTATTAAATGCATAATTAAACGATATGTAACTTGTAGTTATTGTTGTTGTTATTTATATAACGCGTGCATATACCGTAAGGATGAAAGTGGAAGCAAGATCTCAAAGTGAATTTCGTGAGCCACTCTGGGTTTTTATTCGTAAAAAGACACTGTAATGAGTGTTGTTAATAGATTTAATGCCATGAAAGGATAGAGGTTTTTTTATCTCTTATTTTAAGAAATGAGAATTTATGCCAAAAGGGATGCTAACTAATAAGAGATTAAGCGGGGGGAGTACTGGAAAATAAAGAGTCCCTAAGCACTGATAGCAAATAGGGACTTATGATTAATCGACTATAAGTGGTGCTCTATTTTTTCCATTTGTTGTAGAGGTTTTTAGCCATGTCTTCATGCTTGATGAAGAGGTCATACACGCCCATACGGCTCTCAGAATAGTTGTAAACCGCCATCATGTTTTTGTCTTCTAGATACAAAGTAACACTGAAATCAGAGTCACCTTCAGGGAAGTTAATGAAGAGTTTATCACCGTCCATTTTCCAAGGAAGATCCATTGATTCGGTTGGTTTGGTTGAATAAGGTTCTGTGATTGTTACCTTATCTTTACCAAAGACCATCTTCGCAACCATAGGTTGAGCTTCTTTGCTCTGTGATGGGGCATCATCGCTTAGGTAGTACCAAGTTTTACCTTCAAAGTAGCTTGCTGCTAGTGGCTGTGATTTTTGCAGATCGCCTTTGGTCCATAGAATGAGATCGGAATCTTCTGTTACGGCCAGAGAGATATTCTCGGCAATATAGATGAAGGTATCACGCTCAGAGTTTGCACCACTGCTTACAACTAGCGTATTCCCCTCGGTTGTGTAGTTAATGGTTTCTACTTTGCTATTTTTGTCTGTAAGAGTCAGTTGCTTTTCGCCAGAAACGGATACTTTGAAAATGCCTTCATCTATCGCGTAAGCTTGGTTCATACTGATGAATTGGCTGTCACCATCTTTCAAGTAAGCATCTAACGATTGAATAATAGTTACTGAAGATGCCTTGCCTGAATCATCAATTTCAATGGTGATGTCATCAAGCTTGGCGCCAGCATTGACTTGGTCATCGATTTCTTTTTGAATTTTCTGTGTGGTGGCTGTTAACTCTGCCGCTTGATTGTCTTTAACGGTAGGAGCAAGTTCACTCGTGACACTACGTGCTAGCAGGTGCACTTCTTTTGCTTTGTTGTCAGAAGCTTTCATTGCAACGTAGTCGCCGCTGATCATTTCAGCAGGTAAGTTGAGTTCGCTTGCAACTTGAGCCAGTGTTTTACCTTGAACGGAAGCAAGAGTGGTAAAAGGGGTCACGACTTTAGAGCCAGCTGCTGCAATGAGTTCATACGAATTACCGAGCGTACCAGGTTTATCGCTATCACTTGTTTTACCTGCGATGGCACGGGCAATAATCGGGTACCCTGCCTTATCTGCAGGAATTGTGATTTCGCCTTTAGCATTGGTCAGTGTTGGTAGTAATTCCCCAGCATCACACACACTGTTTTTATTCTGATCGATACAAATTTCTGCCTGTGACAGGTAGCCATCAATCACTTTAATGGTGTTGCCAGTGCCAGCCGTGCTGTTAGTGTCGCTATCGCTGCCACAACCGGTCAGGCTAAGTGCTAAGGTGAGAGATGCTGCAACTGCCGTATATTTGAAATGCATTTTGGTTCCTTTGATTAATGCTTATATTTTAATTAGTTATTATTTGAATTGGATGATTGTTAATCATATCAATTGCATGTTTATATCAATTAGGCTTTGAAGCAAGATCACGTAATATAGACCGTGACATTGGTAACAAAAAAATGCATATATATGGATCAGACGTTGTGTGAATTCAAAAAAGTAACGTAGTTTGATTAATTAGTTATTGAAACTACGTGCATAAAAAAGCCAGCATAAATGCTGGCTTCTGATGTTTGAATTTGTGATTGAAGTGGGAGCTTAGAAAATGATGTGTGCCATCAAAGCGATAACCGGCAAGGTTACTAGGGTACGTAAAATGAAAATCACAAATAGCTCCCATGGTTTCACTGGGATTTTACTGCCAATCAGTAGCGCACCAATTTCAGACATGTAAATCAGCTGAGTAACCGACATTGCTGCAATCACAAAGCGGGTTAAGTCACTCTCAATGCTGGCTGCCAAAATTGAAGGCAAGAACATGTCAGCAAAGCCGACGACAATGGTTTTCGATGCTGCAGCGGCTTCTGGAATATGTAGCAGCTCCAGTAGCGGAATAAATGGCATACCTAGATAGTTAAATACTGGAGTATTCTCTGCAATAACAAGGGCAACTGTACCAATCGCCATGACAACGGGTAGCACTCCAAAGACCATGTCCATGGCATTTTTAATACCATCAATAACCACTTTACGCATGCTCGTCACTTGGCTGGCTTTCAGTAAGCCTTGTTCTAAGCCAAAGCGGATCGCCGTGCTGCCTTCTGGAATGGCTTCGTGGTCGACAAGATCGGTTGAGCCATCGATGTATTGGTTTCTTTTCCAAGAAAGCGGCGGTAAACGCGGCACGATAACAGCAGCGGCAAAACCGGCCAAACATACAGTGAGGTAGAACGGGGCAAACAGGTGCTCAAGGTTTACTTGGGCAATCACAACCAAACTGAAAGTAATAGAAACAGCGGTGAAGGTGGTACCGATAACGGCGGCTTCGCGTTCGGTGTAAATTTTATCTTCGTACTGCTTGCTGGTCATTAGTACGCCAACGCTGCCGTCGCCAAGCCATGATGCAATGCAGTTAACCGCTGAACGACCTGGTAGACCAAAGATCGGGCGCATCACTTTTGCGAACAAAGCGCCAAAGAACTCCAGTAAGCCAAAATTTAGCAGCAGTGGTAGCAGCAGGCCTGCAAAGATAAAGACAGAGAATAGTACAGGTAGTAGATCATGTAAGACCAAGCCGCCTGTCGCGCCGTCATAAATCATGGCTGGGCCGACTTCAAAGTAAGTCATGACCACAAAAATAGCGCCAAGCTGCTGTACCACAAACCACGCAAGGGAAGGGTTCAATAAACCACTCAAAAAATTGTTGTCTAAAATAGCGCGTGGTTTAACGATTTTTGTTGCGATGGTCGCGAGTGCGGTTGCTGTGATTGATACAGTCACAACTGTGGTTAACATGCCTTCAAACAGGGCTTGTACCGACTTAGCAAGCACTGCAATAGGAATGGTGATGCTGTCTTGGTAATTGATGGGCGCCATAAACAAGAAAACCCCCAGTAGAGAAGGGATCAGGAACATCAGCCAGTTTGCTGTGGTGGGGTTCTTTAGATTGATTGTCTGTTCTTGCATACAACATCCGAATTTATTGTTGGTTGGAAAATTTATCTAATCAACTTAACGCATAACCATTCACTGATATATCGTAAATAGTTAGACGAATATTACATAGAATTGCGTGTTGATGGAATACTAAATCGGATAATTTGCTTTTTTATGCGTGATTGTGTCGACTGTGACGCCTTGCAAGCGTAATTATTCAGTTAGATTTTAGGCCAAAAGGAGAATTAAAAAACAAGCCTGTATTCAATGTAAATTAATGCTTTTACTCTATAGTATTGATAGATATATATTTACGTCATTTTGACCGATATAATCCCCGCGCATTTGCGCTTTCAATAAAAAATGATAATTAAATAGGGATTATGAATATTAATCGTAGTGGTATCTCATTAATGGTTGCGGCAGCTTTGCCGTTGGTATCTTTTTCGTCTGCAGCTTACACAGGTATGGATGCACGTGGCGGAGCTATGGGTGGTACGGGTGTTGCGTCTGCCAGTTATTTAACTGCTGCGTTTTACAACCCAGCGATGGCAACAAATTATAAAAGCAATGATGACTTTGGTATGTTGCTACCAAGCATCAATGTCAGCGCACATGATGCTGATGACATGATGACCAAACTAGATGATTTCCAAAACTTGAATGATCGTTTGGAAAACGATCCAAGTGTACGTGGTGAGTGGGAAGATGCGTTGCGTGCATTGGATAACGGCCAAATAGCAGCAGAAACCAAAGTCGGTATGGTGGTTTCTATCCCTAACCGCTTTGTGAGTGCTAGCCTATTTGCGAAAGCAAGTGTTGCGGCGTTTGCGGTTACCGAGGTGGCTGATAGTGACTTTGATAAAGATTCTAATCCAAATGACCTAGATTCGATGGCAACAGGTCTTGCGGGTGGTACGGTTGATTTGGGTGTGACACTAGCGAAATCTTTTGAGCTTAGTGCTTACGGTAAACGTTTCTCTGTGGGGGTATCGCCTAAATTCCAAACGCTGGTTGCGCTAAACATGATGGAAAGCGTGAGTACCTTTGATTTTGAGATTGATGATCCAGAGCAAAGCTCGGCATTCAATATGGATTTGGGTGTGTCTTACCAGCCAGTTGAAAATGTGACGATTGGTTTTTCTGCGATGAACCTTATCTCGCAAGAGCTAGAAACCAATAAAATCATCGGTGATGCTGGCGAAAGCTACAGCGCGACCTTCATGGTTGAGCCACAGTACAAGCTAGGTGCCGCTTATGCCAATGGTTGGTTTACTGTGGCGGCAGATGTTGATCTAAATAAACAACAATCCTTTAAGCAGTTTGATTACAGCACACAGTTTGCAAAGCTGGGTGTTGAGCTAGATGCATGGCAATGGGCGCAGTTGCGTGCAGGTTACAGCCACAGCATGACAGATCACGCTGAGAGCTTAATGACGGCTGGTATTGGTTTCACACCGTTTGGCGCATTTGGTTTCGACCTAGCGGGTCAGTTCGGTCAAGACAATAACTACGGTGTATCTGCGCAGTTAGTGTTTACACTATAAGCCACTGACTTCAGTTGATGCATTAAAAAAGGGAAGCTAACTGCTTCCCTTTTTTTTTCTCAAATCTTGTTATCTCGAATCTTGTTATCTCGAATTTTATTGTCTTAAATTCAGAGTGCGACTAGCGCATAGTCACGAACTCTTCCGAGCCTGTTGGGTGAATTGCCACCACTGAATCGAAGTCTGCTTTGGTAGCGCCCATTTTGATGGCAACGCCAAAGCCTTGGATCATTTCATCAACGGTAAAGCCGATACCGTGAAGACCCACGACAGTTTCTTCTGGGCCTGCACACACTAGCTTCATCTTACAAGGCTGACGGTGCGCAGTAACGGCAGTGTACATCGCGGTGAAGCCTGATTTGTACACTTTCACATTGTCTTCGCCGTATTGTGCAATCGCTTCTGGTTCAGTCAGACCGATAGTACCAATTGGCGGGTGGCTAAATACCACGGTTGGGACTAGCTTGTAGTCCATCTTCGCGTTGGTTTTACCGTTGAATAGACGCTCAGATAACTGACGACCCGCTTTAACCGCGACAGGTGTTAGCTCGATACCGCCTTCCATGATATCGCCCACACAGTAAATGCCAGCTACATTGGTTTGTTGGTATTCATCTACTTTGATGTAGCCACGGTCGTTGGTTTCAACACCAGTTGCCGCAAGGTTGATCTTGTCTGTGGTTGGGTGACGACCAATCGCCCAGATGATTAAATCTGTGTTGTGTGATTCACCATTTTCAAAGTGCATGGTGAAGGTGCCATCTGCTTCTTTAACCACTTCTTTGGGAATTGAGTGGGTGTGCAAGGTTGGGCCTTCTGCATCCATCACTTCAACCAGAGTTTCTACGATCAGTGGATCGAAGCTACGCAGTGGCGATTCTTTACGTACGAACAGGTGAGTATCTGTGCCTAGTGCGCTCAGTACGCCTGCAATTTCTACTGCAATGTAGCCAGCACCAATAACGGCTGTACGTTTTGGTTGCTCGGTTAGCTCAAAGAAACCGTTTGAATCGATACCGTGGTCGGCACCAGGAATGTTTGGAATGGTTGGTTCACCGCCTACCGCAATCAGAATATGATCGGCAGTGTAATGCTCGCCGTTAACTTCAATGGTTTTTGCATCAATGAAGGTCGCAAAACCGTTGATCACTTCGACTTTATTATTGCCAAGGACATTGTCGTACGCTTGGTGAATGCGACCAATGTAGGCTTCGCGACTTTCAACCAGTTTGCCCCAGTTGAATCCTTTAACATCGACATCAAAGCCGTAGTCTTTCGCGTAAAGGTGCATTGCTTCAGCAATCTGTGCGCCGTGCCACATTACTTTTTTAGGTACACAACCTACATTTACACAAGTACCGCCAAGGGCTTTTGCTTCTACAATCGCGACTTTTGCGCCGTACATTGAAGCTCGGTTTGCTGAGGCAATACCGCCGCTACCACCGCCGATACAAATATAATCAAAATGCTTCGCCATGACTTTCTCCACCTATTTGTAATTTTTTATCGCCATTTATTCTGGGTTTAGTGTAATGGAGAAAACTATGAGATACGAGCAGGAGTGGTGGGGATTGAAAAGAGAGAGAAAAGAGATGTGAGCTGGCGAGCATTGTGACTCGCCAGTCGATGTAACGTAATGGTGGGTGGCGCGATTATTCCGGCACAATCCACTCAACAGTATTGAAACCCGTTACCGGTGAAATAGCGTGTTGTAGCCACGGTAGAATCGCCTTCATTTGGCTTTCAAGTTTCCACGGTGGGTTAATTACAATCATGCCTGAGGCGGTCATACCACGTTCTTCAGTATCAGGCTCTACGCCGAGTTCGATTTTTAGGATCTTACGGATACCTGTATCTTCTAAGCCTTTGATCATTTTATCGATGTTTTCGCGGTAAACCACAGGGTACCAAATAGCATAAGTGCCGGTAGCCCAACGCTTGTGGCTTTCACGGATGGCTTTTACCACATCCATGTATTCGCGTTTTAGCTCGTATGGAGGGTCAATCAACACCACACCACGACGCTCTTTGGGTGGCAGGCTGCCTTTTAAGCGTGTAAATCCATCTTCTTTATAGATCTTCACTTGGCGATCGCCACGGAATTCTTGCAGTAAAAGCGGGAAGTCTGTTGGATGCAGCTCGGTTAATACCATACGGTCTTGACCGCGGATCTGTGCGCTCGCCACCTTAGGTGAACCCGGGTAGTAACGCAGCTCTTCACTGTCGTTTAGCATTTTGATCGCATCAATGTACGGTGCAATCTCAGCTGGAATGTCGTCTCGCGACCAAATACGTGCGATCCCTTGAAGGAATTCCCCCGTTTTTTCGCTACGCTCATCTTGTAAATCGTAACGGCCAACCCCTGAGTGGGTATCGTGGTAAACGAATGGTTTATCTTTTTGCTTGAGCGAATCCAAAATCAGGCTTTGAACAATGTGTTTTACCACATCGGCATGGTTGCCTGCGTGGAAGCTATGACGATAACTCAGCATAAGGGGGTCTCTGCTACGAATAAGGATAGTGAGGCGCTATTATCGCCAAATCATGATGAATATCCAGTTTCGAAGGTGCTAAGCGCTGGCTTATTTAAGTTGCTGGCACATAATTAAAGCCGAATGGGACATTAATTTTTGCTCTAAGGTTAACTAAGGGATTGAATTTAACCACAGAAAGACACATTTAATAGGGATAACCTCATAAAGGATAAGCGCATGTCAAACCCACTATTGACCATGACGGATCTGCCTCCGTTTTCTCTCATTAAAGCTGAGCACATTCAACCTGCTGTTGAACAAGCGATTGCTGACTGTCGTGCCAAGGTAGAAGAGGTATTGGCAAACGATGCGCCGCCAAGCTGGGATTCTATTTGTGAACCACTGGCGGAAACAGATGATCGATTAAGCCAAATTTGGTCGCCTGTTTCTCATTTAAACGGTGTGAAAAACAGCGCTGAATTGCGTGAGGCTTACGAAGGTTGTTTACCTATGCTGTCTGATTACGGCACGTGGGTTGGTCAACATAAAGGCTTGTACGAAGCGTACAAAGCGATTAAAGCGAGTGATGATTTTGCTGACATGAACCAAGCACAGCAAAAATCGATCACCGATGCGTTAAAAGACTTTGAATTGTCAGGTATTGGTTTACCTGCTGATGAGCAACACCGCTATGGTGAAATCAGCAAGCGCCTATCAGAGTTAGCCTCAACCTTCAGTAATAATGTGTTAGATGCCACCATGGGGTGGAGTAAGCAGGTAACAGATGAAGCTGAACTCACGGGTTTACCTGACTCAGCACTGCAAGCAGCTCAAGCCGCTGCGCAAGCGAAAGAATTAGACGGTTACTTGTTTACGCTGGAAATTCCTTCTTACTTACCGATGATGACCTACTGTGACAACAGTGCCTTACGCCAAGAAATGTACGAGGCGTTTGTGACCCGTGCGTCAGATCGAGGCCCGAATGCAGGAACATGGGATAACAGTGAGATCATTGCTGAGAAGCTGAAACTAAGCCATGAATTAGCACGCTTATTAGGTTTTAGCACTTACAGTGAAAAATCGCTGGCGACAAAAATGGCGGAGTCTCCAGCACAAGTGTTGGGCTTTTTGAACGATCTCGCTACCCGCGCCAAGCCACAAGGTGAGCGTGAAGTGGCTGAGTTACGCGCGTTTGCCAAAGAAGAGTTTGGTGCAGATGATCTGCAACCATGGGACTTCGCGTTTTACAGTGAAAAACTAAAACAGCATCGCTACAGCATTTCTGATGAACAGCTACGCCCGTACTTCCCTGAGAAAACCGCAGTTGCGGGTTTGTTTGAAGTACTGAAACGTGTCTTCGGCATGGATGTGAAACAGCGTGATGGTGTTGATGTCTGGGATGATGCCGTTACTTTCTACGACATCTTTGACAGCAAAGGTGAACTGCGTGGTAGCTTCTACCTCGATTTATATGCTCGTGAGCACAAACGTGGCGGAGCATGGATGGATGAATGCATGGTGCGTCGCACTCGCATTGATGGCTCGTTGCAGACGCCGGTTGCTTACCTAACCTGTAACTTCAACAAGCCGATTGGTGATAAGCCTGCCTTATTTACCCATGATGAAGTCGTGACACTATTCCATGAAACGGGTCATGGTATTCACCACATGCTGACCCAAATTGATGCGCCTGCAGTATCGGGTATCAACGGTGTCCCTTGGGATGCAGTAGAGCTGCCAAGCCAATTTTTAGAAAACTGGTGTTGGGAGGAAGAAGCACTGGCGTTTATTTCGGGTCACTTTGAGACAGGCGAAGCCCTGCCAAAAGAAATGCTCGATAAAATGCTAGCGGCTAAAAACTTCCAATCAGCGATGGGTATTTTACGTCAGCTTGAGTTTGGTCTGTTCGATTTTAGCCTGTACACCCAATACGACCCAGAGATTGGTGCGCAAGTGCTGGAAACCCTAGCTGACATTAAATCACGTGTGTCTGTTGTACAGGGCCCCGAGTGGGGACGTTTCCCACATAGCTTCAGCCATATCTTTGCGGGTGGTTATAGCGCAGGTTACTACAGCTACTTGTGGGCCGAACTATTGTCTGCTGATGCATTCTCTCGCTTCGAAGAAGAAGGGATCTTTAACCCACAAACGGGTGCTGATTTCTTGGATTGCATTTTAGAGCGTGGTGGTAGTGAAGAGCCGATGACCTTGTTCAAACGCTTCCGTGGCCGTGAGCCACAGCTTGATGCGATGCTGCGTCATTGTAGTATTACTGGCTAATCATCGGTTAGCAATTATCTACCGATAATAAAAAAGGCTCCTAGTGAAGGGAGCCTTTTTTGATCGTACTAAAACAGTTATCGCATGAATAAGATAGTGCCGATTAGGCCTCGTCATCCATGGCGACGATGTGCAACGGCCAACCCAAATCGGTTTGGCGGTTCGCTTCTTGCTGAAGTTCTGCATTGGTCAGCGGATTGCTGACAAGCCATGCGTTGGGTAACGATAGCGTGAGATTATTGTCTGTTGCTGTTAGCGTCACAATCGGTTGATGCTGGTGGTCGCGACGATGACAAAGTATCACGGCTAATCGCAGTAAGCGTAGAATACGGGTTGCACTTGATGCAGATAAAGCATGCTGTTCTGGCAAGCTGGTGAGCGCTTCACGGTGACGACGAAGTAACTCGGCAATCAGGTGTTTCTGCGCACGGGTAAAGCCGGGCAGATCGATATGGTTGACCAGGTATGCCGCATGCTCGCCGCTTTTTTTGAACTCAATACTCGCGCCAATTTCATGCAAGGTACTGCTGGCATGAAGCAGGCAAGGGGCTTGCTGTTCAAGTTGCCATTCATCTTGGCAACTAGTGAGCAGGGTCATTGCGGTATTCGCCACATTATCGGCGTGAATTGCATCAAGCTGAAAGCGTCGTTGAACACTGTTGAGGGTGCGTTCACGAACATCATGATGACGCATTTGGCTCATCATTTCGTAAACCATACCTTCACGCAGTGCACCACCGGCAAGCGTCATGGTCTCGATATTGAGCGATTCAAACAGGGCGATAAGAATCGATAAACCACTCGGGAACACCAATGCTCGTTCTAAGGTTAACCCTTCAATGTCTAAATCTTCCAAGCGTTCATATTGCATCGCCTGACGCTGCATGCGTTTCAATTTCTGCAGCGTAATAACTTCATCCATGCCTTGTGCCAGCATGATTTCTTGTAAGGCTTGTACCGTGCCACTGGCACCCACGCAGGTATCCCAGCCTAGCTGTTTGTACTGCGCTAAGATCGGATCAATGGCCGCTTTAGCTGCGGTGATAGCGGCGTCAAAGTTAGCGGCACTGAGTGCGCGGTCTTTGAAGTAACGTTCAAGCCAGGTGACACAGCCAATTTTTAGGCTAGTGAGGGCACTGGCATCAAATGCAGAACCAATGATGACCTCGGTACTGGCTCCGCCAATATCGACCACTAAGCGTTTGTCACTGCCACCTGAAGTATGCGCGACACCTTGGTAGATGATACGCGCCTCTTCTTCACCCGGAATAATATCAACCGGGTGACCGAGAATCGTTTTTGCTTTGGCAAGAAAAGTATCAGCATTTTCCGCTGTACGAAGCGCGGCGGTACCCACAATACGAATGCGCTCTGCGGGAATGTCTTGAAGACGTTCAGCAAATAGGCTTAGACATTCCCAGCCACGCTGCATGGCTTCATCGCTGAGGATATTGTCGTGGTTTAACCCTGCGGCCAAACGCACTTTGCGCTTTATTTTTGCGAGTGTTTTAACACTGCCAGCAACTTCGCGGACAATCCACATGTGAAAGCTGTTGGAGCCTAAATCAATTGCTGCGTACAAAGGTGATACTGAGCTTCTTTCCATAGATTTATCGATTCTTATTATTTCTGCGTTTGCGGACGACGACGCTGACGAGATTGTCCCTGACCTTGTCCCTGACGCGAATTGTTACGACGGTTACCATTTTGGCGTGGAGTGCGTTGTACAGGCAGTGCCGCTGGCAATTCTGTCATTAGCGCTTCGCTGTCGTACTTAGAAACTGGGATTGAGTGCTCAATGTAAGTTTCAATTGCTGGTAGGTTAATTGCGTAACCTTCACAAGCAAAACTGATCGAGTGACCACTTGCACCTGCACGGCCAGTACGACCAATACGGTGAACGTAATCTTCAGCATCATCAGGTAGGTCGTAGTTAAATACGTGAGTTACCTGTGGAATGTGTAGACCACGTGCAGCAACGTCTGTTGCGACAAGAATATCAATTTCGCCTTGGGTGAATTGCTCAAGAATACGCATGCGTTTCTTCTGCGGAACATCACCTGTTAGCAAACCAACACGGTGGTCATCGGCTGCTAGATGCGCCCAAAGATCTTCACAACGGTGTTTAGTATTGGCAAAAATGATTGCGCGATCTGGCCACTCTTCTTCAATCAAGGTTTGCAGTAAGCGCATTTTTTCTTGATTTGAAGGATAGAAAAGCTCTTCTTGAATGCGGTGACCTGTTTTTTGTTCAGGCTCAACCACAACGCTTTCTGGGCTGTTCATGTGTTCAAAAGCGAGTTCTTTTACGCGGTAAGACAGCGTTGCAGAGAACAGCATGTTAAGACGTGCTTCCGGTGCCGGCATGCGACGGAACAAGAAACGGATATCTTTAATGAAACCCAAATCGAACATGCGATCGGCTTCATCAAGTACAACCACTTGGATACTGCGTAGATCGATAACACGTTGCTTGTAGAAATCGATAATACGGCCACACGTACCCACCAGAATATCAACACCATTTTCGAGTGTTTTCTGTTGTTTTTCGTACGCTTCACCACCGTAAGCTAAGCCTGCGGTTAGACCCGTGCTTTCTAATAACGGTTTAGCATCGTTATAAATTTGAATCGCCAACTCACGCGTTGGAGCCATGATAATCGCGCGTGGGTGGTTCTGCTTACGCTCTGCTGATGCAGGGTTAAGTAGTAGGTGATTAAAAGTAGCAGTCAGGAAGGCAAGGGTTTTACCCGTACCTGTTTGAGCCTGTCCTGCAATATCTTGGCCGGAGAGCACTACCGGCAATGCCAAGGCTTGGATCGGGGTACAATTGTAGAAACCCTTGCTGTCCAAACCTGCTACAACCGTTGGTTCTAGACCAAGGTCGGCAAATTTTTGCTCTGTGATATGAGTCGTCTTCATTGCTATAGAATATCAGCTTAGGGTTGCAATACGAAACGGATTCAATTCAAATAGGGTAACGATTTGCTCTTTATACTATGAGATAGGTCAGGTTTAACGTAATTCGACTAGCCTGATTCAAACTTTGTAGCGTATAAATAATACTTATCAGACGAGCTATCTGATCATGTAAGCGGATTTAAATAACCTATATAAAGCCTAAATACCCCAGACTAGACAGACTAGTTATTGCTGTTTACGCTTTGAATATACTGGCGGTTTATCAGTTAAACATTGAACATTTACTTATCCAGATTGGTATAAGCTAATAAAATCAACCATTGGAGTGGAAGATGAGCGACAAGATTGTGCAGCTAAGCGATACAAGCTTTGAAAGTGATGTAATTAACGCTGCAGGACCTGTACTAGTCGATTTTTGGGCTGAATGGTGTGGTCCATGTAAAATGATTGCCCCAATTCTTGACGAAATTGCTGACGAGTACGAAGGCAAACTGACGATTGGTAAGCTAAACATTGACCAAAATGCAGCAACACCTCCTAAGTTTGGTATTCGCGGCATTCCAACATTATTGCTATTTAAAGATGGCAGCGTAGCGGCGACCAAAGTGGGCGCGCTATCAAAATCTCAACTTAAAGAGTTCCTAGACGCGAACGTTTAAGCTGTAAATACGAGCTGTGCACAATTTCTTTGTTGTGCACAGTTTGTCTTCCGACTATGCTAGACGGATGGAAGGTTTAGTGCTAACTTATCGCACGACATTATCAAACTTGTTCATTTCATGACCAGCCCCATTGGTCATTAACTCTCTCAACTATATAGAACCCCATTTTGACAAACAAGAAACCCACCACTATGAATCTTACAGAACTGAAGAGCCAACCTATTCCAAAGCTTGTTGCGCTTAGCGAAAGCTTAGGATTGGAAAATCTAGCGCGTTTAAGAAAGCAAGATATTATCTTTGCAATTCTTAAACAACACGCGAAGGGTGGTGAGGACATATTTGGCGATGGTGTTCTAGAGATTCTTCAAGACGGCTTCGGCTTCCTTCGCTCTTCTGATAGTTCTTACCTCGCTGGCCCTGATGACATCTACGTCTCTCCAAGTCAAATCCGCCGTTTCAACCTTCGTACTGGTGACACCATTGCTGGAAAGATTCGTCCACCAAAAGACGGTGAGCGTTACTTTGCACTATTAAAAGTCAACGAAGTTAACCACGATAAGCCGGATAACGCTCGTAATAAGATTCTATTTGAAAACCTAACTCCGCTTCACGCTAACGATCGTATGCGTATGGAACGTGGTAACGGTTCAACAGAAGACATCACGGCACGTGTTCTTGATTTAGCATCACCAATTGGTAAAGGTCAGCGTGGTCTGATTGTTGCTCCGCCGAAAGCGGGTAAAACCATGTTGCTACAGAACATTGCACAAAGCATTGCTTACAACCACCCAGAGTGTGAGTTGATGGTATTGCTGATTGATGAGCGTCCGGAAGAAGTAACAGAGATGCAACGCCTAGTTAAAGGTGAAGTTATTGCATCAACGTTCGATGAGCCTGCATCTCGCCACGTTCAGGTTGCTGAAATGGTTATCGAGAAAGCAAAACGTCTTGTTGAGCACAAAAAAGACGTGGTTATCCTTCTGGATTCAATCACACGTCTAGCACGTGCATACAACACCGTTGTACCTTCATCAGGTAAAGTACTAACCGGTGGTGTTGATGCGAACGCCCTTCACCGTCCTAAGCGTTTCTTCGGTGCTGCACGTAACGTAGAAGAAGGCGGTAGCTTAACTATCATCGCAACAGCGCTAGTGGATACTGGTTCTAAAATGGATGAAGTTATTTACGAAGAATTTAAAGGTACAGGTAACATGGAACTGCACCTATCTCGTAAAATTGCTGAAAAACGCGTATTCCCAGCTATCGACATTAACCGTTCTGGTACACGTCGTGAAGAACTACTGGCGAAATCTGACGAGCTACAGAAAATGTGGATCCTACGTAAGATTGTCCATGCAATGGGCGAAATCGATACGATGGAATTCATGATCGACAAGCTCTCAATGACCAAAACGAACGATGAGTTCTTCGATGCTATGCGTCGCCAAAACTCATAATTGAGTTGGTCTTGAGCTAGAAAGTTAGCTCGGTCACAAATTAAAGAAACGTCGCCTAGTGCGGCGTTTTTTATTGCTTGTCTTTCAGGCATACTGAATTAAATTCAGTGTTCAATTGCGTCTTGATGACGAAATCATTACGTATAGGTGTAAGGTTGCTTATTGAGGTGGTGGTTATTAATAAGAATAATCATTCAGCTTGGTATTATGATTGGAATACTGTATAGGTAATAAATAGGCAAGTCAGGATGACAGTATTACCTATGATGCAATATAGATAGTAGAGCACAGAATGTTCTTCATCTTCCTTTCGAAAAATAGGAGATAACATGCGACAAGGACTGTGCATGATACCCTTGCTACTGACGATGTGGACAGCGCCCGCTTTGGCACAAGATGTGTCAGAACAACAGGTACTCGACACCTTAGCATCAGCGCAAGTGCAGACTCGGGTGAACGCCCTTACCACGCTCTATAAGCGTAATGATTTTCGCGCCTTAGAATTTAACCTCTCGCAATTACCATCACTCTCTCAAGAAGCTGTTCGTGAAAAATTAGTATTATTTGCGGTGGAATTTGGTCAAGTTGATCAAGCTAAAGCTACATGGTTGGCTGAACAAGCAGGGCGTAAACCTACTTTTACCATAGTAGAACAAGGGGATGGTTACCTAGTGACCAAAGCTGCTTTTCACTATGGGGCACCAGCACGTACCTTGATCCAGCATTGGGAGCATCAATTACAAGCCGATGACATGGTGCGTAAAGCAGAATCTGGCACCTTGCAGCTATCGCATTGGTTAACAACAGATGCTGTGGTACAAAAGCGCCGTCGTGACTTGTTTTTAGAACGGGTGGATACTCTTTCCCCCGATGCAATCGCCACCTTAGTCACCCAGTTTCAATCTGACAACCAACTGATGTGGCTCCCTGATAATGCCATTATTGCCAGTTTAGCTGCGCATTCTGGCGACAGTAAAATGTATCAACTGTTATGGCGCCGTCGTACCGATACCTATAGCTATCAAGAATTAACGCGCTTAACCGAGATGGCGCCGACCCCTTTAGCGCTTGAGCAATTGATGGCGGCCACTACCAACCCATCATTAAAGCGACAAGCCTATCGCTCATTGATCACCCTAAGGCCGATGCCTGCGTCAACGCGCCAATTCTTGATCGCCAAAATGGGCGAGGTTGATGAAGGCCAAGTCGTCGCACAGCAACTAGCGCAGCAAGGCTACACCAGTTGGTTACGTCAGCTCGCCACATCACACAGCAGTAATGTACTGAAAAAGAATCTTCAAATTGTACTCGAGCAGTAACTGATAATCATAATCAGGTGAGATTAGGTTAACAACTCGTTATAATATCGCCCATTAATTGATGGGCACTCGCATAGTGAGGGTGCCGCTTGGTAACGGGTAGCACCTATGAAATTCAAGGACCTGCGCGACTTTATTGATCGCCTTGAGCAGCAAGGGCAACTAAAGCGAATATCGCAGCCTATCGATCCCAATCAAGAAATGACCGAAATCAGTGATCGCACGCTTCGCGCGGGCGGTCCTGCATTGCTATTTGAAAATCCTGTTGGCTATGACATGCCAGTATTGACCAACCTGTTTGGCACGCCTGACCGTGTTGCTATGGGGATGGGCCGACAGGACGTCAAAGAGCTACGCGAAGTGGGTAAGCTGCTGGCGTATCTAAAAGAACCAGAGCCGCCGCGAGGCTTTCGTGACGCACTGGACAAACTGCCCGTGTTCAAGCAAGTCTTAAACATGCCAGTGAAGCGCTTACGTAAAGCGCCGTGCCAAGAAATTGTATGGCAAGGTGATGAGGTTGACCTTGATAAAATCCCAGTGATGAGCTGCTGGCCAGACGATGTGGCGCCACTATTAACTTGGGGCTTAACCATTACCAAGGGACCGAACAAAAAACGCCAGAATCTGGGTATTTACCGTCAACAGAAGTTGGGTAAAAACAAAGTGATCATGCGTTGGCTTGCTCACCGTGGTGGGGCGCTTGATTTACGTGACTGGATGGAAACCCACCCAGGCGAACCTTTTCCTGTAACTGTTGCCTTTGGTGCGGATCCTGCGACGATTCTCGGGGCGGTGACCCCAGTGCCAGATACCTTATCTGAGTATGCTTTTGCAGGGCTGTTACGTGGCAGCAAAACCGAGGTAGTGAAAAGCCTTAGCAATGACCTTGATGTCCCCGCGAGCGCAGAAGTGGTGTTAGAAGGGTATATCGACCCGACGGAGTTTGCCGATGAGGGGCCTTATGGTGACCACACCGGTTATTACAATGAAGTCGAAAGCCATCATGTGTTTACTGTTACCCACGTAACCATGCGCAATAACCCGATTTACCACAGTACCTATACGGGCCGTCCGCCCGATGAACCAGCGGTATTAGGCGTGGCACTTAACGAAGTGTTTGTGCCTATTTTGCAAAAACAATTCCCTGAAATTACCGACTTTTACTTACCGCCTGAAGGGTGTTCATACCGCATGGCGGTAGTGACCATGAAGAAGCAATACCCAGGTCATGCGAAACGCGTCATGATGGGCGTGTGGTCTTTCTTGCGTCAGTTTATGTACACCAAGTTTGTGGTGGTGTGCGACGACGATGTCAACGCACGTGACTGGAACAGCGTGATTCACGCAATGACCACTCGCATGGATCCGGTGCGCGACACCGTGATGATCGATAACACCCCAATTGATTCCTTGGACTTTGCTTCGCCTGTCGTTGGCTTAGGGTCAAAAATGGGCTTGGATGTCACGATCAAATGGGAAGCAGAAACGGCAAACTCACCGAGCGAAGCATTAACCGTTAACCATGATTTTGATGTCGATGCGGGGCTTAAAGCGTTGCGAGATCAACACCCTGAAATTCTCGATTGCTATTTACCACCCGAAGCTGATGCGCACCGTATGGCGATTGTCAGCATCAAAAAAGAAGGTGCAGGTCAGGCAATTGCAGTGATGGAAGCTGTGTGGGCTTTCTTAGCACAATTCACCGATGCCAAATTTGTGATTGTCTGTGATGATGATGTCAATGTACGCGATTGGAATGATGTGATTTGGGCGGTCACTACCCGAATGGATCCAAGTCGTGATGCCATTATGATTAATGGGGCGGCAGCGGAGCAACTTTCGTTGGGTAGCAGCTCTAAAATGGGCTGGGATGCGACCAATAAGTGGCAAGGTGAAACGGATCGCGAATGGGGTACCCCTATTAGCAAAGATCCCGCGATTGTTGCTAAAGTCGATGCTATTTGGGATGAGTTAGCGATTTTTAAATCGTAGTTATCTCCAAGGCTGAACAGGTTATCATAGGTGATGACCTGTTTTTAATGAGTCTTGTTAACGTGCCAGTACTAACCGCATTTTAGCCAAGACACTATTACTAAGAATATTATGACGTACCAAGTTCGCCTGCTACCTGCTGATGTCACTTTTACTGCTACCGAGCATGAAAGCGTCTTGCAGGCTGCGCTCAACGCAGGCATTGCTTTTCCTAATCGTTGCCAAGTCGGTGCATGTGCGATGTGCATGTGCCGAAAACTATCGGGTGAGATAACTTACCAACTTGAGCCTATGCTTACTGAGAAAGAGCAAGCGCAGGGTTGGATGTTTACTTGCCAAGCAACGGCGAAAAGCGACTTGGTGCTCAGCATGGATTAGCGACATCGAACGCGACCATGCTCCTGAACGACTAGAGGACAACCATGTCGATTAAATGTGAAGTAAAGTCAGTTGAATCATTAGCATGTAATACATTCCGTATTTTATTGCAGCCAGAACAAGCGATCGATTTCAAAGCCGGTCAGTACCTGTTAGCCGTGATGGGTGAGAAAGATAAACGCCCATTCTCGATAGCAAGCAGCCCGTGCCGTGAAGGTGAGCTAGAGCTTCATATTGGTGCCGCAGAGCATAACCCGTACGCGATTGAAGTGGTGGAAACCATGAAAGCGGCACTTGCTGCGGGCACGCCTGTTGAAATCGAAGCACCACACGGTGACGCTTGGGTACGCACTGACAGCGAGAAGCCGCTACTGATGATTGCGGGTGGTACGGGCTTTTCTTACGTACGCAGTATTTTAGATAACTGTTTAAGTCGTGGCGTGAACCAGCCTATCTTTGTTTACTGGGGTGGCCGTGACGCATGCCAGCTGTACGCAAATGATGAACTACAGGCGTTGGCGGATAAACACGCGAACCTGACTTACGTGCCTGTGGTTGAGCAAGCTGAAGCTGCTTGGCAAGGCAAAGTGGGCAATGTACTGGAAGCCGTGAGCAACGATTTTGTTAGCCTATCAGCTTACGATATCTATATTTGTGGCCGTTTTGAGATGGCAGGCGCAGCACGCGAACTGTTCACCGCAGAAAAAGGTGCAGAGCGTGAGCGTATGTTCGCCGATGCGTTTTCGTTTATCTAAGACGAAATGGCAGCAGTTTAGCTAGCTTGGGATGATATATATAAACGGCGAGCCATTGGCTCGCCGTTTTTGTTGTTACGACATGAGAAACATGGCGAGGTGGTGGCTACACACTCGCTTGGCGCGATGCCGCGACCTTACGTTTGACCCAAGTTTCATTTAGCCACAATGAAAAGACGATGATAATGCCGCCAATGATCAAGCGTGGGTAATCAACATCACGATTCCAAATCACGATATTTACAATCAATCCCGCAGGTACTAAGGCATTATTCATGATTGCCAAGGCACCAGCATTGACCATGGTTGTTCCTTTGTTCCATAAAAAGTAGCCTAAGCCTGACGCCATCGTACCGAGGTACAGTAGCACCCCCCATTGAGTGGTAGTGGTGGGCAGCTTATCGGTATTACCAAACATCAAAAACATCGGTATGGCGACGCACATTGCGCCTAAATAGAACAAGCCAAACACAGTATGCTGCGGGATATCTTTGTTTTCTTGCTCCATGGTTCGCTTATAGCCGACTTGGCCAATCGCAAAGCTTAGGTTAGCGCCTTGGACGATTAAAAAACCCATAATGAAGTTTTCATTAATGCCTTCAAATTTAATGACGGCTGCGCCCAAGACGGCAATAACCGCGGTCACAAGATACCAAGCTGAAAACTGACGGTGCAGTGCATCGTAAATCAGAGTGACATAAATCGGCGTGAAAACAGTGAAGAGCAGCACTTCAGGTACCGATAGATACAGGAAAGACTGGTAATAGAAGCAGTACATGATGCCAAGCTGAAAGGCACCCACCACCATTAACTTAGCTGCTAATTTGGGGTGTAAGTATTGCTTACGTAAGAAAGGTAAAAACACCAGTGCCGCTAGTGACACACGAGTGAGTACCGAGAACCAAGCGTCGACTTGACCCGCAAGATATACCCCAATCAGGCTAAATGAAAACGCCCAGAGCAAGGTAATAGCTGAAAGATATCCCATAACAATTCGATTAATCCATAGATGTCATGGCGATAGTGTACCTGAAAGCCTTTGCAACAAGCATGAAAATGCTAGTTTAAGGCAAGAGGTCGGAGCGGTAAGTTGGCTTTACCGCTCGAGGTGACGATGGCGGTACTATTTTAGTGGCACCATTAGCATATCAACAGGTGTACGGTTGATTAGCTGTTTCGCTGAAGACAGAATTTTACTCCAGAAATCTTGGTGGTGACCACACACTATCAGTTCGATATCAAGGTCATCGATCGCCTGACAGATTTCATCGGCTAAATCACCACTGCCCACAAGGGTGTGAGAAACGGGATACCCTGCTTTTTCTGATAGGGATTTTAAGTGGTGCTGCGCTTCATCTGCCATACGATGCTGAGCATCAGACAGGTTAATATCAATCAGGCCGGTATAAAGTTCGGCATAATTCACATCAATATGGATCAGCGATAATTTAGCATCAACAGCCTTGGCCAATGCGGCAGCTTTGTTGACTAAAACGAAGCTGTCTTCCGATAGATCAATAGCAACGAGAATGTGTTTGTAAGCCATAACTTTGCACTCCTTATCACGGTTTAATTTCATGCTACCACTGAGTATGGCGCAAAAATATCGTGTAGATCTCACCCTTGATGCTAACTATAAAATTCCATACAGAGTGGTCTTTTTGTCTTTTCTTTTCGTATCTTATCCCTAACTGAGGAGTGTCACCTCAGATACTTACTTTTGTTATGTTGCAAACTTGATTGTGCGCTGTGACAATGTCTCTATTACAATTGTATAAGAAGGAGTAGTGCGATGTTAGCGCAAGCGATGGTTGAAAAACTGAATGAGCAAATTAACTTGGAGTTTTTCTCTTCAAACCTATACCTGCAAATGAGTGCATGGTGTGAAGATAAAGGCTTTGAAGGTGCTGCTGAGTTTCTTCGTGCCCATGCTGTTGAAGAAATGGAACATATGCAGCGTTTATTCACGTACGTGAGTGAAACGGGTGCAATGCCGATTCTGGGTGCGATTGAAGCACCAAAACACGAATTTGCATCACTGGGTGATGTGTTCCGTGAGACGTATGAGCATGAGCAGTTGATTACTAAACAAATCAACATGCTGGCGCATGTGGCGTTCACTACTCAAGATTACTCAACATTTAACTTCTTACAGTGGTATGTCGCAGAACAACACGAAGAAGAGAAGTTGTTTAAAGGTGTTCTAGACAAGATTGAGCTGGTTGGTGAAGACGGTAAAGCCTTGTTCTTTATCGACAAAGACTTGGCAGCGATGGCCAAAGCTGGATCGTCGTCTGTGATGGATACGCAAGCAGGTTAAATCATAGTATAGGGTGTATTGATGCACCCTTTATCCCCTGCTTGTGTCTAAGGTAGTTTGGGGGTTGTTTATGATTAGTGGGGATGCATTACTGCTGGCGCTGTTTATGGTTGCCGTTGTTAACGTTTCTAGGTATGTCAGTACATTACGTACATTACTCGCCATCATGCGCGAGTGTGATCCCTTGCTTTATCAGCAAGTGGATGGTCGTGGTTTCTTCTCATCTCAAGGCAATGTCAGTAAACAAATTCGTTTGTTTCACTACATTCGCAGTCAGCAATACCATAAGCATCATGATCCTGTATTTATGGCCAAGTGCATTAAAGTTCGTCGGTTATTTATTCTTGCCAGTACCTTCTTGATGGTTTTCTTCATTGCCATTTTCGTGGTTGCTTACCTCGGCATGTAATACCGATTGTCCGATCTCGGCCGAATATCGAGGTGATTTCTGTTTGCCAATCGTCGTTATTGCGCTTAACTTTACGGCTATTGAACGCAAAAAGTTATGATTATTGATGGAAAAAATGACAACCTGGTGGGCCTCATTAGAACAAGGCTCTAGCCCTGATTGGCTCTTCAATGTGGGCTTATTATTGACCTTAAGTGCTGTGCTCTCGGGGGCTTGGTGGCTGATCAGTCGCCGCCTTGCTCACATCGCAGAAACCACCAAAATCATCTGGGATGATGCATTAGTGCATGCAGTGCGTCGCCCTGTCTCTTGGTTGATTTGGCTCTGGCCTGCACTGATCTCCGTCGGTGTGGCTGTGGAGAATACCAGCCATTATTCAACCGCATTTCTGGTTGTCGTACGTCACTTACTCTTGGTCTGGACGCTCACTTGGGTATTGCTTCGCTTAATTTCCAATGTCGAAGTAGCATTAGCGGATAAAGCGAAAGACCTCACCACTTTAAATGCTGTTTCTAAAGTGCTGCGCCTGATCGTTATGGTGATCGGCGGCCTTGTGATGATGCAAAACCTTGGGCTGAGCTTATCGGGCATTTTAACCTTTGGTGGTGTCGGTGGCTTAGTCGTTGGTATGGCAGCCAAAGATCTTTTGGCTAACTTCTTTGGCGGCATGATGATTTACTTTGATCGCCCGTTTAAAGTCGGGGATTGGATCCGTAGTCCTGATCGCCTCATTGAAGGGACAGTCGAGCGTATTGGTTTTCGCATGACAGTGATCCGCACTTTTGACAAGCGCCCGCTGTATGTGCCGAACTCGGTGTTTAGTTCTATTGTGGTGGAAAACCCATCGCGGATGTCGAATCGTCGGATTAAGCAAAAAGTCGGGCTGCGCTATCAAGATGCGGCTGTGGTGGGAAATGTGGTGGAAGGGATCAAGCAGATGTTACGTCAGCATCCAGAGATTGATAGCCAGCAAACCTTGATTGTCAGTTTTGATAATTACGGACCATCATCGCTTGATATCTTGGTATATACCTTCACCAAAACCGTGAATTGGATTGAATATAAAGACGTACAACAAGATGTGATGCTTAAAATCGTTGGGATTGTGCATCAGCATGGCGCTGACTTTGCCTTCCCAACCAGTACGGTGCAGTTGGGTGATAACGCCTTGATGGCACTGCAGTCTCCTTCGTCTAAGGTGCAGTTTGAGTCACCCGAGTGCTAAGGCTGTAGGATTGCGGTTGGTATTCGCCGCTCAGGCGGGTAAAATGTGCGCAAATGAGGGATGCTATATCGGCATCCCTTTTTCATTGCGAGAAAAGCAGGTTGAGTGAGATGGCAGAACAGTTTGATGTAGTGATTATTGGTGCGGGTGCCGCAGGGTTGATGTGTGCTGCTGAGGCGGGCAAGCGAGGCCGTTCGGTGCTGGTGGTTGATCATGGCAAAAAACCGGGCCGTAAAATCCTGATTTCAGGCGGTGGTCGTTGTAACTTTACCAATTACGATGTGGCGGCAAATAACTTTGTCTGTCGTAACCCTCACTTTGTAAAATCGGCTTTGTCGCAATATACCCAATGGGATTTTCTGGCAATGATTGGTAAACATGAGGTTGCCTTTGAAGAACGCGAGCATGGCCAATTGTTTTGCTTAGATTCAGCCAAAGACATTGTCAAAATGCTATTGGCTGAGTGTGACTTACCAACAGTATCACAACGCTATCAAGTCGATGTGCATGATATAACTAAGACGGAAGATGGCTTCACGCTAAAATTGAACACCGATACCGTTCATTGCCAGTCATTGGTGGTGGCGACGGGTGGCTTGTCGATGCCGAAATTGGGTGCAACGCCATTTGGTTACCAGATAGCGGAACAATTTGGTTTGAAGCGTATCCCGACCACGGCAGGCTTAGTGCCATTTACGTTGCATAAAGAAGATAAAGAAGCGTTTGCTGAGCTTTCAGGTATTGCTATTCCGACGGTGATTGATGCGGAAGATGGCACCTCATTTAAAGAAAATTTATTGTTCACCCACCGTGGTTTATCTGGGCCTGTAGTGCTGCAGATATCCTCTTACTGGACGCCGGGACAAAAAGTGACGGTTGATCTATTACCGAATGATGATTTAACTGAAACGTTGACGGCAATGCGTGAAGCACACCCTAATCAAAGTCTGAAAAACTCATTGTCTCGTTTATTACCTAAGCGTTTAATCGAAGTCTTGATTGCGCGTGGCGATCTGGAAGATAAACCCTTAAAGCAGTTTAATCCGAAAGACATTACCACCTTAGCGGACTATTTCCACCGCTGGACCATTGCACCCAACGGCACTGAAGGTTACCGCACAGCGGAAGTGACCTTGGGTGGGGTAGATACCAACGAATTGTCATCGAAAACAATGGAAGCTAAGCAGGTTTCTGGTTTGTATTTTATCGGTGAAGTGATGGATGTTAGCGGTTGGCTTGGTGGGTATAACTTCCAATGGGCATGGTCGAGTGGCTATGTCGCAGGGCAATACGCTTAAACATTTTTGTTGTGCCCTAAAACAGAAAGCGCTGCTTTTACAGACGATGTAAAATAGCGCTTTTATATAAATTATCTGCAAAAACAAAGTGTTGAAATATCCGGTTTTCACCTGCAATTTTTTCGTATAAAAAGCTCGACCTTCATCCAAAAAGGTCTATAATCCGCCAGCTTTTTTTACGATCTAAATAATTGGAGATATCGGTAATGACGAAAGTTGCGCTTAAAGCGGTTGCAATGGCAGTGCTAGCAACATCACTAACGGGTTGTATTGGTCAAATGGGTACCTCTGCGGCTGTGACAAAACTGAACTTGTCAGCGGTGGATAATCGTTATGGTCGTGCAGGACTGTTTGTATTGCTAAGTCCGGTTTACGGTATTGCAGCAACGGCAGATATGTTCATCTTCAACAGCATTGAATTCTGGACGGGTAAAAACCCAATCACAGGTCGTTCACCAGCGGTAGTTGATATGCCTGTTGATGCTATTTTCAAAGTAAATAGCAAACTAGATAAAAGCATGACAACAGCGCCATTGGCTAGCGTTCGTCAAAGTAATGTTGATGCAGCAAGCTTTGAACAAATTGATGCTGAGACCCTAGATATGCATGTTGCTTACCAAAATGGTGAGACAGCGGTATTACGTGGCAAGAAAGTAGAAGATGGTGTGGATTTCTACCTTGATGGTCAATTCGTAACAACCGTAAGCATGGACGAATTAACACAATACGCGCATAACTTATCGTAATTGTAAGTCACAGCGAGTATGAAAAAATGGGCGCTTCGGCGCCCATTTTTGTATCTGTTGTTTAATCGCGTAGGCTTTATGCTGAGGTATTACTTGGGTTAGCGATCGCTTGCCAAAATAAGTCAAAAGCGTGTTGCTGAAATTCTGGGTCTGTTGCGTATTCTGGGCAATCAATCAGTAAACTGGCGGTGGCCAAGTATTGAGTATGGCAAAAATTAAACAGCAAGGGTCTCGGACGAGGGAATAATTCCCCGCTGATAATTCCCTCTTCAAGTAAGGCCATTAGGAACCCCATGGTGCTTGCCATCATTTCGTGTTGCTGTTGAACACTCGAATGTGGATCGCTTGCCATTTGACGTAAAAATTGCAAATGAGTTGGATGGTGTAATGCCCACTCTAAGGCTGTCTGCCAGTAGTGCTCGACTTGCGCTTTTAATGACAACAAGGGATCGGCAGGTGTCATTGCTGCACTGAGCTCAGTCTTGGTGAGCAGGTACAAATTATCAACCAACTCTTTTTTAGTCGCAAAGTGATGAAAAAGTGTGCCATTTGCGACGCCAGCTTGTTGGGCTATTTTGGCGGTCGCAGTACCTTGGATCCCATGTTCGACAAAGAGGCTAAGGGCGGTATCTAAGAGTTGCTGTTTTTTATGGCTGGCCATTTTTTCTCTCATTTTTCTACTTGGGATACAAAGGTGTTAGCGAATAAAGAAGGCTAACATGATTTTTTGAATAATACCGCCATACGGTGGCGTGACCAGCTTACCGGTATTTATTTTCCCGCGAGTGAGCACGGTTTTGGCTTTGGAAAAGGTTAGAAAGCCTTCATGACCATGATAGTGCCCCATCCCAGAAGCGCCGACACCGCCGAATGGTGCGTCATCAGCTGCTACTTGAAAGATAGATTCGTTGATTGCCATACCACCGGCGTGAGTGGTGGTTTTTACTCGAAGCTGTAGCTCAGGGTCAAAACTCATCAAGTAAAAGGCTAGCGGGCGAGGGCGTTGCTGAATATAGGTTAATGCATCATCGATTGAGTGATATGGCACGATAGGTAAGATAGGGCCAAAGATCTCATCCTGCATCAACTGCATTGTATCTTTAGTTTCGAGTACCAAATGCGTCACCATGCGGTGCTGCTCGTCGTTACGGGCGTCATCATGGCACGGAATTATTTCGGCACCTTGCTGCTTAGCATCGGTTAAGTAATCGCTTAGTCGTTGGTATTGGCGAGCATTGATCACCGAAGTGAAGTCTTTGTTTGCCACCCCTTTCGGGTACATCTTATTGAACTGCTTTTTATATTCTTCGACAAAATCTCGCACTTTCTCTTCTGGGACTAGTGCGTAATCAGGGGCGACACAAATCTGGCCTCCATTGAGGCTTTTACCAAAAATCATTCGTTCAACGGCAGTGGCTAGTGGCATATCGGGGGCGACCAACACTGGCGACTTTCCGCCTAATTCCAGTGTGACTGGAGTCAGGTTGTCGGCAGCAGCGCGCATGACATGGCGACCTACAGTGGTTGAGCCAGTGAAAATCAAATGGTCGAACGCTAGGCCGCTGAAGGCCGCTGCGACATCGGCTTCGCCTTCGACCACACTGACTTGCTCTGTAGTGAAAGCGTCGGCGAGCAGCTGAGTGATCACGACATTGGTTTTTGGTGTGAACTCACTCAGCTTGATCATCGCGCGGTTGCCGGCAGCAAGAGTGGTGATCAGTGGCCCCATGCTTAGCATCACAGGGAAATTCCACGGCACGATAATGCCCACAACGCCCAAGGGCTGATAAATCACTTCCACTTTTGCTGGAGCGAGTAGTAGCCCTGCATGACGGCGAGACGGCTTCATCCACTTCTTCAAGCGTTTAACGGTGTAGTTAATATTCTGAATACAGGGCAAAACATCACTGATCAGGCTGTCATGGTTACTGCGCTGACCAAAGTCTTGGTCGAGTGCTTGGCATAAGGCTTTTTTATGGTTCAGTATTGCCTTTTTTAGGGCTTTTAAGTGGCTGATACGTTCAGCGAGATCTGGATAGGGCTGTGCATTAAATGCTTGGCGTTGTTGGTCTAATTGGAACTGAAGCTGAGTGATATCGAAGTGGTCAGTGACGATATTATCGGAAGCGGGATGATTCGAACCGATTTTCTCAGGAGTTACGCGCTCGGAAACAGTAGAGGGTGCCACAGTCATGATCTCGTCCTTAAAATTACCTAAGTAAAATAAAACCGACTAATTAGTCGGTTTTTAGAGTATAGGCAATAATAGCTAAGGTGCAAGTTAATAAGATCATAATTTTGACGAAGGCTTAATGTCGGCGATGACCGCTGCGATCAGCATGGAATACCGCAGAAAAAGCGGTGAAATAGTGTTGAAGTTGGTTGGCTTGCTGAGGCTGATTTAATAATGACAGTAGCGCAACCCCTGTTTCGCAGGTACATAAATTACCGGCTTGCTGGTTACGGCGCAGCTGATATTGAGAGAGTGCTGTCGGCGTTAAACTTAGGCGGGGTAACGTCGCGAGCCACGGGCTTTTTCTCACCATTTTTCGCGCTTCCTGCCAAGTAGCATCTAACAACACAAATAGCGGTATTACGGTTGAGATTGCCGCCGTAGAGCATGATGGCAGTGACTCTGGTGCGCCCGTAAATGGGGTCGCGGGATGCTCATCATCAGCAGGAAATAGTAACCAAGGTTGATAGAGAGGATCGGCTAGCTTATCAATTAGCGCTGTTGGTGAATTAACCCGATCCCAAATAACGCGCTCGCAATGCGGCAAGGTTCGGATCATGAGTTCGCCTGTATTGGTGGCTTTGCGGCATTCATTTGGGTGGGTCAGCAACACAAAATGAGCAGAGCTGGTTAACTTGGGTTCATGTGAACAAATACAGTTATGCGTGAAGCCACAGCGTGGGCAAGACATGCGCGAATTCTCAATAGTATGGGTTTAATCAGATAGGGGATTGTGCGGTAATCATGCTGTCGCTGCAATATGAGCAACGACAGCAAAGTGTTCTGTGGGGAGAACGTTGTCGGATTATGGCTGACGTTTCAGCTGTAACCCCCCGTCGCCTAAACTGTATTCGTTGCCGTTAATGATTTCATCATGAGCGATGAGTCGTTGACCTTTTTCGGTGTCTTCAAGGGTGTAAATACGCTCACTCAGTAGCCGACGGCCTTGGTGTGAGGTCATCATTACTTTGACACTGTCTTCGCTGACTTGCTGCCATAAACCCTCTTCTTCCAGTGCGGGCTCATTGCTGTCGTATTCATAGCGAGTTATAGCTGAGTGATCGGGCAACAGAGTGAGTGTGGTTGTTAGCCCTGGAGTGTTGGTGGCATCGGCCGTCGTTTTGTATTGGCCGACCCAATTAGCGGTTACATCGGTAGCCCCCAAGGTGGCACAGCCTTTGAATTTTTTACCTTGCCAAGTGAGGCTTGATTGCCACCCGTAGAGCGAATCACTCATGGTGTCGTTGCAATGGCCTTTGGTAAGTACTAAGCGGAAATCTTTGCCTTGGTAAACTTGCTTGCCCGACGTGGCTTGGCGTTGCGTGATCGCTTGTTGCTGATTATTCGCACCTATTTGCGAGAAAACAACCGCATCTTTTTGAATCTTAACGTTCCAGCTTGGCTCCATGCCAAATGCGCTGGTGGTATGGGCGCTCATTTGGCAACCGCCACGCATTTCTGCGGATAGAAGGTTAGTTTGTTTTACCCTTAGGCGGCCGTCGTAATCTGCGGCAAAACCATCTTCTGGGGCAGGTTCGAGCATCCCGATGACCTCGGCATACATTGGCTCATAATTGTACGGCGCAATTTTTCGAATTTCGTTGTGGTCGCTAGGTGGAAACACAATCCAATATTGCTTAGTGCTGTTGCAAGGCTGGAAGGTGTAGCTTTCATGGCCCCATGTCACCATGCCGCGCATCATAAAAGCTTGAACTTTGGATCCCGAGCCAGTCTCGGTATTGGCGAGGACACCTGTTATGGCATCGGTAGCCGGTGTTGTTTGGCTGGTGTTACCCGTTTGGTCGGGTTGGCTGGCACAGCCTGCTAATAACGCGAGAGTTGCGAGTGGCAGCGCCAGCGGAGTCCAAAGCTTCATCATTTACCTCTTCATCGAGAGTGGTGGAATATAGTATGGTGAGCATCATGCTCCTGTGCGTTATGAGCTTACCTGCTATAACTTCAGATAACAAAGACCCTGCACCAAGAGGCCTTTCATGGCGAAATGGTTATTTAAAACAGAACCAGATGCGTTCTCGATAGACACTTTAAAGCAGCAAAAAGTTTCATGTTGGGAAGGCGTACGCAATTATCAAGCCCGTAATATGATGCGCGATGCGATCAAATTAGGTGATGAAGTCTTTATTTACCACTCGTCTTGTAAAGACGTGGGCGTGGTGGGTATTGCGACTGTCGTAAAAGAGGCATACCCAGACCATTTTCAATTTGATCCGCAAAGCCCTTACCATGACCCAAAATCGACACCCGACAACCCGCGTTGGATCATGGTTGATATTGAATACCAACGGCATTTACGTTTAGTGTCGTTAAAACGGATGAAGGCGACAGAAGCGCTGGTGGCGATGCCATTGGTACAGCGAGGAAATCGTTTGAGCATCATGCCTGTGACAGAGCAAGAGTGGACCACGATATTACAGATGACCGGGCAGTATTAAGCGGTCGCTAAAACAAAAACGACTTTGGCGCATAGGCGGCAAAGTCGTTATCAGTCAGCGGGCTGAAGATTACAGCACGTTTTTGACGAGGTAATGAGCCACGGCTTCATCTTCACATGAGCCGATCACTTCATTGTTTGGTAGTGCGCGTTTGACTTTCTCGTGTGCCGTGCCCATGACTAAGCCTTTGCCTGCCATTGATAGCATTTCAGCATCGTTCATGCCATCACCAAAGGCAATACAGTCGGCGAGTGTTAAGCCTTTTTCTTTGGCTACCGCTTCAAGGGCATGGCCTTTGGATACGTTGGCATCCATGACTTCTAAGCACCATGGTGTTGAAAATGCGATATTCGCTTTATCGCCAAATGCGGCGTTAAATTTTTCTTCCCACTCCACCAACTTTTCGTGGTCTTGGTCATCTCGGGTAAAAAAGACTTTAGCAATGCCATCGACTGGTGGATTTTCGACATCAAATAGCTGGTAGGTGAAGGTCTCGTGGAAATCACGTAGCTTTTCATCTTCAGTGTTGAGTAGCCACTGATCGTTTTGATAAATATGAATTTTTAGCTCAGGGTCCGTTTTTGCCATCGCTATTACGCCTAAAACGACTTCTGCTGTTACATCTTGCTTGAAGATCGCTTCGCCTTTGCAGTTGTGCACACGTGCGCCATTAGAGGTGATCATGTACGCTGGAATGCCTAACTCTTCACGCATACCCGCCACATCAATGTGATGACGGCCAGTGGCGAAAATGAAATGACGGCCAGCTTGGTGAAGGCGGTTTAACACTTCTTTGGTGTAAGGCGCGAGTTTATGATCCGGTGTTAATAAGGTGCCATCCAAATCTGACGCTACAATCTTGTACATGAACATTCCCACTCTGAGCTATCTCGGCGGCACAATCGCTGACGAGGACAGGATCGATTCTAAACCACTTTTGCGGAAGGAAAAGAGGCTAATTTATTTCGATTCGCTTTCCGCTTTTTTAAAATGTGTCAAAGTGGCAGCTAATATTGGGGTGCGGTACTTATCTTGTTCGAACAATAATTCGTGACGAGCACCATGAATAACTTTGATCTCGCAATCACCGCCAGCTTGGTTTACCGCGTGGTGGAAAACATCGTGGGCCGAGTTATCGACGACGGTGTCGTCACTGCCTTGGATTAGTAGCACTGGCGCTGTTATTTGATAGGCGTGCTGCACACATTTTTTGGCCGCTGCCATCCCTTGCCATACCCAGCGAGCACTTGGACCCCCAATTTTCAGCTCTGGTTTATGTTCGTATAAGTCACGAAACCATTGATAGCGAACTTCACTTTGGCTCAGTTTATTATCCAAAAACGGTTTTGGATAATAAGGGACTTGCCCCGGCGCATAGTCAGGTTGGCTTTGCAGCTGCTCGATAACACGTGCTAATGGTGATGCGATCGGCTTCATCCATTGGGTTAAATGAATGCCGTGCATCGGTGCACTTAACACGACGCTATCGAAGAAATCTGGGTGTTGTTCGACAAAAAGCGTACCGACAGTGCCACCCATCGAGTGTGCCAGCATGAAGTGTTGCTGGTAGCCGCGTGGGGCGACAACGGTATTAATGAAAGTATTAAAATCGTCGACATAATGATCAAACTCTTCCACGTGGCCTAATTCGGTATCGTCAACGAGGCGATCGGAAACCCCTTGACCACGATGGTCGATCGCAAAAACATCGTAACCTTGCTGGGTTAAGTCATAAAAAAGTTCTTGGTATTTCCAATAACTTTCGATGCGGCCATTGATCACTACGATGGCTTTATCACTGTTAAAACCCGTTAAGCTGACCCAACCGATAGTCAGATCATCAACCCCTTTGAATTCGCCTTCTTCTCGTTGTTGCCACAATGCCGCTGCGGGACCTTGCATGGTCTCTGTAAAGTGAGGTTCGAGTGAGAAATCATAAAAGTGTGGAGGTTGCGCTGTCATGCTAGCTCTCAAATTGAGGGTGGAAGGAGACCAAAATAATTCAATAAATATGAGTGGTTCAGCCCATAAATTGTTGTATGTCAGTATAACCTAAACTGAAGAGTAGCGAATAGAAGGCAGCAAGTTGCTTTAAAGCCTATTCTGCTGTTAACTAGCGCCAATATTGATAGCTTTATTGTTTATTGAGCTCGCGTAAAAGCAGGAGTATGTTGTGAGTGTTGATATTTGGTTAGCCTATTTGGCGACGGCGATTGTTTTTAGTTTTGCTCCAGGTTCTGGTACGGTAAATTCCATTAGTAATGGAATGGTCTATGGTTTCCGTAAATCGTTGTCATCAATTATCGGGTTACAAGTTGGCTTGACGTGTCACATTATCTTGGTAGGGGTTGGGCTGGGGGCTTTGGTGGCTCAGTCGGCAACTGCGTTTACTGTGATTAAGTGGGTTGGTGCGCTGTACCTGATTATTTTGGGGATCCAAAAGTGGCGTGAACGTGCAACCTTCGATCTCAACCCTCAGCAAGCGTCAGTCTCAAGTAGCCGTTTGTTCCGTCAGGCGATTTTGGTGAATTTAACCAACCCAAAGAGTATTGTTTTTTTGGTGGCGTTATTCCCGCAATTTATTCAGCCGTCTGCACCACAACTGCCACAATTATTGATATTGGGTGTGACGACAGTGATGGTTGATATGTGTGTCATGCTGGGATATGTCACCTTAGCTTCGCGTTTATCGGGCTACATTCGTTCAGAGCGTATTATGGGGGCGCTTAATCGTGTCTTCGGGTCAATGTTTATTGGATGCGGTGCATTATTGGCATCAGCACGAGCATAACACTGACCGTTCTTTGTTGTTTAATGCTGGTGTTTCATGAAATCACGTAATGACCAAGCCATGTATTCTTATGTTGCGCGTCAGCCGATATTCAATCGGCAACAGCGCACGGTTGGCTATGAATTACTGTTTCGTGATGGCGAGAATAATGCATTCCCTGATATTGAAGCCAACAAAGCGACTAGCCGCCTGTTAGTGGAAAACTATATGGCGGTTGGCGATAACGCTGCCATTTCAGGACAACGTACTTTTATCAATTTCCCGCAAGACAGCCTACTTCAATTGTTACCCCTTCTATTGCCTAAGCGTAGTATCGTGGTTGAAGTCTTAGAAACGTGCGAACCCAACGATGCGCTTTTTACTGCGATAAAATTATTGTACCAACGTGGCTATATTATTGCGTTGGATGATTTTGAAATGTCCCCAGCATGGCGCCGTTTTTTACCGTATGTACGAATTATCAAACTAGATTTGATCAAGCTTGGTATCGAAAAATCGTGTGATTTCGTCAATCAATATCGATCTCGTAAGCTGAAATTTTTAGCAGAGAAAGTGGAAACCAAAGATGAATACGAGACCGCATTAGCCGCGGGGTTTCATTTTTTCCAAGGGTATTATTTCTGCAAGCCTGAATTACTTAAAAATCGGCAAGTTGAGCCAGAGAAACTAAACACTGTTTTGTTGTTGCAAGAAATTTGCCGCGATCCTGTTAATTTCAAACGCATCGAACAGATCATTACCAGCGATGTATCTTTGTCGTATTTATTACTGCGTTATGTCAATGCCGCGTCTAACCGAACTGTTGAGCCGATCAGCTCATTCCGTCAAGCCTTGGTCTATTTAGGGGAAGATAAAATCCGCCTCTTTATCGGGGTAGTAGCAACTGCCCATGCCGCGTTAGATAAACCGAGAGAGTTGTATTTGATGTCGCTACAACGCGCGCGGATGTGTGAATCGTTAGCGACGGGCAGTGGAACTCAAGAACAATCGCATCAAGCGTTTTTGGTGGGGATGTTTTCGTTGTTGGATGCCTTGTTGGATACGTCACTTGATCAGCTGGTGAAGGTGTTACCGTTACAAGAAGATGTGGAAGCCGCGTTATTGCATCATCAAGGGCGATTAGGTCATACATTGGCGTTATTGGAAGCGTACGATCAGGCTAACTGGCATCTTGTCAGTGAGTATTGCGAGCAACTCGGCATTGCTGAAAATGTTGTTACCCGCAGTTATCAGCAAGCATCCCGTTGGTCTGAGGATATGCTTCGCATTCAATAGGTGCGTATGATCCTATGTCGGTCTGTGCGCGACGATGAACCTTTTGTGAAACCCTGCTCGATATTGCCTATCTCCTCTCACTTTTATTTACACTGCTTCTTTTGGACTAGACCATTTTTGTTGCGCCACCGTGTGATCACAAGCGGGTAGTGCGATGAGGTGGTAATAAAAAGGAATGCTGTGTCTATCTTCGCTGTTGTCTTGGTGGTGATCTCCGCCGTTATCCATGCCAGTTGGAATCTGTTGGGTAAATCACGTACGCCTACGCCGACATTTTTTGGATTGGCCAGTTTGGGGGCCGGTATCTTGCTATCACCCGTTCTGGTGTATGTATTAAATTTGCCTATTTCATTGCCCATGACTTTTTGGTGGTTGCTGCTGGTCAGTGGCTTTTGCCAGATGGTGTATATGGCCGCATTGGCATTGGCTTATCAACAAGCAGATGTGGGGGTGGTATACCCGATTGCTCGCGCATTGCCTGTTTTGATGGTGGCGGTGATAACGGCGCTGTTTGGGCAATCGCTGCCTGTGTCCGTGTGGATCGGCATGGTTGTCGTTACTCTTGGTTGCTTGTTGGTGCCGTTAGTGACGTTTAAGCAGTGGCATTGGCGTGCTTATACTCAACTGGGTTGTTTGTGGGCACTGGTAGCCGCGATCGGTACGGCTGGCTATTCGGTGATCGATAAATCTGCACTCAATATATTGGCGGCGACAGGCTTACCGTCATGGTTGATGGCGATGTTTTATTTGGGTGCCCAGTTTTTAGCGACTGGGTGTTGGCTAAGTTTATTCTCTGTGCCGCGTTCGGGGCGCAAAGAATTAGCCAAAGTATGGCAAGACCGAAAGATCGCTTTAGTGACAGGAGTGATGATGGGGGGGACCTACGGGCTGGTCTTATTTGCAATGACCCTGACGGACAACGTTAGTTATATCGTTGCTTTGCGCCAGTTGAGTATTCCTGTTGGAGTTGCTCTGGGGATTTGGTTGTTAAAAGAACCGTCCCACCGTCCACGAGTCATTGGAGCCGCGTTGGTCTGTATGGGGTTAATGGCGGTGTCATTGCGCTGATTTTATCGCTAATGGCCTCTAGATAAGACAACGCCGAGCAAGGCTCGGCGTTGGTATTTACTCTTTATCGGTTGCTGAAGAAGGGGGAAGTCCTTCAGCTAACAGCGACTAATTAGCCACCGACGTTGTAATAAGTTGCCGCGCCAGGGCCAACTGGAATACCAAGCACAAATACCCACACGTAGAACATGATGCTCCAACCAATGACGAACACAATCGAGTAAGGCAGCATGGTTGAAATCAGCGTACCTAAGCCGAGGTTTTTCTGGTAACGCGATGCGACAGCCAGAATCATCCCGAAGTAGCTCATCATTGGGGTGATGATGTTAGTAACTGAATCACCAATACGGTAAGCCGCTTGAATCGTTTCTGGTGCGTAGCCAACCAGCATCAACATAGGAATGAAGATAGGTGCAGTAACTGCCCACTGTGCCGATGCAGAACCGATCATAAGGTTGATGAAGCCACACATTAGAATGAAAGCGAAGAATAGCGCAGGACCAGTCAGACCAATAGATTGCAGGAAGTCTGCTCCACCTACTGCGAATACCTGACCAAAGTTAGTCCATTTAAAGAACGCCACAAACTGCGCAGCAAAGAACACCAATACGATGTACATGCCCATCGATGACATCGATTTAGACATCGCATCAATGACATCGCGATCACTCTTCATGGTCCCAACCACTTTACCGTAAACAAAGCCAGGGACTGCGAAGAACACAAAGATAAAGGCAACAATGCCTTTCAGGAACGGTGAACCCGCCACTAGACCTGTGGTTGGGTGACGTAAAATGCCATCAGCAGGCACAATTGTTAGCGCTAGCAAGCCAGCAACAACCAGAGCAGCCACACCAGCTAAACGCAGGCCTTTTTTCTCTAGGTTGGTCAGCTTACCCATCTTGTCGCCAGACAAGTCTTCAGCGGCATCGTCAGGGTTGTATTTACCAAGCTTAGGTTCGACGATTTTCTCGGTAACAAACGCACCCATGATGGTAATCGCGAATGTAGAAGCAAACATGAAGTACCAGTTAACTTCAGGGCCGACAGTGTAGTTCGGGTCGATCATTTGTGCTGCAGTTTCTGTAATACCTGACAGCAGTGGATCAACCGTACCCAGCAGAAGGTTGGCACTGTAACCACCGGACACACCAGCAAAAGCAGCGGCTAAACCAGCAAGCGGGTGACGACCCAGAGAGTGGAATAACATTGCAGCCAGTGGGATTAGTACCACATAACCTAGCTCAGATGCAGTGTTAGAAATGATACCGGCGAATACAACAACCAAAGTCACCATACGGCGAGATGCGCCCATGACAAGGCCACGCATTGCAGAAGATAGGAGACCTGAGTGTTCTGCAATTGCCACACCTAACATGGCAACCAGTACGGTACCGAGTGGTGCGAAACCGGTGAAGTTTTTCACTAGGTTTGCCACGATAAGCTGTAAGCCTTCGGCATTAAACAAGCTAACCACGTGGATCATACCGTCAGCAGCACGACCAGCAGCGCCTTCAGGGCGAGGGTCGACAACGGAAACTTCGAAATAACCTGCAATCCCAGATGCCACTAAAATAGCGACACAAAACATAGCAAAAAGGGTGATTGGGTGAGGTAGTAAGTTACCTAGCCACTCAACGGTGTCGAGAAAGCGGGTAAAAAGGTTCTTTTTAGGCGCTTTAGGGGCCTGTTGTGAAGCAGATGAGTGCATGTAGATTCTCTTCCTTTTCGTTTTAATCCCATCAATGGGAACATCTTTATGTGCGAAAGGTTACGCTATTGTTAACGCTGTGAACAAGAGGAAACTATTTCAAAATGTTTCCAGTGTCACGTAAATGTCTGCATTTTGTTAATAATATAGATGTTTTGGTTGTTTTTTTGAGCAAAAGCAGAGCGCAAATGCGCTCTGGTGTTGTGTGTTGTGTTGCATTTTAATGCTTTGCTAAGTGATTGATTGATCGTTAATGAGAATGCTTTCGCGGTAGCGAGGTGGCTTTAACATCATTTGGATTGCCGAACGGCAGTAAAAAAGATCTATTCTGTCACATGTTTTTTACATTATTTTAGATAGAGAACCGATGAAAATTGCCGAGTTCGGTCAAAATGCTGTCAATTCGCTTAAAATGAATGATGTTGTGGTTAATGATTCCTGTTGGCTATGCTACAAAAGATAAGATGTAGTTCTGGTTGGTGGGGTGCACATTGCGTCAAAAAATTTATTTCTTCGATTTATTGCGCTGTGTGGCGGCGATTGCGGTGGTGGTGATCCACGTGCTGGGACCTTACCGAGAGCAGTTAGGGAGTATCGCGAATACTGATTGGGCAATCGCGATAGGCTTTAATAGTGCAAGTCGGTGGGCTGTTCCTGTCTTTATTATGATCACAGGCGCACTGATGCTGACAGATAAGCGCGAGTTCGTATTGGATTACTACTTGAAAAGGCGACTCGGCAAAGTGTTGGTGCCATTTCTTGTGTGGTCGGTGTTTTATGCTTGGTTATCAGGTGTGTCACTGAGCGGATTTGATGGCGGACTGGCATGGTACACTTTGCTTGAGCTGCCGTTCCACGAGACCTATTACCACCTTGGCTTCTTCTATTACTTTATCCCTCTGTATTTTGTAATTCCCTTTTTCCGCTGGGCTGTGCAATGTGCCGATCGGACGGCGGTTATAGCTTTCACTGCCTTATGGCTCGGCATAACAACATTATTTCTATTTAAAATTGATGGTCCTTGGAGCCAGCAGTTGGTGTTGTATAGCGGGTATTTATTGCTGGGGTATTGTTTGTTTCACTACCAATGGCCTGCGCGACGTTGGTTGATTGGACTGGGTATCGTTATGCTGGTGGCAACAGCGTATAACGTGATAAGTGCGAGCTTTGCTGCCGATGAATATACCGTTGGGCGGTGGCTATCGTACAAAACGGTGAATACAGCGTTGATAGCCGCAATGGTGTTTACCCTTTGCCAACGTTATGGTGAAGGGCTGAAAGGAAAAGCACAGCAGAGTATTGGCTTTATAAGCCGCTATAGTCTTGGAGTGTACTTACTGCATCCGTTGTTCTTGTGGCCCGTACGTGCCTTTGACCTTTATTGGGGATCACCATTGCTGATGATCCCATTCTGGACGGTGGTTTGTGGCGGGTTAGCATTAGCCAGTAGTTACTTACTGGCGAAGCACAAGCTAACAGCATGGCTCGTGCCGTGATGTGTGGCGAGGCAAAGTAGGCCGGTTAGCGTGGTATTGGTCTTATTTAGTCGCGCTGTAAAGCAAAGTGCAAAAACTGCCTGCCGCGGTAGGTCATGATGCCTTGATCCCCAGGATTGAGCGCCTGAAAATAATGAATACCCACCATAAACTCTCGTCTAGGCCCGCCTTCGGTGGGCTCGACATAGATCCAATACTCCTCATTGTCATCCCCAGGCTGCGCCCCAATAATGGGATTGCTTTGTTTATCGAGCACGCAAACCTCGACTTTTTTTTCTGGGGCCTCAAGCCCAAGGCTATGGCGACGGTAAGAATAGAGAAAATAACTGATAGCGATAGCCAGTGCAGCCAGCAAGGCTAGCTGAATCCAAAATGGCATGAGAGAGCTCCTTGAACAATGTCTGCCTGTATTGATCGCCATTTTAGGGGGAAAGGCTACGACGGATCCCACAAAGCGTGATCTAATCAGGTTTTTCACTGAGGATGCATAGCGCATTGTGAGCATTAGCGGACTTTTTTTGCTTAACGTTAAACAAAGATTGCATTGCGTAGGTGAGGCAGTAATGTAAAAGAAGGCATACAACACATCATCATTATGTGAAAGTCGGCGTTGTTGATGAGGGTTGTATTGATAAAAGGGAGATAGCCTATGGCCAATATCGAAATGGTCGTGACAAAGACACGGCGTATCGAGCACTTACTGCGTGAGCATTATCATGCGGAAGGCAAAGGCTTACATCAGTTGATCACCAGCTGTGAAGAGCGACTACCACATGAAGTGATTCCCAAATTGCGTTTTATTGCCTCTGTAAGAAATAAAACCGTTCATGAAGAGGGTTACAAGCTTGATGATAAGAAAGGTTTTATTGCCGCTTGTCGTCAGTGTGAAAAGGAACTCACACCTCGAAGTGGTCGTTTTATTTGGGGATTAACATTGTTAATCGTACTGGGCTTTACTGCGCTAGCATTGTGGTTTTATTCGGCGAATTGGCACAATATTAATTTAACGCCATAGTGATAGAAGGTTCAGGCATTAGGCAGAAGTGAACGCTTAATTCAGATATATTCAGAATGAAAAAAGGGCACCCATTGGGTGCCCTTTTTTTTGAAATTTTTATTTGCTTAGTAAAGCATTGGCAGCGTCATGAGGCCCGCAACAACTGCGATCATCATAAGCCCTTGTTTTTGGGAAGAAGTGAACATATTGAGGCTCCTTAATTAGCTGCTAAAGATATGTTGTTAATAACAATAGCATTGTTTTCATGCTTTAGGCAACCTTGAATGTCATTTTGTTGTAAAAAACACAATTTTAAAGTCAATATTTAAGGGTTTTATTACTATTAAACTGTGTTTTTTGATGTGGTTAAAAAGTGAGTGATTGCGATCACACTTTAGTTTTCGTCGTTAAGCTGTTGATTTTATGGTGTTTAATTATGGTTATGTTGCGTTATTTATCGTCAGTATGAGTGTTGTTTATTGTGGCTTATGTTTTTTTGAGTAATTCAAGGTTTGGCTTTCCTAATGGCGCTGTCGCGATGTAAAGCTAGCGGTTTGTAAGGGAATGCTTTCTGCAAATAGAATATTTATCTATTAATCAACCAACTAAAGCCATTTTATCGCTTCTGAAATTTCTATATTTTTCATCATCGGGTAGTGTCGTTAGTTACGGTTGAGTTGAACCGTTCCCAATGAAATTTATATTGTTAAGCTGTTGTTTTTACAGTGATTTGATTGGTGATTTTAAAACTTTATGAAGTTGTTTTTATGTGTTTTTACCGATTTTTAAGCATATGGTTTTTTGTTTTGTTCGATTTTTTCTGTTTTTAAGCGGGAAACCGTTTGCGTGGGAGTTTTTATTTTAATGAGGCTTGCAGTATAAGGAGTAAAGATCATTGCATAAGTTATTTGGGGTTAAAGAGGCTAATCTATCTGAGTGTGATATATCGCAATAGGGAAAGTTAGGTTTTATAAGCGGTGTCTAGTTATCGAGGTGAGTGACTAGACAATAATGATTGGATTTTTACACTGTGCTGCATTAATCAAAAATGGTGATGTTATGTGGGTTTGGTTAGCCATTTCGTTTTCAGCGTTGCTGCACATTAACGCGGCCTATAAAGGGCCAAAGTGGCAGTTTTATTTTTTTAAGCCATTAACGACAGGATTGTTAATGGTCACCTTATGGCAGCATGGCCTCTCACATTTTTATCAACAGGCTATCTTTGTGGGTTTGTTGTGCTCGATGGTGGGTGATATCTTCCTGATGTTGCCAAGAGATCGGTTTGTCCAAGGGCTGGGTAGTTTTCTGGTTGCCCATATTATTTATTCCGTCGCCTTCTGGAGTCAGCTGACAAGCAGCATGGTGTGGTGGCTTCCTGCCATGCTTTTTGGTAGCGGGGTGATTGTGTTTTTGTTACTGCTACCAACATTGGGTCGCCTTGTTATTCCCGTCGCCTTGTATATTGGCATGATAACGCAAATGGCATGGGCCGCTGGGGAGTTTTGGTTAACTACCCAAAGCCTAATGGGCGCTTTTGCTTTTGGTGGTGCCTTGATCTTCATGGTGTCAGATTCTGTATTGGCCATTGATCGTTTCCGAGGGCCTTACCACAGCGCCACTGCAATCGTAATGACAACCTATTATCTCGCGCAGTCTTTGATTGTCCTATCGGCATTGATGATGGCATCAGCATAGTCTGATGAGCATGATGTGATAATTGGGCTCTTCGCGAACTATCATTATTCCATCCTCCCCTTGAAAGTGCGGAGGCCTTACGGCGGTCTGATTGGTATTAGCGAAGATAGGGAGATGGGATGTCAGTACATTGGGTTGTAGTGTATCGCGCTGCCAATAGCTTGGAAGCGCATTGCTTAAAAGGGTTATTGGAAAGCGACAATATTGGCGTAAAACTCACTGGGGAAAATTTATCTTCTGCTGCAGGCGAACTGCCAGCAAACGTAGTGGAAGTCGGTTTGTGGGTGGACGCATCCGACGTTGCTCAAGCCACGGTTATTTTACAGCATTATGAACAACAGCAGTTGGGTGAAGATTGGCAGTGCCGACATTGCAACGAGATAAATGAAGCTCAGTTTGAAGTGTGTTGGCAGTGCGGCTGTGACCCGTCGGAGTCAGAGTAGTTGAACGCAGCATTATAAGGTGCATATAAAATACATTTATTTGTTTTGGGTCAACAACCCAATGTGAAGATATGCTGTAATACCGCTATTGTTTATCATCACCAATGAGAATTCATCATGACTGAATCTGTTCACGCCCACAATGTCCTTAATATGCTGCTTGAAGATGGCGCAGATTTCACATTAGCATCGCTACGCCAAGCTGTCGTAACACAATTTGGTGATGATGTTCGCTTCTATACTTGCAGCCAGCAAGGTTTAACGTTTGATGCACTACTGGCATTCTTGCTTGATCGCCGCAAAGTTATTCAAGATGGCGACAAGATTACAGCAAACCGTGACCGTATGTGTAGTCACTAAAATTTAATAGAATAAATTCGTTTTGAGGGGGTGGTTTTAATCGCCTCCTAATTGTTCGTTTGTTATACTCCTCCCGCGCTTACTTCAGCCGTCCGGCTGACAACGCCTATATCTACTTATACATACTTACAACTACTCTCAACTTGAGGTCTGCCTGTGGAAATTATATCTGCGGCGGTCATGTTATTTTTAATCATGGATCCGCTGGGTAATCTGCCAGTAATGTTGTCGATCCTGCGGCATATTGAGCCGAAACGTCGACGTCTCATTATGGTGCGGGAATTGTGTTTTGCGTTGATTATTTTACTGCTGTTTTTATTTGGCGGTAAACAGATGCTGGCTTTCCTGCATGTATCAACGGAAACCGTTAGTATCTCAGGCGGTATTATTCTGTTCCTCATTGCGATCAGGATGATCTTCCCTCAACCGGGTGGTGTGACTGGGCTTGCGGCAGGTGAAGAACCTTTCCTCGTGCCTATGGCAATTCCCATGATTGCGGGGCCATCAGTATTGGCATCATTGCTACTACTGTCGAATCAAGATCCAACCCGTACCTGGGATTGGGCGCTTTCAGTGCTATTGGCATGGGGCGCGACATTTATTATCTTGATGTTTTACGAAGTATTTAACCGCATACTGGGTGAACGAGGCTTGAAAGCCATCGAACGTTTAATGGGGCTATTGTTGATTATGATGGCGACCCAAATGTTCTTGGATGGTATTCGTTCATACCTACATATTGGGGCATAACAGCAGCTAGCTGTAGCGAAGTAACCTGAAATTACGGCTAAATAGCGATAAATATAGAAAAGGCGGCTAATCAGCCGCCTTTTTTGTATCTGGTGTTTTCCGCGAATTATTCTACATCATGTATTTACGGCGAATATCGAGCAGAGCGAAAATGCCGAAAAACAAAATCGACCACTTTTCCCACTTGGTCATAGCCACTTTATCGCCAAATGCACCAATGAACATCAGTGCTTGAACGCCATGCATCATAAACAAGAAGCCAGTCATAATGTAAAGCACAATGGCCGTTAGCCCTGGAAACGGGTGGAAAATATTAATTGCTAGCACGAGCCATACAAAGCCAATAGCCACTTTGGCCAGTAATAGTAATGTTTTCATTATTCCTCTCTTTCAAATAAGCGATAGCTCACTTGCCCAGCGATTTTCTCTCGGTGGAGATGCCAATGTGCAGGTGTGGGCAAATCGCCTAGTTCCTTTTCTGTTTCGATATAAATCATGGCTTGTGGTGTGAGCCAACCGTTATTCTCAAGTAGCTCAATCACACTCGCGATCAAATCCTTACGAAATGGAGGGTCAATGAAAACCACATCGTGCGGTGTGCCTGCTTGAGCCAGAAACTTAAGGGCATCCGTATTGTGCAATGTGGCATTTTCAGCGCCAATTGTCGCCAAGTTTTGTTTGATTTGATTAGCAGCTTTGCTATCGAGTTCTAATAACGTCAGGCTGTCAGCACCACGAGAGAGAGCCTCAAACCCTAATCCGCCACTACCCGCAAAAAGGTCTAAACATTTTGCCTGGTACAAGTCTTGTGCTAACCAATTAAAGACAGTTTCTTTGACACGATCAGTCGTTGGACGCAGCCCTTCAACATCATGAACAGGGAGTTTTCGCCCACGCCAGCGGCCGCTGATGATTCTGACGAATCCTGTTTGGCGGTTATTTTGTTGATTTCGCCCTGATTGTTGCTTGTGTCTCGTCATAAATTTCGTCGACCGTTAAGAAAATGATAGTATACACCTGTTTTTCGGTGGCAAATTAGCCACGTTAACACCATGACTATTTCGTTTGCTTATCTCTTACTGCTTATCTGCTGTTTTCTTTATAGGCAGCATGTATGCAACAGCAATACATAAGGGGTGAATGAACGAAATGGCCATGAGTTAGGTTTTAACTCAACAGGCTGACATTGTGATAATTGTACCAATCAAGCTGTAGGATTTGCCAATGGCAGAAAAAAAGAAACGCGGTTTATTTTCGTGGCTAGGGTTTGGCTCTGAAGAAAAAGCAGAATCAAATGTTGAACAACCCGCTGTAGATGAAACTGCGCAACAAGAAACGGATACCCAAGCGGCGGCAGATGCTCAAGCGGTAGCGAAAGCAACTGAACAAGCAGAAGCACAGGCAGCTGTGAAAGCGGCTGAAGAAGCAGAAGCGCAGGCAGTAGCGAAAGCAGCTGAAGAAGCAGAAGCGCAGGCCGTAGCGAAAGCGGCTGAAGAAGCAGAAGCACAGGCAGTTGCGAAAGCGGCTGAAGAAGCAGAAGCACAGGCAGAAGCCCAAGCTGTTGAAGAGGCAGAAGCTGCCGCGACAGCTGCGGAAGTACACGAACAAGAAAAACCAAAGAGTGAAGGTTTTTTTGCGCGCTTAATGCGTGGCTTAAAAAAGACAAAAATGAATTTCGGTTCTGGCTTCTTTGATTTATTCAGCGGTAAAAAAATTGATGATGAGCTTTATGAAGAGCTGGAAGAGCAATTACTGATCGCCGATGTCGGTATGGATACGACTAACAAGATCATTAAAAACTTAACCGAGCGTGCTAGTCGTAAAGATCTGAAAGACGGAGATGCGCTTTATGGCCAACTTCGCGAAGAATTAAGCGAAATGCTGGCAACTGTCGAGCAGCCATTGGTGATCGATACCACTAAAAAACCCTTTGTTATTTTGATGGTGGGTGTAAATGGTGTGGGTAAAACGACCACCATTGGTAAGCTTGCGAAGCAATTTCAGCGTGATGGGAAATCAGTGATGCTGGCGGCGGGTGATACTTTCCGTGCCGCTGCGGTTGAGCAGCTACAAGTTTGGGGTGAGCGTAATAACGTCCCAGTTGTTGCTCAGCACACGGGTGCCGACAGTGCTTCTGTTATTTTTGATGCGATCGAATCTGCAAAAGCTAAAAATGTCGATGTTGTGATTGCCGACACTGCGGGTCGTCTGCAAAACAAAGGTCACTTAATGGAAGAGTTACGCAAAATTGTACGCGTAATGAAGAAAGTGGACCCAGAAGCACCACACGAAATAATGCTTACTGTCGATGCAGGCACGGGGCAAAATGCGATTAGCCAAGCCAAACTCTTCAGTGATGTTGCACCTGTTTCAGGTATTACGCTATCGAAGCTGGATGGAACGGCAAAAGGTGGTGTCATTTTTGCGATTGCCGATCAATTTAATATTCCAATCCGCTACATTGGTATTGGTGAAGGCATCGACGATTTACGTCCATTTGCCTCAGAAGAGTTTATTGAAGCGCTATTTAGTGACGAGGGTTAATTCGTGATTCGATTTCAGCAGGTAAGTAAAGTATATCGTGGCGGTGGCGGCAGCCCGGCATTGCAAAAAGTAGATTTCCATCTGCAAAAGACCGATATGGCTTTTTTAACAGGTCACTCAGGGGCTGGTAAAAGTACCCTGCTGAAATTGATTTGCGCCATTGAACGACCGAATGACGGTAAAATTTTATTTAATGGCCATGATATTAGCCGGTTAAGTAATAAAGATATCCCATTTTTACGTCGTAACATTGGCATGATTTTCCAAGATCATAAATTGTTGCTTGATCGTACCGTGTACGACAATGTGGCATTGCCATTACGGATTAATCAATCATCTGAAACGGACATTAAACGTCGCGTTTCAGCTGCATTAGATAAAGTGGGCTTGTTGGATAAAGCCCGCTGTTTACCGCTCCAATTATCGGGTGGTGAACAACAACGCGTCGGTATTGCCCGTGCGGTTGTTAACAAACCTATGCTGCTATTGGCCGATGAACCTACCGGCAACTTAGACGCAGCGCTGTCACAACAAGTGATGGATTTATTTGAGGAATTCAACCGAGTTGGTGTGAGTGTATTAATGGCAACCCATGATACCTCGTTGCTAAATTCGCGAAATTATCGCCGACTCGATCTACACCAAGGTTGTTTAAGGGAGCTGACTCGTGGCGCGTAATAAGCATGGTTTCTTTGCGATTCATAAACAGCAAGCTGTAGCGGCTCTACAAGACCTATTCAAGCGCCCGCTTGGCAATGTGCTAACGCTGGCGGTACTCGCATTAGCGCTTACCTTACCTGCGACCTTCTATCTATTGGCGAAAAATGTCGCCTTGGTTGGCCAAGCATGGGAAAGCTCAACACAATTGACCCTCTATATAGAAGAAGGGATCGCTGAACCGACAGCCAATCGCCTTGCTGGCGAATTACGCGGCTGGTCTGAAATTGAAAGTGTGGAATACATTTCCCCCGATGAAGGCTTACAGCAGTTTCGTCAAAATGCGGGTTTTGATCAGGCTCTCAGCTTGTTGGATGAGAATCCATTGCCTGCGGTCATGGTGATCCGCCCGACTGAAAACTGGCAGAGCAGTGCACAAGCAACCGCGCTTGCGGCAAAGTTGCGTACTGAATCGGCGATTGCCGAAGTGCGTTTAGACAGTGACTGGTTACAACGTTTAGCCGCCATCAAACAACTCGCTATTACCTTGGCAACGATTGTGTCAGGCCTGATGTTAATTGCCGTTTTCTTGATTGTCGGTAACACCTTGCGCCTGCAAGTACTGAATCAGAAAGACGAAATTCAAGTGATGAAATTGGTGGGTGCAACCGATCAATTTATCTTGCGACCTTACCTTTATACCGGTGTTTGGTACGGCCTGATTGGCGGTATTAGTGCATGGGTTTTGACTGCCATAGTGACAATTCTACTCGATAGCGCTGTCGCAACATTGGCGGGTTTATATGAAAGTAGCTATCGTTTAGTTGGCTTGAGTTGGGATGAAACCTTAATTTTATTGATGATTGCAGCGTTCCTCGGCTTAGGGGCTGCACGCTTATCAGCAGGTCGTCATTTGAAAGAAATTGAACCTGTCTGACATTTTTTTGTCAATATTTGGTGTAGTTTACCCAGCTTGCTTGCAACCGAGGGGTCTTTTTAGGCATTATAGGCGGTTCAAGTAACTTTTCATTCGTATAAAAAACACACGAGGTTTTTTACATGGCAAAAGCGATGTCTTCAATGGCTTTGGTTTCCGCAGATAGTTTGGATAGCTATATCCAAACCGTGAACGGCTACCCAATGCTTACCGCTGAGCGCGAACGTGAGCTTGCTGAACGTTTGCATTACGACGGTGATATCGATTCAGCAAAATCTCTCGTCATGTCGCACCTGCGTTTTGTTGTTCATATTGCACGCGGTTATTCTGGCTATGGGTTACCTATGGCTGATTTGGTGCAAGAGGGCAACATTGGTTTAATGAAAGCAGTGAAGCGCTTTAACCCAGAAGTAGGGGTTCGATTAGTTTCATTTGCTGTGCATTGGATTAAAGCTGAAATTCACGAATACGTATTACGTAACTGGCGTATTGTGAAAGTTGCGACCACCAAAGCACAACGAAAATTGTTCTTTAACCTGCGCAAAGCGAAAAAGCGTTTGGGCTGGTTTAACAATGAAGAAGTAAACATGGTAGCGGAAAAGCTCGGTGTGGATGCTTCTGAAGTACGTGAAATGGAATCGCGTCTGGCTGCGCAAGATCCAACATTTGAAATGCCAGCAGAAGATGACGATCGCAACACTGGTTATACAGCCCCTGTTTATTTCTTAGAAGACAAAGCGTCTGATGTGGCTGTTAGCCATGAAGAAAATAACTGGGAATCGCACGCTAATAATCGTTTATCGCACGCATTAGCGACGCTTGATGAACGCAGTCAACACATTGTACGTTCTCGTTGGTTAGACGATGAAAAAACAACGTTGCAAGAATTGGCAGATAATTATGGTGTATCTGCAGAGCGAATTCGTCAGCTAGAAAAGAATGCGATGAAGAAGCTTAAAGCGGCGGTGGGTGATTTATTCTAGGATCGAATAAGCCCTTCTGATCACGCTACAAATGAAGCCGGTATGATACCGGCTTTTTTACGCCTAAAATTTGAGAGTTACCTCACACTTGTGCGTAGCTCTGTGCATTACTTAGCATCTTATCCACAGTTTATAATGGATCCAAACTACATGTAGTGGATCCTAAATCTGAAAACCACATTATCAACGTAATTCACAGACTTTTCCACAGTTGGTCGCTTTGTGATCGTTTTTTGATTGAGTGTTCTATCAGTGGGCGATCAACACCTTGTCCCTGCTGGGTTTATGCACAATGACTTCGGTGTGGATAAGCCATTTTTTCGCTGTGAGCTTGTGAGTAACTGTTGCCATGGAGTGGGGCGAATACCCAGTAACAGGGATTGGCATCATGGAATGATCGCAAAACGGACGATCGTCACATATTATGGATCTAATAATAAAGCGGTCGGATCATTGATTCAGACCCTATTCAATAAAAAGTGAGAAAGTGAATGGATCAGTTTGAACATATTTCAGTGCAGGATGCGTATAGCATGTTGCAGCAAGCACAAGGGATATTGGTGGATATTCGAGATCCCCAGTCACATGCCTTAGCACATCCTCATAACGCCTTTCATCTGACCAACGACACCATGGTGCGTTTGATGGATGAAGTGGATTTTGATCAGCCTATTATTGTGATGTGTTACCACGGCATTAGTAGCCAAGGTGCGGCACAATACTTGATTAACCAAGGGTATGATGCGGTATATAGTATGGATGGTGGCTTCGAGGCTTGGCGTCGAGAAGGTTATCCAGCCAAAGAGCAGTAAACGCGGAGTAATAAGCAATGCATCGGTTAGTCGGACTTCCTAATCCTCGACAGGCGCAAGCCTTTATCGATTATATGGCCTCACGTGGTATCACCATTCAAATGGCATCAGAGCCGGAAGGGGTGTTTGCCTTGTGGTTAGCAGATCGCCAGTATTTGGTTGAAGTGGAAGCTGAGCTGGCCGCTTTTATTGCTGATCCTTATGCCAAGCGCTATTCAGCCGCATCGTGGGAGGTTGCTGAAAGTCGAACGGCGAAGTTCTACTACCAAAACCCGAGTTTGCTTAAAATGGTAAAAACCCAAGCCGGACCTTTTAGTTTATCGGTGATGGTGGTGGTGATTACTATCTATGTTTTGTGGTTTTTAGGGTTTCGTCAGCCGATTTTTGCTCTTACCCATTTTCCGACAATGCAAGGTGATGAATGGCAGCTATGGCGTTATTTCTCCCATGCGCTAATCCATTTTTCGGCTTTGCATATTGTCTTTAACTGCCTGTGGTGGTGGATTTTAGGGGGGCAGCTGGAGCAACACAGCGGTAGCGGTAAGCTCATTCAAGTCTTCTTGTTCTCTGCGCTTATCTCTGGCTTTGCCCAGTTTTGGTTGCATGGTGCAAACTTTGGTGGTTTGTCGGGGGTGGTATACGCCTTGATGGGTTACATCTGGTGGCTTGGCTGGTTAGCACCAGAACGTGGCTTAGTGTTACCTAAGCCTTATGTGGGCTTTATGCTGGCATGGCTGGTTATTGGCTTTGCCGAACCTTTTGGTATGTCGATTGCGAACATGGCACACCTGTTTGGTTTACTGAGCGGTTGCGCGCTAGGCTTTATTGATGCCAAACGAACCCCAAGCCATGCTTAATATCGGTTAGTTTTAGCATCCGCTTCAAATTATCTTATTAAAACGCAGTCAGTGATGGCTGCGTTTTTCTTTTTTATTCAGGTAGATATAAAAAGGTCAAATTGTTTAATTCTGAATCGTTACCAAACGTGTTGAATAATGAAGCGTGATCAACTTCTGAGTAAAAAAGAGCCGTAAACTGCTGCTAATTGAAAACTTAATCTTCGTTTATGATTGTTTTCACGGTTTTTGTTGTTTGTTCGCGCAATAATTCGCGCACTTTGAGCGTTTTCACTTTTTAAACGCTCACTTTGTCCCAATACGTTATTTTCACCATCGCCATAAGAATATTATATAAGGAACATCTTATGTTTGGCTTGTTTCGCCCTGCAGCTCATATAGAGCGATTAGCCGGAGATCAAACTGATCCCGTCTATAAGCGCCTTCGTTGGCAATTATTTGCTGGTATTTTCTTCGGGTATGCCGGTTACTACTTAGTACGTAAAAACTTCAGTTTGGCGATGCCATTTCTGATTGAAGAATATGGTTATAGCCGCGGTGAACTAGGTGTTGCTTTAGCTGCGGTGTCGATTGCTTACGGTTTATCTAAATTTTTAATGGGGAATGTGTCTGACCGTTCAAACCCTCGCTACTTTTTAGCCGCAGGTTTGACGATGTCCGCACTGGTGATGCTGTGCTTTGGCTTTATGCCATGGGCGACAGGTAGTATCGCTGCGATGTTTATCCTTTTGTTCTTAAACGGTTGGTTCCAAGGTATGGGTTGGCCAGCTTGTGGGCGAACCATGGTGCACTGGTGGTCACGCAAAGAGCGGGGTGAAATTGTATCAGTTTGGAACGTTGCCCATAACGTGGGTGGTGGTTTGATTGGTCCAATGTTCCTTCTTGGTCTGTGGGCATTTAACGATGACTGGCGTTCAGCCTTCTATGTACCTGCTTTCTTTGCACTATTGGTAGCTGCGTTCAGTTTGTTAGTGATGCGTGATACTCCGCAATCTTGTGGTCTGCCTTCAATCGAAGAGCATAAAGACGATTACCCAGATAGCTACGACGAATCACATGAAAAAGAGATGACAGCGAAGGAAATTTTCTTCAAGTATGTCTTTAATAACAAACTACTTTGGTTCATTGCTATCGCGAATGCGTTTGTATACTTGATCCGCTACGGTGTATTGGACTGGGCGCCAGTTTACCTAAGCGAAGTGAAACATTTCACGGTAGATAAATCATCTTGGGCTTACTTCTTATACGAGTGGGCTGGTATCCCTGGCACGCTATTGTGTGGTTGGATGTCGGATAAATTCTTCAAAGGCCGTCGTGCGCCAGCGGGTATTTTGTTCATGGCATTAGTGACCGTGGCGGTATTGGTTTACTGGTTCAACCCTCCGGGTAACCCAACGGTTGATATGATGGCGTTGGTTGCAATTGGCTTCTTGATCTACGGTCCAGTTATGCTGATTGGTCTGTACGCACTAGAACTTGCACCGAAGAAAGCAGCGGGTACTGCTGCTGGTCTGACGGGTCTGTTTGGTTACTTAGGTGGTGCAGTGGCAGCAAATGCAGTCTTAGGCTATACCGTTGACCACTTTGGTTGGGATGGTGGCTTCCTGGTACTGACTGCATCGTGTGGTTTCTCTATCTTCTTCCTAACACTGGCGTTAGTGGGTGAGAAAAAGATTGAGCATGACCACCATGTAACAGAACAAAATGCCTGATTGAGATCGCCATCATTGGCATCTTAAGAGTGCTGTAGGTAATATGATAAGGCTCCGTATTCGCGGAGCCTTGTTGTAACTAGGAGCCGCGTGAGCAGTGAAGCAGAGTAAACGTCATCAAGAAATTATCGATCTTGTGAAAACACAAGGTTATGTCAGTACCGACGATTTAGTTGATCGCTTTAACGTCAGCCCACAAACAATCCGTCGTGATTTAAACGAAATGGCGGCTGACAACAAAATTCGTCGTCACCATGGTGGCGCCACCATTCCTTCTAGTTCTGTGAATACTTCATACAGTACCCGTAAAGTGATGCAATTGGCCGAAAAGGACCGTATTGCTCAGGCGATGGCCTCTCATATTCCAGATGGTGCGACCCTATTTATTGATATTGGTACTACCCCTGAAGCAGTTGCTCGTGCCTTGCTGGATCACAATGACCTACGCGTGGTGACGAATAACCTCAATGTGGCGAGTATTCTCACGGGAAAAGATGATTTCCGGGTGATTCTCGCGGGTGGCGAAGTGCGTAACCGCGATGGTGGCATCGTGGGTGAGGCAACCCTCGATTTTATTTCTCAATTCCGACTAGATTTCGGGATTATGGGCATCAGTGGTATCGACCTTGATGGCTCTTTATTAGACTTTGATTACCATGAAGTGCGCGTTAAGCAGGCGATCATTGAAAACAGCCGCTGTGTCATGTTGGGCGTCGACCATACTAAGTTTGGCCGTAATGCGATGGTGAATTTGGGTGACATCAGCCAAATCGATATGCTGTTTACTGATCAGCAACCACCAGCGGAATTGAACCAACGAGTGATAGAGCACGAGATTCATCTCGAGATTATTGCTTAACCTCTTCTATTTTCGAAAACGAACGGGCTACCTTTATTGGGTAGCCCGTTTTTTTTGTGCTAATGATCATGCTGTACGAATAAACAGCAAGAATTGTGATGATCTTGATCAATATGTTCGCTACTATGTTCGCAATCGAGCATTTTAATGTTCGTTTTGTTTCGGTTTTGAGATTAACGAAGAGTCAGATCAAAGGTGAGGTAGATCGCATGGTAGTAGAACGCAATGAAGTGCTCGACGTAATTGTTGTGGGTGGTGGTATTAATGGGGCGGGGATTGCCGCTGATGCCGCTGGTCGTGGCCTTAAGGTTGGTTTATATGAAGCTAATGACTTTGCTTCAGCAACATCATCTGCCAGTTCGAAGCTTATCCATGGTGGTTTACGTTATTTAGAGCATTATGAGTTTCGCTTGGTCGGTGAAGCCTTGGCTGAGCGTGAGGTGTTATTACGTAAAGTGCCGCATATTGCTCGTCCGATGCGCTTTCGTTTGCCTCACCGTCCTCACCTTCGCCCTGCGTGGATGATCCGTGCTGGTTTATTCCTTTATGATCACCTAGGTAAGCGTACGACTCTGCCTGCGAGTGAAGGCCTCAAGTTTGGTGCCGATTCGGTATTGGCCCCTGAAATTACCCGTGGATTTGAATATTCAGATTGTTGGGTAGATGATGCGCGCCTCGTGATTCTGAATGCAATGGAAACGGCAGAAAAGGGCGGGGAAGTCCGTAACCGTTGCCGTGTCGAGCAAGCACTTCGTGAGGGCGACATTTGGCGTGTTACGATCCGTGATATGCGAACTAACCAAACTTTTGAGCGCCGCTCACATGCCTTAGTGAATGCGGCGGGACCTTGGGTAAAAGCGTTCTTTGACCAAAGTTTAGCGCAGGCATCACCGCGAAACATTCGCTTGATTAAAGGGTCACACATTGTGGTGCCACGCGTGCACGATCAGCCACAGGCGTACATTCTACAAAACGAAGATAACCGCATTGTGTTTGTGATCCCTTATTTAGACCGTTTCTCAATTATTGGTACCACGGATGTGGAGTACCAAGGCGATCCACGTGAAGTGGCGATTGATGAAAGCGAAATCAATTATCTGCTTAACGTTTACAACAATAACTTCAAAAAAACACTGCAACGTGACGATGTGGTATGGACCTACAGTGGGGTACGCCCATTGTGTGATGATGAATCGGATTCACCACAAGCGATAACCCGTGATTACACCTTAGAGTTGGAGCAGGATGGTCAAAATGCACCATTACTGTCTATTTTTGGCGGCAAGTTAACGACTTATCGTAAATTGGCTGAAGCGGCAATGAACCATCTATCTCCCTTCTTTGCGCAGATGCAGCCATCGTGGACCGCTGATTCATACTTGCCGGGAGCTAGTGCCCACTTTAACCGCGACCAGGCTCAGCAACAGTTGATGCAACAATCCCCTTGGTTGGATGACTTTACGGTTGATCGCTGGCTAACGAATTATGGTGAACGAGCGTTACAACTTGTAGCTGGCGTGGAAAAACAAGAGCAGATGGGGACTGATTTTGGTCAGGGCCTAACAGCTTGTGAACTTGATTACTTGGTAGCGCATGAATTTGTGCAAACGGCAGAAGATGCATTATGGCGCCGTAGTAAGTTAGGTTTATATCTATCAGCAGAGCAACAGCAAGCGGTGGCTGAGTACCTGAAAGCACATCCCTCGCAGGCAGATGTTGCCGCTTAGTATGATGACGTTACATTGAACAGCGCTGACTGGTAACAATAAAGGCACTCCTCGGAGTGCCTTTTGTCTTTTTTGCTAACCAGCAATGAGGTTGGTATTACTGGTATAAGTACTTGGTAAATAGCAGTTCTGTTAGCAGCTTTTGATTGGTTTCGGCGATTAATAGCTCGTTAACGGTATCGAGACATATTTGGCGAATTTCTTCACGACCCGCCAGTGATTTTACTTTTGCTTCTGGCTGGCGGCCGATAATAGTGATAATGGCATCACGGATCAGCGGTGAATGTTCTTCTACTATTTTGATTAAGCTTGGGTCTATCACCATTAGATCAATTTGAAGGCGAAGATAGCCTAAACGGTTGCCTTGGGTAACGTAGTTGGTCGTAATATCGGGTGCTAACGTGTAATACGAATATTGCGGCTTAGCTTGGGCAGTTTCTTCTTCTGCCAAGGAAAGCGGAGAAAACAGCATACAGGTCAGGAGTAGCATTAGGTTAACGATTTTTGATTTCATCATAATATTCATCAGTTTGTGGGAATTAACTGTCAGGAATCGCTTTCTTTCGATCGTAACGATATTCGTACCCGTTACAGCTTGCTACAATAGTGAACCTTAATGGTAATAAATTAACCACATTCTACCAAGCTATTTTATGAATGCTTGCCAGAATTTGATTTGGAAAAATGTCAAAATTCAAGCAGTTGTACAAACCTCTATTAGATGATGCGAAGTGGCAATTACCGGATCACTTAGGCATTGAGGGCACCGAAATTGGGCATTGGTTGCTTGAACAGGATTCATTGTCACGTCGTTTTCAGCGCCACTGTGAAGTCTTTACTGTGTCTTTGATTGAGCAGGTTAAGATTGCACGTACTGCGTTGACGGATGATGAACGCGCGTTAATTGGTGATGCTGATTGCCTGATGCGGAAAGTGATCTTACGAGGTGATGACGAGCCTTGGGTTTTCGCGCGCACCTTGATCCCAATCTCAACCCTAACAGGGCAAGAAAGTGACCTCGAACAGTTAGGCGAAATGCCATTGGGCTTTCGTGTTTTCACCGATCGCAGCGCACGCCGTGATGCGTTAGAGGTTGCGGATGTAGGTACGGCAGAATCCCCGTTATGGGCGCGCCGCTCTCGCTTATGGATAAACGAAAAACCGTTGCTGGTGGCGGAACTCTTTCTCGCCCAAGCACCTATCTACACCAAGGAGAGCCAATGTTAGCGATGACCAAGGCGAAAGCGTATTGTCAACTTGCCCGGTTTGATCGACCGATTGGCAGCTTGCTGCTGCTTTGGCCTACATTATGGGCGCTGTTTCTTGCTGCCGACGGCTTTCCTAACTGGGAAGTGCTGATTGTTTTTGTGTTGGGCGTGATTTTTATGCGGGCCGCCGGCTGCGTGATTAATGATTTTGCCGATCGTAATTTTGATGGCCATGTGAAGCGTACTGCGCACCGTCCAATGCCCTCGGGCAAGGTGTCGGAACGTGAAGCGTTGGGGTTATTTGGTTTATTGGTACTGGTGTCATTTTTATTGGTACTTACCATGAATACCTTAACCATCATGCTCTCTGTGGTGGGGTTGTTATTGGCGGCCACGTACCCGTTCATGAAGCGTTATACCCATTTGCCTCAACTGGTACTAGGGATGGCGTTTGGTTGGTCGATCCCAATGGCCTATGCAGCCCAGTCGGGTGAGTTACCCCCCGCGGCTTGGTTGTTGTTCTTGGCCAATATTGTATGGACGATTGCCTACGATACTCAATATGCGATGGTTGATCGTGATGATGACTTGAAAGTCGGGATTAAATCGACCGCGATCTTGTTTGGCCGTTTCGACAAGATGATAGTGGGTGGGTTACAGTTCGCGACATTAGTCTTGTTGATTGCAGTCGGTGTCGTGTTGTCACTGAGCCAAGTGTACTACTGGTTCTTACTGCTAGCCTCTGGTTTGTTTGTCTATCAGCAACAACTACTGCGTGATCGCGAACGTGAACCGTGTTTTCAGGCATTCTTAAATAACAATTATGTCGGCATGCTGATTTGTATCGGTATTGGTTGGAGCGTCTGTTTCTAACCGTATTTAGAGCAGATCATGCCGTGACTAAAAAGCACCTTCTGGTGCTTTTTTTGTATCTGTGGCTAACCAGCTAGAATGATCAGTGACTTAATTATATTGGTATCATAGAGCTTTAGGGTTAGCGTGAACTAAAAGCCTTAAAGCTGTACATCTAAGGTAAGATAAATATTTTTATTGTTGTAAATCTGATGGTTATTGGCTTTAGAGTTATGGTGTACCTATTGCTCTAAAGCGTATTCATGTGCTGAAAATGGACTGCAAGAGATGATTAAATGCAAAAAAAGCCGCTCGAAAGCGGCTTTAGATGATGTGATTAGCTTGGCTTAATCGTTAGTGATCTCACGCTCTTCACGGCTCATGACCGCGTGAATGGTGAGTTTCACTTCTGGCGAAACCAGACTTGCTAACTGATCGGCCAGTTCTTCCACTGGACGTGAAACCGCATGACACTCTTCGTTGAGATAGCCTTCTTCACGCAGTGTTTTAACCAGCGTTGCAAACACCCCTTTATCGAAGAACTCAGGTGCATTGATCCCATGTAGGCGACTTAGACGCTGTGCCATCATTTGGCTTTGCTGCTCTAAATCACTTTTCATCATTTGCGGTTCTGTACGCAGTAATGTAAGTGCAATAGCATAACGTTGCAGCGTTTCAGAGATGGTGCGTGCAAGCAGCTGTAGTGGCCCAATGCGGGCATTGTTCATCGAAATATGAACGCCATCATTAAGCAATAGACGCTGGCGAACAAGCTCTGCAATTAGCTCATCAATCACCGCACCTAATTCTTCTTTTTCATAGCGTAGGAATAGCTCTGCTTTTAAGAATGGGTACAGTTTTTCAACTTGATCGTGAATTTCATCAACCGTTAGGGTCTGATATTGCACCACAATATGGGCAATCAGCGATGGCAGTGCAAACAAGTGAATGATGTTATTGCGGTAATAGGTCATTAAGATCGATTGCTCACGATCAAGCGAGATAATCTCACCTAACGCATCACGCTCAACCAAGAATTTATCCATCTCGATCGCATGAGGGACCAAGTCTGCAGCATCTTCAGAAGGCATGGTACTTTGCTCTGAGTATGGCGTATTACGCATTAACTCTAAGTAACATGTGACTTGCTGCTCTAGCTCTTCACGGCTTAACGCGCGCTGTCGTGATGACAACAGTGCCAGACCACATAGCGTCAGGGCATTGGTGGCTGCCGCATCGTTAATGTGAGTCATCATTTTCACTGCTAAGCTATTTACTACTGGGTTTAACCAGTGTGGACGCTGCGGTTCAATCGGGTCGATGTCTTTGTGCCAATCCGGCGCGTGATCGTTCAGATATTGATTGATCGGAATAGGTTCGCCGAAGTTTACGTACCCTTGGCCAAAGTTACGTAATTTTCGTAAGGTACGCAGGATTTGGCCAAAGTTTTCTTTCTCTTTACGTTTACCTTGTAGTTCTTTGGCGTAGGTGCTGACTTCCATCACGTGTTCGTAACCGATGTAAACAGGAACTAACGTCACAGGACGGTTGAGACCACGCAGCATCGCTTGAATCGTCATTGATAACATGCCGGTTTTGGCCGGTAGTAAACGACCAGTACGTGAGCGGCCACCTTCGCTGAAGTATTCTACCGAATAGCCTTTGGCAAACAGCTCGGCCAAGTATTCACGGAACACGGTCGAGTACAGACGGTTACCTTTAAAGCTACGACGAATAAAGAAACCACCACCGCGGCGGAAGATCGGGCCTGCAGGGAAGAAATTCAGGTTGATGCCCGCAGCAATGTGCGGCGGCACTAAGCCTTCTTTATACAATACGTACGACAGCAACAAGTAATCCATGTGGCTACGGTGACAAGGCACGTACACAATCTCATGACCGTCTTGGGCTAACTGACGAACACGCTGCGCGTTGTGAATATTCAAGCCTTGGTACAAGCGATTCCAGAACCAGCCAAGAATACGCTCACCGTGACGGATCAATGAGTATGAGAAGTTAGCGGCAATTTCTTCCATCATATCGACGGCTTCTTTGCGCACTTTCTCGATCGGCACATCGCGGCTTAATGCTTCTTCTTCCACGACTTTTTCAATGGCTTTAGACGCTAATAGGCGTTTAAACAGCAATTGGCGATCTGGCAATTTAGGACCAGAAGCTGCCAGTTGTTGGCGAGAAAAGTGAATTTTAGCGACACGCGCCAGTTTATGCGCTATTGCGTTATCAATGCCGTGGTGATCAGCCATGTAGCGTAACGATACTGGTGAGCTTAAACGCACCATACAGTCACGACCGTGTGCCAATATTGTAAACATCTTTTCTGGGCCCGTTAAGGCACGCAGAACCGGTTTATGATTGGTTTCTTTACCTGGCTTACGACCCCATAGAATCGATGCAGGGATCAGCTGAATATCAAGTTCAGCATCTTGTTTGTGCAGTTCGAGTAGTTCAGTGAACTGAATGAGCGACGAGGGTGGTAATTCACCATCGCTGCCAAAAATACTGGGAGCATCTGCGACAAAGACAAAGCGATTGAATGTGCGATCACCTATTTCGAGCGGTGAGAGTGGGTCTGGAAGGCCAAGCTCTTTTGTGCTGCGACGTAGTGTTACCAAATCCGTTGTTGAACGAAAAGGTAGGATATAGATGATAGGACGCGCTAAGTCTAACGCCAAATCTTCTACTGGGTTAGACGGAATTGAATGCGTTTTAACCAGCAGAGAAAGCGGCAAATTGAGTGTTTTTTGATAAAATTTCTGCCAACTTGACATATCTTTTACTAGCCTCGGTTTTTTAACGAGGCAAGGATATCATTAAACACGCGCAATCTTGCAGCGAAAATCATTTAGAAGATGGTAAAGGTGACATTTTTATTGTTCATATTTGCTAACTAATTGTTTAGTGATGGCGCTCACTAAATTATCAGGCGTAATAATGTATTTCGGCAGAGGTTTACGTGGAGATATACCGCAGGTAAAAGTTAATTGTTGTTTTGATCGACAAGTCGCTTTTCAAGCAGGCTAACACTGGATATACTCACAGTGACTGTATAAAAAGACAGGGTATGCTATGAAGCCGTTAACGCCGCGCCAACAAGAAGTCTTTGAGCTAATCAAAGCAAAAATCGAAGATGCTGGAATGCCGCCTACACGTGCTGAAATAGCGCGTGAACTTGGATTCCGCTCTGCGAATGCTGCAGAAGAACATTTAAAAGCACTTGCGCGTAAGCAGGTGATTGAAATTATTCCTGGTGCTTCACGAGGCATCCGCCTTATTGCCAGTAATGATGAGCCAGAAGAAAAAGGGTTACCACTTATCGGCCGAGTTGCTGCTGGTGAGCCTATTTTGGCGCAAGAACACGTTGAAACACATTATGAAGTGGATGCGTCACTCTTTAAGCCTCGCGCAGATTTCTTATTGCGTGTTAGCGGTATGAGTATGAAAGATATCGGCATCATGGATGGTGATTTACTGGCGGTGCATAAAACGCAAGACGTGCATAACGGCCAAGTGGTTGTTGCTCGTGTTGATGATGATGTCACCGTGAAACGCTTAGAGAAGAAAGGCTCGCAGGTATTACTGCATGCTGAAAATGAAGAGTTTGCGCCGATTGTGGTCGATTTAAGCCATCAGCACCTTTCAATTGAAGGGATTGCGGTTGGTGTTATTCGCAACAGTGACTGGATGTAATTTTCAGCCTCACATCTTCACCGCTTCACTTTCATCAAGCGCTCGTCATACCGACGGGCGTTTTTTATTTCCTGCCTTTTATTGTTTTCTCTGATTTGGAAGATCCAGAGAATATCTTTGCAAAAGTAAATGAGAGTTATTATCATCCCTGTATTCACCATTGAGTGTGCTCACCAGTGAGCATGTTCGCCGATCTGCGTGATCATAGGGAGATGAAAAATCATGGGCAGTCCAGTACGCTACAAAATACCACCGAAATTGCTCCAGCCGCTGTGGCTTCGCAGCCGAGAAAGCATGGATGATAATGGACTGATCTATGATCCTGTGGCGGCAGCGGCATGCAGCCAATGCCACCTTGTTCCTGATTGTTTATCGGGTAATGTTACCGAGCGTCAATTGCTGCACGCCACCTTAACTTTGCAATGCGATAAGGTGGTTTTACAGTTTCTACGCCGTAATCCCAATGGCTACGTCATCAATGTGGGGGCAGGGCTAGATACCAGATTTTACCGACTAGATAACGGAAGATGCCGTTGGTTCGAGCTAGATACCGACGAGAATTTACTTTGGCGTGAACGTCTTTTTCATAAAAGCGAACGTTATACCATGCGCACTGGTTCTGTCACTGAACTGAGCTGGTTAAAAGCGCTCCCTGCCATGAATAATGTCCCTGTACTCTTGATGTGTGATCAAGCATTACTGCAATGCAATAACAGCCAACTGGCTCAGTTTATCCAACGTATTGGTTGTCATTTCAGTAAGCTTGAAGCGTGTGTTGTACTGGCAGGAGATGCATGTGATTCGTTATTAGCGCAAAAAATGGGGACAGAAAAGTACCAGCATGGCTTTGCTGAATCCGCCCAGCAGATACTCAATTGGCTGCCTTGGGCTGAATTGGTGAGTTACCAAAGTCCTTTCGATCATCACTGCGGTCGCTGGCGTTCATGGCAGCGCTGGGTTGCCAAGATGACTAGCTTAAAATATCGCCTGACTCCTGTTGTTGTTCACTTCCGCCTATAACGCCCTTTTTATCTAGCTACTTCACCTAAAGTCGAATGGTTTTGGGTGTCGCTTCGTTTGTTATCTCTCTATTTTTAAACTGGTAATTTATTGCACTATCGTCAGATCATGTCCTAAGTTAAATGTAAATGAAGTGTTAATTTGACGGCGGAAAAGGTATTTTTTTCCTGTCTCGACGCTTAGGGATATCGTCTTGTTGGTGTTACCAGGGGAGGGATCGGGGTGACAATTCGCCAATTGTTCTATGGGCTGTTTGCTGCCTTTTGGGCACTACCAGTTGCAGCCGAAACGAAAACCATGCCACTGAATATGACCCAAGGGGTCACCGACATTAGCCAGCAGGTTTTTGATCTCCACATGACCATTTTTTACATCTGTGTCGTGATAGGGATCATCGTGTTTGGGGTCATGTTTTGGGCCATTATTCATCATCGTCAATCGCGTGGTGCCGTTGCCGCGTCTTTCCATGAAAGCACCAAAGTTGAAATCCTATGGACGCTAATTCCATTTGTGATTTTGATTGTGATGGCGATCCCTGCAACCAAAACCTTGCTGGCGATGGAAGATACGACGAAACCTGATCTGACTGTGCTGATCACCGGTTCGCAGTGGAAGTGGCACTACAGCTACTTTGACCAAGATGTTGAGTATTTCTCGCTGTTAGCGACATCACCCGCCCAAATAGCCAACGAACGTGAAAAACGCGATAACTACTTACTTGAAGTCGATCGCCCTTTAATTCTGCCTATTGGTCAAAAAGTTCGCTTTCTTATTACTTCCCAAGATGTCATTCACTCGTGGTGGGTACCTGCTTTCGCGGTGAAAAAAGATGCTAATCCAGGCTTTATTAATGAAGCGTGGACCCGTATTGAAGAGCCGGGTATTTATCGCGGCCAATGTGCAGAGCTGTGTGGTAAAGACCATGGCTTCATGCCGATTGTGGTGATTGCGAAAACTCAAGTGGATTACGAAGAGTGGTTACAAACCACTAAGGTTGCTCAGCAACAAGCCCGTGAAGAAGAGCAACGTTTGTTAGATATGCAGTTACCTATGGATGAATTGATGGCGCTGGGTGAAAAAACCTATCAGACACGTTGCGCTGTGTGTCATCAGCAGGCAGGGCAAGGGATCCCTGGTGCATTCCCTGCGCTGGCTGGCCAGGGATTGTCGGTCGATAAAAGTAAGAAGCTTGAGCATATTTCGATTGTTGTACACGGTAAGGCAGGTACGGCGATGCAAGCTTTTGGCCCGCAGTTAAGTCTAAAAGAGATCGCGGCAGTGATCACTTACGAGCGTAACGCATGGGGAAATGATACTGGCGATACGGTGCAAGCCGCCGAAGTACAAGCCGTGTTGAATGGCGAGAATCTTTAAGGGAGCAAGAGACCAATGACGGATATGTTACGAGAGCAAACCGACGTTGAGCAGCCTGATTCGCCGCCATCCGAGAGTGAGCATTCAAACCATAACGAGGCGGGTCATGGCCATCATGAGCACCAGCATGGTCATCAACCTAAAGGGTTAATGCGCTGGGTGCTGACCACTAATCATAAAGAAATCGGTTCGCTGTACTTAATGTTTAGCTTTGCGATGTTCTTGACGGGTGGTGCAATGGCGATGGTGATCCGTGCTGAGCTTTTTCAGCCAGGATTACAGTTAGTTGAGCCTAACTTTTTTAATCAGATGACCACAGTTCACGGCTTAATCATGGTATTTGGTGCTGTAATGCCCGCTTTTACAGGGTTGGCGAACTGGATGGTGCCTTTGATGATCGGTGCGCCAGATATGGCGTTACCGCGGATGAATAACTGGAGCTTTTGGATCCTGCCTTTTGCATTTGCCATGCTGCTGGCTTCGTTATTTATGGAAGGTGGCGGTCCCAACTTTGGTTGGACCTTCTATGCGCCGCTTTCCACCACGTACAGTCCAGCCAGTACGGGGTTGTTTGTCTTTGCGATTCATATCATGGGGATCAGTTCCATCATGGGGGCAATCAATGTGATTGTGACCATCATGAATCTACGCGCGCCAGGTATGACTTACATGAAGATGCCGCTGTTTGTGTGGACATGGCTGATCACGGCATTCTTATTGATCGCGGTTATGCCAGTGTTAGCGGGTGCGGTCACCATGGTGCTGACCGATAAATACTTTGGTACCAGCTTTTTTGATGCGGCAGGCGGGGGCGATCCTGTGATGTTCCAGCATATCTTCTGGTTCTTTGGGCATCCTGAAGTCTATATTATGATTTTGCCGAGTTTCGGTATCATTTCTGCCATTATCCCTGCATTTTCTCGTAAGAGACTCTTTGGTTATAGTTCGATGGTCTATGCGACCGCGTCGATTGCCGGGTTGAGCTTTTTAGTCTGGGCTCACCACATGTTCACCACGGGGATGCCCGTCGCGGCTGAACTCTTCTTTATGTATTGCACCATGCTGATCTCCGTGCCAACTGGGGTGAAGGTGTTTAATTGGGTGGCCACCATGTGGCGAGGATCGCTGACCTTTGAGGTGCCAATGCTCTTTGCGATCGCCTTTATCATCTTGTTTACCATCGGGGGTTTCTCTGGCTTGATGTTGGCGATAACGCCTGCTGATTTCCAGTATCACGATACCTATTTTGTGGTGGCACATTTCCATTATGTGCTGGTGTCTGGAGCGATATTCTCGATCATGGCGGCAGCGTATTACTGGCTCCCTAAATGGACGGGGTACATGTTTGATGAGCGCTTAGCAAAATGGCATTTTTGGTGCTCGGTGGTGTCAGTTAATATTCTCTTTTTCCCTATGCATTTCCTTGGTTTAGCGGGGATGCCACGCCGTATTCCTGATTATGCGCTTCAGTTTGCTGATGTGAACATGGTGGTCAGTATTGGTGGCTTCTTGTTTGGCTTATCACAATTTATTTTCTTAGCTGTCATCATCAAATGTGTTCGAGGTGGAGAGCCTGCGGCCGCAAAACCATGGGATGGTGCCGAGGGGCTTGAGTGGACAGTGCCGTCACCTGCACCTCTTCATACCTTCTCGACGCCACCAAAAGTAGATTAGGGGCGGTTATGGCGAATCAAGATCTTCAAGACTCGGCCAAGAAAAAGCAGCGTTCAGTGTGGTCCTTAGTGATGATGGCTGTTGCGATGTTTGGTTTTGCTTTTGCACTTGTGCCGCTCTACGACGTGTTTTGCGATATCACTGGGATTAATGGCAAAACCTCGTCAACGCCTGCCGCAATCGCTGAGAATCGGATTGATACCAGTCGAACGGTGACGGTTGAATTCGTGGCTTACATCAATCAGGGCATGAAGTGGACATTTACACCGCAAGTGACGCGGATGGAAGTGCACCCCGGTGAAACCCATAAAATTGCTTATGCGGCGCAAAACCTGACTGCTAAAGCCAGTGTTGGTCAGGCCGTACCATCCGTTTCACCGGGACTGGCCGCCAAGTACTTCAATAAAATTCAGTGTTTTTGTTTTAATCACCAGCCATTAGAGGCGGGTGCGTCAGCAGAGCTACCTTTGGTGTTTTATATCGATCCTGATCTGCCTGATGACATTAATACGCTCACTTTAGCTTACACCTTGTATGACGCGCAGCCGACAGATACTGCGCAAACACAGTGAGGTTATAACAATGGCAAACCCGTACGACGAACACGATCAAGCGATGACACCGCTTCAGTCATCACAGGCTGAAACGAACCCTAACCATAAGCATGAAGCCTATTATGTACCCGCCACTAGTGCATGGCCCATTGTGGGGGCTGTAGCACTTTTTTTGATTGCGCTCGGTGCCGGTTCAACCGTTGGTGGACTCATGGCTGGGCAGGGACCTTGGGTGTTGCTGGCCGGTGTTGGTCTCTTACTCATCATGCTGACGGGGTGGTTTAGGGATGTGATTCGAGAGTCGATGGGCGGCTTATACAGTGCGCAATTGGACCGCTCGTTTCGCCAAGGCATGAGCTGGTTTATTTTTTCCGAGATCATGTTCTTTGCCGCTTTCTTTGGCGCACTATTTTATGCGCGCATGATTGCGGTGCCATGGCTGGGTGGTGCAGGAAACAATGCAATGACCAATGCCGTGTTATGGCCCGAGTTTATTGCCCAGTGGCCATTGATTGTCACGCCAAGCGGTGGCGAGACACAGGCGATGGGGCCATTGGGTTTACCGCTTTATAACACGCTTATTCTGCTGACCTCATCGGTCACTATTCATATCGCCCACACCTCGTTAGAAAAAGATAACCGCCCTCGTTTAACCCTATTTTTATTGTTGACTGTATTGCTGGGGGGGCTGTTTGTTTACCTACAAGGGGTGGAATATATTCACGCTTATCAGGATATGGGTCTAACGTTAGATTCAGGTGTCTACGGTAATACCTTCTTTATGCTGACGGGCTTCCATGGGCTGCATGTCACCTTAGGTACCATCATCTTATTTATTGTGTGGTGTCGGGTACTCAAAGGGCATTTTAGTGCAGAAAAGCACTTTGCGTTTCAAGCGGGCGCTTGGTATTGGCACTTTGTCGATGTGGTGTGGTTGGGGCTATTCACTTTCGTCTACATTCTTTAATTGGCCATTTGAATGAGCATTGCAACTGCTGTGTTTAGACCTAGGTTGATGGCTAAAACGGGCGAGGATTAGGCTCAACGAGTCCTGTTGCAATGCCAATCAGCAATAATGCAAATACCACAACAGATAACCATAATCGGTGACCTAAGTAGCGAGAAAGCGGCACACCTTGGCGCTTGCCGAGCATCACAGGCAGTGCACGGAAAAGATTAAAAATGATGAATACCAACAAACAAACAACAAGGGCTTTGATCAGCATGTAAACACTCCGGCAGGCAGTAATCGGTTGATATGAGGTGGTATGCGACGGATCGGATTCATACTTTTTACTGTGGCGGTAATGCTGACATTGGTCAAGTTAGGCTTGTGGCAATTAGCGCGGGCGCAAGAAAAAGAGGCATTAAGCCATGCCTTGAAGCACCGCAGTGAACAGATGTATTACAGCTTAGCTAGTTTGCCGAGCGATCCGCGATGGTATGGGTTAACGCTTCATGGGGCGTTTGAACACCGTTATGCCGTGCTGCTCGATAACCAAATTTATCGTGGTCGAGTGGGTTATCACCTGCTGTACCCCCTCAAAGTGAATAAGGATTGGGTACTGGTTAATCTGGGCTGGATTGCCGCGCCAACGTACCGTGAACAATTACCTGTTTTGCCTGAACATCATGGGGAATTACGCGTTGAGGGGATTATCGCACCGCCCTCACTAATGCCCACATTAGCAGCCCCCAGTGCAACGATAGAGTGGCCGCAACGGGTGCAAGTGATCGATTTAACTTTGCTATCTCAGCAGATGGATTTACCGCTTAAACCCTGGGTTTTACAAATCGATCCCGATAATGCCTTGGCGTTACAACAAACTTGGACCCCAGTCGTGATGGGGCCGCATAAACACTACGCTTATGCCGTGCAATGGTTTTTGATGGCGATGGCGATTTCTGGGTTAGCCTTCTGGTGGTTAAAAAGGACGAGAGCATGAGCAAACAAGGAAGCAAACGGAGTGCGTTGTTACTGTTGTTAGGCATATTTGTGTTGCCACTGTTGTTAGCTAAATTGGTGCTGGATTTGAATTGGTATCAAGGCGGGATCACCAATCGCGGTAAGTTACTGGATTCGCCGCTCACGCCGCAATGGTTGACCGAATTAGGCGGCAGTAAGGAAGGGCAATGGCGTCTGATTTATTTACTGCCGGAACAGTGTGACAGTGCCTGCCAAGGTGCGTTATTCAATTTACGCCAAGTACCCGTTGCCGTAGGGGCGGGGAAAGATCGGGTTGATAGTACGGTGCTGGTGGCGGAGTCGGCACAAGCGACATTGTCGACAGAAATACAGTCTCATCTTACGGGGATCAAATTGCTTTCTATCCCGCCTCATGTTGTTGCTCAAATTAATACGTTTGAATTTGGCACCAAAGCCATTTATATCGCCGACCCATTAGGGAATGTGATGATGGCTTACCCACTGGTCAGCGATAAAACGGCTATTTTGGCACAAGGGAAAGATGTGCTTCGTGATTTAAAGCGCTTATTGAAGGTGTCTAAAATCGGCTAAGGAGAGCCTATGGCGAATACGACGTATCGATATTTAGTGTACGCCACACTGGGATTGTCATTGATCGTGATTATTTTAGGGGCGTATACACGATTGACCGAAGCGGGGCTTGGCTGCCCTGATTGGCCTGGGTGTTATGGCACGTTGACGGTTCCTCAGACTGCGGAACAATTAGCTCAGGCGCAATTGTCCTATCCTGATGCGCCAGTTGAAGTTGAAAAAGCATGGAATGAAATGATCCATCGCTATGTTGCTGGTTCTTTGGGGGTGTTGATCTTGCTGATTAACATTGCCTCTTGGCAACAAATATCCCGCCCTAAAAAACTGCCTATTTGTTTACTCATTGTCGTGTGCTTTCAAGCAGCATTGGGCATGTGGACCGTGACATTAAACCTAATGCCTATCGTTGTGATGGGGCATTTGCTTGGTGGCTTTACGATTGCGTCACTTTTATTGCTGTTGGCTTTGCGAGTGCGACAACAAGCACGGCAGTTACACGCCTTGTTAGCATTGCCTTCTGATTCACTCGATGCGCCCTCACCACCGTTAGCTAGCGGTGATGATCAAAAGTTGCAGCACGCCTTTAATGAATTAGATTTTGAAGTCAGTCGCCAGCCGATTTTGCCTGTTGATACGTTTGAACAATTTAACGAGAAGATTGTACGTGAACAAAACTGTCAGCAGCATGCGCCTTCTGACGCCGGATTGTCACAGTACCGCTCTCCGACAAGGCTACTCGTTATGATGGGCGTTAGTGTGTTGATTGTGGTGATTGGTCAGATCATGTTGGGAGGGTGGACCGCAGCGAACTATGCCGCGGTGGTCTGTACCCAATTGCCGTTGTGCGAAGTCAATTGGTTAGCACAATATGATGTCAGCGCGTTTACGCCTATCCAACCTGAGCACGAAAGCTATCAATTTGGGGTGCTGGATTACTCTCAACGCGTCACTATTCATGTTACGCATCGTTTAGGTGCTGTCGTAGTCTGTGGATTTGTTGGGGTGTTGATTTGGCAACTGCTTCGTTATCCTCAATATCGTAGCTTAGCTGCGATATTGAGCGGAGTATTGGCACTGCAAATACTATTGGGGATCACCAATGTAGTTGCTCATTTACCACTCGCAATAGCTGTTGCCCATAACGTGGTGGGTCTGGGGCTATTACTGACCTTAGTGGCGATTAACTACCGACTGGCGCTGGATTATCGTCAGGCAAAGGACAACCCAGCCGCGCATGCGTTGGGCACGAAAGCATGGACAGCAGAGGAGCAGCATCATGGCTAAGTCACAAGTATTTACCTCGCCCCGATCGCACGCGGCATCATCGGCAAAGCCAGCGTTATGGCAAGACTATCTCACTATGACCAAGCCCAAAGTGGTGGCTATGCTGCTATTAACCGCTTTGGTTGGGATGTGTTTAGCAGTTACCGGTATTCCTCCACTGAAGGCGGTTATTTTGGGTTTGGCGGGGATTGGCTTTCAGTCTGCTGCGGCCGCGGCGTTTAACCATGTCTTGGATCGTCGGTTTGATGCCAAAATGGCACGAACTTATCATCGCCCGTTGGCGAAAGGACGCATTGAAACACATAAAGCCATCGCCTTTGCGGTGGTGTTGATGGCGGTCGGTTTTGCGTTGCTATGGCAGCTCAATGCGTTGACAGCATGGCTGACCATGGCCAGTTTAGTGGGCTATGCCTTGGTGTATACCGTGTGGTTGAAACACGCTACGCCTCAAAACATTGTCATCGGTGGTTTAGCGGGCGCTGCACCACCACTGTTAGGGTGGACCGCAGTAACAGGTCAGCTAGACCCGCATGCACTTTTGTTAGTGATGTTGGTCTTTACCTGGACGCCGCCTCACTTTTGGGCGTTAGCTATCCATCGACGAGATGATTACGCCAAAGCTGGGATCCCCATGTTGCCGGTGACCCATGGTATCGCCTTTACTAAAACCATGGTGCTGCTCTATACCTTCATGCTGTTTGCCGTGGGAGTTCTACCTTGGCTCACTGGGATGAGTGGCATGCTATACCTTGTTGGCAGTAGCCTATTGAACCTAGGGTTTATCGGGTATGCGTGGAAACTGAAATTTGCTGACAGTGAAGGGCATGCGTGGGCGACGTTTAAATATTCTATCTGGCATTTATTGGCCTTGTTTGTGGTGCTGCTGGCTGATCACTGGTTAGTGGCGTGGCTTGGTTAACGTTGTCTTAGTTAGTACTACCTAGTTTGGCTCAATACTTTGGTACAGACTCTTTTATGCTGGATGCCATAGCGAGGGTTTAGTCTCAAAATGGAAGCCGCTACACTGTGTTTCTACTTATTTGAGCATCTACTCATTATGATGCCTAGCAGTGAAGAGGTTTCTGTGCTCGCAGCCCTTAGGGATAAATCCCTCCACCTTCAAGTTTTTGCCTTGGCCTTGCCTATGGTGCTGTCAAACATCACGGTGCCGTTGTTGGGGCTGGTGGATGCGGCAGTGATTGGCCATCTCGATCATGCTTGGTATCTCGGTGGTGTCGCGGTTGGTGGCACCATGATTAATGTCACCTTTTGGCTATTAGGCTTTTTGCGGATGGCCACCACAGGCCTGAGCGCCCAAGCGTATGGCGCGAGCGACAAAGATGCCCAAGCCAGTACCTTCTTACAAGGTTTGACCCTCGCGTGGTTATTGGCTGCGGTACTGCTGTTATTCCATCAGCCTGTTGCTGACCTTATTTTTTCCTTCAGTAGCGCCAGTGACCAAGTCAAACTCTACGCTGAGCAATATTTCTCTATTCGTATTTGGGGCGCGCCCGCCTCGCTTGCTAATTTTGTCATCATGGGGTGGTTGCTCGGTAGCCAGAATGCCCGCGCTCCGATGTGGCTCTTGATTGTCACCAATATCGTTAATATTGGGCTAGATGTTTTGTTTGTACTTGGCTTTGGTTGGAAAGTGCAGGGGGCCGCGGCCGCCTCCGTCATTGCTGATTACAGTGGCATGGCGTTGGGATTATGGTTTGTCTCTCGTCAATGGATTGCTCAAGCATTGCCCGCCGTTCGTGAAAAGATCGGTGCAGTACGTGAAGGATTGGGGCGCTTACTTAAGCTGAATCGCGATATTTTTCTGCGTAGCTTGTGCTTGCAGCTTACCTTCACCTTTATGACGTTCTACGGGGCAACATTAGGGGATAATACGGTGGCGGCTAATGCGGTACTGATGAGTTTTCTGATGTTGGTGTCGTATGCGATGGATGGGTTTGCCTATGCGATGGAAGCTCTTGTCGGTAAAGCGATAGGTGCGCGTAACCGTGACGAGTTAGGCCGTTATTTGGTCGGGACAACGTTTTGGAGTTTGATGGTCTCGCTTATCTTAACCTTGATGTTTACGGTATTTGGTTCAAATATCGTGGCACTTATTTCAAATATCCCTGCGGTGCAGCAAGAGGCCGCTATTTATTTACCATGGTTAGCGGCGGTGCCGCTGGTGTCGATGTGGTGTTTTTTGCTTGATGGTATCTTCATTGGTGCGACCCGAGGCAAAGAGATGCGAAACAGCATGTTTGTGGCTACCTGTAGTTTCTTTGCGATTTGGTGGTTGCTGATGGATTATGACAATCATGCACTATGGGGGGCAATGCTTGGTTTTATGGCCATGCGCGGAATTGGCTTAGCTGTGCTTTTTACGTATCAATGGAAGAAAAATATTTTTCTGGAAACCGCTAATGCCAACAAGTAGTTAGAATTATTCAACTGGATTTGGCTCTTTTTTCGCCAATAAATGCTACTCATCTGGACTTTGTTGTGTTTAAAATGTGCGCAATTATTGCTCAGGTGAATATATGAATAGTCGGTTTTTGGTTGTATTACTGGCACTGGCCAGCTTTATTTTTGCGCCCCAAGTATTAGCTGGCACACAAAGTAAAACCTTGAATGTTACTGCTACCGCATATAATTCGGTACGTGCACAAACCAATGCAAACCCCAGTATTGCGGCTTGGGGAGATCGTTTGAAGCCGGGGATGAAAGCCATTGCCGTTTCGCGAGATTTGCTCAACATGGGAATTAAGCACGGCACTAAAGTGAAGATATCCGGTTTACCTGGTGAGTATGTGGTGCTGGATAAAATGAATAAGCGTTGGTCGCGTAAGATTGATATCTACATGGGAAAAGATATTCAAGCGGCCAGGAATTGGGGGCGTCGAAAAGTGACGATCACCTGGGCGGGTTAACGCCAATATGATGTTTAAATTACACGCAATAAAAAGCCGCTATAGTCTAGCGGCTTTTTTTATACATCTAATCTCGTCCTAAATAGGATTGAGATGTTAGTAGTAAGAGTGCTCGCCACGTGCGTGTTCGGTAATATCTCGAACACCATTTAGCTCACCTTCAAACTGAGCCAGTAGCTCTTTTTCGATGCCTTCTTTTAGCGTGACATCAACCATAGAACAACCGTTACAACCGCCACCAAACTGTAGGATAGCGATGCCATCTTCAGTAATTTCAGCCAGTGATACGTTACCACCGTGACCTGCAAGTTGTGGGTTTACTTGCGTTTGGATAACGTAATCAACACGTTCCATTAGCGTTGCATCATCAGACACTTTACGCACTTTTGCGTTAGGTGCTTTTAGTGTTAGCTGAGAGCCCATTTTGTCAGTAACAAAATCAATTTCCGCGTCATCAAGAAACGGTAGGCTTAGCTCATCAACGTAAGCTGAGAACAGGTCTAGCTTAATTTCAGTATCGGTTGCTTCAATAGCTTCAGGTGGGCAGTACGATACGCCGCACTCTGCGCTTTGGGTGCCTGGGTTCACCACGAAGACACGAATATTTGTTCCCTCAGGCTGCTGGGCAAGAAGCTTGCCGAAGTGCTGCTGAGCGTTTTCAGTAATAGTGATCATAGACACGACGTAATACCTGACTTATTTAGTAAGATTTAATTCTATTCTACTCTTAGTCGCCCTTTCTATCATCCCCAAATCACGCCTACCATGATTTGAATACTATTTTGCTGTTTTTTTGTGATCACATAGGCATCGGCGTATAGCAAATACAATAGATGTCGATTGTTTGTACACCATTTGTTTTCAGTATCTTAGTTAGCTCTGCAACCGTACTGCCCGTGGTCACTACATCATCAACAATCGCGATATGGCAGGGTAAATTTTTTAATGTCAGTTCAAATGCACCCCGCAAATTTTGCTGACGCTGATGGCGAGAAAGCTGTTTTTGTACTGGAGTGTGGCGTATACGGCGAAAACCATGCGGTACTACTTGGCTGTCGGTACATGCGGCAATCGACCATGCCAATGCGGTGCTTTGATTAAAGCCGCGTTGCCAGCGACGCAGTGGGTGTAAAGGGACGGGCAGTAACACAGGAGCTGGATTATTAATTTTGGCTGCAAGGTGTTTGCCTAATGGATGAGCCAACCAAAACTTGCCGCTGAATTTATAGCGTTGCACACACTGACGTAATGGTGGTTGGTACTCTCCCAATCGGATAAGGCGTTGCCACGGTGGTGGTGATGATAAACAGGCTCCGCATTGTTCAACATCGGTTAAAGTAGTGGCACCACAGCGCCGACAATAGGGCGGTTGTGGGAAGTGTTCTATACAGTGTTGGCACCAGACTTGTTCTTGAGTTGATAATGGTTGGTGGCATAACTGGCAGCGCTGGTTGGTCCAATCGAGTATTGATCTAAATCGCGAAGCCGATAACATCCATGCCATCCTGGTGGGTTATTGGTGAATAAAAGGAAGTGTAAATGACAACCAAGCTACATTGGCAAATTGAAGGCCAAGGTTCGGATCTAGTTCTCATTCATGGTTGGGGCATGAATGGGGCGGTATGGCAGCAGATATTACCGCTGCTAACACCTTATTTTCGAGTGCATTGTGTTGATTTACCCGGCTATGGCCATAGTGGTGGTATTGACGGGGCTTCTATTGAAGAGATGGCACATCTGTTGCTTGAATATTCACCATCGGCTGCAACATGGGTCGGATGGTCGTTAGGAGGATTAGTCGCAACACAGGCTGCATTACTTGCACCTGAGCGCGTTAGCCGATTAGTGACCGTTGCGAGCTCTCCTAAATTTGCGGCTGATAAGGCAACATCGTGGCGAGGCATTCAGCCTCAAGTACTGACTGATTTTCAGCAACAACTGAGTGATGATTTCCGTTTGACCGTTGAGCGTTTTATGGCCTTACAAGCGATGGGCAGCCCGACGGCACGGCAAGATATTAAGTTGCTCAAACAAGCCGTATTATCACGCCCTCAGCCAAACCAAGCTGCACTTAGTGCAGGTTTAACGCAGTTAGCCGAGGTAGATTTACGTGATCAACTCGTACGTATTCAACAGCCTTGGCTAAGAATGTATGGGCGATTAGATGGTTTGGTGCCAGTGAAAGTTGCGCAGGAATTAGATGAATTAGCCCCGCGTTCTCAACGGCAAGTCTTTGCCAGTGCGTCGCATGCGCCGTTTATTTCTCACCCTGCGGAGTTTACGCAAGCATTGCGTCTTTTTTTGGAACAGCACGATGATTGATATGCCACGTCGGCAATTAACAAAAAATTAAACTTCTGTTAATTGTCGCCGATATTTATAACGTGGAGTTGCTCTACATTACTGAGAGGCCATAATGACAGTAGGAACTGTGGGGAATAGCCTGACCTATTCTCCGGCAACGTTACAATCTCAGGCTGCGGTCTCAACGAAAGTTGAAGGAAGGAATCAAGCAGTCAATGGCGATCCAAAAGGAGCGGTTGCCGAGACAACGGTGTCTATTTCAGAAGAAGCAAAACAAAAATTAGCGGCAGATGCGAAACAATCAGCCCCAGAGCTCGAGACCTCTAAAGAGGGCGGTGAACCGTCAAGTAAAGGAGAGTCGTTTGCGTATGGTGTGCTGGGAATGGATCATCCTGCAGAAGTGAATCAACAGACCGATGATTTTTATACGGCTGGCCAAATTCTCTCTGCAGTGGGGACCGTAGCGACAGTATTATTGGCAATAGCGTAAGGCATCAAAATCTGAACTGATGCCCGAGGAGTGACATCAGCGTGATAATTTCACCGGCTAATGTAGGTGCGCCTACTATTGCGCCTTCAGTGAACCCGCCAACCGAACAGGCTGCGCGGGATAATCGCGTTCGTGAAAAAATCATTCCTGCGACAGAGAGTATGCCGTCACCACACGGCAAGCCGCTGACCAGCGAAGAAAAACAACTGAAAAAACCGTCATGGGATCCAAGTGAACACCCGGATTACAGCGAGTTAACGGAAGATTCCGTCAAACAATACGGTTATCAGGAGGATTTTGAAAAGCTGGTGAAAGTATTATCAGCGGATACCTATCTTAAAGATTCAAAAGATCTTGGGTATTCGATGCACATCAAGCTACCGCGTGATTTGCTCGATGAACTGGAAAAAATCAGTACAACCGAAAGAACGAAAGGGGTCGTGGCGCACCATTATGCGCAAGCGACGATCCCAAATCCTCCGACGGATTACCTGGTGGTGTTGTAATAACAATCTTGCTGTAGCCGTGGTTGTGCAGACATTGCATTACCGTGAACCAATGCTGTCACCAATAAAAAAGCCTTCCTCATTGAGAAAGGCTTTCTTTTTTATGCCGCTATAGCTGTGATCTCAGAAGGTGTGATAACAGATCGGGCGAGGTTATTTTTTCGCTTTAGCAAAGGCTGCTGCAAAAGCGCCACCCATCGCACCACCACTATTATCTTGGTTGCGAGCGTTATTATTGGCGTGTTTGTTATGGTTCGTCGCTGAGCGCGGTTGACCTTGAGGCGCTTGGCCTTGTGGTTTACGTGCTGGCTTCTCTTGGCCGGGTTCGTCGCTCATTCGCATGGTCATAGCGATACGCTTACGCTGCAAATCCACTTCCATCACTTTCACTTTGACTACGTCACCGGCTTTCACCACTTCACGTGGATCAGCGACAAACTTGTCAGATAGAGCAGAGATATGGACAAGACCATCTTGGTGAACACCCACATCCACAAAGGCGCCAAAGTTGGTCACGTTGGTGATCACGCCTTCCAGTACCATACCTGGAATCAAGTCTTTGACTTCGTGAACGCCTTCCGCAAAGGTGGCAGTTTTAAACTCAGGGCGTGGATCGCGGCCTGGTTTATCAAGCTCACTGATAATGTCCGTTACTGTGGGTAGACCAAATTTTTCATCAGTGTAATCCGCCGCTTTAAGGGTGCGTAGGAACTCGGTATTACCGATGATCGCATCGATAGGCTTGCTGTTATTCGCAGCAATGGTTTTGATCACAGCGTAAGACTCAGGGTGAACCGCCGAGCTATCGAGTGGGTTTTTACCATTCATAATACGCAAGAAGCCCGCACATTGTTCAAAGGCTTTTGGCCCTAAACGTGCCACTTTTTTCAATGCGGTACGGCTTTCAAATCGACCATTTTCATCGCGGTAGTCCACCACGTTTTGTGCCATGGTTTTACTTAAACCAGCCACTCGCGTTAAGAGTGCTGCTGAAGCCATGTTTACATCGACGCCAACGGCATTTACACAGTCTTCCACTACCGCATCCAGACGTTTTGCCAGCATGCTCTGGCTAACATCATGCTGGTATTGGCCAACACCGATGGCTTTTGGATCGATCTTCACTAGCTCTGCTAGTGGGTCTTGGAGACGACGACCGATAGAAACGGCACCACGAATGGAGACATCTAAATCGGGGAATTCGTTGGCGGCAAATTCAGAAGCTGAATACACCGATGCACCTGCCTCACTGACCATCACACTTTGTACTTTAAGATTGTTATCTTTTAGTAGTTTCGCGACAAAGGCATCTGTTTCACGTGAAGCAGTACCGTTACCAATGGCGATCAAATCAACCTTATGTTTGGTGATCAAGCTTAATACGGTCGCTTCCGATTGGGCGACTTGGCGTTGTGGTTGGTGTGGATAAATGGTTGCGAAGTCCAGTAATTTACCCGTTGCATCAATCACTGCCACTTTACAACCCGTACGTAAACCAGGGTCAAGTGCCAAGGTGGCACGAGGACCAGCAGGTGCCGCCATCAACAAATCGTTAAGGTTATCGGCGAAGACTTGCATCGCGCCGTCTTCGGCTTTTTCACGTAGCGCACTCATGAGTTCCGTTTCCATGTGCATCAAAATTTTGATACGCCATGCCCAACTGATCACTTGCTTACGCCAAGTATCGGCAGGTTGATTGCCAAGGGTCACGCCATAGTGGTTGGCAATAATTACTTCACAGTATGAACCGCGTACGCCTTCATCTTGGGCTGGGTCGGCATTAAGTGATAGCTGTAAAAAGCCTTCGTTACGACCACGGAACATAGCAAGGGCACGGTGGGATGGGACGTTTTTCAGTAATTCGTTGTGCTCAAAGTAGTCTTTGAACTTGGCACCTTCGTGCTCTTTTCCGTCAATTACGCGCGCGGTCAGCTCTGCTTGGGTTTGCAAGTGGCGACGTACTTTATCCAGCAGTGCCGCATCTTCGGCAAAGCGTTCCATTAAAATAGCACGAGCCCCATCAAGCGCGGCTTTCGTATCGGCTATGCCTTTATCTGCGCTGATGTACTGCGCTGCGGTGGCTTCTGGTTCATGGTTAGGTTGCTGCCATAGAGTGTCTGCCAGTGGCTCTAAGCCAGCTTCAATCGCAATCTGACCTTTAGTTCGACGTTTTTGTTTGTAAGGTAGATACAGATCTTCAAGGCGGGTTTTGCTGTCAGCCGATAAAATTTCCGCTTCAAGTTGACTGGTGAGTTTTCCTTGCTCGGTGATTGATTTCAAAATCACTTTGCGGCGATCATCTAATTCACGTAAGTAGCCGAGGCGTGATTCGAGGTTACGAAGCTGGGTATCATCCAGCCCGTTGGTGACTTCCTTGCGGTAGCGGGCAATAAAGGGAACCGTATTACCGTCATCTAACAGAGTGACTGCGGCTGTGACTTGCTCTACGCGAACGCTGAGTTCGTTGGCAATCATCTGGTTGATAGCGTTGTTCATCCGTTGGTATCTCTTGGTTATGATCGTTAACTGGTGCCATTCTACGGAGGAATCCGACGCTGACAAGCAGTGTAGTGTTAAGACTGTGTCAGTGTGATAATCACGATGAATCGGGCATATCACACTATATCTTATGATGAAATCGTGGCGTATTCAGCGACTAACAGTAGCGGATGCTATTTACAAACCACAGCTTTCGTCCTTGCGGGGTCACCACTTCAAATTCTTCATCGACTTCTTTTTTCAACATGGCACGTGCCATGGGAGAGTCGATCGAAATATAGTCGTTACGGCCATAAATTTCATCTGGGCCGACAATGCGGAAGGCTTTACTGTCTCCCGCTTCATTTTCTATTTCAACAAACGCACCAAAGAAAACTTTGCCATCCTGCTGAGGGGAATAGTCGATCACTTTAACGACTTCCAATCGTTTACGCAGAAAGCGTACCCGACGGTCAATTTCGCGCAGGCGTTTTTTATTGTATTGATAATCTGCATTTTCACTGCGATCGCCAAGGCTAGCGGCCCATGTTACTTTTTTTGTGACTTCAGGGCGTTCTTCGTACCATAAAAACTCAAGTTCACTTTTGAGTTTGTCATAGCCCTCACGGGTGATGAGATTGGTTTTCATGCGAGTTCCTAATCATGGCGCATACTTTGATATATTCAGGAGACCCTCGACGGTGTCATGTTTTTGAGTCTTGAGTCTTGAGTCTAAATAGTGTTACGCATTGTGGCTTAGGTCAATATTTACAAAAACAGAGTGTGACGGGTTAAAGCATTAGAATATAGGAAACAATTGCGTGTTGTTGGCATTGGCAATGCGTTACTGTGCTAGACATACCCAGTAACAATTTAGCTCACATTTTAGCTGCGAATTTAAGCTTAGGTCAGGATGACTCGAGTACTATAGCGGCTGAGAACGATAACAGGCTTGATGCCGTAGGGTAGAAGATATGCAGGAAAATTATAAAATTCTAGTTGTTGATGATGATATGCGTTTGCGTGCGTTGTTGGAACGCTACCTATCAGAGCAAGGTTTTCAGGTTCGCAGTGTCGCTAATGGCGAGCAGATGGATCGTCTGTTATCGCGCGAAACATTCCACTTGATGGTATTAGATTTAATGCTGCCAGGTGAAGATGGCTTGTCTATTTGTCGTCGTTTACGTAACGCCAATAACATGTTGCCTATTTTGATGCTGACGGCAAAAGGCGATGAAGTCGATCGTATTGTTGGCTTGGAAGTGGGCGCCGATGATTACTTGCCTAAGCCGTTTAACCCACGCGAGTTACTGGCTCGTATTCGTGCGGTTTTGCGTCGTCAAACGATTGAAGCACCGGGCGCACCGAGTGTGGACAGTAAAGTGATCGAATTTGGTGAGTTCCGCTTGAACTTAGGCACACGCGAAATGTTCCGTGGCGAAGAGTCTATGCCACTGACCTCGGGTGAGTTCGCTGTCTTGAAAGCATTGGTGACCAATGCTCGCGAGCCAATGTCGCGTGATAAGTTAATGAATATGGCACGTGGCCGTGAATACTCTGCGATGGAGCGTTCAATCGATGTTCAAATTTCACGCTTGCGACGTATGGTTGAAGAAGATCCAAGTCGCCCTCGTTACATACAAACGGTATGGGGCTTGGGCTATGTATTCGTACCGGATGGTAACGAGGCATAACCTATGCGCTTTTCTCCGCGCAGTACGTTCACTCGTACTTTGATCTTATTGGCTGGCTTGTTAACGGCCAGCCAAATCTTCTCGTATCTGGCTGTTTTTAACTATGCATTATTGCCGAGTTTGAAGCAGTTCAACCGCATTTTGGCCTATGAAGTGCGTTTGATGCTGAAAGAAGATGTACAACTCGCCGATGGGCATACTTTTCATTTAGATACACCATTGCGTCGCCAGCTGTTGGAGCAGTTGGGGGTGACTCTTCACCTTGCAGACAGTGTTGAAGCCGATGAATATCGTCAGGCTTCAGAAGTGGAATACTTAAGCGAAGAAATGACTCGTGAACTTGATACCAATACCGAAGTACGGTTGGTGTTAGGGGCTGACAGTTATGTCTTGTGGCTCAAGTGCGATGCGATGCCGGGCTTTTTGATGCGGGTGCCGTTATCTGAATTGCATGAAGATGATTTCTCTCCCTTATTTCGCTATAGCCTGATTATTGCCTTTATGGTGATTGCAGGTGGTTGGCTGTTTATTCGGATTCAAAATCGGCCTTTGGTCGCACTGGAACAAGCGGCTCTGTCGGTTGCTCGTGGTGAAACACCACCACCGTTGCAGGAAAATGGCGCCTCTGAAATTCGTGCGGTTACCAAGGCATTTAATCAAATGTCGGAAGGTATTCAGCAGCTTGAAGAAGATAGGGCGTTGTTGTTGGCTGGTGTGAGTCATGATTTACGTACCCCACTGACTCGGATCCGTTTGGCAACAGAGATGATGTCGCCAGAAGATAACTACCTCGCTGATAGCATGATCAAAGACACTGAAGAGTGTAACGAGATCATCAGTCAGTTTATGGATTACCTTAAATCAACCAAGAAGCAGGAAGAAGAGAAGCTCGACCTGAATGCTTTATTGGAAGAGGTCGCAGATAGCGAAGGGCAACATCAGATTGACCTTGAGCTTGGTGATGTACCTGGGGTGATTTTGGCTAACAACGTGGCGATGAAGCGAGCCGTTGCTAACTTAGTGGGCAATGCCTTGCGCTATGGTAATGGCTGGGTCAAAATCTCCAGCGGCACTACGGCCGATCGTAAATCCGCGTGGTATTGCGTTGAAGATAATGGCCCTGGGATTGAACCGGATCAGGTCTCACGGATGTTCCAGCCATTAACTCGAGGCGATACAGCGCGTGGTCGTGAAACCGAAGGAACTGGGCTCGGTTTGGCGATTGTGAAGCGAATTATCGATCAGCATGATGGTGAAATCAATGTGACCAATCGCAGTGAAGGCGGCTTGCGAGTCCAAATCAACTTGGCGCTGCATACCTCTCGTAGTGGTAAGAAAGTGTAGCGAGACTGGGTGCAGACGGTAAGATCAAAAAAGGGTTAGCCAATGGCTAACCCTTTTTATTGGTTTTCGTATTACAGGCTATTAATCTTCTTTGGGTTCTTCAGGTAACACCAAGTTAAGAATGATAGCGGTTAAGCCGCCCGCAGCCATACCAGAAGACAGGATACTTTTGACAATGTCAGGCATGAACTGAAGGATCTCTGGTTTTTGTGCAATACCTAAGCCCATCGAAAATGACAGCGCCATGATAAGAATGGCACGGCGGTCAAGATTACAGCGTGAGATAATACGCACTCCTGATGCAGCAATGGTACCGAACATCACGATCGTAGCGCCGCCTAATACCGGTTCTGGAATTAACTGAACTAAGTTAGCCACGCCCGGAAATAAACCAAGTAGCACGAGCATACCTGCCACAAAGAAGCCGATATAGCGACTTGCCACGCCCGTTAGCATGATGATGCCGTTGTTCTGGCTAAAGGTAGAATTTGGAAAGCTGTTAAGTATTGCCGCGACACCTGAGTTGAGGCCATCAGCTAATACACCGCCTTTGATGCGCTTCATGTACACAGGGCCAGCGACAGGCTGCTCTGAGGTTTCTGATGTCGCGGTAATATCACCAATGGCTTCAAGTGAAGTAATTGCAAATACAATCACCAGTGGAATTAATAAGCCCCAATCGAAGCCTAAACCGTACTGCATTGGTAATGGGATCGCGATGAAGTCGGTGTCTGCACTGCGAGAGGTATCAATCATCCCCATGAAGGCGGCAAGTATTGTGCCTGCAGCCATCGCAATGACGATAGATGATACGCGCAGGTAAGGGTTCTTAACGCGATTCAGTAGCACGATAAAGGCTAATACCGTACCCGCCAGCATCAGGTTATCTAGGCTGCCGAAGGTGCCACTTTCTAGTGCGGCATAACCACCGCCCATTGACGTTAAGCCGATTTGAATCAGCGTCAGGCCGATGAGGGTGACCACGATGCCTGAAACTAGCGGCGTGATAACACGTTGAGCATGCTGCAAGATGCGAGAAATAAAGACTTCAGTGAATGAAGCAACCAAGATAGTCCCGAAGATGGCGGCCATCATGGTAGGGACATTTGCACCGCCAGCTTTAAGCGCTAAACCTGCCCCTATGATAGGGCCAAGGAAATTGAAGCTGGTGCCTTGAATCGACAGTAAGCCTGAACCTACTGGACCAAAGGTTTTGATTTGGATAAACGAGGCGATACCGGAAGCAAATAACGACATACTGACAATGGTGTTGGTATCACTGGCAGGTAAACCCAGCGCCTGACAAATAATCAGCGAGGGCGTTACGACAGCCACAAACATAGCAAGAAGGTGCTGTAGTGCTGCAAACAGAGTTTGTGGTAGTGGCGGGCGGTCTTCTAATCGATAGATGAGATCAGACTTACGCGGCGCTTCAATATCGCTGTGTTGACGGGTCATGCCGTATGTTTTCCTTGGTTTATCTCTGGTTCCCTGACTGCATGCGCTGAATGGGCCGCAGTATGTATTGACTGAATATATCTGTGATTGCTGTTAATCAGCTTCAACCAACACGGGAGAGATGGAGGTGGACGAATTTTGTGCGCTATTGTAATTACCTTGTAGAAAATAGCAATCGTTTGCGTTGTTTTGCGATAAGAAAAGTCGCTACCTTGATAAATGACAAACTAAAGGGTGAAAAACAAGGTTAGTGGCTAAGGCCTTTATGTTTACAGGGCTGGAGGGATCACGGTTGAAATGTAACGGTGAAAGATATGCTTATTAACAGCGATCGCTGTGTAGTTTTGTGGGCGGATTTTCTCACTTGGGTGTTGAGTAATGAAAAGTCAGCCCTTTATGCCTATCAGAAAGAGATAAAGGGCTGCATTACCTTGTAGGCTAAGCGTTGGAATAGTTTTCGCGTTGGCCCAGCCAGCGTTCAATAATGGCTTCGGCATTCGATGGATATTTATCGTGAATGTATCGAGCTAGCTTTTGCACTTGGGGGATCAGGTGTTGGTCACGCACCAGATCAGCGACTTTAAAATCGGCGATACCGGTTTGTTTGGTGCCGAGTAGCTCCCCGGGCCCGCGGATTTCTAAGTCGCGCTGGGCAATAACAAAACCATCGCTACTTTCGCGTAGCACCCCCAAGCGCTTCTGCGCGGTTTGTGACAGAGGGGCGTGGTACAACAGTACACAGTGGCTGGCAACTTGGCCACGACCGACACGACCGCGTAGCTGGTGGAGCTGGGCTAAACCAAGGCGCTCTGGGTTTTCAATCACCATTAAACTGGCATTGGGCACATCGACACCCACTTCAATCACAGTGGTTGCGACTAATAAATCGAGGTCACCGTCTTTGAACTGCGCCATGACAGCTTGTTTTTCTGCGGCTTTCATTCGGCCATGCACTAAGCCTATTTTGAGTTCGGGCAATAGGGCGGTCAGCTCATCGGCGGTGTCAGAGGCGGCTTGGGCTTCTAATACTTCCGATTCATCAATAAGGGTACAAACCCAATAAGCTTGGCGGCCTTCGGTTTGGCACGCAGATCGAATACGCTCAATGATCTCTGGGCGGCGAGAGTCGGACAGTGCCACGGTTTTGATCGGGGTTCGCCCTGGCGGCAATTCATCAATCACCGAGGTTTCCAAATCAGCGTATGCTGTCATTGCTAACGTCCGTGGGATCGGCGTAGCCGTCATGATCAGTTGGTGTGGATAGCGACCTTCATTGGCGCCTTTTTCTCGGAGTTCTAACCGTTGATGGACACCAAAGCGGTGCTGTTCATCAATGATCACTAAAGTGAGGTTGTTAAATATTACGTGGTCTTGAAATAGGGCGTGCGTGCCGACCACCATCTTGGCTTCGCCGCTTTCAATGCGCGCTAATTCGGTTTCACGGGCTTTACCTTTGAGTTTACCTGCCATCCATCCGACTTGAATATCGAGAGGATTGAACCAGTTGGCAAAGTTTTGGGCGTGTTGCTCGGCAAGCAATTCGGTTGGTGCCATTAATGCGACTTGATAGCCGTGTTCGATTGCGCGTAACGCAGCCAGAGCGGCGACTAAGGTTTTACCAGAGCCAACATCTCCTTGAACTAAGCGCATCATAGGGTGCGCGAGCGTCAGGTCTTGTTCGATGTCGGCAACGACCCGCTGTTGCGCCCCTGTTGGGCTGAATGGTAAACCAGCAAGAAACTGCTGCTTGAGATTCTGTTTGGCACTGAGCGGCCATGCATCATGACGCTGACTGTTGCTGCGTACAGCGAGCATCGATAAATTTTGAGCGAGCAGTTCTTCTAATATCAAACGATGCTGTGCGGGATGCTTGCCTTCTTCAAGTTGGTCCAGCGAGATATCAGGCGTAGGGCGATGCATGATGCGTAAGGCTTGCGCCAGCGTCATTTGTCGATCGTATAAACCTTCCGGTAATAACTCACTCACGGCGGCTTTATCCAGTAGCTTCAGCGCTTGGTCTGTTAGGCTGCGTAGGGTGAGTTGGCGTAAACCATCGGTGGTCGGGTATACCGGCGTTAATGTTTCTTCAACACTGAGCTCGGTGGTTTCAGAAAACACCTTGTAGTCGGGGTGAATTATCTCAACCCCAAACTTACCGCGTTTAATTTCGCCGTAGGCTTTAACTTGCTTCCCTTCTGCTAAGCTGTTTTTCATTGCAGCATTGAAGTTAAAAAAGCGAAGGGTTGCCGCGCCATTACCATCGCTGATTTTGACGCTAAGCATTTTTCGTTTGCCAAAGGTAATGCTGTTGTTGAGCACTTCACCTTGAATCGTGAGGTGCTGACCGAGCATCACACCGGCAATCGGCCAAATTCGGGTACGATCTTCATAGCGGAGCGGCAGATGAAACAACAGGTCTTGGACGGTATTGAGCCCAATCTTGGTTAGTTTTTCTGCCATTTTAGCGCCAACACCAGCAAGTTCGGTGAGGGCGATGGTATCTAGTAGCTGTCCGCTCATCGCATGTCCTTATTGGCTATTTTTGCTTGTTTTTCTTTGGTTCAATCGCCTGCATGGTTGCCCACCACGCATCGTCAGCGACGATCTGACCTTCGTTATCCAGTGGCGGGTAAGGCAAGCCTTTACGACGCGCTACTTTGGCGAGTACTGGGTGGCCGCGTTCAAACAAAATACGGTGTACCACTTCGTCAGGTAGCTGGGTGGTTGCTTGGTCGTACATGCCTGCGTTTTGGCGCTGGCGTTGTGCTTCATACAAAATGAGGGCACTGGCCACCGACACATTTAACGACTGTACCATACCAACCATTGGAATGATGATGTCTTGATCGGCAAGGTTTAAGGCTTCTTGGGTGATGCCGTTTTTCTCGCCGCCTAAGATAATCGCTGTTGGTTTGGTGTAATCCACTTCCCGGAAATCAATCGCTGTATCTGAGAGGTTGGTGGCGAGGACTTGCATGCCTTGGCTTTTTAGGTGTTGAACCGCATCAACCATGGTGTCGTGTGTTTCTAGTTCAACCCAATTACGTGCCCCCGCAGAGGTATGGCTAAGCATCCGCATCTTGTCATCTGGCCAGACGGCATGCACTTTATGGATGCCGACCGCATCGGCAGTACGCACAATCGCAGACACATTGTTAGGTTTGTGCACTTCTTCCATACAAACGGTAAGGTCGATTTGGCGTGTCGCCAGCACAGATTGAATACGTTGGTAACGATCAGGAGTCATAGTCGTTGATTAATATCCATAAATAAAAACGCCCAAAAGAGGGCGTTTAGAATAAGTGGTTGTTGATGCGGCTGTATCAGTTTTTCTGACGGGCCACACGGACAACATTCGGCATTACACGAATTCGGCGCATAATATTGGCAAGGTGGATACGACCTTTGGTCGTTAAGCGAACCGTGATGGTGTATAAACGGCCATCTTTTTCTTCGGTTGCTAGCCCTTGAATATTGGAGCCTGTTGCCGCAATCGTGTTGGTTAAATCCGCCAGTGCACCTTGGTGGTTTTGCATGTCCACTTTTAGGTTAGTCACGAATTCTTGTTCAAAGTCTTCGCTCCACTCTACCGCCATGTACTTATCGGGTTCTTTTTGGTAACCACGAATATTGGCACATTCTTCACGGTGAATAACCAAGCCTTTACCCGGACTGACGTGCGCCATAATGGGGTCGCCATTGATTGGGTTACAGCAATTGGCAAACGTGAGCAAGATGCCATCAGCACCCTGGATCGGTAAGCGTCGAGCACCTTCATTATGGTTATTCAGCTCTTCAGGGTTACCTAATAAGCGGCGAGCAATCACCACACTCATTAGTTCACCTAAGCCGATATCCGTCAGTAAATCGTCCATCGATTCCAATCGCAGATCAGACAGCACTTGCTGGAGATTATCTGGATTGATTTGGTCGATGCTTAACTCACCGAGCGCATGATTCAGCAGGCGACGACCAAGGGTGATAGATTCATCACGGCGCATGGTTTTCAGTACCTGACGGATACGCGCACGGGCACGAGATGTCACCACATAGTTGAGCCATGCAGCATTGGGACGGGCACCTGGCGCACTGATAATGTCAATTGTCTGCCCGTTTTTCAGCGGTTTGCTGAGCGGGTAAGGTTGACGATCAACCCGTGCACCAACACAAGCATTACCTACATCGGTATGGACAGCATAAGCGAAATCGACCGCGGTCGCGCCGACTGGCAATTCAACAATACGGCCTTTCGGTGTAAAGACGTAAATCTCATCTGGGAACAGATCTGATTTGACGTTTTCGATAAATTCAAAAGAATTACCGGCACTCTGTTGTAGCTCAAGTAAGCTCTGCATCCAACGTTGTGCTTTCACTTGGGCGGTTGTACCCGAGCTTTCACCGTCTTTATAAGTCCAATGTGCTGCGACACCTTTGTCTGCCATTTGGTCCATGTCGTCAGTACGAATTTGTACTTCAACAGGCACACCATGTGGGCCGACAAGTGAGGTATGCAGTGATTGATAGCCATTGGCTTTTGGGATCGCAATGTAGTCTTTCATGCGGCTTGGGCGCGGCTTGTACAGGTTATGTACTTGGCCCAATACGCGGTAGCAGGTGTCGAGATCGGTGACCAGAACACGGAACGCGTAGATATCCATTATTGAATGGAAACGCTGTTCCTTACTCTTCATCTTGTTATAGATGGAGTACAGGTTCTTTTCACGGCCGACAACCGTACCTTTAATTCCCGCATCTTCAAGGCGACCCTCGATTTCTGCGTGAATTTTATTAATCATTTCTTTACGATTACCACGCGCCGCAGCCACCACTTCTTTGAGCACTTTATAACGGTTTGGATATAACGCTTCAAAGCCTAACTCTTCGAGTTCAGTTTTGATGTTATGAATACCAAGACGGTGTGCCAGTGGAGAGAATATTTCGAGCGTTTCGCGGGCAATACGACGGCGTTTATCCGGACGCAGAGCACCTAGGGTGCGCATGTTGTGCGTGCGGTCAGCCAATTTGATTAGAATAACGCGAATGTCATGGGCCATTGCCATGATCATTTTGCGGAAGTTCTCTGCTTGCGCTTCTTTGCGGTCGCGGAACTTCAGTTTATCCAGCTTCGATACGCCATCAACCAATTCTGCAACGGTGGCACTAAAGCGGGTTTCCAAGTCTTCCTTGGTAACTTCGGTGTCTTCGATTACATCATGGAGAAGTGCAGCCATTAACGTCTCGTAATCGAGGCGCATTTCCGCAAGAATGCGGGCCACAGCAATCGGGTGGATGATATAAGGTTCGCCACTAGAGCGAGTCTGCCCTTCGTGGGCATCACGCGCAACGAGATAAGCCTGCCTAAGAGCCTCGATGTGAGGCTCTGGCAGGTATTCGGTTGCGACTTCTTTCAGGCTATCAAAAAGATACAATCGCCCGGTTCCCTGAATTAACGGTGGTCGCCTGCAATAGCGCTAACTGCTGCTAGCTCTGCTGCTTCTTGCTCTTGAAGTTCCTGACGCTCACGAGCATCAAGAATATCCTTAGTGATAAGGCCTTCTTCGATTTCACGAAGCGCGATCACTGTGTACTTGTCGTTTTCTTCTGGAACCAGTGGATCCTTACCGCCAGTTTGCATTTGACGAGCGCGGCGTGAAGCAACTTGGATCAGATCGAAACGGTTGCCAATTTTATCAACAGCGTCTTGAACGGTTACGCGTGCCATGGAGGACTCCAGTGGTTATATAAAAAAAGAGGGAAAATTGTACAAAAATACTTACTGTTCTGCCAGTAGGGCGTTCAGCATGCTGTTATATTTAGCAGTTTGTTTGTCTTGCTTCAATCGTTCTGCGCGGATAATCGCTTTGAAATCGATAAGAGCAACATCAAAATCATCATTCACGATCACGTAATCGTATTCGCTGTAATGTGAAATCTCAGAACGTGCCTCTTCCATACGACGAGCAATAACAGCATCGCTGTCTTGGCCGCGCGCATTAAGTCGACGCTCTAATTCTTCTTTTGATGGCGGAAGAATAAACAGGCTTTTCGCTTGTGGCATCTGCTTGCGAATTTGACGCGCACCTTGCCAGTCGATATCAAGGAATACGTCGATTCCTTTGTTTAGCTGATCTTCAATCCACGGACGTGACGTACCGTAGTAATTGCCAAATACTTCTGCATGCTCAAGAAAAGCACTTTTGCTTGCAAGTTCAGTAAATTCTTCAACACTTACGAAGTTGTAATGAACGCCGTGTTCTTCACCTGGGCGCATACCGCGCGTGGTGTGAGAAACCGATACTTTCATGTCATAAGTTGGGTTGGTTTCCAATAGGGCGTTAATCAAGCTTGATTTACCCGCACCGCTTGGTGCCGACACAATGTATAACGTACCTTTGCTCATTGCTGTTTCACTCAGTGTTAGAAGGGCGCGCAGATTATCATGAACTGCGGTTAATTTAAATCAGATAGTCAAGGAATAACCAATAATCTTTTTCATGGTGGCTGTGATGTGAACTCAGTGCGGTAAATGATAACGCCCTTCTTATTTATATACTGTTAGCGCTTAATGCATTGATTGGCCGTGTATTCGATTTGATCATTCAAGAACGCCATGTAATAAAAATAGCAGATCGTACTTAAAGCAGAGCGGCAAAGTTTTTTATCATGGTCTCGAAGCTGAATTGTTGCGATACACGCAGCTTATTGGCTCGGCCTATGGTTGGCCAGTAATCTTGATGTGCTAATAGCTTCTTCATTGCTTCAGGGTAATCACTTGGCGCCGCGATATAGGCCATGTTTTCGGGTGATAGCATGGTTTTAATGTCACCGACATCGGTTGAGACAACGGGCAGTCCCATTGCCATCGCTTCTAATATCGAGATCGGCATTTGCTCGGTATCCGACGATAAACAAAACACATCCCCACGGGCGAGAAATCCCCAGATGTCGGTGACGTTACCCGTTAGCTCAATACGGTCGGTTTGATCGAGCTGGATGACATATTCACGCAGTTCCTCGAGTAAGGGCCCCCCGCCACCAATAATTAATTTCCCACTGGGCACGGCCGCTAAGAAGCTATCGATTAAGCGAGGGATGTTTTTCTCAGCTCGTAGGGTTGCCAGCGTAATAAAGGTCGGCTGGGCCTGTTCGGTTGTTTTTGAACTGGGTGTATCTTTATCTGCTGCGGTATCTGAAGCGGTATGAGAACGCGATTCTGGCAGTGCGATGCCGTTGGGGAAATAAACTAATTGCGATGCAGCAACATGCCAATCCTGTTGTGCGATATGTTGAAGCTGGTGCGAGGGCACTACTACCTTAGTGTTATCGGACAGTGCGAGGCGACGAAAAATATTTCGGCGCGGTAAGCGATCTTGTTGCTCTTCGGGACCAAAGCCGTCTTCCCAATGGACGTGTTTGGTGGCTGTTGCTGAGGTCGTTGCATGATGGAAAATACGGTGTGCTAATGCCCATTCAATCGCGCCCCAATTGTAGGTCATCAATACATCATGCTGATGGTCTGCTAAATAATGCTGAATTGTCTGCATCCGCTGCAGAACATGTTGTTGTTTCAGTTGGCGTAGGTCGATGAATGTTGCATCTACTGTTTCTTGTAATTTGCTTTTAGCATCAAAGTTACCGTCTAAAGCAATGACAGTGTGACGGTAATCCTGCGGGCAGGCATTGGCGATGTGGGCAAAACGCACTTGTTGGCCACCGATCGCAAACGTGGGGAAGACATGCAGAATATTTTTTTTATGATGGGCCGTTGCTCCTGCTGAAGCTAGATTTTTTACGTTGTCATCCATCGTTCCATCCTTGGTGTGTTACATGGGAGTGTTCAGAGGGCTGTTTTTATTTTTATTGTTTTTTATGTACCCAAACTAACTATAGTAAAGAGCTATCGTGCTAGTAGTGGAATTCTTGTCATGGGAATTACACTCATTTTCAGTTTATGATGTAGTGTATTTTTTTAGCACTTTTTAGAGGTGGTAGCGTGACGAAGCAGTTATTTCAATTAAATTTACAGCAGCATTTTGGTGGTGGTGAAGTTTATACCCATTTTCTTTGCCAAGGATTAGACGCGCTGAATATTGGGTATACTCTTTTAACGCACCCTAAAGCCGATTATTGGCATAAGTTGTCATTTGGCAATACAAAAATTCAGCCTATTACTCCAGACTTAGACGGTGTAATAACAGCGCTCGGTGATGTCCCTGCGGTACTACTGACTCATGGTGGTATTGATAAAAAATGGCGTAAGCAATTGAAAGATAGGGGTCACCGTTTGATTGCGATTGCTCATATGCCTTTATATAGTCGCGATCCTTCATCTTATGATGGTTATGACGGTGTCATTGGGGTGTCACGGTATGTAATTGAAAGCTTGAAAGATGCCAAAGTGGAGAATATTTACCCAGAACCTTGGTATGGAGTAGCCTCACTGTCTCGTCATATCGAAGAAGATGCCCCCATTTTACAAGCATCGTGTTATGACTGGGATTTGCGTAAAGGCCGAGATCGCATTTTGTCATGGCTTGAACCTGTTTATGAACAATTCCGTCCTAAAGTGCAGTGGCAAAAGCAAGATGGTTTGAGTATCGGTATTGTGTCGCGTATTACGCCTATTAAACAATTTCCATTGATGTTTGAACATATAGCGCAAGCATTATCAGAAGTGCCAAATCTAAATATTGAAATCTTTGGTAGTGGTGGTTACGCCTCGGTACGTGATTTACGTAAGGCTTTGGGACCGTTAGGTGATCGTGTACGTTTCTGGGGGTTCCAGAAAAATGTTGAAGGTATTTATAGCCAGCTCGATTTTTTAATTGCAGGGCTTCCTGAAAAAGAAGCCTTGGGCTTAAATGTGATTGAAGCGCAACATTGTAATCTGCCAGTCTTGGCTGTGAAGGCTTCTCCGTTTGTCGAAACTGTCGTTGATGGTAAAACAGGGTTCTTATTTGAAGATCCACGTAACGATAATGGTGCAGACCTGAAAGCGATTCTGACTGACATTCAGAATGGGCTGCGCCCGATGCCTCAGCCGCAACAGCATAAAGCGCACCTAGATGAGTTCTCATTACCCGTATTTACTCAGCGAGTGGAGAAAGCGGTGTCGTGGTTACTTTCGTAATAGATTATATTTAAATGTAAAAAAAGCGCCGAAGGCGCTTTTTTATTATGGGCGAAATGAAAAATAGTGATTACTCAATATTTTGAATTTGCTCACGCATTTGTTCGATCAGCACTTTCAATTCAACGGCAGAAGCTGTGATCTCAGTGTTGATAGATTTTGAGGCTAGGGTGTTCGACTCGCGGTTGAACTCTTGCATCATGAAATCTAAGCGACGACCACATGCGCCACCTTTTTTCATGATCTTTTGTGTTTCTTTCACGTGTGAATCAAGACGATCTAGCTCTTCTGCTACATCGCTCTTCTGTGCTAGCAGGATCAGTTCTTGCTCTACACGGCTTGCATCTAGCTCAATTTTTGCGTCTTCAAAACGGCTGAGTAGGCGCTCACGTTGCCACGCCATCACTTCTGGCATTTGTGCGCGGACTTTACCGGCTTCCACAGTGATTGCATCAAGACGATGAACAATCAGCTCTTTCATGTTTTCGCCTTCGCTTGCACGTGCCGCAATGAAGTCGGTTAGTGCTTCTTCAAAGCCCGCCAGCAGATCTTTGTTGATGGCATCAAGGTCTTGCTCTGGAGTTTCCATCACGCCCGGCCAGTTCAATACTTGGAATGGACCGATATTGCCTTCACCAGAGGTATCTTTCACCCACTGGGCAGCTTTGATCACTTGTTTCGCGAGATCTTCATTAATCGATAGTTCACGATTAGAAGATGCGTTCGCTTCAAAACGAAGGTTACATTCGACTTTGCCGCGAGCAAGACGTTTACGGAAGCGTTCGCGCAGAACCGGCTCTAGGCCACGGAACTGTTCAGGCATACGTAAGTAGGTTTCTAAGTAACGCTGGTTTACCGAACGGATTTCCCAAACGGCGCTGCCCCAGTCGCCCTTTACTTCACGGCGCGCGTAGGCGGTCATGCTATGAATCATTGGCTGATGGCCCTTTTGTTAAGCGGTTTGCTTGAAGCTGATGCTCGAAGCGTTGATGAGCTGATTATACTCAGCATTGATTATAAAAGGAATTGAACCACGTTGTTGTGGCTTTACGCGGTAATTGTGCGCGTCTAGAGGCAATCGTTTAGCAAAGGGTTAGCACTGGCGAGTGTAACTGGCTATAATCGCCGGTTAAAATTACTCAGTCAAAGGTTATCCCGATGCGTCCAAGCGGCAGACAGACCCACCAAGTTCGTCCTATTACTATTACTCGCAACTTTACAGCACATGCTGAAGGCTCTGTATTAGTTGAGTTCGGTGATACCAAAGTGATTTGTACCGCGAGTGTGGAAGAAAATGTTCCTCGCTGGCTAAAAGGTAAAGGTCAAGGTTGGGTAACAGCCGAATACGGCATGCTACCTCGTGCGACACACACCCGTAATCGTCGTGAAGCGGCAAGTGGTAAGCAAGGTGGTCGTACGATGGAAATCCAGCGTCTGATCGCTCGTAGCTTACGCGCTGCGGTAGATCTTGAAGCGCTAGGCGAGCAAATGATCACTGTTGATTGTGATGTTATCCAAGCCGATGGCGGTACGCGTACTGCTTCTATTACTGGTGCTATGGTTGCACTAGTGGATGCGATTAATTACATGATTGAAAAAGGCCTGCTGAAAAAGAGCCCGCTTAAAGGCATGGTTGCTGCTGTGTCTGTCGGTATCTATAACGGTGAGCCAGTTTGTGATTTGGAGTACGTTGAAGATTCAGCGGCAGAAACCGACATGAACGTAGTGATGACCGAAGAAGGTAAGATGATCGAGATTCAGGGCACTGCGGAAGGCGAAGCCTTTAGCCATGAAGAATTGCTGGCGATGTTAGCGCTGGCGAAAGACGGGATTACCGATATCATTTCGATGCAGAAAGCCGCGTTAGAAAATTAATAATTAAGCGACTCTATTGAGTCGCTTTTTTTTGCCTGAAATTTGTCGAGAGTGTTACCGAATAGGACCTGTCGATAGGTTTAGCGAATAAATCAAAAGACATAAATAGCCATATTAAGGAGTTACAATGAAAGCATATCAGCGTCAGTTCATCGAATTTGCCCTAGAGAAAGGTGTGTTGAAGTTTGGTGAGTTCACACTGAAATCAGGCCGTCAAAGCCCGTACTTTTTCAATGCGGGTTTATTTAACTCAGGGCGTGATCTTGCACGTTTAGGCCGTTTTTACGCTGAAGCTTTAGTTGAAGCTGGTATTGATTACGATGTGCTATTTGGCCCAGCGTACAAAGGTATTCCAATTGCAACCACAACCGCGGTCGCTTTGGCTGATCACCATGATGTGGATACGCCATACTGTTTTAACCGTAAAGAAGCGAAGAACCACGGTGAAGGTGGTAACTTAGTGGGCAGTGCGTTAGAAGGTCGAATCATGTTAGTGGATGACGTGATCACTGCGGGTACGGCAATTCGTGAGTCGATGGAAATCATCAAAGCGAACGGTGCTGACTTAGCGGGCGTATTAGTGGCTATTGATCGTCAAGAAAAAGGCAAAGGCGAGTTGTCTGCGATCCAAGAAGTAGAGCGCGACTTTGGCTGTGAGGTGATCTCGATTGTGTCACTGGGTGATGTCGTGACCTACCTTGCCGAGCAAGATGGCATGGAACAGCACCTTGAAGCAGTAAAAGCGTACCGTGCACAATACGGCGTTTAAGCGTTGTTGTAATAAACTATGATGACGAAAAAGGCTTGCCACTGGGCAAGCCTTTGTTGTTTTTAGCGCCTAGCGCTGTCAGGTAATGGCGAAAGACGCTTAACCTAGCTGAGCACTCAGCAGTGCCCAATAATCATCAAAGCTCTCTGTTGGCTTGTACTTGAAGTTTGAACGCACGTAGCGGTTTAAGCTGCCTTCAACTTGGCCGAGTAACTGCGCGGCCAAGATCCCTTCATCAACAGGGAAACCTTTACCTTCACGCAGTTTACGCTCGCGCAGTACCTGACGGAGTTGGGTTTCGATACGTTCAAATAACTGGTTGATACGTGACTGTAGGCGGTCTTGTTCAAACATCAGTGCATGGCCCGTCATGATACGGGTTAAGCCTGGATTACGTTCTGCGAATACTAAGATCAGCTGTAGCACCATGCGTAGGCGATTCAGGGTGTCTTTTTCTTCATCTAGGATACGGTTGATGCGAGTGGTGATTGAATCTTCAATGAACTCAATCAGGCCTTCAAACATACGCGCTTTGCTTGGGAAGTGACGGTACAGCGCAGCTTCTGACACGCCTACTTGAGCCGCAAGTTTGGCCGTAGTAATACGTTGGCTACCTTGTGCAGACTCTAGCATTTGTGCCAAAGCTTGTAGAATTTCTTCGCGGCGATTGTTTTTTTTGTTGCCTGCCATGAATAACCGTTCCTTTTCGAAATGAGTACCACAGTTTGGCACTCGGCAAATACACCGAGATGCATTATTCGCTGGGTATAAAAAACCCGCCTATCTTAACGGTGCGCTGACACAGAGAAAAGTGTTAGCTGCTGATAGTGCTGAGTTATCGGTAAAAAAACTGTATCGGCAAAAAAAACGCAACCTGAAGGTTGCGTTAGATCGCTTTTATTCACGATGGATTTTTCTGACGATATGCCGTGATTTATTGACGACCAGAGTGACCGAAGCCGCCTTCGCCACGATCGCTACTGTCAAAGTCGTTCACGATATTAAAGTCAGCTTGTACTACAGGTACAAACACTAACTGTGCGATACGATCGCCAGGTTCAATGGTGAAGGTCGATTGACCGCGATTCCATACCGATACCATCAACTGACCTTGATAGTCAGAATCAATCAGCCCAACCAAGTTACCCAATACGATACCGTGTTTATGGCCCAGACCTGAACGCGGTAAAATAGTCGCGGCAAGGCTTGGATCGCCAATATGAATTGCAAGACCGGTTGGAACAAGGTGGGTTTGGCCTGGTTCTACGGTTAATGCTTCGTCTAGGCAAGCGCGTAAATCGAGCCCCGCAGACCCTTCAGTCGCATAAGCGGGAAGGGGAAATTCATTACCAACACGTGGGTCTAGGATTTTTAGGTCGATCTTTTTCATGTTGCTCTCTTAATGTATGCATCTTTCCTTGTTACAGCCCAAACACGGTTAAAGATGTGTATTTGGTGAAATTTACTTCGTGCTATAACAATTTGAATAAGGATTATTGCTTGCGGTAAAGCGCTGTAATCTCATCGATGAGCTGTTTACCAAGTTCACTCTTATTGGTAAGAGGTAGCGCTTTGTCACCTTGTGGCCAGTATAAGTGCAGCGCATTTGTATCGCTGTTGAAACCTTGCCCTTGTTGCGCAACATCGTTAGCACAAATTAGGTCGAGATGTTTGCGGGTCAGTTTACCTCGTGCGTATTGCTCAACATCTTGGGTTTCAGCAGCAAAGCCAACCGTAAAAGGACGGTTGTCAGCTAAAGCTGCCACACTCGCCACGATATCTGGGTTTTTGACCAGCGTGATTGTCATGGTGTCTTCATCACTCTGTTTTTTCATTTTCTGCTCTGCAACTGTGGCAGGACGAAAATCGGCAACAGCCGCACAAGCGATGAAAATCTTATGTTGAGGCGCGTGCGTCATTGCGGCTTGATGCATTTGCTCGGCGCTCTCAACGTCAATACGTGTTACACCTTGTGGTGTCGGTAAGTTGACGGGGCCACTAATTAAAGTGACTTTAGCGCCGCGCTCTGCAGCGGCTTGCGCAATCGCAAAGCCCATCTTACCCGAGCTGTGGTTAGAGATATAACGAACCGGGTCTAATGCTTCACGCGTTGGTCCAGCGGTAATGGTCAGTGACACATCAGTTAAATCCGCGGGTTGAAAAAAATCTTCAGCACGGTGCACTAACGCCATTGGCTCTAGCATTCGACCTGGGCCTACATCGCCACAAGCTTGCTCTCCGCTTGCTGGACCCCAAATGTGGAAACCACGACGTTTTAGCGTTGCGATGTTCTCTTGGGTCGCAACATTGCGGTACATCTGTTGATTCATCGCAGGTGCAACCACGATAGGTGAATCCGTGGCAAGGCATAAGGTAGAGAGCAAATCATTGCCCATCCCCGCACTCACACGAGCTATCAGGTCGGCTGTTGCTGGCGCCAGCAAAACCATATCAGCCCATTTTGCCAATTCGATGTGGCTCATGGATGCTTCAGCCGCAGGATCAAGCAAGCTGCTTGCGACAGGGTTTCCAGAAACGGCTTGCATCGTTAAAGGGGTAATAAATTCTTGTGCTGCTTTGGTCATCACGACTTGTACTTGAGCGCCACGCTCAATAAGGCGACGGGTGAGTTCGGCGCATTTATACGCGGCGATGCCACCACTGATTCCGAGAAGTATTTTTTTTCCTGCTAGCGTCTGCATGAGATTGCCTGATTAACCAAAAACAAGGGCAACACGATAGCATCAAATATCGTGCGGTTCATCGTCCAAGATCAATCGACAATCGGCTAGAGGGTAATGGTATTTATTGCTCTAACAGTAACAAAAGGCAGGGTTAGCAAGTTCACAAGGTTATGAGGGTAGGAAATATCATTACGGTAAAAAGTTACTTTTCACTCGTAAGTTAGTTGTCTCAAGTTTGTATTTTGGCTGTGAGGGTTCAAGCGTATACATGACTAAAGAGGCCATTATGACATTAAAAAATTTACCGAATGCAGTTTTACCTCGTGAAAAACTCTTACAGCTCGGGGCAAAGGCGCTCACAGATGCTGAATTATTAGCCATTTTTTTGCGTACAGGCTTACCGGGTATCAATGTGATCGAGCTATCGATCTTACTTTTGGAAGAATTTGGATCGTTACGCGCACTTTTAGCCGCCGACGAAAAACGGTTCTGTGAAGTAAAAGGGCTTGGACCAGCAAAGTATGTTCAGCTGCAAGCTGTGTTGGAAATGAGTCATCGTCACCTTGAAGAAACCCTCAAAAAAGGCGATGTGCTGACCAGTCCGCAACAAACTAGGCAATATTTAAGCCAAATATTACGCGATCGACAGCGTGAAGTTTTTTATATTTTATTTCTTGATAACCAGCACCGCGTCATAACTGGCGAGGTTTTGTTTGAAGGAACGATCGATTCTGCGGCGGTTTATCCACGTGAAGTAGTAAAAAGATCACTGGAACTTAATGCAGCCGCGCTCATTTTAGCGCATAATCACCCATCAGGCGTAGCTGAACCTAGTCAGGCTGACCGTCGAATAACTCGAAGAATCACTGATGCACTTGCATTGGTGGATATTCGTGTTCTAGACCACTTTGTTGTGGGTGATGGGGAAATCATTTCTTTTTCTGAACGAGATTGGCTATAAAATAGCCGTTTTTTGAACAAAAAGTGAAGAAAGGATCTGCTCGGGACTTGAGCAACTGGTTTTGACTTAGTATAATGCGCGACCTTTGATAGCTGTGGTTATATGTAAAAAGCTTTTTTACATTGAATTAATCACAGTAGATATCGAGCCGAAACGATTTGGAGAAGACAGTAATGTCCCGAGTATGCCAAGTAACTGGTAAGCGTCCTGTAACGGGTAACAACCGTTCACACGCACGTAATGCCACCAAGCGTCGTTTTCTGCCGAACCTGCAAACTCATCGTTTCTGGGTAGAAAGCGAAAAACGCTTCGTTAAACTACGCCTTTCTGCGAAAGGTATGCGTATCATTGATAAGAAAGGCATTGATGTCGTTCTTGCAGATATGCGTACTCGCGGCGAGAACGTTTAAGAGGATTTGAACAATGGCTAAAGGCATTCGTGAGAAGATCCGTCTAGTATCATCAGCTGGTACAGGCCACTTCTACACTACCGACAAAAACAAGCGTAACATGCCAGGTAAATTCGAGATCAAGAAATTTGATCCTGTAGTTCGCCAGCACGTTATGTACAAAGAAGCTAAAATCAAGTAATTGATTTTAAAATCTTTGATAAAAACCCAGCATTGTCTGGGTTTTTTTATACCTGCAATTTAGCGATTTACCTCGCATTTCTAACATTCCCCATTTTATTTCTTTTGGTGATGTATTCTGCTTCGCCTTATCGCATACCGTTACTGAACGCGAAGACATGTTTTCAACGTTAGCTGCTATTACTTGATGGCAGGGTGAATTGCATTGCCTAGTTGTAACAATGGTATGATGATGAAGGGAAAAAGGAGCCAATCCATGAAGCTATCTCGTCGTAGTTGGAACAATGTCATTATTTTTGCGGTTATTATTTTTATCGCAGTAATCCAACTTCCCACACTAATAAAAGAAAAATACGGCACAGCGCCATCCCAATCAACGCTGAGCGCGTTATTACCTGAACAAGCTGTGATTGAACAACTGGTACTCCCTGATCAACATTATGTCCGTTTGGGCGCTGATTGGCGTATAACAGGTGATGAGGCAGTTATTCATGACGATTCGGTGATCATGCATTGGGCAACCTTAGCTGGCACACCTGTGGATGATGCGACAATGGCCAAGCTAAAGCCGCAGTTGACTCACCCGGTGTCTGTTGAAATTTGGCTACAGGCCTATGATGAACCTGTGCGAGTAACTGTGTATCAACTACCGCAGTTTTGGCTGTTAAAAAACTGGCAGTCGCAATGGCTTGCGGTGTCGGTTGAGCCGACGTATTTATTTCCTTCACAATAAGTGACCAATCATTAATTAAAGATAGGGAAGTGAGATGCCTGAGTTACCGGAAGTCGAAGTGAGCCGTATGGGGATCTCGCCGCATGTTGTCGGGAAAACAGTCTCCGCCATTATCATCCGCAATCCGACATTGCGCTGGCCGATCCCCGAAGCAATCAAAGCCATTGAAGGACAGGTGATCAGCCAGGTAACACGGCGAGCTAAGTATTTACTCCTGCACACGGATGTTGGTACTGCGATTGTGCATTTAGGTATGTCTGGCAGTTTGCGAGTGTTGCCTGCTGGGACTCCAGCTGAAAAGCATGATCATGTTGATTTAGTCTTAGCGAGCGGTGAGATGTTGCGTTATAACGATCCTCGTCGCTTTGGTGCGTGGTTATGGGCTGAACTTAATGAATTACATCAAGTGTTAACGAAGCTTGGTCCTGAGCCGTTAGAGGCCGTATTTGATGCCGACTACTTATTTGACAAGGCACAAGGGCGACGCACTGTGGTAAAGCAATTTATTATGGACAATAAAGTGGTGGTGGGCGTTGGGAATATCTACGCCAATGAAGCGCTCTTCAGTGCTAAGATTTCACCGCAACGTCCTGCGAATAAAATGACTAAAGCGGAAGTTATTCGTTTAGTGGCTGAGATAAAATCGGTGTTGGCTTTTGCGATTGAACAAGGCGGTACGACGCTGAAAGACTTTAAAAATGCCGATGGTAAACCGGGGTATTTCGCGCAAGAACTACAGGTCTACGGCAAAGGTGGGCAAGTGTGTCCTCGGTGTGATCACTCTTTGAGTGAAGTTAAAATTGGGCAGCGTACTACAGTTTATTGTTGTGAATGCCAAAAATAAGAATTGATTAGGTAGGGTTTAGCTCTGCTTGTGAAGGTGAAATATGAAATATCTAGTTACTGGCGCAGCCGGTTTTATCGGTAGTGCTGTTGTTGAGCGTTTGTGCGAACAAGGCCACCAGGTTATCGGTATCGATAATTTGAATGATTACTACGATGTGGCGTTAAAAGAAGCGCGCTTAGCTCGTATCGCGCATTCGTTATTTACTTTTATTACGCTTGATCTTGCTGATCGCGAAGGTATCGCTTCTTTGTTTTCTAAACAGCAATTTGATCGTGTTATTCACTTAGCGGCCCAGGCGGGTGTGCGTTACTCGCTGGATAACCCGATGGCCTATGCGGACAGTAATTTGGTTGGTCACCTAACGATTTTAGAGGGTTGCCGTCATAATAAAGTTAAGCATTTAGTGTATGCATCATCTAGCTCAGTGTATGGCTTGAATCAGAAGATGCCATTTGACACCGCAGATAGTGTTGATCATCCTATTTCCCTGTATGCGGCGACTAAAAAATCGAACGAGTTGATGGCGCATACTTACTCGCATTTGTATGGTGTCCCGACAACAGGGTTACGTTTCTTTACGGTTTATGGTCCGTGGGGACGTCCTGATATGGCGTTGTTCAAATTCACCAAGAAGATTATCGCAGGCGAACAAATTGATGTGTATAACAATGGTGAGCTAAGTCGTGACTTTACGTATATCGACGATATTGTTGAAGGTGTTTTGCGCATTCAAGATGTTATCCCTGAGGCTAACAGTGATTGGACTGTAGAAGGTGGTTCACCTGCGACGAGTTCAGCACCATATCGAGTTTACAATATTGGACATGGTAGCCCTGTGAAGTTAATGGACTTCATTACAGCATTAGAAAGTGCGCTGGGTGTTGAAGCAAAGAAAAACTTCATGCCAATGCAGCCGGGCGATGTGTATGCAACCTATGCTGATACGCAGGATTTATTTACCGCGACCGATTATCAGCCGCAAGTGAAGGTCTCTGAAGGCGTGCAGGCATTTGTTGATTGGTATCGTGATTTTTACCAAGTGTAATTACGATTAAATAAAAAGGGAAGCATCTGCTTCCCTTTTTTGATCTGTTTATCAGTCTGATAATCAAACGCCCTTTAGTGCAGCTTTTTGATTAGCTCTGCTGTGACATACGGATCAACAAATTGGGTAACATCACCTTTGTGAAGCGCGACTTCTTTCACTATGGTCGATGAAATAAATGAATTCTCTTCGGCTGGCGTTAAGAAGACGGTTTCAAGTTCTGGCATCAAACGGCGATTCATGTTGGCTAGTTGGAACTCGTATTCAAAATCAGATACTGCGCGCAGACCTCGAACCAACACGTTAGCTTGGTACTCTTTTGCAAAATCAACCAGCAGCCCAGAGAAGCCAACAATACTGACATTATTTAAATGCTGCGTTATATGGGTAGCAAGATCAACACGTTCTTGCAGGTTAAAAAGGGGCTTTTTGCTTGGGCTAGCAGCAATGCCTACGATGACATGATCAAACATCGCGGCTGCACGCTCAATAAGGTCTAGATGACCATTAGTGATAGGATCAAAGGTACCAGGGTAGATAACGGTAGTTTTTTCGCTCATGCTCAGCTCTTATTTGTAGATGATTGATGTAGTGACCACAAAGTAATGTACTTATTGAAAGTATATTGGGCAATGATAATGGACAGTAGCAGGCCATGTGCTCCGTCTAAAAAACCTTTTCGCAGTAAATATGTTTTCAAAAAGGCCCCGATGCTATGGCTAAACGCGCTGCTAAAACCGACTTTTTTGCCTGATTGAAAACGTTCTTGCGCCCAATTTTTCGCATAGGTGAGTTGCTTTTGTTGGAAGCTGGAAAAGTCCGTACAGGTTTGATGCAGTAAATCACCATCGAGAGGGGCAATCGTGGCACCTATGGTATTGATAGATTCATGCACCAAATTGTCGTTGTAAGTTCGTTCTTGAGTTCTGTAGAGGCGCATAACGCGATCTGGATACCAACCACAATGATACATATAGCGGCCTAAGAACCAGTTGCGACGTGCACAGCTATAAATGATGTTAGGTTGCTGTGGTGATGCTAGCACAGCTTCAATATTAACTCTTAGTTCGTCAGTAACCTCTTCATCAGTATCGATCATAAATGTATATTCGCAACTGGCGTATTGCTGAGCAAATTGACGTTGTTTACCATAGCCTTGCCAGTCAAGGTGAGTATGAACTTTAGCGCCATATTCGCGAGCAATTTCAGTCGTATTATCATCACTGCCTGAATCAAGTAATACAATTTCATCAGCCCATTGGACGGATTGCAGACATTTAGCCAGAGTCATCGCTGAGTTTTTAGCGATTAGAACCACGGAAATTGTGGCGCGCTTAGTTGTCATGACGGCTTCCTAATAACTGGTCAATAAGGGCAAGATGTTTAGCGAGTGATCCTTGATTAAGTTGTAATACAGCTAATGCCTTCTTACCTTTTATGCTCGCTTTTTCTTTGTCTTTAAAGAATATTCTTAGCTGCTCTTCAAGTGTGTGCTCATCTGAAACTGTTGTGAGCGCGCTGGCATCTTCCAGCATGGTGCAGATACTGCTGAAATTGAAGGTATGAGGTCCCATAACAAGAGGCAGGCCGTAAGCGGCAGGCTCTAGTGGATTATGACCGCCACGCTCAACTAAGCTACCACCAATGAATGCAACATCAGCTATGCCAAACAGGGTCATGAGCTCGCCCATGGTATCCCCGATGATAACTTGGCAATCTGCCGTCACGGCTTCATTATGACTCTTACGCAAAAAGCGAAACTGATTATTCGCAACTAACTTCGTGACTTCATCAAATCGTTCTGGGTGGCGGGGCACTAAAATTAATAATGCATTGTGTACTGTTTGTAGCAGCTGTTTGTGGGCTGCTAATAGGATTTCATCTTCGCCTGCATGTGTACTTGCCGCGATCCAAACTGGTTTATCTGCTGCCCATTGATGTTTAAGTTCATTAGCATGCTGTCGTTGAGTATCGGAAACGTTGATGTCAAATTTCACACTGCCACAGACTTGAAGTTTCTCTCTAGTTAGACCGAGCTTAATGTAGCGATCGCCATCCGCTTGATATTGGGCGGCAATCAAGCTCATCTCGTTTAGCATAGGAGAAACCAGTGATTTAACCTTGCCGTAGCCTTTGGCTGAGCGCGCTGATAAGCGGCCATTGGCTAACATAACAGGGATGTTACGTCTGTTGAGCTGATGGATCATGTTAGGCCATAGCTCGGTTTCCATTACGATCGCGATGTTAGGGTTGATGTTGTTAATCAAGCGACGCATTGCACAAGGTAAGTCATAAGGAAGGTAGCAGTGTTGAACACTGTCGCCAAAACTCTTAAGCACTTGCTCTGAACCTGTCGGTGTCATGGTTGTAATCGTGATTGGAAGCTGAGGATAAGCAGCTTGCAATGCTTTGACCAAGGGAATGGATGCGATGGTTTCTCCGACAGACACCGAATGTAACCAGATCCCTCCTTGCTTTAGTGTGGGCCCAAAGCCGTAACGTTCGCTTACACGTTGGCGATAGCTCTTTGCCTTAAGAGAGCGGTACCCTAGCTTTAACCAAATAAATGGTTGGACAATATATAGCAGGGAGGAATATAAGTATCGAGTTGGCATATTTGCAACCATTAAGAGAGAAATCAATATTCTATCAAGAATGCGGATGCAGCTGTACATTAGGTGTGAATATAGTGGGGAAGTTTAGTAGAATGTGCGCAATGGTCGTGAGACTATTCATGTTAATGACAGGATGTTTTGGCTATAGCCGCTACTTTTTTGCTTACCAAATAAGTTACCACCAATGCCCCTCTATCCCGAAAGAAAACAAAAATTAAGATAGATGCTTTAGCTTATTGAATTGAAATATAAGGTTTTTAATGAAACGTTTTTTGGTTGTTCGTAGGGATAATATCGGAGATTTGCTCTGTACTACACCATTTATATCTAATCTTAGAGCTAGTTCTCCAGACGCAGAAATTGATGTACTCGTAAATAGTTATAACTACGATGCAATTAAAAACAACCCAGATGTAAATCATATTTATGTCTATGAAAAAGCAAAGCATGTTTCTGGTGTTAGAGCCAAACTGCTGACTTATGTCAATCGTATTAAGATGATGATTGCTCTGAAGGCAAAGCATTATGATTATGCATTTCTTTGCAGCCCAGGAGAAAGAACAATTCGACTGGCTAAACAAGCTGGCGTCAAAAATATGGCAGGTTTTTACCGCTCAGAACAAGAGAAACAAGAGTTAACTTACTCTGTTTCTTTGAGTGATTGTAAAGGTAAGCACGAAGCGGAAAGGGTGAACTTGCTATTACCTTCCGTCGCTACGCAAGCTTCAATACCACCAATGACACTGAAGGTTGAGGCGAGTGTTGAAAATATTGTGCTTACTGAGCTACAGCAATTAGGACTCTCTAAGAGCGATGAGGTGATAGGTGTGCATGTGAGTGCAAGAAAGCCTTCTAATCGTTGGACTACTGAAAAATATATTAGTCTGATTCAAGCTCTTTTGTCTGAAGCCCCTCAAAGAAAAGTTTTATTATTTTGGTCTCCAGGCAGTGCTAGTAATAAAACTCACCCCGGTGATGATGAAAAAGCAAAAGAGATTGTTGAACGTGTTAACTCTAATGCATTAATCGCTCATAAAACCAGTAACTTGCAGCAATTGATCGCGATGACACAACGAGTAGACCTATATATTTGTAGTGATGGTGGTGCGATGCACGTTGCGGCAGGGCTGCATAAAAAAGTGTTATGTTTCTTTGGTGACTCTGATATATCACAGTGGTATCCATGGGGTGTCTCTCATAGATTGATGACCAATGAAAGTAAAGATGTGTCTATTATTGAAGTAGAAAGCGTTATAAGCGTGTTTAAAGAGTTATATGATGAAGAACTATAATTATTTCTTGCTCTTTATTAATGTTGTTTTAGTTTTTGTTTTACCTCTTTCTGATACTAACGGTGTTGTTTTAGCATGTCTTGGCGCTTCTGCACTATTTGGATTTAAATGTAAGGGGGGAGGTAAGGATCTTAATTATATATTACTTGCTTGGTTAGCTTATTCAATTTGGTATTTATTATCTTCTCTTTGGAGTGTTGATTATCACGTTGTTTTGAGAGGCATCAGAAAAGAGAATCTATATAGTGTGGTTGCATTAATTGCTGGTTTTGTTTCGTTTAAATTATTAAATTATAGGCTAAGAGACTATCTTTTATTCTCACTAATTTTATCAGGGTTAATGTTGTCTATCATTGCTTGTATGCAAAAGCATGGCTTAGGTGGTGACTTTGTTAATGGCATTGTAAATAAGCAATATTCAGGGGTTGGAGATGCTTCTACTTTTCTAGTTGTCTTTTTTGCTGTTAGTTTTTATCTTTTTGATTTCAAAAATAAAATTAGGTTTTTTGTAGGGTTGTGTTCCCAGGTTACAATGATTTTTGTTATGTTTGAAATTGAAAATAGAATGGCATTTATTTCCATTATAATAATGTATTCTATTTACTTTTCAGTGATGGCTCTTAATTTTAGTAGAGTTAAAGTAATATTAGCAGGGTCACTCTGTTTTCCTCTGCTACTTGGTATTGTGTTCTATGGATTGACAATTAAATCACAAAATAAAGAAGTTAGTTTATCTAGCATTGAAGCGGTTTCTGTTAATGACCCTCGAGCAGAAATGTGGACATCATATTTTGATAAGGCACTTGATAGACCAATATTAGGCTATGGGGCTGGATATACAAGTTTAAAAAATGCGATACAGTTTGATATCGATAAAACACAGAACTGGTCGATAGAGATGAAAACACATGCTCATAATGTATTCTTCAATAAGCAGCTTCAAATGGGTGTTGTTGGATTAGCATTGTTTTTATTGCTTTATGGTTACGCATTTAAATCTGCTGTATTTCCTTATCGGCGAGATGATTTATCATTAATCGCAGTGCTGGTGTTTGTTGGCTACTTTTCTAAAAGCTTAACAGATGATTTTTTCATTAGAAATTCACTCATTATGTTTTGGTTTTTAGTCGGATTCTTCATTGCCTCTAAAAGAGATAAAATTGAGAGCGAAAGTCATTAATAAAAAGAGAGCTTAATGCTCTCTTTTTTGTTTGTTCTCTGTTTTCAAGGCATTTAAACAGGCGTTAAAAACGGTGTTGTAGGAGATGTTTGTCATGCATGCGGCTTTATTTGGGCATGTTTGAATAGAGCGCTTACAGTGCTGTACCCAGTCTACTTGACGTTTAAAGAATATATGTTGATTGCGGCATTCAATATTTTGGTCAATGGCAGTAAAGGGTGCGGTGCTAAAAAAGTTGCTGTACCCTGCCATTTCTTTATTGCCGGGACCAAATAAACATACGGTTGGGGTGAATGTATGTTTGGCGATATGCGTAATGCCAGTGTCAGGGCAGACCAATAACTTGGCATGTTGGATTAAGTGCCATAGTTGAGCAAGGTTGAGTTGACCTGCTGTTGAGCTAAACTCGCCATCAGGGTCTGCAGCTTTAACTAACTCTAATTCATTGGGGCCCGCACTCCAAATAGGTATAAAACCTTTTGCATTTAACTCCCTTGCTAAGCGGATCCAATAGTCATTATTCCAATACTTTAAAGGCGTGCTTGCACCTAAATGAATAACGACATAAGGTAACTCAGGGAGTGAAAAGTTGGAAAAATCAGGTTGAGACCATTGCTCTGGATCGTAGAGTAACTCTGCTTTTGTTTCCGTTAACTGACCAATAATATCGGTGATTGATGTTGGGTCTTTAGGTAGCGGAATTAATTCGTTGAAGGGAATATCTTTATAGTTCTTTTTATCGTTTTCATATCCTTTAATCCAACGGCTACCAATGGCAAACGCAGTCCAAGAATAACGATTGTCTAAAATAGGCAACGCAAGATCGTAAGTTGGACGCTTGAAAAGGGCAAACAATGATTGCCATGATTTTGGCGTAAAGGGAATAAAGTGAACGCCATATGGTCGAGACTGGTACAGCGATGCCAGCATGGGAGGCCCTGCAACCTCTATTTCAGCAGTGGGGTATTGTGCTCGCAAACGGGCCAGTAATGACGTTACCATCAATGCATCACCAAGTAAGAGTTGGTGAATTATTAGGATACGCCTTGGTTTTTCTGGTTGCTGCTTACGCTTGAACAGTAAGCGTGGAGAACGGAGCAAAATTGCCCCGAACTGGATCAAACGAAAAGTAGAGCGCGATGACATGCTACTTGCTCACCTTCTGGAAGATCGCTTCCATCTCATCAACCATTTTAGTCATGGTGCAGTTAGCTGATGCATGCTTGTAGCTGTAAGCCCCAAACTCTTCACGTAGACTTGGATTATCAAGCAACTTTTCAATCGCAATTGCTAATGACTTGCTGTCTTTAGTTTCAACACAGTAGCCATTCTTTTCATGATGAAGAACTTCAAGAATACTGCCGACATCCGTTGAAATAATCGGTAGGCCGCATAGCATAGCTTGCATGATCCCTTGGGGAACTCCTTCGTTACCGTAAGACGGTAGGCAGAATAGATCCATTGCTTGGAGCCATGGTACGACGTTGTCTTGGTTACCGACTAGCGTTACTTGGCCATCTAAACCGAGCTCTTTAATTTTAGCTTCTAGTGTTGGCCGAAAAGGACCATCACCGACCACTAAAATGTGGCAATCTTGACGATGAAGTGCGGCTACTGCTTCAACAAGGTACTCATGGCCTTTCCAAGAGCGAATGGTTGCTAAGATCCCAATGATAGTTTTACCGTCTGGTAATGCTAATTCAGCTTGGATCTGCTTTTTATCCTGTGGCAGGACAAATCGGTTTTCATCAATTCCGGTAGGTACGGACTGCATTTTATTAAGAGCAACACCATTCTCAGAGTGAAGGGTTTGGCGAAGCTTCTCACCCGTAGTCGCGATGAAATCATTACCTTTTTGATACAACCATTGAGTGGTTTTTTTATTATGAACGGCGGTTGATAGGTGGCGAGTACGCACTATGCCTGGACGTGAAGATCGCCATGCTAATGCAACTGATACTAACCAGCTATCCGTTGAACTATGAGTGTTAACCACATCAAATTGATTAGCAGATAAAAAACGAAGCATCGCCAGCAAGGCGGCTGGACGCTTTTTATTGATAGGTAAAGCCACGGTATTGATACCGCGCTCTTTTGCTGCGCTATAGATGTTTGAGTTTGAAGGGCAGGCTATCGTCACTTGGTGACCGCGGGCAATCATGCCTTCAGATTCTGTCAGGGTACGAATTTCTTGGCCGCCCCAGCCACAAGATGATTCAGTATGGAGAATATTTAATTTTTTCATGATTATTTATCTTTCTTTCATCAGTGTGGAATATAAGGCTGTCATGTCGTTCACCATTCTTTCGATTGTAAATTGTTGTGCGGTGTGACGAGCGTTATGCCCTAATTGTTGGAGTTGAGATTGTGTTTCACATTTAGCAAGGCTGTCTACGATTGAATCAGCAGAAAAAGCCTCGCAAATGAAGCCATTTTGGTTGGGTTCAACTAAATCTTTTGCACCAACAAAATCAGAGACAATGACGCCCAGGCCTGCAGCCATAGCTTCGAGTACCACATTACCAAATGGTTCATAATGTGCTGGGTGCAATAATAGGTCCGACGCCGCCATTAGCTTACCCACATCGGTGCGAACACCCATAAAATATACACGCTCATTGACACCTAATTGTTCCGCGAGGGCTTGATAAGATTTGATTTTTTTCTCTTTTCCCACCACGAGTAATAAGGTGTCTTCGTTGGTTTTAGCGACAGCTTGGATTGCTTCTTTGACCCCTTTTCGCTCAAAACCGGACCCAACAAAAATTAAAATACGCTTATCTTGAGGTAAGTCTAATTCTTGGCGAAGTTGGCGTTGTTCTTCACCCCATGCTGGTGTGAATTGGTTACTGTTGATACCGTTATAGATGGTGACCAGCTTATCTTCTGTAATAGTAAAATGAGTCAGAATATCTTGCTTCACCATGTTCGAAATACAAATGACTTTTTGCAGTTCATTGGATTCAAACATTTGACGCTCAGTGGCAAGGATATAGCGATGAAAACTGTCCATTTTTTGCCAACACTTGTGTAGCGAAGTGGCATGACGGTTTTTAATATTTAACCACTGGGCATGAACGCCATCACCTGCGCGATAAAGGTTACAACCTGGCAGTCGCTCGTGAGATTGTACAATATCAAAGTCTTGCGTTGTTAAAAGCTGCTGTGCATTTTTGGTAAAATTACGGACCTTAGCCGTGCGAGTCAGCCCTGCTTTGTCTATTTGGTGAATTTGATAGTGAGAATCAGCATTTTTAGGCCAAGCTTGAGTGATTACAGATACGTCAAGATCTGCGCTTTTTAACCCATCTAGAGAGCGAGCAATGATCTTTTCTGCACCACCATCAGGGCGGTATTGTTGGCGCACAATCGCTAACTTAGTCATCAGTAAGTTGCTCCTGAATAGCTTGATAAACCGTATCAACACTGATTGATGCCAGGCACTCACTGATTTTACCGCCACCACAGCCATCGTAGCCGCATGGACGACAAGTATGGTTTGAGGTCAGTACGCGAGCTTTATCACTCCAAGGAGCCCACTCAATATCACCACTAGGGCCAAAGAGGGCAACGCAAGGTGTGTCAACGGCGGCGGCAATGTGCATCGGCACTGAGTCAACGCCGACCATAAGCTTGGCCTGAGCAATAGTAGCAGCCAGTGAGCGCAGTGATAGTTGGCCAGCAAGGTTGTGCAAGCTCGGGTGACTGATGCCGTCTAAAATCCCTTTAATCAAGCCCATTTCGACTTTATCGGGAGCTGCGGTGATCACCACCTGATGACCATCAGCTAATAACTGCTGGATCAAGCTGCGGTAATGCTCGATACGCCAAGTTTTAAATAGCCAACGTGAGGTTGGATGCAGCACGATAAAATTCTTGTCGTCGACATTTGAACGCAGTTGTCGAGCGGCTTGATACTCTTGCTCACTAAGCTCGAGGATCAAAGATTTATCTTGTGGCTTAATGATAAGACCCGCTTTGCGAAGTGCATCTAAATGAACTTCTACTGTGTGGCGAGTATTGCCGAACCGAGGTAAGTGGTAACGGATTGGAAAGGCTTTCTTCCACGATTTATCTTGGCGGTTTTTATAATTACCCGCCACGCCGTATTGAGCTTTAGTCGCCCACTTGATCCATGCACCACGGCGACTTTCAGTTAAGTTAATCACTAAATCATATTGTTGGTGGCGAAGTGTTTTTAGCAGAGCAGCTTCATGCGCAATATGTTTGAAAGTACCGAGATTCTTCCATTTTTTGTCAATGGAATACAAGGTATTGATTGCGGGGTGGCCTTGTAGCATCGGTGCAGTATCGGTATACACCAGGGCATCAATCGTTAAGTGTGGATGATGATTTTTTAGTGTCTGATACACGGGTGAAGAGAGAAGCACATCGCCATGGTGACGAAGCTTGATCACTAAAACGCGCTGTACCTTAGCCCAATCAATGGGGTGGGGTAGGTAATCGTATAGAGGAGATGTTGTCATTAACCATTGCCTTCAGATACTAATAAATCAGATAACTGTACAAACACATAATCGGCAGTCAGTGCTGCCATAGTGTCTTGCTGTAATGATGATGCCGTTAAATACACTTGCCCTTGACCATAGCCACCAATCAAGCCGGGATCGGTTGGACCATACAGGGTGATATTGGGTTTATCGAGTGCGGCTGCTAAATGGCTAAGGCCTGTATCGACGGATACGACAGCACGGGCGTTAGCGAGTACACCAGCGACATCAAACAAGTTTAGTTTGGGCAATACTTCAACGTGGTCAAATCCTTCAGCCAAACGCATTGCGCGATCGTATTCGTGTGGTGCGCCCCACGGCAGTTTGATCTGTAAATCAAGGTTTGCCACTTGTGTAATTAGGTCACGCCAGTGTTCTTCAGGCCAATGCTTGTTATCACGTGTTGTGGCGTGCAAAAACACCAAGTAGGGCTGCTTTGGTGGTACTGATTGTGCCAAGAAATGTTGAGCAATCGTGTAATCACCTGTTTGGGCTTGTGCACTCTCTAGTTTGGGAAGTGCATAGCCTAAAGCGTTAGCAAATAACTGCCGAATACGCTCAACTGCGTGTAGATCTTTGCTGATGGTATGGCATTTATCGTAGCAATAACTGGCCAGAGGCTCTTTGATTGAGTGCTTATCGTAACCGTGTTTTATACCGAGTGCTTTACGCGTGAGTAAGGCACTTTTAATCAGGCCTTGCGCATCAATCACTGCGTCATAATGTTGGTGCTGTATCTGCTGTTTACAGCGTTGCCATTCACCAGATTTAATGGTGTTGATAATATTTTTACGCCAACGACGGATTGCGACGGGTATAACGGTGTCGACAGCTGAGTGCCATGATGGGATCTGAGCAAAGCCTTCTTCTACTACCCAATCAAACTGGATATTAGGGATGGCACGCACGGCATCAGTGATCGCCGGTAGGGTGTGGATCACATCTCCCATCGAGGTGGTTTTGACAATCAAGACGCGCATGATTGACCTGCCAATAGTTCATTGAGTGCATCGAGCGTCATTTGCGGTGTAATATCGATCAAGCTCTGGTGGTAGCCTTGTTCGCCATCGCCTTTACGCACCTTTAAGTAACCGTCAATCAGGCGAATCACTTTCGCTTGATGAGTCAAAGGCGGGGTAAAGTCAGGGCTTGATGGCCCGTATAAGGCAACCAGCGGTAAGCCGACAGCTGCTGCGACATGCATTAAACCTGAGTCATTGGTGATTGCTGCTTTACAACTTGCCATCAAATCAACAGCTTGTTCCAATTTAGTTTGACCCGCCAGATTAATACAATGGGTGCGCTGAGTATCGGATAAGTCAGACAGAATTTCTTCGCCAACAGGATGATCTTTGCCTGAGCCAAAAATCCATACTTGCCAGCCTGTATCGATCAGCTGAGCAACCGCCTGTGCATAGTGATAATGAGGCCAGCGTTTGGCTGGACCAAATTCAGCGCCAGGACAAATGGCTAAAGTGGGGCGATCTTGATTAAGGCCTAACGCTCGGCATGCTGCAATTGTACTCTCGTTGTCCACTTGCAGTGCTGGGTACAGTAATGGCTGAGGTAGTGCTTTGGCTGATGTCATCTCTGCTTTATCAAATGCCAATGCGATGTAGCGCTCAACCATTAAAGGGAAAGCAACCTTATCAAGTTTGCGATAGTCATTCAGAAGACCATAACGCATTTCACCAAGCCAACCACTGCGCTTTGCAATGTCGGCAAACCAAGGTACCAAGGCTGATTTTAAAGAGCCAGGTAATACAATTGCTTGATCATAACCGTTCTGTTTTAGTGTTTTCCCGAGTTGACGACGCACACTTAATTGTAATGAACCGTGACCAACAGGCATTGCAACCACGTTATTAACTTCAGGCATCCGACTTAAAATAGGACGACACCAATCGGGTGCCATCACATCAATGGTTGCATCTGGGTTATTGGCTTTTAATGTGCGATATAGACTTTGCGACATCACCATGTCGCCAACCCAGGATGGGCCAATAATTAAAATTTTCATTAGGCTAACCCGTTGTTATGGTTAGGGTTTGTATTTATCAGAGCGATATGGTTCAACAATGCCTGGACGTTGTGTTTTTAAGAACTTCAAAATCCACATGTATTGTTCTGGCTGCTCATTAACAAACAGTTCGATATGTTCGTTCATCATACGTGCATCTTGCTCTTCACTACCACTAGGAAAAGGATCCAAAGCTGGCAGTATACGCATGTTAAATTGTCCTGTTTCGTTATCGTAAGTAGGAAAACAGGGCACAATGCGAGAGCGGCTTAATTTAGATAGTTTACCTAAGCCCGCAATCGTTGCTTTTGTAGTAGCAAAAAAATCAACGAAGACACTGTGATTCGGGCCAAGGTCTTCATCAGGTAAGTAATAGCCTAAGTAACCTTCTCGTACCGATCTAATGAAAGGCTTGATCCCTGCACTGCGCTCAAAAATCTTGCCGCCATATTGTAAGCGTTGACGGCTCATTAGCCAGTCGGTAACAGGGTTAGATTGCTTCTTCGATATATTGGAAATGGGTAAACCACGAGAAGCGAGTAATACAGCTGGAATATCAACGGCCCATGTATGCGGCACCAGCAAAATAACACCCTCGCCAACATCAGTATGTTTGGTGAGGTTTTCCATCCCGTAGATCACCGAGTTACTTTCGAGCCACTGACGAGAACGAGTGGTCAGTGCGGCTAATCCCATCAAATAAGTGCCTGCGGTGATAAAAGTATCAAGCAAGATTTGTTCGCGTTCAGTATCTGTTTTTTCTGGGAAGCATAATAGCAGGTTGATGCGTGCGCGATGCGTTGCACCACCTTTGATCTTTACTGCTATTCTGGCAAAAGGAATCGCCACCGCACGGCGAAAACCGTGCGGTAGTAGAGAAAGTAAAGCACCGACTATGATAGCTAACCACGTGCCCCAGTATTTCGGGTGAAGATACGGCCACTCAAATTGTGGTCGATGTGCTTTATTGTCGTTATGATCGATCATAGCCGTTGTTCTATTACTTATTAATTAATGCCATGTACTCAGCAACGCCTTCTGCTACTGATTTGAATGGTTCGTTGTAACCTGCCGCGCGAACTTTCGTTAAATCCGCTTGAGTGTAGGTTTGGTAACGACCTTTAAGGTGCTCAGGGAAAGGTACGGTTTCTACGCCGCCTTTACCGTGGAACTTGATCACAGCATCGGCGACTGCTTGGAATGATTCCGCGTTGCCTGTACCACAGTTAAAGATGCCTGATACGCCATTTTCTAAGAACCATAGGTTCATTTTAGCGACATCGCCCACGTAGACGAAATCACGCTGGAAGGTTTCAGAACCTGCAAACAACTTGGCGTTTTCACCCTTGTTGATTTGGCTGTTTAGGTGGAAGGCAACGGATGCCATGCTACCTTTGTGCTGCTCACGCGGCCCGTATACATTGAAGTAACGGAACCCTGTTACTTGTGATAGTTTTTCACCATGTTCTTCAGCATCTTGCCATACACGGCGTACGTAGTTGTCGAACTGTTGTTTTGAGTAACCGTAGACGTTCAGTGCACCTTCGTACGCTTTTTCTTCGATGAAATCGTGATCACGACCACCGTAAGTGGCTGCAGATGAAGCGTATAAGAATGGAATTTGACGCTCTAAACAGTAGTGAAGTAGCTCTTTTGAGTACTCGTAATTGTTTAGCATCATGTATTTGCCATCCCACTCTGTGGTCGCAGAACATGCACCTTCGTGGTAAATAGCCTCAATTGGACCAAACTCATCACCCGCCATGATTTGCGTGATGAAGTCTTCTTTGTCCATGTAATCAGCGATATCAAGATCAACCAAGTTGGCGAATTTGGTGCCATCTTTTAGGTTGTCTACAACTAAAATGTCGTTGCGACCTTGTTCGTTTAGTAGTTTTACGATGTTGCTGCCGATCATGCCGGCGCCGCCAGTTACAATAATCATGAGTAGTCCTATTGCTAAAACGTTGATCTTACGGCCGCGATATCGCCACCGTACAAGAATTCTGTCTATCTTATGATAACATCAACAGAGAGCCTAAGTGCGAAGGAAGTGAAGACAAATGAAGACCCGAGATCGAATCATCATGGCTGCGCTAGAGCTTTTTAACGAGCGCGGTGAGTCCAATGTAACTACCAACCATATTGCTGCGCATTTGGGCATTAGCCCTGGCAATCTCTATTATCATTTTCGTAATAAAGAAGAGATTATACACAGTATTTTTGATGAATACGCCAGTGATTTACGTACCCGCTTTCAACCACAATCTGAGTTTGATGCCACAGCTGAGAGTTTATTGCAGTATCTTGATGCTGTCTTCATGCTGATGTGGCGCTACCGTTTCTTCTATGCCAACTTACCCAATATCTTACGTCGAGATGAGGGGCTGCAAAGTAAATACTTAGCGGCACAGGAAAACCTACATCAAAATATGATGGCGTTGATGGAAAGCTTTAAACAGGGCGGTCTGCTAGATTTAGATGACAGAGAACTGTTGAGTTTAACCAACACTTTAAAGCTAGTTGCTTCAAGCTGGATTTGCTACCAAACCACTCAAGCACCAGGGGCTCAAATCACAAAAGCGGTGATCTACCAAGGCGTACTTCAAGTGTTGAGTATTGTTCGTCCGTTAACAACAGAAAAAGGTCGTGAGCGCGTACAACAACTTGAAACGCACTATGTTGACCAAGAGCGACAAGACATAGCGTAATTTACAACATGCGCTAGAACAGGGCTGATAGCGGTACCAGTTCAACGTCGGTGTCGAGTAATGGAAGCTGTTGCTGCAAGGTACTCAATGTCACTGGGTAAGGATGACCAATTGCTACCGCATAGCCATGACGTTGGGCGCGTTTGACCGCCATTTTTAGTTGCTGAGTGACAAACTTTTGCGTGCGAAAATGGTCAAGGAAAATGTGGCGGCGTAGGGTGGGAAGTTGAAATGCGTGTGCTCGTTGTTCTGCTACGCTGTGAACGCTGGTTCGACTATCAAGAAAACCGAGCCCTTGCTCGGTGAGTACTGTCATCACCCAATCCATTCGGATGACATCTTGAGTTAACGCACTACCCATATGGTTATTGACGGCAACGGCATGTGGAACCCGCAATAAAGCGTGGCGCAAGGTTTGTTTGAAGGAATCTTCTGACATCCGTTTAGTCAGGGTGCTGGGTTCGAGTGGTGCTGCGCCTTGTGGCTGCATTGGCATATGTAGTAATACATCACGTTGTTGCTGATGTGCTAATTCCGCCGTTGCGATATCAAATGGCGTATCGGGTAAAATCGAGAGGCTGATTTGAGAGGGTAAAGCTGATAACGCCACAGGCATCGAATTATAGCCTAGGTCATCAATCACAATTGCCAGCTTAGCGGCAATTGTAAAAGGGGAAAGGAGCAAGCATAAGGCTCCTAATGTGAAAACTGCTATCCTTTGCATGCCTCACCTAATTGTCCGCTATGGCGTTATTTTTTGAGCCAAGTTCGAGGATTGGTCGGCGTACCTTTACGCCGGATTTCAAAATACAATCCTGATTGGCTTTGGCCGCCGCTGTCACCCACTAATGCAATAGCTTCATTGGCTTGAACGCTGTCGCCCACTTTTTTAAGTAAGGTTTGGTTATAACCATAGAAGGTCATATCCCCCTTGCCGTGATCGATGGCAAGCATCAAACCATAGCCTCGTAGCCAATCAGCAAAAATGACTTTACCTGGGTAAACGGCATTTACTTTGCTTCCACTGGCTTTACCTATGACCATGCCTTTCCAGCGTAATTCACCTTGCTGTTTGGTACCGTAGTTGTGTCGCACCGTGCCTTTTACAGGCCATGGCAGTTTGCCGCGGTGTTTTGCTAAACCATCCATCGGCGCTTGGCGTGCGGCGCGTTCAGCTTCTAGCTTCGCTTTGGCAATTTCTTTGATCAGGCGGCGTTCATTCACTTTAAGTTCGTTAATGTAGCTGCGATCATTGCTCATTTGGCCTTTAATGCCAGCAAGGGTGCGTTTACGTTTTGTTTGTTCACCCGTCCGTTTTTTATTTTCGGCTTGTAGTTCATTAACAAGCGCTTGCTGTTGTTGGCGTTGCAGGGCGAGTTCATGTTTCTTTAATTGCAGCTCAGTATCAATCGCGCTTAATGCGGTAAGGGCGTCAATACGGGCTTTGCTGATCCGCTCGGCATACACGGTATAGCGATCTAGGGTGTGGCTATCTTGACCGCTCAGTAGATTTGCCAGCTGGCTATCTTCACCTTGACGGTATTGGGTATTGAGCAATTCGCGTAGCATCTCTTGTTGACCAAGACGTTGCTGTTGAAGTGTCTGCTGCTCTTGGCTGAGTTTTGCGATTGATGCGGTTAGTGCTTTTCGCTTATTTTCGGCCTGATGGATTTTTTTTGTGGCATTGGCAATGGTGAGCTCGCGTTTTTTAAGCTCATTTTGTAATGCGGCATAACGCTTTTGCTTATCTTGTAGTTGGCCTTGTTGGCGTGATAACTCGTCTTTAACGCCATCGAGTTGATTATCACCCGAGGCATAGAGTGGTTGGCTAAAGCACAGGCATAACAAAGCGCCAGTGCATAAAGCACTGGCGCGGAAGGTCTTTGTGAGGTGTTTGATCATATCCCGCATGGGATAGATTATTTCAGATCAAACAGCACCTGACCAGTCATCTCTGCAGGGATTTCGATATCAGACATTGCGAGCATTGTTGGTGCAAGGTCAGATAGCTTACCGCCATCTTTCAAAGTAAGTGATTTATTACCTACGTAGATCAACGGAACCGGTAGGTTGGTGTGTGCAGTGTGAATGCCACCCGTTTCAGGGTTAATCATCATTTCTGCGTTACCGTGGTCGGCAGTGATAAGTAGCTGACCATCCATTTCACGGATAGCTTCAACCACTTGGCCAATACAACCATCAAGTGCTTCACACGCTTGAACCGCAGCATCGTAAACACCTGTATGGCCAACCATGTCGCCATTCGGGTAGTTACAAATAATGGTATCGAACTCACCCGATTTGATTGCTGCAACCAGTTTTTCAGTTAGCTCTGGCGAACTCATCTCTGGTTGTAGGTCGTAAGTGGCGACTTTTGGTGAAGCAACCAGTGAGCGAGACTCACCGTCAAACTCGTCTTCTACACCACCGTTGAAGAAGAAAGTGACGTGTGCGTATTTCTCTGTTTCAGAGATACGAAGTTGTTTCTTACCTTTCTTCGATAGCCACTCACCTAGGGTGTTCTCTAGGCTTGCTGGTGGGAATGCCGCAGCTAAATCAATGTTAGCCGCGTATTGCGTTAGCATCACGAATTCAACCGCAGGGAACGTAGTACGTTCAAAACCGGCGAAATCAGCAAGGAAAGCACGAGTGATTTCACGCGCACGGTCAGCACGGTAGTTCATAAAGATAACCGCATCGCCATCTTCCATCGCAGCTGACGCTTGGCCTTCCGCGCGGATTTCAGTGGCTTTAACGAATTCATCGTTTTCATCACGTGCGTAAGCAGCTTCTAGGCCATCAACAGCGGTTGCTGTTGTAAACTCACCGTTTGCTTGGGTTAGCACATTGTAAGCAACTTCAACGCGATCCCAGTTGTTATCGCGGTCCATTGCATAGTAACGACCAACCAGTGATGCGGTACGTCCTTTACCCAGTTCAGCAAATAGCGCATCGAAACGCTCAAGTGAGTGTTGTGCACTACGTGGCGGCGTATCACGGCCGTCTAAGAAACAGTGTAAGTAAATCTTTTCTGCGCCACGTTTAGCTGCCATTTCGATAGCGGCTGCAATGTGGTCTTCATGGCTGTGAACACCGCCTGGTGACATTAGGCCCATGATGTGAACAGCTTTGCCTGCCTGGATTGCTTTATCCATAGCATTCACTAGCGCTTCTGTTTCAAAGAAGTCGCCATCAGCAATAGACTTAGTGATACGAGTCAGGTCTTGGTAAACCACGCGGCCCGCACCAATGTTGGTGTGACCCACTTCAGAGTTACCCATTTGACCATCTGGCAAACCTACATCTAGACCCGATGCAGAAATCAGCGTGTTCGCTTCATTTGCAATTAGACCATCCATTACCGGTGTTTTTGCGTTTGCGATCGCGTTGTTTTGCGCGTCTTCGCGGTAACCCCAACCATCTAGAATCACTAGAGCCAATGGCTTCTTAGCAGACATAAGCTGTCCTCTTGTATGTCATAAGTGAAAAATCAAAACTAATCACCTTAACGCTTTGATTCTTTCAAAGTATTTAAGGTCATGAGTTTTGAATGTTGGTAATTTTACTACAACTTCACCCGAAAACTGTAGGGTAAGATCAAACAATGCTGTAAATAAATTGTTAGTGTTTCCGTAAAATATATTCATTTTTTGATGAGAAGGTAAGTCTTTTTCCATTGTTTTTTACTATTTCATCGATAGTTTAGCTCTTATAATAGCAAGTGAGTTATCACACGGATTATCCGTCTGTCGCTGTACTTGGCAGGTAACGTGGGTATACTCAGTTTCTTTGTTACGGACATGCACGTTGTCGCAGAACATTGCTTGTGAACTGGGAACAGTGAGCAAAGTGATTCTCCGCCTCCTAACATCCATGTGCGTTTTTATATGAACTTAGCGCTAATTTGGGGCTAAGGATTAAGCGAGAGTAGAGCGAAGGCCATGCAACAGTACATTGATTTTTTTTCGGGTAACCCTATTTTATCTTTAGCTTGGGTTGGTCTAGTTGTCGCGATCATCGCATCGTTTGTGAAGCAAAAGACCGCAGGTTACCGTGTTGTCACTCCAACAGAAGCGACTGTTCTTATGAACCGCGAAGAAGGTGTGGTGGTAGATATTCGTTCTCGTGACGAATACCGTCAGGGTCATATTGCGGGTGCACATCACATTTTGCCGAGCCAAATTAAAGAACATAACTTTGCGGAGCTTGAAAAGCACAAAGCTGCCCCAATCATTGTGGTATGTAAGACAGGTCAAACCGCGCAAGATAGTGCGAATGAACTTAATAAAGCTGGCTTTGAAAATGTGAGCGTATTAAAGGATGGTTTGATTTCTTGGAACGAAGGCAACCTGCCACTTATCCGCAGTAAGGGTAAGAAGTAAGTTTCAATTGTCGGTATTTCTGCCGAGTAGATATGACATCGGCTCGGTAACATATTTTATTTCATCACATGATGAACACGGTAAATAAAAGGATCTCAACATGGCTGAAGCAGCAACTAACGAAGCGCAACAAAACTTCCAAATTCAACGTATCTTTCTAAAAGACGTTTCTTTTGAAGCGCCTAACTCGCCAGACATGTTTCAAAAAGAATGGAATCCAGATGTTAAACTGGATCTTGATACGCAAAGCCGTGAGCTAGGTGAAGGTGTATTTGAAGTTATTCTTCGCCTAACTGTTACTGTTAAAAATGCAGATGACACCGCATTCCTATGTGAAGTTCAACAAGGCGGTATCTTCTCTGTTGACGGTATGGAAGCACCACAACTTGCACATTGCCTAGGTGCATTCTGCCCGAACATCCTATTCCCATACGCGCGTGAAACAATTTCAAGCCTAGTGGTTAAAGGTACGTTCCCTCAACTAAACCTAGCGCCAGTTAACTTTGACGCTTTGTTCATGAACTACCTACAAAACCAAGCAGAAGCGAACCAAGAGAACGCTGAAGCTTAATCAACGCGCGAAGTCGATATGAATCAGAATGCGAAACAAACCGTTAGCATGACAGTGTTAGGTGCCGGTTCATACGGTACCTCACTCGCGATTGCCTTGGCCCGCTCTGGTGCCAATGTGGTGTTATGGGGCCATGAGCCTGAACACGTCGCTCAGTTAGAAATTGATCGTGCTAACGAGGCTTTCCTTCCGGGTGTTGCTTTTCCTGAGTCTTTAATTTTGACATCAGATCTGGCGCAAGCGGTAGCGGCTAGCCGTGACTTATTGGTCGTCGTACCGAGTCATGTCTTTGGTGATGTACTCACGCAAGTGAAGCCTCATTTACGTGAAGACTCACGTATTTGCTGGGCAACCAAAGGCCTTGAGCCAGAAACGGGACGTTTGTTGAAAGACGTCGCGCAAGATGCTTTGGGTGACCAAGTGCCACTGGCAGTGTTGTCTGGCCCTACGTTTGCGAAAGAACTTGCCGCTGGTATGCCAACTGCGATTGCTGTTTCGTCGCCAAACCCTGAGTTTGTGCGCGATCTGCAAGAAAAGATCCACTGCAGTAAGTCATTCCGTGTTTATAGCAATACTGATTTTATCGGCATGCAGCTTGGCGGTGCCGTTAAGAATGTCATTGCGATTGGTGCGGGCATGTCAGACGGGATTGGCTTTGGTGCCAATGCTCGTACAGCCCTGATTACCCGAGGCTTAGCAGAAATGTGCCGTTTAGGTGCTGCGCTGGGTGCTCAGCCTGAAACCTTTATGGGAATGGCTGGGCTTGGGGATTTAGTACTGACATGTACTGATAACCAATCACGCAACCGTCGTTTTGGCTTAGCCTTAGGTGAAGGCCAAACGGTCGATGGTGCACAAGAAGTGATTGGTCAAGTGGTTGAAGGCTATCGTAATACCAAAGAAGTTTGGATATTAGCGGAGCGTCATCAGGTTGAAATGCCAATCACTGAGCAAATTTATCAGGTGCTATACCAAGGTAAAGATGCCCGTGAAGCCGCCAAAGATTTACTCGCTCGTGAGAAAAAAGACGAATAGTCAGAGTGAAAACACGGCGGACTATTTGCCTTGTCGGGTATATCGATCAATATTAACAACGCGAGCTTATGGCTCGCGTTGTTTTTTTTTGAGAGCGCGTTACAGTTATAGCTATATTGTGTAACTAAATTCATTCGTTATCTTACTGCTGACAGTGGGAGATAATGAATGAAATGAGTTGAGTCTATGGTTCATTTCCGAAAAGAGAAAGCAGAGGGTGATGTGAAGGAGTGTAAACAATATAGTCTTTGGCAATCGGTGAAGCAGGAAGCGAGAGACCAGTCAGAGCAAGAACCAATGTTAGCCAGTTTTTACCATGCCACTATTATCAAACACGATAATTTAGGGGCGGCGCTGAGCTACATTCTCGCAAATAAATTGGCAACACCCTCAATGCCTGCGATGGCAGTACGTGAAGTGATTGAAGAAGCCTATGCCGCAGATTGTATGATCACAGAATCGGCAGCGTGTGACATTCGCGCTGTAGTAGAGCGCGATCCCGCGGTGGGCATGTATTCTGTGCCCTTACTGTACTTGAAAGGCTTTCATGCGCTACAAGGTTATCGTGTTGCCAATTGGCTATGGAAACAAAATCGTATTGCGCTAGCGGTATATTTACAAAACCAAATTTCAGTGAGCTGTCAGGTTGATGTTCACCCTGCCGCCAAGATTGGTCAGGGCATCATGTTTGACCATGCGACCGGAATTGTCATTGGTGAAACGGCGGTGGTTGAAAATGACGTTTCGATCCTGCAAGACGTAACACTTGGTGGTACTGGTAAAGCAGGCGGTGATCGTCATCCTAAGATCCGTGAAGGGGTCATGATAGGTGCAGGGGCGAAAGTTCTGGGTAATATTGAAGTGGGTGAAGGCGCTAAGATAGGTTCTTGCTCTGTGGTATTGAACCCAGTGCCGCCGCATACGACCGTTGCGGGTGTACCTGCGAAAGTGGTGGGTCGACCAAGTACTGAAAAACCCGCGATGGATATGGATCAGCAATTCAACGGTAGCTCGCAAACCTTTATTGAAGGTGATGGGATTTAAGGTTTTTTCTATCGTGATGCAAATAGCAAAAAAGCAGCCATTGGCTGCTTTTTTCATTTTAAGCTTAATGATAGTCGCTTACATCGCGCCTTCAAAACCGAGCTGGCGCCACGCTTCATAACCAATAATAGCGGCAGCGTTTGATAAATTCAGACTACGGCTGTCTGGGTGCATTGGAATGCGTAAGCGTTGCTCTAACGGCAGGCTTTCAATCAAATCTGCAGGCAGGCCACGCGTTTCAGGGCCAAACAACAGGATATCACCTTGTGCAAATTGTGCGTTGGTGTGGAAGTTAGTGGTTTTAGTGGTGCAGGCGAAAATGCGACGATCACCAATTGCTTCCATAAAAGCGGCAAAATCTTTGTGGCGATGGACGTGGGCAAGATCGTGATAGTCCAAGCCAGCGCGACGCAGTTTCTTTTCTTCTAAATCAAACCCAAGTGGTTCAATTAGGTGTAAGTTGGCACCACAGTTAGCGCACAGGCGAATAATGTTGCCAGTGTTTGGGGCAATCTCAGGCTCGTATAACGCAATATCAAACATAATCACTTCGGTCTGCAAAGATAAACTGGCTGTATTGTAACGAATATCGCCCTTGCTGTTCGAATTTCTTATTCTTCCCATGCCATTAATTAATCAGCAAGTATGATTGGGTCATTGGTGGCGCTGGTATTAAGTATCGAGTGGTAAGGTGATGTTCATCCGTAAGCCGCCCAGTGGGCTGCGGCTTGCGACAATAGTACCACTGTGTTGGCGAATAGCACTTTCGGTGATAGCCAGCCCTAGACCTGTACCACCGCTGCTGCGATCGCGGGCGGTCGAGACGCGATAGAATGGCCTGAAAATATCATTCAGCTCATCATCAGGCACGCCGTCGCCGTTATCATCAACAGTGATCTGTAATTGGCGACCTACGGGCTCAATCTGGATCTGAATTACATCGTCACCATACTTGATGGCATTACGCACTACATTCTCAACCGCGCTGATCAACAAATTGGGATTACCGCTGATAGGCCAAGCTTGTAACGGATTGTAGCTGAGGGTCTTTTGACATTGCTCTGCTTCAAACTGGGCATCTTCTAACATCTCAAACCATAGTGAATGCGCATCCGAAGCTTCACGCTGTTGGTGGCTATTAACCTGCATGCGAGATAGCTCAAGTAATTCACTGATCATCTGCTCTAAGCGTTCTGCTTCGGTATCGATGCGTGACAGTTCTTTACTTTCACCTTGCTTACGCTTCGCAAGTGCGGTCGCCATTCGCAAGCGGGTGAGTGGTGAGCGTAACTCATGTGAAATGTCGGACAACAAGCGTTGTTGACCACCAATCATCTGATTAATTGCTTGAACCATTTGATTAAAACTGGCGCCTGCTTGCTGAAATTCGACTGAGCCTTGCTCCAGTTTAGGATCTGGCGAGAATTGTCCGGTCGCGACACGCTCAGCGGCTTGTTGTAAGCGACGGGCAGGGCGGCTGATGGCCCATGCTAGCCATAATAATAATGGGGTACTCACCAGCATGGTTAGCAATAGCAGCTGAAATGGTTTATCCAATATTTGAATAAAGAAGGGCGGTTTTTCACGCCAAAAACGGCCAACGTACATTAAGACTTGCTGGTCATTATCGTTAATGGCAAAAGGGCCGGCCATCATCCAACGACCGTATAATTTTTGTCGTGGAGCGTCGGGACTATCCGCGATAGTCACGAAGTTTCGTAGCGCTTTATTGCGACCGTGGGGGGCAATGACCTCTCCCTCTAGGGTCGTGAAATAGACGCGTGAACCATCGTGGCGTTCATGGCGAGTAATTGGTTTCAACTTGCGGCTGAGCTCTCCAGGCATAGTGCTTATGCGGTCAGATATGCGTGCAGCGACTTGATTTAGCTTGAATAACTGCGGCTCTGGAATAGTGTGTTGTGCCCGAGGGTCTAAGTTCGGTAATAGCACTAAGGTGATAACGACTAAAAATAGCGTTAACCAAAATACGGCAAAGATCCGGCCGTATAAGCTGGAAAATAATGGTCGACGCATAAGCTTACCTTTTATCATGATTGACCCTGAGTGGATTTAAGGGCTTAGACCGCAGAGGCGTTGTTCAAAGTCGCGAGTTCGCGCTAGTGATCATCCACCAATAAATACCCTTTGCCACGTAGTGTTTTGATACGGGCTTTGCCATCTTCGCGTTCAGGTAGTTTCTTACGTAAGTTTGATACGTGCATATCAATAGCACGATCAAAAGGAGCCAAGCGCTTTCCAAGCACTTCAAGGCTGAGTTCTTCCTTGGCGATGATTTTCCCTGGGTGCTGAATTAGGTAGCTTAGTAATGCCAGTTCTGTCCCCGTCATTTCAATTAATTGACCTTGGCAGATAACTTCTTGGCGACCTGGGTAGACTTCAATACCTTGGCTACGTAAACAGTCCGATTGAACTTGAGCTGGGTTGGTGCTGGTTTGAGTACGGCGCAAAATAGCACGCATACGAGCGAGTAGCTCGCGGTCGCTAAACGGTTTAGGCAGATAATCATCGGCACCCAGTTCAAAGCCTATCACCCGATCTATTTCTTCCCCTTTCGCCGTCAGCATTAATACGGGAGTGGTGTGATTTTCACGCAACCGGCGTAGCATTTCAGTGCCATTGAGTTTAGGCATCATTACATCAAGTAGAATGAGGTCGATGCTGTCGTCAACTTTCGCCAGCCCTTCTTCGCCATTATTAGCTTCACAAACCTCAAAGCCTTCCATTTCTAAAATGTCGGTTAACAGTGACGTTAACTCGGTATCATCATCAACTAATAGAATCTTTGCCATTGTTTAACCTTTTGCTTCGAAGCTTGCTTATCTCTGCGTTAATGCGTGATGCGATGATTAGGTCGAGATAGCTGAGCGGTGAGTCTCTTCTATTGAAATGAATAGAAGGTATATGAGCTAAGTATCCCTAAACTTTGAGGAACAGCCAAGTAGTGCGATCTTGATTTACGCAGCTTTACGTTAGCAAGACAGCGCTTTACCTTGTGCGAGTTATTATTAATTCATACCGAGAACGGCATATCTGGAGAGATACAATGAAAAGCTTTAAAAAAACCTTAGTAATGGCAATCGTACTTCCTTTGGCGCTAGGTTCTGCATCAGCAATGGCTTACGGTGGTGGTAAAGGCCATCACGGTGGTAAAGGTGGTTGCGGTATGGATGGTGGTAAAAAAATGTTCCGCGAATTGGATTTAACCAGCGAGCAAAAAACGCAAATGAAAACATTGCGTGAAAGCCACCGTGAACAACGCCACGCCAATACTGATACCCGCGATGCACGTAAAGCCTCGCACCAGCAAATGCAGCAACTACTACTCGCAGATAGCTTTAATGAAGCTGAAGTGCGTCAGCTAGCGCAACAAATGTCAGAGCAGCAACTTGATCACCGTGTTGCAATGCTAAAAAATCGTCATGACATGCTGAATATTTTAACCGCAGAGCAAAAGACCAAGCTGCAAGAATTACAAAGTGAGCGTATGGCGAAATGTGATGCTCGCCGAGATGCAAAAGTGAATTGATTGAAGTCACTATAAATTCGTTATAAAAGCCGTAGTTATCGCTACGGCTTTTTCATTTATTCAACATATCAAAACATTTTTGTTATTAATTTTCGTCGCAAAACAGCTATACTCCCGACTAAGCAAATCATTGATTGCTAAACTACAAGAGTTAACTACCGTGTAGGATAGCCTTACACCATTTTGCAGTTCATAACTTGCAGTGATTATCATGGACGACAATTCACCTTAGCCCACGGTTATCACCCAAAATTTGTACTGATAGGGTAGCAATGACTGCTACAAACAGATTCTACGTGTTCATGGTGTACTAAGTATCGCTGTTGTGCGGCTTAGCTTACGCGATGAACCTGCATATTACGGCTTGTGTACGGTATGTTGAATAATGTGAAGTCACAAGCGATCGTGATGTGAATCAACGAATTTTTTTATCAAGATTGTAATACTCCTACATTAGTAGGAAAGTTACAGTTTTCGCGAGCATAGGGTTTTCCTTATGGTGCCGAGAGGGGGAACCTCGGTAACTCGTGTCTGGATTTGATTTTTCAATTCCCAAAGTCAGAGGGTAACCATGATTAAGAAGATTGGTGTTTTGACCAGTGGTGGTGACGCACCTGGTATGAATGCAGCGGTTCGCGGTGTTGTTCGTGCAGCGCTATCGGAAGGCCTAGAAGTATACGGTATTTACGACGGCTACCAAGGCCTTCACCAGAACCGTATCGAGCAACTAACACGTACTAGCGTGTCAGATGTGATCAACAAAGGCGGTACATTCTTAGGCTCAGCGCGATTCCCTGAGTTCAAAGATGTGAAAGTACGTGAACAAGCGATTGAGAACTTGAAGCTACACGGTATCGATGCATTGGTTGTTATCGGTGGTGATGGTTCGTACATGGGTGCGAAGAAGCTAACTGAAATGGGCTACCCATGTATCGGTATTCCGGGCACGATCGATAACGACGTGGCAGGCACTGATTACACCATCGGCTACTTAACAGCACTTAACACTGTTATTGATGCGATTGACCGTTTACGTGATACATCGTCTTCTCACCAGCGTATTTCTATCGTTGAAGTAATGGGTCGTCACTGTGGTGATTTAACCCTAATGTCTGCAATTGCGGGTGGTTGTGAGTACATCATTACACCTGAAACAGGCCTAGATAAAGAAGCTTTGATTGCTAAAATCAATGAAGGCATCGCAAAAGGTAAAAAGCACGCTATCGTTGCACTGACAGAACTGATGACAGATGCCAACGAACTGGCCAAATACATTGAAGATCAGACTGGCCGTGAAACACGCGCAACCGTTCTTGGTCATATTCAACGTGGTGGTCAGCCTACAGCATTCGACCGTATCCTAGCGTCACGCATGGGTGCTTTCTCGGTTGATTTGCTGCTTCAAGGCGAAGGTGGTCGTTGTGTGGGTATCCAAAATGAAAAAATGGTTCACCACGACATCATCGATGCAATTGAAAACATGAAGCGTCCAGTACGTACTGATCTTTACGCAGTGGCAGACAAATTGTTCTAAATTGCGAAGAGAGATCACGTAGGCTTCTATTTATTGAGCTGCGTGTTGAAATGAAAGCCGGCCTTAGCGTCGGCTTTTTTGTGGCTGCAAGTTAGTGAACATGCTGACATAAAGAGAAATAGCAGGCACAAAAAAGGCCACCGAAGTGACCTTTCATTAAGCTAATCTGTGGTTATACGAGATTATGCTTTTGCTTCAGCTGCTGCTTTAGCGATAGCTGCAAAGCCTTTCGCGTCAAGTGCTGCACCGCCAACTAGCGCACCATCGATGTCTGGTTGTGCGAAGTATGCTGCTGCGTTTTCTGGTTTAACAGAACCGCCGTATTGGATAACAACTTTTTTCGCAACATCTTCAGATTTCTCTGCGATGTGAGCACGAATTTGTGCGTGGATGCGTTGTGCATCTTCAGCTGTTGCTGCTTTACCAGTACCGATAGCCCAGATTGGTTCGTATGCGATGATAGCGCCGTTAAGAGCGTCAACACCTAGCGTATTGATTACTGCGTCGATTTGACGAGCACATACAGCCATAGTTTCGCCAGCTTCGTTTTGTGCATCAGACTCACCAATACAAAGAACAGGTGTTAGGCCATTTTCTTTTAGGAAAGCGAATTTCTTAGCAACGAACTCGTCTGATTCAGCGTGGTATTCACGACGCTCAGAGTGACCGATGATGATGTGGCTTGCACCGAAGTCTTTCAGCATCGCTGGAGACATATCACCAGTGAAAGCACCGCTGTTGTTTAGATCTGTATTCTGTGCACCAAGAATGATCTTGTTACCGCCTGCAGCGATTTCACGCTCTGCAAGGTCGATGTATAGCGCTGGTGGAGCAACGGCTACGTCAACACCTTCAACACCTTCTAATTCAGCGTTAAGGCCTTTAAGAAGGTCAGAGACCATTTCCTTGCTACCGTTTAGCTTCCAGTTACCCATAACTACAGGATGGCGCATAGCATTTCTCCAAATTTAAATAGTGTAAATTAAAACAAATCGGTTTAAGTCGTTGGCCATCTGGTTGAGAGCCACATAGATAGAAAGACTTAATTCGATTTGTCTCAATTACGTAAAAATATAACAGAATTCTGAATAATTTTACTGTTCAAAATCATTGTCGTGCTTGGTTGTACCTTTTTCGTGAAGAAAAGTGAACAGTGAAAGCGTAATTAATCATAAATTCAGCGTAAATTTTATGTTTCACCGTCAAATAAGACAGTGATCTTTGGTTGAATTTTCACCTATGTAACTCGCCATGAATGGTCAAATATCGTACTGTAATGGCTAAGTGTTAGCAGATTGTGCTGGCGCTAGGGCTGAGTTTTTTAAGGAGGAAAAATGCCAAATCTTGTGGTGGAGTATGCCGATCCTGTCGCTGAGCGCGTCAATGTGGCTGGCTTGCTGGATGATTTACACAGGGTAATGTTGGCCAGTGGTTTGTTTGAAGCCGATGCTGTCAAAACGCGCGCTTATCCTTGCCATAATTGGTTGATTGGTGAAGATGGTGTTAAACAAACGTTTATCCATATCGAGCTGAGCTTATTGGCTGGACGAACGATCGAGCAAAAGCGAATTTTAACCCGAGAGGTAATGGGCGAGCTTGAAAAGCATGCTGCTGACATTAATAGCTTAACGATTGATATTCGCGACATGGATCCAGAGACATTCTTAAAAGTCAGTGCGTAATCTAGGATGCCGAGGGTGGTCGACGAAAGGGCTTAATATCAGCCTGTTGGTGCTTGATAGTCTCGGGTGCCGTTAGGGCTTGTGAGAAGCGGATAAATTGCTTGTGAAGTTCTTTTCGTAGCATCACATTGACATGGTTAGGGTTTTTACCTGTCGCGATGACATGATTAATGTGGCTAAGCTGAGCTTGAAGGCGAGGCTGCATCGCTTCACTGGCATTATCGATGATCTGTTGGCTCATGGTGATACGCAGCGTTTCTAAGGCGGCAGGGTCGTGCTCTGCCATTGTTTTGAGTTCATCAAAACTGGGTAATGTTTGCAGGTGTGGAGGTGAGTGGCTTGCACTCTCGGACAAATGATCTGACATTATCGGCTTCCTTCTTCAGCTTACCTTCTTACCCTAGCCAGTCAGTTGAGATCTTGACTGGCTCAGAGTTGAGACAAGCCCAATAAAAGGGAGTTGTTTCTCGTTTTTATGTAATTACCAGTAATGTTCCATCGTTATCTGCCCTGGCGCTCGACGTAAATTTTTCGCCAGTCCTTTTTGCTCTAATGCTGCTTTAGTGTCACGGACCATTTCAGGGTTGCCACATAACATCACTTGGCTTTGTTCTGCATTAAGCGTTAAGCCGACATGACGCTCTAATAAACCATCAGCAATCGCAAGGGGAACACGTCCGGTGAGTGATAGCATCGCGGGTTCACGGCTGACAAACGGTTGTACTATAAGTTGGTCGGGGTATTGTTCTTTGAGGGCATTGATTTCAGCTTGATAGCTTAAGTCTGCAGCATAGCGCACTGCATGCACCAGTACGACTTTACGAAAACGCTTCCAGACTTCTTTCTCACGTAACATGGACAGGTAAGGGCCAATGGCAGTCCCCGTCGCTAATAGCCACAAGTGTTCACCTGGAGGTACTTCGCTTAGCATGAAGTAGCCTGTTGCTCGCGCAGAGACATAAACCTGATCGCCTGTCTCTAGCTGGTGCAAACGGGGGGATAGCAAGCCATCAGCAACCCGTGTTGCGTAAATTTCAATGGTGTTATCACTCGGTGGGTTAACAAATGAATAAGCCCGCTGGATCATCTTTCCGTCGATTTCTAAACCGAGTTTAGTGAACTGCCCTGCTTTAAAGGGCTCGATATTTGCTCGTAACGTCAGGCTAAACAAATCGTTATTCCAATGACGATTGTTTATTACTTCCGCGGGGATCCAGTCAGCCATAGTTGGCTCCTTATTCTAATTGTTCATGATTCGATAAGCGCAACGCCTCTCTCCGGCGATAATGTGGTCGTTCCTTTCGACAAGGTATTCATTTCCCAATAAACGTTGGAAGACATTTAATTCTGATTGGCACAGTGATGGGCAACGTTTGGCTGCGTGGCAAATAGGGCAGTGGTTTTCAACCAGCAGGTAGCCTTGCTCATCGTGAAGCAGCTCAGCCATGTAGCCTTCCTGCTCCCTGAGTGTAGTCAGTAATTCGAGTTTTTCTTTTAAATTTTCACACTTTGCTAGTGCTTGTTGGTATTGCTCGAACGTTTGTTGTTCACGTTGATTAATTACTTTTTCCAAACCGCTAGCGCCAAATAAATCTTCGACTGAATCGAGCATTTGAATGATCAAATCACCATGACGATCGGTGAATTGGTTGTGCCCTTGTGCCGTTAAACGCCAGTGGCGAGTTGGGCGGCCCACCTTCACTTTTACATCGTGAAAATCAACCAACCCTGATTCTTCTAGCCCTTGAAGGTGCTGGCGTACCCCCATGGTTGTTAGGCGTAATTCTTGTGCCAACGCCTTGGCGGTGACATCACCTTCCCGCTTCATTCGTTGAAGAATTTTATCGATTGTTTTCATAGCACCATCTTCCTCTGTCATCACTATTATGTAACCAGCTAGCTAAATAAAGCAACGACTTTACAAACTAAGCATAGAAGATGAAGCAAGCTTATGGGAGTGAAAATATGAGAGTGAGTGCGATTAAAGAATAGGCAGAATGTGAACGAGGGAAATGTGACAGCATAAAAAAGCGCGCCAAAGGAGGCACGCTTTATGACTACGAATAGTGTGTCGCGAAAAGCTAATAAGTGCTACTTAGATGATGTGGCCTTTAATCGCATCGTCTTTACGTGATAAGTAGTGCGTTGATTTAATACGACGGATCGTACGGCACTTACCACGGATCAGTAGGGTTTCAGTCGTTGCCATATCACCTTGGCGGCTAATGCCTTCCAGTAGATCGCCTTTCGTAATACCCGTACCGGCAAAAATCACGTTATCGCTTTTTGCCATGTCTTCCATGCGCAGTAGCTTGTTTGGTTCGATACCCATCTCGCCACAACGGTCAATTTCAATCTGACCAAGACGACGATTTTCTTCGTTGTCTTCTTTCACTTGATGGCGAGGGATCAAACGGCCATGCATGTCACCGCCAAGGGCGCGAATGGCTGCAGCCGAAACCACACCTTCAGGTGCGCCACCGATGCAGTACATTACGTCGACTTCGCTATCAGGCATACAGGTCAGGATCGACGCTGCTACATCACCATCAGGGAAGGCGAAGACACGTACACCCATCGCTTGCATGTCGACAATAATTTGATCATGACGCGGTTTCGCTAACGTCGTCACAACCAGTGAATCGAGTGTTTTACCCAATGCTGCTGCGATGTTTTCTAGGTTTTCAGCCAGTGGCTTGTCTAGGTCAATAGCCCCTTTAGCGCCAGGACCAACAACCAATTTTTCCATGTACATGTCTGGTGCTTTAAGGAATGAGCCTTTTTCACCAGCAGCAAGTACTGCTAACGCGTTGTTTTGGCCCATCGCTGTCATGCGAGTGCCTTCGATTGGGTCAACGGCGATGTCTACTGCATCACCACCCAAACCGACTTTTTCACCAATGTAGAGCATTGGTGCTTCATCGATTTCACCTTCACCAATAACGATCTCACCTTCAATTTCGGTTTGATTCAGAAGGGTACGCATAACTTCAACTGCTGCGCCATCGGCAGCATTTTTGTCACCACGGCCAAGCCATTTGTAGCCAGCCAGTGCGGCACCTTCAGTGACACGGGAAAATGCCATCGCTAAATCGCGTTTCATGGTTACTCCGGAAGTAGAAAACAGTGGGCTTTTTAACTGGCGGGGATCTTATCACAGCTTGAGTGAAACGTTTGCGTTAATTTATTTCTGTGCACTATCAAGTAGTAGGCGTGAAAAAGATCACGATAATAAATATGGCTTTCGGTCAAAATGTTAGCATAAAAATATAACAGAAATAGCGAGATACGATGCATAGGCTGATCAAGCGCTTTCGCCGCGAGGTGAAACAAGAAAACCAACAACTAAACAAGCGACAACAGAGCCAAGCCCACAACCAATTATTGCGCCTTGAATACGGGTTATTAATCTTACTGATAGCCATTATTGTCGTGCCGATCTTGTGGCATAGCTTAATCGCGTAGTCATGGCTGAAAACTGGTGAGGTGGGTGTTGTTGAATATTCTGTTTGATTGATGGCGGTGTGATTGCTTAAAAGACGATGAAAAGAAAACAATTGAATTGAAATGACAAAGAAAAGGTCTGCTAGTGCAGACCTTTTTTGAAGGGTGAACCTCTGAGAGAGTTAATGATCACTCGTTACTCGTCATCGTAGTCTTCATCGATTGCCCAGCCTTTTGCACATTCAACCGCACGTTGCCAGCCACGGTAGCGGCGTTCACGTTTCTTGTCGTTGGCACAAGGTAGGAAGTTACGATCTAGCACTGCTTTGTCTTTTAGCTCATCAATGCTGTCCCAGAAGCCAACGGCAAGGCCAGCTAAGTACGCAGCACCCAGTGCTGTTACTTCCGTTACAACCGGACGGTGTACCTCAGTGTCGAGGATATCTGATTGGAACTGCATTAAGAAGTTATTGGCTACCGCGCCGCCATCAACACGTAGGCTGGCTAGTTTGATACCCGAGTCCGCTTGCATAGCGTCCAATACATCACGTGTTTGGTAAGCCACACTTTCCAGCGTTGCACGAATAATGTGGTTAGAGTTAACACCACGCGTTAGGCCAACAATTGCCCCACGAGCATACGGGTCCCAGTAAGGTGCACCTAAGCCCGTAAATGCAGGTACGACGTATACGCCGTTAGCACTGCCGACTTTTTCTGCAAAGTATTCAGAGTCGCTCGCATCACTCAGCAGTTTCACTTCATCGCGTAGCCACTGTACGGATGCGCCACCCATAAAGACGGCGCCTTCGAGTGCGTAAGCCACGTCACCTTTAGGGCCACAGGCTAGCGTCGTCAATAGACCATTGTGCGAGGTCACTTTTTCTTTGCCTGTGTTCATTAGCAAGAAACAGCCCGTACCGTAGGTGTTTTTCGCTTGACCTTGTTCAACACACATTTGGCCAAATAGTGCGGCTTGTTGGTCACCTGCAATACCAGAGATTGGAATACGCGTACCGCCTTTACCACCAATGTTAGTTTGGCCGTACACTTGAGAAGAGGGTTTCACTTCAGGCATCATAGACAGTGGAATATCTAAAGCTTTCAGCAGTTTTTCATCCCATTGTAGGGTGTTGATGTTAAACACCATAGTACGTGAAGCATTGGTGTAATCAGTAACGTGAACACGTCCTTGAGTCATCTTCCAGATCAGCCAAGTATCAACGGTACCAAAGAGTAGATTACCGGCTTCTGCTTCTTCACGTGCGCCTTCTACATTATCCAGAATCCATTTAATTTTGGTGCCAGAGAAATACGGGTCGACCACCAGGCCAGTGTTTTCACGGATGTACTCTTCTAGTCCTTCACCTTTCAGGCCTTCACAAATATCAGCAGTACGGCGGCATTGCCATACAATCGCATTGTAAACAGGCTTACCGGTGTTTTTATCCCAAACAATGGTGGTTTCACGTTGGTTGGTGATACCAATACCCGCGACTTGGTCTGAGCGGATGCCTGCTTTGGCAAGTACTTCCACTAAGGTTGAACTTTGCGTTGCATAGATCTCAAGAGGATCGTGCTCAACCCAGCCTGCTTTTGGATAAATCTGGGTGAATTCACGTTGAGAAGAGCAGACGATGTTGGCGTTGTGGTCTAACACAACCGCGCGGGAACTAGTCGTACCCTGATCAAGTGCAACAATGTACTTTTGCTCAGTGGTCATAACATTTTCCTCGATGTATTTTTATAGGGTAGTAGAGATGGACGCTATCTTCAGCCCGACCACAGACGCTGGGTCGAGCTGGCATCCTATTTTTATGTTCGTTTCATGCTGATGCGATTAAGCATTGGCTGTTTCTTGTTCGCTATCGCCTTCGCATTTATTTGGTAGGGTGCAGTTGTTGCCTGGCAGGTAAGTACCAATCACTTTCGGGTACAACCAGCCACCAAAACATGCGCCGAAGATAGGCGCCAGTATTGGCACTATCATATATGGAATATCTTTACCGCCAGTCAGTGCCATGTCACCCCATCCCGCCATGAAGGCAAAGAACTTAGGGCCAAAGTCACGAGCTGGGTTCATCGCAAAACCAGTTAGTGGACCTAAAGAACCACCGATAATTGCGATTAAAATACCAATCAGTAGAGGGCCCATAGCGCCACGTGGTGCACCGTTCTTATCATCACCAATCGCTAGAATGGCAAACATCAGTACCGCTGTGATCACGAACTCAACCGCAAATGCACCGCTAAAAGACAGGGCTGCATGAGGGTAAGTTGAGAAAATACCTGCGGTTGCTAGGCTGGCTTCACTGCCTCGGACGATCTGATTTGCGGCTTCGAATTCGGTAAAGAGGTTGCTGTAAAGTGCGTAGATAAGTGCCGCCGAACAGAAAGCACCAAGTACTTGGGCCACAATGTACGGGCCGACTTTGCGTTTATCAAAGCCGTGGAAGAGTGCAAGTGCGATGGTGACTGCTGGGTTGATATGAGCACCGGATACGCCTGCTGTACAGTAGATAGCAAGCGCGACACCGAAGCCCCACATAATACTGACTTCCCACTGGCCGAATTCTGCACCTGTTAATACAAGGGCTGCGACACATCCGACGCCGAAGAAGATCAGCAAACCTGTTCCTATAAACTCAGCGATACACTCTCCGAGGAGGGTGTGTTGTTTTGAGTTGGTCATCTTTCAGTCCTTTTATCGATATGTTGTAGGGGTATCGTTTTTATAGTTATTCACAGCGAGGTGCTGTGTACCGATATTATGAAAATATTTTCGTTCGAATAATGTGCGTTCGAGCATAAAAGGAAAATGATAACGCGTAAACGCGCAAGCGTTTGCGTGTTTTATGATTGAAATCTCATTTTTACTAAATGGTTATTTAAATGCGCGAAAGGCAACATTTTGCTTATGCCACTTTAGGGGTATGTTGTTGAATTGGCATAAAAAATCCGACCTAAAATAGGTCGGATGTGCCAGAGAAGGCAAATCTTGGATAAATCCAAGAGAGATACGATCAAGATAAAAAGTAGCATGGTGAGGCTGCATGAAAATAGATTGAGATCGCAATTCTACGCATTGTTTGGCATGCGATGGCTGAATTATCACACTCCACTGTTTACCTATTCATGCAGGTTTGCGCTGGTTTCGCATAAATGTCGGATTGTAATATCATTCAATGCCACAGGGTGAGAGGATTGCACAAAGGTGCACAGCCGATGGCAAAATGAATAATGCGACGTCGGTATGCAAAAATATCATCAAAATAGGTCTTTTTTTAACCACTTGCGAAAAAGCACTAGAATAGGGGATGCTTGATAGCCTCTGCGTGGTTAGAATAGATTTCAACATCGCATATTAAACACGCTCGTGCCGCGTCTTATCAGGCTTAGTCGAAGGGGCGAGCCTTACAATCAGGTGAAATTTATGTCATTAGAAATGTTGGAAAAGCTAGAATCAAAAGTACAGTTGGCGGTTGATACAATTTCTCTGCTACAAATGGAAATTGAAGAACTAAAAGAACAAAAAGATAGCTTAGCAATGGAAGCGCAAGAATTGCGTTCTGGCCGTGAAGAACTGATGCAAGATAACGACAAACTTCGCAATGACCATAACGCATGGCAAGAACGTGTTCGTAACCTGCTAGGCAAAATGGAAGGCGTAGAGTAATTGAATACCAATCTTATCTAGATTGGTATCACTCTGGCTTTGACATGCAGCCCAGTGAGCTGAGCTGCATCTAGTGATCACGATGGGAGTGTTACTCACCATCGTGAGAGCTTTATTTAGGACTAGGTACGAAAGACCCGCCTGAAAGCGACAGGTAAGGTGTTAACAGGTGTTTACCCTGTTAATCAATATCGAGTGGATCTTGCGATAAGATCACTCCAGTATTATCTGCGTAGATATGATCTTCTGGTAAGAAGGTTACCCCACCAAAGTTAACGGCAACATCCACTTCACCCACACCTTGCTCGTCAGCACCGACAGGAATAGACGCTAACGCGTGGATGCCTAAATCGAGCTCATCAAGTTCATCGACATGGCGAACACTGCCATACACGATAATCCCTTCCCATTCGTTATCAGCGGCTAATTGCGCCAGTTCTGCATCGATCAGTGCTCGACGTAATGAACCCCCGCCATCAATCAGTAATACGCGTCCTGCACCGTCTTGCTCTAAGACCGTATGGATCAGCGCATTGTCTTCGAAACATTTAACTGTGGAGACTTGGCCGCCAAACGAGCTGCGACCGCCATAAGAGCTGAACATAGGCTCTACTACATCTACTTTATCGAGGTAGATATCGCATAGCTCTGAGGTGTTGTATTCCATAAGTTCACTTCTTGTTGTGGCGAAAGGCTGAAGGAGTCAGTTCGGTGGCTAGTACGGATTCAGTACAGGCACAGAAATTGTCCTAACTTGTTGAAAGTATAACCAGCTAAAAGGGCATTGCAATAAGTGACTAACGGACGATACGCACTTTGAGGGGACGGTCTCGTCGTTAGTCCATGTGGGTGCGTTTAAGAGAGCATCACACCAGCTGCAAACAAAATATTGGTCAGTAGAGCGCATTTCACCATGGTTGCCATCATAGGGCGAAGGGCGGCACCGTCGGCAGACTGCATCACTTTTTTACCGTGGCTAAATAGCAATGGAACGCTAAGCACAAATAGCCAACCAAATGGTGAGTGCATTTCAAGTAAGGCAAATAGCGCCAAGCAAATAACACTACCGGCTAGCAAAAATAGATGATATTTACGGCCCCATTCTGGTCCCATCCGAACGGCTAAGGTTAACTTGCCACAGGCACGATCGTTGTCGATATCACGTAGGTTATTAATGTTGAGTACACCAACAGCCAATAAACCACAGGCTGTTGCAGGTAACATGATCACTGAATCGATTTGCCCTGCTTGCAGGTAATAGGTACCAGCAACGCCTAGCCAACCAAAAAACATCAGTACTGATAAATCGCCTAAACCACGGTAACCATAAGGTTTATTACCTACGGTATAGGCAATTGAAGCGGCAATTGCCATCAGGCCTAGCAGCATAAAACCGAACATGTCTTGTAAGTTATTACAGGCTAAGAAGATCAATGTAAGCCCGCTAGCAACGGTTAACACGATATTTAAGCCCATGGCAGTGCGCATGGCTTGTGGCGTCACAAGACCTGACTGAATCGCGCGCTGCGGCCCAAGACGGTCGTCGTTATCTGTGCCTTTGATGGCGTCGCCATAATCATTAGCCAGATTAGATAAAATTTGAAGTAACAGGGCAGTCAGTAATGCTAACCCTGAGATTGATGCAGAAAAACTTCCTTGCCATCCTGCCACCGCGCTACCACAAACAATGGATGCTATAGCCAGCGGAAGTGTTTTCGGCCGAGCTGCATCTAACCAAATCGCGAGTGAAGAAGATGATTTCATAATATCGTACTTAGCAATGTATCAAGTGGCTATTATGGCGCAATTCGTCCGATGGGCAAATTTATCGCAACAATGTTTGTTTCAGAACAAAATTTGTGAAGCCGGTAATAGTTTTTCGGTCATATCTAGGTACAAAAAAAACGGCGCAATAAATGCGCCGTTGATCGGTGTTTTTCTCTGTCGTAGCGTAGATAACTACAAAATGAAGCGGCTTAGATCTTCATCTTCAACGAGTTCACCTAAGCGTTCGTTGACGTAATCAGCATTGATCACCAGTACGTGCCCAGACTTTTCTGATGCATCGTAAGACAGCTCTTCCATCAAGCGTTCCATCACAGTATGTAAGCGACGAGCACCGATATTTTCCGTGCGCTCATTCACTTGCCATGCGGCTTCTGCTAGCTTATCAATGCCATCTTCAGTAAATGAAATCTCGACAGACTCGGTTTCCATCAGCGCACGGTATTGCTCCGTAAGCGAGGCATTTGGCTCGGTTAGGATGCGTTTAAAGTCGTGACTCGTTAGGGGTTCTAACTCGACACGAATGGGTAAGCGGCCTTGAAGTTCAGGGATCAGGTCTGACGGTTTTGCAACTTGGAATGCACCTGATGCAACAAACAGGATGTGATCGGTTTTTACCATGCCGTGCTTGGTTGATACTGTGCTGCCTTCGACGAGTGGTAGTAGATCGCGCTGAACACCCTCACGAGACACATCTGGGCCTGATGACTCACCACGCTTACAGATTTTGTCGATCTCATCTAAGAAGACGATACCGTTGTTTTCAACCGCGAAGATAGCTTGTTCTTTTAGCTCTTCTTGGTTTACTAGCTTAGCGGCTTCTTCTTCAGAGGCGGCTTTCAGCGCGTCTTTGATTTTCATCTTGCGCTTTTTCGAAGTGTTGCCCGCAAGGTTTTGGAACATGCCTTGCAGCTGGTTGGTCATGTCTTCCATGCCCGGAGGTGCCATGATTTCCACACCCATTTGTGGCGCAGCGATATCAATTTCAACTTCTTTGTCGTCTAGTTTACCTTCGCGTAATTTCTTACGGAAAGATTGACGCGTTGATGAGTGGTTATCGCCTTCTTCATTTTGGCCCCACGCATCGCGTGCTGGTGGTAACAAAATGTCGAGAATACGGTCTTCAGCTTGTTCTTCTGCGCGGAATTTTACTTTTTCCATCGCTTGTTGGTGAACCATTTTCACTGCGACATCGGTTAAGTCGCGGATAATGGTTTCTACTTCTTTGCCCACATAGCCCACTTCCGTGAACTTAGTGGCTTCGACTTTAATGAAAGGTGCATTAGCCAGTTTTGCTAAACGGCGGGCGATTTCAGTTTTACCGACACCCGTTGGACCGATCATTAGAATATTTTTAGGGGTGACTTCAACACGCAGCTCTTCTGGAAGCTGCATGCGACGCCAGCGGTTACGCAATGCAATGGCAACTGCGCGTTTTGCTTTATCTTGGCCGATAATGTGGCGATCAAGTTCGTGAACAATCTCGCGTGGAGTCATCTCAGACATGGCAACTTCCTTACTTGGTCTCTAGTTCTTCAACGGTGTGGTTATGGTTGGTGAATACGCAGATGTCGCCAGCAATATTGAGTGATTTCTCTGCGATCTCACGTGCACCAAGGTCGGTATTTTCAAGCAATGCAATCGCAGCTGCTTGTGCAAAGTTACCACCAGAACCAATCGCAATCAGATCGTTTTCAGGCTGAACCACGTCACCGTTACCAGTGATAATTAACGAGCCCGTTTCATCGGCAACGGCCAATAAGGCTTCAAGTTTGCGTAGCGCACGGTCGGTACGCCAGTCTTTCGCAAGTTCCACTGCTGATTTTAGCAAGTGGCCTTGGTGCATCTCGAGTTTACGCTCAAAACGCTCAAATAGAGTGAATGCATCAGCAGTACCGCCAGCAAAACCTGCCAGTACTTTATTGTTATATAAACGGCGGACTTTGCGCGCGTTACCCTTCATCACAGTATTGCCCAGGGAGACCTGACCATCACCTGCGATAACGACTTTTCCGTTTCGACGTACAGATACAATAGTTGTCACGGGGAAACCTCTTTGGTTTGCGCCGGCGTTCAGTGCCGGTATCGATATCATTCTAATCTTGGGATGGTGACGGGAAATTTCAAGGTGGGAGCTACGTTGGTGATCAAAAAAGGATGCCGTAGCATCCTTTTTTATTGTAAATCATAGGGGCGATATATTGCTTATCACCATTCCCAATACCAAATGGCGCAAGGTTCGATACCGCCACGGCGTAATTGGTTGCGATCGCTTTCCGCTTTCCGTTTTTGCGGATAAGGGCCAAGTATTACGCGGTGCCATTTCCCTTTTTCGCCTTGTGCTACTTTAATTTGGCTAGTAAGGCCTTGGAATGCAATCATGGCTTTACGCTCTTCTGCTTGTTCTAAGCTGCGGTAAGCGCCGCATTGCATTAAATAAGGGCGTGTTGGTTTCTGCTCTTTTTTGCTTTCTACTTTCACTTCTTTATTTTCAAGCTCTTCGATATAGCGCCATTTCTCTTCAGGTTTTGGCGGTAAATCGGCTTTTGGCTTGATCGTCTGTTTTGGGGCTACCACCGCTGGTTTGGCGACTTGTGGTTTTACCGTCTTAGGTTTGGTGATTGGCGCTTGAGCTGGCGCAGGGTCACTGGTCGCTAAAAAATATAAGCCATAGCCTAAAGCGCCCACCAAAAGTACGGCAATGACTGCCCATTTGATAGGAAACGAACGAGTCGCAGTAGTTTTACGACGGTTATTAGCTGGCTTTTTCGGCGCGCGCCCGCGCTTTACATAATCTTTAGTGGCCACAATGCTGACAATACAAGGAATTCGGTATCGCTATGGTACAAACTTGGATGGATACTGACTAGTGTCAGAGTCAATTTAGGCTTGAAAGTGGGGGATAATTGACGTGAGAAGTGTGAGCTTATGCGCAAAACGATAAGCTCACGATCTAGTTGGCAGTAGTTATTGCGCTGGCTTATGCCAGTGGTGGTGGTGCTGCGCTTTCTCGGATAACCAATTTTGCATCAAGTAAACGTGAACCTGCTTGCACATCTTTGCCTTTTAGTAACTCCAATAGCATCAACATTGCTTGGCGACCAATCTCATAACGTGGTTGTGAAACCGTGGTTAATGGTGGATCGCAGTATTCTGCAAATTGGATATCATCAAAGCCGACGATTGAGATGTCTTGAGGAACGCGTAATCCTAATCGTTTAGCTTGTTGCATCGCACCAATGGCCATCACGTCACTGTGACTAAAGATAGCGGTTGGCGGCTCTGGTAGCGACAACAGTGCTGTCACTGCGCGCGCACCAGCGGCAAACGAGAAGTCACCTTTTACGGTATAGGCTGGATTGAGCTCTACACCAGCACGGCGTAGTGCTTGCTGGTAGCCTTGCGAACGAAAATGGCACAAGGGTGCTGTGTCTGGCCCGGAAATTTGCGCGATACGGTGATGGCCCATCTGAGTGAGGTAGTTAACCGCTTCAAATGCTGCTGTCAGGTTATCGATCTGGACTGTCGGTAGTTCGAGTTCAGGTGAATATTCGCAGGCCATTACCAAGGGTGGTAGGTTTTTCTGTTCAGGCTTGCTGACATCAAACGGCAGATCGGTGCCCAGTAATAGCATACCGTCTGCTTGCTTGGTAAAGACAAGGTTCACGAATGAATTCTCGCGGTTTTTTTGTTGACCGCTATCACCTAATAAAACCAAATAACCATGTTCCATTGCAGCTTCTTCGATACCTCGAATAAGCTCACTGAAATAAGGGTCACAAATGTCTGGAACAATAGTGACGATGGTTTTGGATTCGTTTCGACGAAGATTTCTTGCTAGTGAATTCGGTGAATAACCAGACTCCATGACAGCTTGCTCGACTTTTTTTCGAGTTGATGCCGACACTTTTTCCGGGTTCATTAACGCACGAGATACCGTGGCTGTTGATACGCCGGCGAGCTGGGCAACATCCTTCATTGTCGCCATAGTTGCACTTCCTCTCTATGATTTCTCTCATAAAATTGCCGGAGGACCATAGCCAAAAAGGGCAGATACCTTAACCGACAAGCTCGTTATTGTAGGCATTTCTACATAAATTAAACATGCCTTTGATGGCATAAATTACATTCGGTATGTGATCTATCTCGCATTGCCTATTTTAAGTCAAATCTTGAGGCTCAACATCTATCGACCACCTAACTTTTTTGGCAAGAGGCAGTAATTGCACCATTGGCTTGGCTATATTCAGTAGCTGTTGCAAGGTTTTTCGATCGGGTGTTTGCAACAATAACTGCCAGCGGTAGCGCCCAGCTCGACGGGCTAATGGCGCAGGATTTGGTCCCATAATGCACACATCTTGGTTGAACCTCGGGCTGGTTTCAAAGGTATTTCGCACTTGCTGCAAGAACTGTAGTACTTGGTCGTTGTCGTTCGATTCCGCCCGCATTAAGGCTAAATATGTATAAGGTGGTAGCCATGCCTGTTTACGTTCGTTAAGCGCGGTGGAGGCAAAGCTGTCGTAGCCTTTGTGTAATAAATCTTGCAACAATGCATGCTCAGGGTGGTGCGTTTGTAACATGACCTCACCCGGTTTACTGGCGCGTCCTGCTCGGCCTGCAACTTGGATAAACAGTTGAGCTAATCTTTCTGACGCCCGAAAGTCATTACTGAATAATGCACTGTCGACATCAATTAAGGCAACCAGCGTCACGTTAGGGAAATGATGTCCTTTCGCGAGCATTTGGGTGCCAATTAAAATTTGGTATTCGTTATTTTTGATCGCTTCTAGGTAGTTTTCTAACGACCCTTTACGACGGGTACTATCACGGTCAATCCGTACTGCTTTATATTCTGGGAATAAAGTCGCCAGTTGCTGCTCTAGCTGTTCAGTACCGACACCGACAGGGATCAGCTGCGTTGAACCACAGCCACCGCACTGCGGCATGATAGGACGTTGACCACCACAGTGGTGGCAGCGTAATTCCCCTGTTTGCTGGTGGAAGGTGTAGTGAATATCGCAACGTTGGCAATCGGCTAGCCAACCACATTCATGGCACATGATGGCAGGGGAAAAACCGCGACGGTTCAAAAATAAAATCACCTGATTGCCTGCTTGCAAGTGTTTACGCATTTGGGCGATCAGTGGTGCAGAGAGGCCTGATTCTAAGTACAGCCCTTTGATATCCAATACACCATGACGGGCTTTTTGTGCCACACCTGCACGTTGAGTCAAGGTGAGATGGTGGTACTTACCTGTTTTGGCATTATGTAGGCTTTCTAATGCAGGTGTTGCTGAGCCTAAAATAACAGGGATATTTTCTTTGTTGGCGCGTAATACCGCAATGTCACGGGCGTGATAGCGCAAGCTGTCTTGTTGCTTGTATGAGAGGTCGTGCTCTTCATCAACAATAATAATCCCCAGGTTGGCAAATGGGGTGAATAGCGCCGAGCGAGTACCTATGATGATACCTGCTTGATTATCGCGTCCGGCAAGCCATGCCGATAGGCGTTCGGTGTCATTTAAGCCTGAGTGAATAGTTTCTAACGGGACATTGAAACGGCGTTTAAAGCGATTAATGGTTTGTGGCGTTAGGCCAATCTCTGGCACCAAAATCAACGCTTGTTTCCCCGCCGCTAATACGGGTTCCAATAAGTTAAGATAGACTTCTGTTTTTCCAGAGCCGGTCACGCCTTCTAGCAAATAACAGCCGTAATCAGGGTTACAGTTGACGGTGGCAATCGCCAAGGCTTGCTCTTCATTTAAGCGCGGCTTTTCTTCGGTGACTTCAAAATGTTTTAGCCAATTATTCAGCTTTGGTTGTTCTGTTTTTTCTTCGATCCAGCCTTTTTCAACTAAAGCTTTGAGCGTCGCAGAGCTAACCTCTTGCGCCAACAGGGCTTCATGGCTGGTTACGCCTTGCTGCAAGACCGTAAGCACTTGTACTTGGCGCGGAGCACGCTTAAGGCTCGTGAGTGGCTGGTTTTTTCCGGACTCTGTTAATGCCCAGCTTTTTAACGCGGTAGGTGAGGCTTCTCGCCCTTTACGCAATAGGGCTGGCATCGCATTAGCTAAAGTATCCCCCAGTGGATATTGGTAATACTGGCTCGCCCATTTTAATAGACCAAACAGTGCTGGCGACCATAATGTTTCACGGTCGATAACCGTTCCGAGTGGTTTGATTTGTTCTCGCGGAAAATCGGAGTGGTCAGTCAGGGCCACGACAATGCCAATTAGATGCTGACGACCAAATGGCACGCGAACGCGACCACCAATAACAGGGTAGGTATTGGGCTTTATAAGGTAATCAAACGTTTTGTCCAGAGGTACTGGGAGTGCCACTTTGGCTATATCGAGCGTCATCGTAAACTGCAAATCCGCATTAGTTTAAGCGTAAATTAGAGAGGCAGTGTACCTTGCCTAACAAGGTATCCCAAATGCTTGATGAGATGGTCATTAAAAAGGCGTATTCTACTTTTACTCGGGAATCAGCCATCATTAGTTGATCTGTGTAGTGTGATTGATTACTATACGCGACCTGAATTATCGCCTTGCGCGATAACTATTTTTTTAACGCGTGTGGTGCCCGGCTTTGGATCGGGAGAGCGACACGGCCTTTATTTGAGGTTACCCCCATGAAAGTAGGTATTCACCCAGAATACAAAGCTGTAAGTGCTCGTTGCTCTTGCGGTAACACGTTTGATTTTAACTCTACAATGAACAAAGACATCAACCTTGATGTTTGTGACAAATGTCACCCGTTCTACACTGGTAAGCAACGTCAAGTTAGCACTGGTGGCCGTATTGATAAATTCAACAAGCGTTTCGGTGCGCTTACAAGTAAGTAATTTTTACTTGATAAATACCGCCAAAAGGGACGCTACTGCGTCCCTTTTTGTTTTCTGCTATCTCTATTCCTACCTGAACTATCACGTCGCACTGGTAATATTCTGATTACATATGTGCAAACTCACCAGATTAAAACCACACTAAAAGTAATGCTATCTATTGGTTTTTAGAACAAAAAACCGATATGAAAAAATTGTGACACGCTTTCTACCCCTTTTTTCAATATTGTTAGCGAAAATCGCAATTCGATTGGCTCGACCAGCTTAGCTGAGCTAGGATTTTGACTCGCTATAGAATATGATCTGGCTCGCACGAATTCTAAGCTGGCTTCTTTTTATTACGCCAGATAATTGTTCAGCATCGTATTTTTACCCCCATTATCATCAGGACCAGAACATCATGTCTGAAGATTTTCGCCAACAAGCGCTTCATTACCACGCATACCCAGTTCCAGGCAAAACTGCTATTTCTCTGACTAAGCCTGCCGATACGGTAGAAGACTTAGCACTAGCGTACAGCCCGGGTGTCGCTGAGCCAGTGCGTGAAATCGCGCAGAATGCTGAAAATGTCTACAAGTACACGGGTAAGGGCAACATGGTTGCTGTTATTACTAATGGTACTGCGATTCTTGGCCTTGGAAACCTAGGTCCATTGGCATCAAAGCCCGTAATGGAAGGTAAATCGCTGCTATTCAAACGTTTTGCTGGATTAGACTCGATCGATATCGAAGTGAAGCACCGTACTATCGATGAGTTTGTTGATACGGTTGCTAATATCGCTGACACCTTTGGTGGTATTAACCTTGAAGACATTAAAGCGCCAGATTGCTTTGAAATCGAAAAACGCCTGATTGAACGCTGTAATGTGCCAGTTTTCCACGATGATCAACACGGTACGGCGATTGTTACTGCTGCGGGTATGCTGAATGCATTAGACCTGCAAGGTAAAGTGATTGAAGAGTCAGTGATTGTCTGCCTAGGTGCAGGCGCAGCCGCGGTTGCTTGTATGGAAATGCTCATCAAGTGCGGTGCACAGCGTGAGAAGATTTACATGCTGGATCGTAAAGGTGTTATTCACACACGTCGTGATGATATTAACGAATACAAACAACTATTTGCTAACAATACAGATAAACGTACGCTTGAAGATGTGATTGAAGGGGCGGATATCTTTGTGGGTGTTTCTGGTCCTGATTTACTGGCACCTGAAGCATTAAAATTAATGGCAGATAAACCCGTGGTATTTGCTTGTTCAAACCCAGATCCTGAAATCAAACCTGCGCTTGCGCACGCCGTACGTGATGATTTAATCATGGGTACGGGTCGTTCTGATTATCCAAATCAAGTGAACAACGTACTGTGTTTCCCATTCATCTTCCGTGGCGCACTGGATGTACGTGCTAGCCAAATTAACGATGAGATGAAACTGGCCGCAGTGAAGGCTATTCGCGAATTAGCGAAAGAGCCAGTACCGGCGGAAGTGTTAAAAGCGGCAGGTGTTGAGAGCTTGAGCTTTGGCCCTGAATACATTATTCCAAAACCAATGGACCCACGCTTATTACCTCGCGTAGCGAAAGCGGTTGCGGTTGCTGCGGTTGAATCAGGTGTCGCGCAAATCGAGATGCCTAAAGGTTACATGGAAAGTTAATGTAACCTATCTAGTTGAGTTGTAGATTACTCTAAAGCCAGCGGCATTCAGTGTTGCTGGCTTTTTGCTATGTGCGCCTTGCTGTAACGATTTCTCGCAGTTGACTCACTCTGCTGGTTGTAAGCCTTGCACCATGAGTAGATCAAAGCTTGCAGCCCCAGAGAAGAAGGCCATACCTGCTAATATAATCATTAACATGTATTTTCCACCGATCAAACACATGCCTATTGTGTTAATGACAGAATCTAACATATACCACCTCACCTATTATTGGTTAATAAACAAACGACCGAGGAATATCCGTATTACATCGTATATATCTTACACAACCATTGTATTAATTGTTCAATAAGGCTAATTGATTACGATCATTTTTATATTCGGCTTCTTTATATATGGCCGAATTAATATCAATAACTGTACTTAAGTTTGGTTTTTACAATTCATAGCAATTTAAAACTAGGTTGAAATAACTATGTATTAATACATGTTAATTATTAACTTATAACGAATTGAAAATAAAATGAGAGGTTATTTGTATTATCAGATGTTTTTTACACCGTGAAATCAGGTGTAATAAATTAAGATCTTTTGAAATATGAAGTTACATTCACCTAGCTTATAAGTTAATTATTGTCACTAAAATATATACTAGCATTTATTTGTCATTAATGGCCAGTTTTTACTTGGATGAAAAGGCGTCGGCTTTGTCATCAAGTTCATGTGTGATGTGTATCGCTAAAAATGCCTCTCGATATGATAAAACCTGTGTAATTGCCGTTATATATCGGTTTTACCGAGGTGTTGTGGTGGTTATCATTAGGTCTTATTTATACCTATTTACATTGTTTTTAATAATTATCGCTGATATCGAGATGAATATTGATAATAATCAAAAATGCTCCCAAATAAGAAAAGCAAATGCCGAAATTAATTCCATCATTTGTATGAATATTATAATTTGTACTCGCTTTAACAATTCTGTTTGAGTGTCATATATAAACAAAGTTCAGGTTTTGCTAATTATTTTAGCCGGATTCGTTCGCCTTTATTTTGTGGGAGATTATTGTATGCGAAAAAAGTGGTTTATAAAGACAGCGGATAATACGCTTTCAGAACTCGAAACAACACGTTCTGGATTATCATCAAAGACAGTTAAAGATCGTCAACAAGAATATGGTCCTAATGAACTGCAAGAGCAAGAAGGTAAATCAGCTTTAGCCATGCTGTTGGATCAATTTAAAAACCCACTAATTTTTATTTTAGGTGTGGGTGCATTAGTTTCATTTTTCACCGGCCATAATGTTGATGGTATTGCGATTACCGTGATCATCTTTATTAATGCACTGATTGCATTTTGGCAAGAAATGAAAGCTAAAAAAGGCATGGATGCATTAAAAGAGATGGCAGCACCCACAGCTCAAGTTGTGCGGGATGGTGATGTACTGTCGATTCCGGCGCGCGAGTTGGTGCCAGGCGATATTCTTAAAATCAATACCGGTGATATTTTAGCCGCCGATGTACGGATTATTGAAGCCAACCGACTTTCCATTGATGAAGCCGCGTTAACAGGGGAGTCTGAACCTGTTGATAAGTGTGTTGCTGAGCTGGAAGGTGACAATATAGGCTTGGGTGATCAGCTCAATATGGGCTTTATGACCACCATTGTTACTTCAGGTAATGGTTATGGTGTTGTGGTTGGTACTGGGATGCAAACCGAAGTGGGCCACATTGCCGACTTGATGACCAACACAGAAGAAACGAAAACCCCCATGCAAGTTCGCATGGATACCATTGCGCATACGTTGATGATTGCGGCTCTGTCTGTGGTTGCTGTTGTTTGTGCTATTGGCCTTTACCATGGCATGCCATGGTTAGAAATTTTAAATACGGGTATCTCATTATCTGTTGCGGCTATTCCTGAAGGTCTACCGACAGTTGTATCGATTGTATTGACCATGGGCTCCACCAAAATGGTGAAGAGCAATGCGTTAGCAAAACAACTTTCTGCGATTGAAACACTCGGTTCAACCACGGTTATTTGTTCTGATAAGACAGGTACGCTAACTCAAAACCAAATGCAGGTGATGCAAGCATACGATGCCTCTGGTCGTTACTGGAAAGTAACGGGTAAAGGCTTTGATCCTAAAGGTGAATTTGAGCCACAAAAACACCAAGTCGCGGTGACTGATAGCCCTGAAATGATGCGTGGTCTTACCGTTGCGACCTTGTGTAACGATGCCCAATATCTGCAAGAGAAAGGGAAATACGCCGTACGTGGTAACCCAACGGAAGGTGCGTTGATTGTTGCTGCTGCAAAAGCCGGTTTACAACAAGGCACTATGTTGTCATCAGGCGAATTTACGATAGTTGAAAAATTCCCGTTCGATTCTGGTCGTAAAATGGCATCAGTGATTGTTCGTGATAATGAAGGTCAGCACTTCTTAGCAGTGAAAGGTGCGCCGGATGTCATCTTGCGTAATGCCTCAGGCTTTATGATTGATGGCAATGTTGTGACGCATTCAAGTCAGGAAATGCAAGGTAACTTAGCGATAGCAACCAGCCCTGCAGAGCAACATATTGCCAATTACCAACAAGCGATTGAAGAGTTTGCTGATCAAGCTCTACGCACACTTGCCGTTGGTATTCGTCCATTAACTGACGAAGACCTAGAGCGTGACCACCACGAGCTAGAGCATGACATTACCATCCTTGGCCTATACGGCATTATGGATCCGCCACGCCCAGAAGTGCGCGATGCGGTAAACAGTTGTTTCGATGCCGGCGTTCGTACCGTGATGATCACGGGTGACCATGCCCTAACAGCGGCAGCAGTTGCGCGTGATATCGGTATTATCCGCTCTGAAAACGACAAAGTGATCACAGGCGCTCAGCTTGATGAGATGGACGATGAAGAACTACGTCGTATCTGCCCTGAAGTTGCCGTGTTTGCACGGGTTAGCCCTGAACATAAGCTACGTATCGTTAGAGCCCAACAAGACAACAACGAAGTACCTGCCATGACGGGGGATGGTGTGAACGATGCCCCAGCACTTCGTCGCGCAGATATTGGTGTGGCGATGGGGATTGCAGGCACCTCGGTGGCGAAAGATTCAGGTGATTTAATTTTGCTTGATGACAACTTCAGCACCATTGTGAAAGCGGTACGCCAAGGTCGTCAGATCTTCGATAATTTACGTAAGTTTATCCGTCAGGCGCTGACTGCCAACGTGGGTGAAGTTGCAGTGATCTTGATTGCCTTTCTGATGATGGGGCCAGAAACTATCTTGCCGCTAACACCACTGATGATCTTGTGGATCAACTTGGTTTCAGATGGTTTACCAGCACTGGCACTGGGTGTTGAGCCGGAAGAAAAAGACGTGATGTCACGTAAGCCACGTAAGCGTAACGAAGGTTTCTTTGGCGATAGCCTTGGGGCCAAGATTGTTATCCGTGGTTTAGCCTTAGGTGGCATGAGTTACATGGCCTTCAGCTGGGCATTGAATGCGGGTCACAGTGCAGAATACGCACAGACTGTTGCTTTCGCCATGCTGATCTTCGCACAGCTATGGCACCTATTTGATTCACGTAGCTTCACTACGCTATACCGTAAAAATCCATTCACCAATAAGTATCTACTAGGCGCAGTAGCCTTGTCTGCAACGCTATCGCTAGGGGTGATGTACACAGGTTTAGGTCAGATGATCTTTAACACTGAATCCCTGTCATTTGGTCACCTGGTGGCTGTGATTATTGCCGCATCTGTACCGACATTCGTACTGTCGGGTATCAAAGAAATTACTAAAGTGAAATTCGTCTAACCTAACTGCCTGCACCTCTATGAGGGGGGCAGGCTCTTTTCGACGAGCAATGTAATACAAGAGGTTATGACGTGAAAAAAATCATTATATATTCCGCATTACTGTTGGTGGGGCTAGTGTGCTCACAATTGCTACCATCATTCATTGCTGGCTACGGCCAACTGCAACCCACCATTATGGTGCTGACGATGTCGGCGCTGGCCTACATCATGATCAATGTTGGTCGTGAGTTTGAAATCGATAAGAACAACTTAAAGCAGTATCGCTGGGATTATGTGGTCGCAATGACGACGGCCACCTTCCCATGGGTTGGGGTAGTACTGTATTTCGTGTTCGTGCTGATGCCGCCAGAGATGTGGAGCAATGTCGATGCGTGGACAGAGACTTTAGTGATTGGCCGCTTTGCTGCGCCAACCTCTGCTGGAGTATTGTTTGCCATGCTCACAGCCGCTGGACTTGGTGCGACGTGGATGTTTAACAAAGCCCGTATATTGGCCATTTTTGATGATCTCGATACCGTCCTCTTGATGATTCCATTATCTATTTTGGTGGTGGGTTGGCAGCCTGCATTAGGCGTGACGCTAGTCTTAATGTTTGGTTTGTTAGCGCTGGGTTATCGTTATTTACATCTATGGGCTATTCCGTCGTCTGCCGGTGCTGTGATGGGCTACTCCGTCATTATTGCGTTGCTGTGTGAGTTGTTTTATTTGCGCAGTGGCGTCCATTTTGAAGTTTTGCTACCCGCTTTTGTGCTGGGGTGCATGATGAAATCGCAACATGAATCCGCCGCTGATCAGCAAGTCTCAAGTTCTGTCGCTGGCGTGTTCATGGTGCTGGTTGGCTTGAGCTTACCGCAAATTTTTGGGGGCGTCGCAACGACCGCTTCAGACAGTATCACTCTTTCAATGCCTGCGATGTCGCTCGCTGAAATTACTTATCACGTATTGGTGATTTCGGTGATTGCCAATATCGGCAAGATGTTCCCACTGTTTTGTTATCGCAAGGAAGCCACGCTTAAAGAGCGTTTGGCATTGTCGATTAGCATGTGGCCACGAGGTGAGGTTGGCGCGGGTGTGTTGATGATCAGTATTGGTTACGGTTTCGGCGGTCCAATTGTGACGATCAGCATGTTGTCATTAGCGCTGAATTTAGTGCTAACCGGTGTGTTTATCATGGTTGTAAGAAAACTTATTTTGAGTGACGAGCAAAAAGGAGAGTTTTATGAAAAAGCGTGAACTTAAATTACTTGGTCTAGTTATTTCTATTTTTCTTTTAACGCTAGTGGTAGGACGCGCAGCGTAAGCAAGAATAAAGTAAAAGCTGCCATTAATGATAACAAGAAGTAGCGTGTTTCCATATTTACTGACTGTGGTTCCAAAGTTGTCACCACAGTCAGTTTTTTGTATCTCGAAGACGGCTTATTCGTTGATGTCTTCGTAAGTAATGCCCATCTCATCCATCAAAGCTTTTGCTTCTGCGGGTAGATCATCCGGACGGTCTTTACGAATATCGTCATCTGTTGGTAATGGTTGACCTGTATAAGCATGTAAAAAAGCTTCACAGAGCAATTCACTATTCGTTGCATGGCGCAGGTTATTTACCTGACGGCGCGTACGTTCATCAGTCAGAATCTTTAAGACTTTTAATGGAATCGACACCGTAATTTTTTTTACTTGTTCGTTTTTCTTACCGTGTTCCGCGTATGGACTGATGTACTCGCCATTCCACTCTGCCATGTTTTACCTTCTCAGCGTTGTTGTTTTACCGCCGCTCAGGTTATTTCACGCCACTATGTTCTGAATAAACCTCAGAGATATTGGGGTCTTACGAAATAACTGCGAGTAGGGCAGTGAGTCATAATTAAAGTTTGGTTGAATTTTAGCGATATTTACCGCCATAAGCAAAGACATATAGACGTCTGGAAGTGTTGACGTCCTAGTTTAATGTAGTTAATGTTGATGAAGGAATTTTATTCGGCATTAAACCGAAACAAGGAAGGTTAATATGAGTGACAAGAAACTTGCCACGATTGCAGTTCGTACCGGCATTGAATCCGACTCTCAGCATCATGCGGTCGTCCCGCCAATCTACCTCACATCCACCTACAGTTTTCCACAACTGGGTGAGGTTCCGCAATATGATTATACTCGTTCTGGCAACCCAAGCCGCAATATGTTGGCCGATGCGTTAACTGAGTTGGAAGGCGGTGCGGGTGGTGTGGTAACAAGTTGTGGTACGGCTGCGATTAACCTTCTCGTTTCTGCTTTATTAGGTCCTGATGATCTTATTGTTGCCCCGCACGATTGTTATGGCGGTACTTATCGCTTATTCAATACTCGCGCGAATAAAGGCGACTTTAAGGTTGAGTTTGTTGATCAGTCTGATCCGCAAGCTTTTGCTCGTGCTCTTGCTAAGCAACCTAAAATTATTTGGGTGGAGACCCCATCTAACCCGTTACTTCGTGTTATTGATATCGAAGTTTTATGCCAGCAAGCCAAAGCAGCGGGCGCACAAGTGGCGGTTGATAACACCTTCCTCTCTCCAGTCCTGCAACAGCCTATCGCATTAGGTGCAGACTTTGTCGTGCATTCGACCACTAAATATATCAACGGCCACTCCGATGTTGTGGGCGGTATCCTTATTTCTGCTGATGCAGAGCAAGCGGAAAACATCGCATGGTGGGCAAATTGTATTGGTGCGACAGGTGCGCCGTTTGATGCCTACCTGACCCTTAGAGGTTTACGTACTTTAGTACCACGTATGAAGATGCACGAAGAAAATGGCGCTCAAGTGCTGGCATTCTTAAAAGATCACCCTCAAGTTGCAGCTATCTATCATCCTAGCCTACCTGATCATCCCGGGCATGATATTGCTAAGCGCCAACAAAAAGGCTTTGGCTCTATGATTAGCTTTGAATTAGCTGGAAGTTTCCAGCAACTTGAAGTGTTTGTGAAAGTGCTTAAATGTTTCTCGCTCGCGGAATCCTTAGGCGGCACTGAAAGCCTGATTGCTCACCCCTCAAGCATGACGCACCGCGCGATGTCAGATGAAGCACAAGCAGAGGCTGGTATTAATACGGCACTACTTCGTTTATCGGTGGGTCTCGAAGATCCAAGTGATTTGGTCGCCGACTTAGCACAAGCATTTCAACAAGCAGCAGAGGTGGGATAATGACTCAGGCTCAACCGCGTCAATTACATAAGTTTGGTGGCAGCAGCTTAGCCGATGCTGAGTGCTATCGTCGGGTTGCAACAATCTTGCAGGAATACTCGAATGCCGATGATCTGATTGTGGTGTCGGCGGCCGGAAAAACCACCAACCGTTTGATTGAATGGCTTACTTTGCTAACCAAAGATGGGCGTCATGCCCATGAGGCACTGCAAGCGCTACGTCAGTATCAGCAAGCGTTGATCAAAGAGTTATTGCCTGAGCCCGTTGCCGATGAACTACAAACCCAGCTCCACCTTGAACTGAGTACATTGTCAGCGCTTAGTGACCAAACGTTAGATGAGGCCACGCGAGCTAAAGTATTAGGCCATGGTGAATTATGGTCTGCTCGCTTATTGGCAGCGTTATTAAATGTGGATCAATTACCCGCATGCGCTCTCGACTCTCGTGATTTTTTACGAGCAGAGCAAGCCGCTCAGCCTGAAGTGGATTGCGCAGCTTCGCGGCCATTACTCCAGCAGCAACTGATCCAACACAGCCAGCACCGTATTGTGATTACTGGTTTTATGGCCCAAAACCAAGCGGGTCAAACGGTGCTACTAGGCCGTAATGGATCTGATTATTCTGCCACTGTGATTGGTGCGTTAGCGGATGTCTCGCGCGTGACGATTTGGAGTGATGTCGCGGGTGTGTATAGCGCTGATCCTAATCAGGTTAAAGATGCCTGTCTGCTACCGTTGCTGCGCCTTGATGAAGCCAGTGAATTGGCCCGACTTGCCGCACCGGTATTACATAGCCGTACCCTTCAACCTGTCGCACAAAGCACCATTGACTTGATGCTACGTTGTAGTCATCAGCCTGAATCGGGCTCAACGCGTGTGGAGCGTGTTTTAGCTTCAGGTCGCGGTGCGAAAATTGTTACTTCATTAGATGATGTCTGCTTGATTGAACTTGATGTGCCACGTGCCAATGATTTTGAACCTGTTCGTAAAGAACTAGAGCGCACATTGCTACGGGCACAATTACCGCCATTGGCACAGAGCATTGATCCTGAGCAAGGTCGAATTTTATTGGCGTATACAGGTGAAGTGGTCAATGGGGTTCTGGGCTTACTGCAAGATCGTGGTATTGCCGCAGAATTAAGATTGCGCGATGGTTTCACTATGGTTGCCGTTGTTGGGGCGGGGGTGGTGAATAACCCAGTGCATTGCCATGGCTTTTATCAGCAGCTAAAAGGCCAGCCGGTTGAGTTTTTGGCTGAAGCCGAATCAGGGTTGAGCTTGGTGGCGATTTTACGCCATGTAAACCCAGAAACCTTGATTGGGCGAGTGCACCAGAGTTTATTTCAAGCTCAAAAGCGAATTGGTTTAGTGCTCTGTGGCAAAGGCAATATAGGTAGCCGTTGGCTTGAGTTATTTGAAACCGAACGTGAGCAACTGAGCAAGCGCCATGGGAAGACTTTCACTCTGATTGGTGTTGCCGATAGTAGCCGTCATTGGATTGATTATCAGGGCATTGAACCATCTCGTGCCTTAACGTATTTCAATGATGAAGCGATTGAATATGAAGACGGAGAGTTACTTACCACGCTAGCCGCACATCCGTATGATGATGTGGTGATTTTGGATGTCACAGCCAGTGCTCAATTGGCGGCGAAATATCCACAAGTGGCAGAAAGTGGCTTACACCTGATTTCGGCGAACAAAGTGGCAGGTTCTGCATCGAGTGTTGATTACCACGCAGTACAAGATGCGTTTGCCAAAACCAGTCGTCATTGGCTATATAACGCGACGGTTGGTGCAGGCTTACCCGTAAACCATACAGTGCGTGATTTACGGGAAAGTGGCGATGACATCATTGCGGTATCGGGGATTTTCTCTGGCACTTTATCATGGCTATTCCAGCAATATGATGGCTCAGTACCGTTTTCGGTATTAATTGAGCAAGCGTGGCAACAAGGCTTAACTGAACCCGATCCTCGCCATGATCTAGACGGCAGTGATGTGATGCGCAAGCTGGTTATTTTGGCGCGTGAGTCGGGACTCAGCATTGAACCTGAGCAGGTTAAAGTGGAAACGCTAGTGCCTGAGTCATTGGCTAAAGTCAGTTTAGATACCTTCTTTGAGCAAGCAGAAGAGCTCGATAGCCGTTTACAAAAACGCCTCATTAAAGCCAATGGGGAAGAAAAAGTACTGCGTTATGTGGCGAGGTTGGATAAGAAAGGCAAGGCTGCCGTTGGGGTCGAAGCATTGCCCAAAGAGCATGCGCTGGCGAACCTACTGCCGTGTGACAATATTTTTGCTATAGAAAGTCGTTGGTACCGTGATAACCCACTGGTGATCCGCGGGCCGGGTGCTGGGCGTGATGTTACAGCAGGCGCATTATTGTCAGATATTAATCGTTTAGCCGCTCTGCTTTAGCATGTGATGATTGCGTCGACGGCTTTATATTCTGCCAACACAGTTGAATGTAGGGTGAGAGCTTGGTCTAAATAGGATGATTACGAGGTAATTGTCACCTTACTGGGAATATACTCTATTCCCCTTGAAACCTGCCTTTGGCAGGTTTTTTTATATTGAAAATTATGCAATATGAACGTGAGAAAAATTCATGATTAGTAGGTTGACATTAAATTGTTATCACGACATTCTGTAGACATATAGACGTCTAAATGGTTATTTAAAGACGTTCGCTTTTAAGGATAGCAGGCCACGGCGCCAGGACAGGAAGGGATGAACTATGGGGTATTCTCACGCAAGCCATTTAGAGGCGCTTAACCAAAACATTGTAGACCTTAAAGGGGATATCAATGTGTCATTTGAGTTTTTTCCGCCAAGCAGCGAGCAAATGGAAAAGACCCTTTGGGCTTCTATCCATCGTCTAAAAACATTAAAGCCGAAGTTTGTGTCTGTGACTTACGGTGCTAATTCGGGTGAACGCGATCGCACTCACTCTATTATTAAAGATATTAAAGATCAGACAGGCCTTGTGGCTGCCCCGCATTTAACCTGTATCGATGCAACACGCGATGAACTACGTACTATCGCCCGTGACTACTGGAACAGCGGTATTCGCGATATCGTTGCACTGCGTGGTGATTTACCACCACAAGGTGGCAAGCCTGATATGTATGCTGCTGACTTGGTTGAACTGCTACGCAAAGAAGCGGAGTTTGATATTTCGGTAGCGGCTTACCCGGAAGTTCACCCAGAAGCAAAAAGCGCTCAAGCAGATTTGATCAATCTTAAGCGTAAAGTGGATGCCGGTGCGAGCCGTGCGATCACCCAATTTTTCTTTGACGTTGAAAGCTACTTACGCTTCCGTGACCGTTGTGTTGCTGCCGGCATTGATGTTGAAATTGTACCGGGTATTTTGCCTGTTTCGAACATGACCCAAGCTAAGCGTTTTGCCTTGGCAAATAACGTAAAAATCCCAGGTTGGTTAGAGAAGCAATACGAAGGATTAGATGATGACTTGTTAAGCCGTCAGATGGTGGGGGCAAGTAATGCGATTGATATGGTACGTGTCTTAAGTCGCGAAGGTGTGAAGGATTTCCATTTCTACACACTGAATCGTGCTGAATTAACTTATGCAATTTGCCACACTTTGGGTGTGCGAGCTGAAGTTGACATTGCATCGCAATAGGTTGTTACTGACATTGGGCTGCGACTGAGCAGCACACACAAAAAAGCCGCTATAAGATAGCGGCTTTTTTAGATAACAAGGTAGCTTATAGCGCGATGCTGCTGCCTTCGCTATCCATGTCTTTTAACTCAGCTAGCACTTCTTCAGCCCAAACAATCCAAGCCTGACGATTGTGCATACCACGACGAAGCGTAAGACGATCAAGACGTTCTTGACGAGCCATTGCTTTGTAATCGCTAAAGTGAACTTTCTCAAGCTCGTGGTAGTGGTTCATTAAGCTATGTGATTCTTCGATCAAAGCTTCAAGCTGCTGCTGCATTGGTACAGAGTTATGCACTCCACACACAAGTAGTTTCGCTGAGAACTCATCACGAATAGTTGGGTTGCGAGCTGGTTCTTGGAACCAGTTGAATAGTGCCTGACGGCCTAAATCGGTAATGGAGTACACTTTGCGATCGGGTTTGCCATCTTGTGGTTCAAGGCGACAAGTAACCTGATCGTGAGTGGCCATTTTATTGAGTTCGCGGTACACCTGCTGGTGGCTCGCTTTCCAAAAATAACCGATGCTGTGTGAAAATTCTTTGGTAATGTCGTAACCGGTTGCTTCGCGAGTGCTCAGCACGGTTAAAATAACGTGTGGTAATGACATCTCTTCTATCCGTTAAAATACATCAAAAAAAACCGATCAAACCAAGCTTACCCTTCCGCTCTTTGGCGTTATTATAATCAACTTGTTTCAGTGCCTGATCGAGATCACATAGAATATCATCAATACACTCAATACGGATACCTCAATGGGGTAGTATTCACATCAATGCGCTATAAATTGCTCATCTTGTGATATTAGTCCATCTAGTTATCTGTCTTTGCAGTGCAATTGGTTTTGATACATCCTCTTTCACAAGAGAATATAAACATCTTAATGCATATTATTTAAGGAGGGCTGTCTCAAAAGTGATAAAAATTACAATGGAAACTATCAATTATTCCCTATCCGCATAAAAAAGGCCGCTAGGCGGCCTTTTAAACGTCAAGTTGATGAGGGCTTAACCTGTATTGCGCATGCCAGTCGCAATACCTGCGATGGTCACCATTAGCGCTTCTTCTAGCATCGGCGAGATCTCACCTTGCTCGCGGGTACGGTATAGCAGCTCAGCTTGCAGCATGTTGAGTGGCTCAACATAGATATTACGCAAGCGGATCGCTTCAGCACCCCAAGGATCCTGTTCCATTAGGTGATCATTGTTGTCGACATTCAGTACGGCCTTAATATCAGACTGCAGTTGATCACGCAGTTTCTGACCCAGTGGCCATAGTGATTTATCCGTTAGGCGTTGATCATAGTATTCAGCGATCTTGGTATTGGTTTTGGTAAAGACCATCTCCAGCATACCAAGGCGTGTTGAGAAGAATGGCCATTCACGGCACATTTCTTCTAGCAAGGCTTCATGGCCCTTGTCGATTGAATACTGGATCGCTTCACCGGCTCCCAACCATGCTGGTAGTAGCAGGCGGTTTTGACTCCACGCAAAAATCCATGGGATCGCACGTAAACTTTCTACGCCACCGTTTGGATTACGTTTTGCAGGGCGAGAACCGAGTGGCAATTTACCCAGTTCGAGCTCAGGCGTTGCTGCGCGGAAATACGGTACAAACTCTTCATTGCCACGGACAACCGAACGGTATGCTTCGCAAGATACTTCTGAAAGTACTTCCATCAGATCGCGCCATTCTTGTTTTGGTGCTGGTGGTGGGAGCAAGTTCGCTTCAAGAATTGCACTGGTGTACAAGCTAAGGCTGTTCACTGCAACGTCGGGTAGGCCCAATTTGAAGCGGATCATCTCACCTTGTTCGGTTACACGTAGGCCACCTTTTAAACTGCGTGGTGGCTGTGACAGTAACGCTGCGTGTGCAGGCGCACCACCACGACCAATTGTACCGCCGCGACCATGGAAGAGGGTGATATCAACGTTGGCGTTTTCACACACATCAACCAAGGCTTCCATTGCGTGGTACTGTGCCCAGCCCGCAGACATCACACCAGCATCTTTCGCTGAATCCGAATAGCCAATCATGACCATTTGGTGGTTTTGAATAAAGCCGCGATACCAGTCGATATCAAGCAGTTGCTTGATAACATCCGCGCCATTATTTAAATCTTCAAGGGTTTCAAACAGCGGGCAAACGTCCATACGGAATGGGCAGCCAGCTTCTTGAAGCAATAAATGTACTGCCAACACATCTGAAGCGGTACGAGCCATGGAAATCACGTAAGCACCTAACGCTTCACGTGGCTGTTCTGCAACTGCACGACAAGTATCGATAACTTCTTGTACTTCAGGAGACGGTTGCCAGTCTCGTGGCAGTAGTGGGCGTTTTGAGGCGAGTTCACGTACCAGGAAAGCAACTTTATCTTGCTCGCTCCACTGGTCATAGTCGCCTAAGCCTAGGTAGCGTGTCAGTTCAGAAATCACATCAGAATGACGGGTACTTTCTTGGCGGATATCAAGGCGAACAAGGTGAACACCGAAACATTTCACACGACGCAAGACATCAAGCAGCAGGCCGTCAGCGATGATGCCCATACCGCATTCGTGCAGTGATTGATAACAGGCGTGCAGCGGCTGCCACAGCTCATCAGCATCGTTGATGATAGCGCCAGCAGGTACATTGGTTCCCTTAATGCGCGCATCTAATACATCACGGGTGTGCGTTAGCTTGGTACGTAATTGCTTAACGATAGCGCGGTAAGGTTCGTGCTCTTCACCTGCAAGCTCGCGAACTTGGTCATTACATCTCACCATCGACAGTTCGCTGACTAACTCTTGGATATCGCCCAAGTAAAGATCAGCCGCTTTCCAGCGTGACAGTAGTAATACCTCACGGGTGATTGTCGAAGTCACAAACGGGTTGCCATCGCGGTCACCGCCCATCCAAGATGAGAATTTAACTGGTGCAGCATCAAGCGGTAAGCCTTCACCTAGGTGATTGGTTAGCTTGTCATCAAATTGGCGTAAGAATTCTGGCACAGCATGCCATAGGGAATTCTCAACTACAGCAAAGCCCCATTTCGCTTCATCAAGTGGCGTTGGGCGTTGCTGGCGGATAACATCGGAGTGCCAGGCTTGAGCAATAAGTTGTTCTAGGCGCTGTTCAATACGCTGGCGTTCAGCGGTTGATAGCTCACTTAGCTCAAGGTTTGATAGGCATTTATTAATCTGTACCAGTTTGTGGATCATGGTACGGCGCGCTATTTCAGTTGGGTGCGCAGTAAGCACAAGCTCAATGTTCAGTTCGCGAACGGCCTGAATGGAATCAAGCTGGCTAATGTCTTTGTCTTTTAACTTACCAAATAGCGAGTCAATTGAATCTGGGCTACAGATATGCTCGTCACAATGACGGGACACTGTGTGGTATTGCTCTGCAATATTGGTCAGGTTGAGGAATTGGCTGAAAGCACGGGCGACAGGAAGTAATTGGTCATCCGGTAGGTTTTGTAACTCATCAATAAGTTTGGCACGATCGTCTTCATTTCCGGCGCGAGCGGATTTAGACAGTTTCCGTATGGTTTCCACTTTTTCAAGTAGTGGCTCACCGTGAGCGTCTTTAATGGTATTGCCTAGCAAGTGGCCAAGCATACTGACGTTACTTTTTAGCGCGCTGTACTTTTCATTCATATCGTATCCATCTCGTAATTTTTTTACATCCAGTGCATCAATGCTGACCAATAATCTATCCGTGATCCCGCTTAAAGGTCAACTTTGATCATAATCGAGGGCAAAAAAACGATTCTACTTTGATTTTTATCATGTCCTCTGCGCTATTTTGTAACAAATTTCCGTAATTCACCTGTCTTTAAGCACATTTACTGTGTGCTTTGTCGGCAAAAATGAACGAAATGCTTTATTTAAGGGCAAAGTAACGTTATCGAGTTGTGATACTTGTTGCACTTGTGGTGAGCTGTTATTTTGGAAGTGCGGTGTGGAATCGGGTGGTTTAATAAAAAGCAGGAAAAACATGACAAGTGTTGACAGCTATTCGATAAACCTGTAAACATACAAATGCAAGTTTATTGAATAATAATTTATTTTTAATCTTTTGGTTAGGAAGACCGAAAGAAACCGCATTAAGTAGGAAGTTGTTAACATGAACCAAGCGAACCTTCTAGCTACATACTCCCCCCGACGACGCTAAGTCTCATCGCTTGGTGCCTCTGCTGCACCCCCATATTTTGGCTATTCTCAGCCAGCACTCTCTCTGACTATTCAGATTGAAACTCCAAACAAAGCGTAAAATGGATTTACATTATGTTGAACACCCACATTATCGGTGCTAGCGGCTATACCGGAGCGGAACTCGCTAAAATTGTCCATAACCACCCATCTTTAAAGCTGGCTGGGCTGCACGTATCAGCGCAAAGTACTGATAGTCATACCGCTATCAGTGAATTGCATGGTCAGTTGAAAGGGATTGTTGATTTACCTCTATTACCACTTATTGATCCCCAAGCTGTCGCTCAACAAGCGGATGTGGTGTTACTGGCAACCGCGCATCAAGTGAGTCACGATTTAGCCCCTATTTTCCTAGCAAAAGGATGTCAGGTTTTTGATTTGTCAGGTGCCTTTCGTGTGGCAAGTGATAGCTTCTATACCGATTTCTATGGCTTTGAACATCAACATAAAAATTGGTTGGATCTCGCTGTTTATGGTTTGGCTGAGTGGAATGCAAAAGCGATTGCAGAAGCCCAACTTATTGCGGTGCCAGGCTGTTATCCAACAGCATCGCAATTGGCGCTAAAGCCGTTAATAGAAGCCAACTTATTAGATACCGAACAATGGCCTGTCATCAATGCCGTCAGTGGTGTCTCTGGTGCTGGCCGTAAAGCATCCATGACCAATAGTTTTTGCGAAGTGAGTCTGCAGGCCTACGGTATTTTCAATCATCGCCATCAACCTGAAATTGCAACGCATCTTGGCTGTGACGTTATTTTTACACCGCATTTAGGTAACTTTAAGCGTGGCATCCTCGCCACCATTACAGCCAAATTAACGGCAGGGGTGTCAGCCGATGATATCGCTGCTGTGTTGACCAAAGCCTATGCCAATCAACCTGCAGTTCGTCTACTTGAAAACAAAACGGCCAGCCTCGATAGCGTGGTGAATACCTGCTTTTGTGATATTGGCTGGCAGGTACAAGGTAGTCACATTGTTTTAACCTCAGCGATTGATAATTTGTTGAAGGGCGCATCGTCACAAGCTGTTCAGTGCATAAATATTCGCAATAACTTTCCGCCATTATCTGGCTTGATATAAGGAGGCGTCACCATGAATAACGTACCTTTGGTAATAAAACTTGGCGGAGCAGTACTTTCTTGCCATGAAACGTTGAACAAATTGTTTGCGGCTATTAATCAATATCAGGTGAAATCTCCACGTCCCTTGCTGTTAGTACATGGTGGCGGTTATTTAGTTGATGAACTTTTAGCCAAACTTCAATTGGAAACGGTGAAAAAAGAAGGTTTACGTGTGACACCGTCAACGCAAATTCCATTGATTGTCGGGGCGCTTGCGGGAACGGCAAACAAGATGTTGCAAGGTCATGCGATTAAATCCGGAGTTAAGACGGTGGGCTTGTGCCTTGCTGATGGTGGTTTATGCCATGTTACCGAGCTTGATCCTGAGTTAGGTGCTGTCGGGAAAGCAGCGCCTGGTAATGGTGCTTTAGTGAGCCAGATTATGGCGGCAGGCTGTTTGCCGATTATTAGCTCCATCGGACTTACCACCGAAGGGGAGATGATGAACGTCAACGCTGATCAAGCGGCGGTGGCTGTTGCGGCGGCACTCGATGCGGAATTGGTGTTGTTATCGGACGTGAGTGGCGTACTTGATGGCAAGGGCCACTTAATTCCAACACTGACAGAAACGCAGTCGGAAGCCTTGATTCAACAAGCGGTGATCACTGATGGCATGGTCGTTAAAGTCCGTGCGGCGTTTGAAGCCGCCAAAGCTTTAGGTCGCCCAATAGAAGTGGCGACATGGCGTTACCCTGAAAAATTGGCTGAGTTATTTGATGGCAGCAGCATAGGTACTAAATTTTCGGTGTAGAGCGGAACTCCGCTTTATATCCACTATTCGATAAAACATTGATTATATAAAAGCCAGTGCGGTGAGACCGCCGAAAGGGCAAGCAGGAGAGCATTATGAGCAAGGTAACGAAAGTAGTTTTAGCGTATTCGGGCGGTCTAGATACATCGGCAATCATTCCTTGGTTGAAAGAAAACTATGACTGTGAAGTCGTGGCATTCGTAGCCGATGTTGGCCAAGGTGAAGCAGAACTGGAAGGCATCGAAGAGAAAGCAATCGCATCGGGTGCGTCGTCTTGCTACATCGCCGATCTGAAAGAAGAAATGGTTGAAGCGTACATTTACCCAAGTTTAAAAACAGGTGCAATTTACGAAGGTAAGTACCTGCTGGGTACATCAATGGCGCGTCCAATTATTGCTAAAGCACAGGTTGAGTGTGCACTCGAAGTTGGCGCAGATGCGGTGTGTCACGGTTGTACTGGCAAAGGTAATGATCAAGTACGTTTCGAAGGTGCTTATGCGGCATTGGCGCCGCAACTAACTGTAATAGCCCCTTGGCGTGAGTGGGATCTGCGTAGCCGTGAAGCCCTGCTTGATTACCTTGATGAACGTAATATTCCGTGTTCGGCATCGCTTGAAAAAATCTACTCGCGTGATGCTAATGCATGGCACATTTCGACTGAAGGCGGAGTATTAGAAAATACATGGAATCAGCCTAACGACCTGTGTTGGGTATGGACCAAAGATCCAGAAGATGCTCCTGAAAAAGTTGAAACGGTATCGATTTTAGTTGATAAAGGCGAAATCGTTGCCGTTGATGGCGAAGCCATGACACCTTTTAATGCGCTGACGTATTTAAATGAAAAAGGGGCGGAGCACGGTGTTGGGCGTATTGATATCGTTGAAAACCGTTTGGTAGGCATTAAGTCTCGTGGCTGTTACGAAACACCGGGTGGCACCATCATGAACGAAGCGCTACGTGCGGTTGAACAACTGGTACTGGATAAAGAGTCTTACGAGTTCCGTGAGAGCATTGGCCTTAAAGCTTCACACCTTATTTACGACGGCCGTTGGTTCACGCCATTGTGTAAATCTATTTTGGCGGCGGCAGAGGAACTTGCTCAAGATGTGAGCGGTGAAGTAGTCGTGAAGCTTTATAAAGGTCAAGCTACCGTAGTGCAGAAGCGTTCACTCAACAGCTTGTACTCAGAAGAGTTTGCCACCTTTGGTGAAGATGAAGTTTACGATCACAGTCATGCGGGCGGCTTTATTCGTCTTTACTCGCTAGCGAGTCGTATCCGTGCACTAAACAGTCAGAAAAAATAATAATCATTATGGTATCGGCTTTTATTTTTGTGCGAGTACAGAAGTGAAAGCCGAGCAAGCCAGTTAAGCATTGAGTAAGTTGAGCAGTACAGGACAGGAGAAAGACCATGGCATTATGGGGTGGACGTTTTAGTCAGGCAGCTGACACACGGTTTAAAGAATTCAACGATTCCCTACGTTTTGACTACCGCTTAGCGGAGCAAGATATCGTTGGTTCTATTGCATGGTCGAAAGCATTGCGCCAAGTAGATGTGATCACGGATGCTGAACAGCAAAAGTTGGAGTTAGCGCTCAATGAACTAAAACTGGCGGTGATGGAAAACCCTGAACAAATTTTGCGTTCTGACGCTGAAGATATTCACAGCTGGGTTGAACAGCAACTGATCAGCAAAGTGGGCGACTTAGGTAAGAAGTTACATACCGGCCGTTCACGTAATGATCAGGTCGCGACCGATCTGAAGTTGTGGTGTCGTCAACAAGGACAACAACTGCTCTTAATGCTCGATAAGCTACAAAACCAAATGGTCATGGTGGCACGAGAACATCAGGCCACGGTATTGCCGGGTTATACCCACTTGCAACGTGCTCAACCTGTGACTTTTGCTCATTGGTGTTTAGCGTATGTCGAAATGTTTGAACGTGATTACTCGCGCTTAAACGATGCGCTTGCAAGATTAGATACTTGTCCGCTTGGTTCGGGGGCATTAGCGGGGACCGCATACCCGATTGATCGTGAAGTACTGGCGCATAGCTTAGGTTTTCATCGTGCGACGCGTAACAGCTTGGATTCAGTGTCTGATCGTGACCATGTTATGGAACTGCTTTCAACGGCTTCTATCTCAATGTTGCATCTGTCTAGAATGGCTGAAGATTTAATCTTTTATAACTCGGGTGAGTCGAACTTCATTGAACTCGCAGATACCGTGACTTCAGGCTCATCCTTGATGCCCCAGAAGAAAAACCCCGATGCACTAGAGCTTATTCGTGGTAAGTGCGGCCGCGTTTATGGGGCGATGGCTGGCATGATGATGACAGTAAAAGCCTTGCCATTGGCGTACAACAAAGACATGCAAGAAGATAAAGAAGGCTTGTTTGATGCACTTGATAGCTGGCATGACTGCATGGAAATGGCCGCGCTGTGCTTTGATGGGATTCAAGTCAATAAAGACCGTACCTTAGAAGCGGCAATGCAAGGCTATTCCAATGCGACTGAGCTGGCCGATTACTTGGTGGCAAAAGGTATCCCATTCCGTGAAGCACACCATATTGTTGGTGTCGCTGTAGTGGCGGCGATTGAAAAAGGCTGCGCATTGGAAGAGTTGTCATTGGTTGAAATGAAGCAATTTTCATCTGTGATTGAAGATGATGTTTATCCCATCTTAACCATAGATTCTTGCCTCGATAAACGTTGCGCCTTAGGCGGGGTGGCACCGAATCAGGTTGATTATGCGATTGGTCAAGCCGAGAAGCGGTTAGAGAAGCGTTATTCACCGAGTGTAAAAGTACGTGGCGCAAGATTGACTGATCTCGATGCTATCGAAGGCATGGTGTCGTATTGGTCGGGATTAGGCGAAAACTTACCACGTAAGCGCAATGAATTGGTCCGTGATATAGGTTCGTTTGCGGTGACTGAGCACCATGGTGTGGTCACAGGTTGCGCTTCTTTGTATGTCTATGACTCTGGCTTGGCAGAAATTCGGTCGCTCGGTATTGAAGCGGGCTGGCAGAATCAAGGGCAAGGGAAAGCGATTGTTGATTACTTGATAGAGAAAGCGTCACAAATGGCGATCAAACGGGTATTTGTGCTGACGCGGGTGCCTGAATTCTTTATGAAGCAAGCCTTTGTACCCACGTCTAAGTCTTTATTACCAGAAAAAGTGATGAAAGATTGCGATCGTTGCCCGCGGGTTCATGCCTGTGATGAAGTTGCATTAGAAGTACGATTAGACAATGAGCAACAGATCCCTGCGGTGAACGTGGCTTAATCTAACGCCTTATTCCACAATCGGTAGATGAAAAGCTAAAAACCTGATGCGTGCGTCAGGTTTTGTTGTTGAGCTTTAATTTTAGGGCCACCACGAGATGTGCTAGTAGCAATAGACTAAAACTGCTCGCGGCAAAAATAAGGGTGATAGATTCCACCGACGTGGGGTGAACCAGATAACGGTAGGCCCAAACAGTCCAACTCAATATGCTCAATAGCGTGAGTTGCCACATGCATTGGTGGCAGCGGCCGAGTTTTTGCTTGAAGCGATTACGGCTGTCTCGGCAAGTTGAGCAGGCCATTTTAATACCTCGGGAAAGCCCAGAAAAAGGGAGACGGTTAGTGTAGCGCGAGTCGCTATGGCCAGCAAAGGCTACAATAATGGCAGGCAGAAAAAAGCCCTCACAAGTGAGGGCAAAGTGTAGGGGCGGTTCGGTGGAGAGTGAACCTAGTAGTGCAAGTTATAGTTGTTAATTGCTATTGGCGAATAGCAACCGTATTTATATGCGTAGTCTGTTTTACGTTTTCTCTCGGGTTAATACCTAATAGCCCAGTATTAACAGCCAGGACCACAGTCTAGACAGTGTTTAATCATTTCAGGACCTAGGTGCAGCTTCGCATTGAGGTCACGCAGCGCAGTACGAATACCTTCTTCGATTACAGGGTGGTAGAAAGGCATATCCAGCATTTCTGAAACCGTCATCTTGTTTTGGTGTGCCCATGCTAATAGGTGCGCTAAGTGCTCTGCATTAGGCCCCATCATTTCAGCACCCAAGAAGCGACCTGTACCTTGTTCACCATATACATGCAAAATACCTTTGTTTCGCAGCATAACGCGTGAACGGCCTTGGTTTTCAAATGACACTTCACCCGTTGCGAAACAGCCACATGTGCCTAAACGAGTCGTGATTTCTTTGTATGACTCACCAACCATCGCAATTTGCGGGTCAGAGAAGACGGCTGAAATTTTCGAGCGGCGAAGGCCAGCACGGATCTCAGGGAAGCGGCCTGCGTTGTCACCAGCGATACGCGCTTGGTCAGCAGCTTCGTGAAGTAGTGGTAATTGGTTACTTGCATCGCCAGCAATAAAGATGCTTGGCAGTGATGTTTGTAGTGTGTAGTGGTCTGCAGTTGGTACGCCACGCTCATCTAATTCTAGTGAGGTATTTTCTAATCCAAGTTTGTCGGTATTAGGGCGTCGACCTGTTGCAGCTAGTACGTATTCAACCTCGATAGTTTCAAGCTCACCTTGTTTATTGATGAACTGGATTTCAACCATATCTTGGTCGTCAGAGGTAATGCGCTTCATGCTTTCGACTTTAACGTCAGCATCAAGGTAAAATTCTTCGTTGAACGCTTTGTCGGCGTAAGCCATAACTTCAGGATCAGTTACTGGACCCACTTGACCACCTAAACCAAACAGTTTGGTTTCCACGCCTAAGCGATGCAGTGATTGACCTAGCTCTAGGCCGATAACGCCTGGGCCAAATACGGCCACTGATTTTGGTAAATCATCCCAGTTGAACACATCATCGTTAATAATTAAGCGATCGCCTAGCTCGTTCCAAACGCCTGGGTAGGCAGGGCGAGAACCCGTCGCAATCACGATACGTGCTGCGTTGATAACGGTATGGTCATCAACTTGTAGGGTGTTGTCATTCAAGAAGGTTGCGTAGCCTGAGATTTTATCTTCGGCAGGGATTTCATCAACACCTTCTAAAACAAAGCCAACGAAGCGATCGCGTTCGCGTTTCACTCGGTCCATCACTTCGCGGCCGTTGATAACAATTTCACCTTGTGGGTGGACACCAAAAGCGGGGGCTTTTTCAATGTGGTGAACACTTTCCGCAGCTGCAATTAGCAGCTTAGATGGCATACAGCCAACACGAGCACAAGTTGTACCGTAAGGACCGCCTTCAATCATCACAACGCTATCAGTATGTGCTTTTGCTGCACGGTAAGCGCCTAAACCTGCTGTACCACCACCGATCACAGCTACATCTACATTTAACGTTTTCATTGTTTCTCTCCACATCCACACGGTTGGTGGGGCTAGGCCCCACCTTTTGTTATCAGTTTTTTACAGGCTTACTTGTTTAGGAAGATTTCTAGTTCTTCGCTACCACCGATGTGCTGACCACCGATGAAGACTTGTGGCACTGTTGTGCGACCAGTAATTGCACGTAGGCTTACTGTTGTTGCATCTTTACCTAGAACCACTTCTTCGTACTGTAGGCCACTGTCAATCAGGCTTTGTTTAGCTTTCATGCAGAATGGACAGCCCGGCTTTGTGAATACAGTGATAGATTCTTGTTCTTTGTGTTCTGGGGCGATGTGGTTAAGCATGGTATCAGCATCAGAAACTTTGAACGGGTCGCCTGGTTCGTCGTTTTCGATGAACATTTTCTCAACCACGCCATTTTTCACTAGCATGCTGTAACGCCATGAACGCTTACCAAAGCCTAGGTCATTTTTGTCAACTAGCATGCCCATGCCGTCAGTGAAGTCGCCGTTACCATCAGGAATGAAAGTAATGTTTTCTGCTTCTTGGTCTGCTTTCCATGCGTTCATAACAAATGTGTCGTTAACTGATACACAAAGAATGTCGTCAACGCCGTTTTCAGCGAATACTGATGCTAGCTCGTTGTAACGAGGAAGGTGGCTAGAAGAACATGTTGGTGTGAATGCGCCTGGTAGGCTGAATACAATTACAGTTTTGTTTGCGAATAGCTCTTCAGTCGTTACGTTTACCCATTGGTCGCCTTGGCGAGTTGGGAAAGTAACTTGTGGAATAGCTTGGCCTTCTTTAGATGCGAACATAATAAATTCCTTAATTTAAAAACATTATTCGTTGTTGGTTGTCTCTTTCAACCGGAAGCTTCTTAATCTTGTTCCCTGTTGATGTAGCTATTATGTATTTCTTGGCTTGATAGTTCTAACTGTTTGAAGCTATAGTTTCGATAGTTTTTATCTATCAAACTGTGAGCTAAGGTGGCTTTATGAATATTCGTGATTTGGAGTACTTGGTTGCGCTGTCGGAACATCTCCATTTTCGTAAAGCGGCAGAGGCGTGTTTTGTTAGTCAGCCAACCTTAAGTGCCCAAATTCGAAAACTTGAAGACGAGCTGGGGGTGTCGTTACTTGAGCGCACCAGCCGCAGAGTGCTCTTTACTGATGCGGGTTTAAAGTTAGTTGAGCAAGCGCAGAAGGTCTTGTTGGAAGTGAAGATTCTGAGTGAATTAGCCAGCCAGCAAGGGGATAGCATGGCGGGGCCACTGCACGTAGGGTTTATCCCAACGGTTGGGCCGTATTTATTGCCTAAAGTTATCCCACTACTGAAAGGCGCGTTCCCGCAACTTGAGCTGTTCTTACATGAAGCGCAAACCCATCAATTAGTCGAACAGCTAGAAACGGGGAAACTCGATTGCATTATTTTGGCCGCAGTCAAAGAGACTGAAGCTTTCATGGAATTACCGCTCTATAACGAGCCAATGGTACTGGCTGTACCTGAGCAACATGATTGGGCTAAAAAGCCAGAGCTCTCGATGCTGGCGTTAAACGGTGAAACCTTATTGATGCTAGGTGATGGTCATTGTTTACGTGATCAGGCGATGGGCTTTTGTTTTGCGGCAGGGGCAAATGAGGATGGCAGTTTTAAAGCGACCAGTTTAGAAACGTTGCGTAATATGGTTGCAGCGGGTAGTGGGATCACTTTACTGCCAAAACTGGCGACGCCGAAAGAAGCGATTCGCGATGGGGTGAGTTACATTAAACTCAATGAACCAGAGCCGACTCGCTTAATTACCTTGGCTTATCGTCCTGGCTCTCCATTACGAGGCCGTTATGAAAAGATTGCCCAATCAATCAATACGCACATGACTACTTTGTTGTAAGGGTAAAGATGGTGTTAGCTTAGAGGCTATGAGTCGTCTGCATTGGAAGTAACAGCAAAAAAAAGAGCGCCTCAGGCGCTCTTTTTATAGGGTTTTGAAGTGAACGAGTTAGAATAACTCTTCTTCACCGCTAGACTCAAATACACTGCCTGCACTGCTTTGCGAAACGTATTCTTTCGGTTCAGTGCCTCGTTTGAAATACTCAAACATGGAGGTGTAATCCGTTTTTTGAGTCAACAAGCCTGAATCTCGGTCAATACGAACTCGGACAATATCGGCGGGTACTTGCTTACGTTGTTGCGGTATATCTTGGAGTGCCACTTTCATGAAGTTGACCCAAGCTGGTTGCGCTGTTTTTGCGCCAGCTTCACCGCCAGAAATTTGCTCTTTACCTAGATTGTTATTCCATGATGATTTACCCAGTTCACGTCTGTGATCATCAAAACCAACCCAAGCTGTCGCAACAATATTTGGACCAAAACCTGAGTACCAAGCATCTTTAGATCCATTGGTCGTACCGGTTTTACCACCAATATCACGACGTTTTAGTACCTGACCACGCCAACCTGTACCATTCCAGCCACTACCGTGTTTCCAACTGCCGCCCCCCCAAATGTTACTTTCCATCATTTCACGAACGAGGAAAGCATTTTGCTCAGAGATCACTTGCGGAGCATAGTGAGTCGGCTGTTGATCATGAGGTAGGGTATCGCTACCTGTGCCTAAGGACTCTTCACTGATCGTAATATCATTTACGATTGAGCTATTGGTTTGTGCCTTTTGGCCATTTTGCTGCTGGCATTCACTGTTACAAACAACGCTAGGGTTTGCTTGGTATACCAAGTTGCCGTAAGGGTCTTGAACCCGCTCAATGAAATAAGGTTCAACATAGTAGCCGCCGTTAGCAAACACGGAGAAACCTTGTGCCATTTCAAGCGGCGTTAAACTACCAGCACCCAGTGCGATAGCTTCAGCACGCGGGATTTCTTCGCGTTTAAAGCCAAAGCGCGTTAAGTAGCTGATTGACTCATCTAGACCAACACTGCGTAATACACGCACAGCCATGACGTTTTTCGATTGTGCTAAACCTAGGCGCAAGCGGGTAGGGCCATTGTATGTTGGTGGTGAATTCTTCGGACGCCATGCTGTGCCTTGGCTTTCATCCCAGCGATTAATTGGCGCATCGTTCACTAAGGTTGCTAGCGTCATACCGTTATCCAGTGCTGCTGAATAAATGAAAGGTTTGATGCTTGAGCCTACTTGACGAACTGATTGAGTCGCACGGTTAAATTTACTGTGAATAAAGTTAAAGCCACCAACCATGGCCTGTACTGCACCATTTTGTGGTGATACGGCAATGAAAGCGGTATTGGCATCTGGGACTTGGCTTAGTACCCATTTGTCTTCTTTCTGCTGTACCCATATTTGTTGGCCCGCACTTAAAATATCGCCTGCTTTTTTCGGTGTCGCCCCTTGGCGAGTATCTGTTTTGAATGGGCGAGCCCATTTCATACCGTCCCACTCAAGCGTGATGGTTTCACCTTTACTGATCATCGCTTGGGCGGTTTTGTCACTCACCGAAGTAATCACCGCCGCGCGAAGTTCTCCGTAACTTGGTTGCTTAGCAAGGTGCGATTCGATTTTTTTGCTATCCCATGCTGGCGCATTGCTTTTCCACAGAGAGGCAACAGCACCACGGTAACCATGGCGTTGATCGTAGTTTAATAAATTCTCAATCGTCGCTTGTTGAGCCGCTCGCTGTAGGTTGGCGTTCACTGTGGTGTAAATACGCATGCCAGAGGTATACGCATCTTCACCGTAGCGTTCTACCATCCATGCGCGTGCACGTTCAGCAAAATACGGTGCACTTAACGCAATTTCAGCACCATGATAGCGCGCCACAATCGGCTCTGAGCGTGCTTGGTCGAATTCTGGTTGGCTGATATAGCGTTCATCAAGCATACGACGCAACACTACATTGCGACGGTGGGTTGAGCGGTCTAACGAATAAATAGGGTTCATGGTGGATGGTGCTTTTGGCAGACCCGCAATGACCGCAATTTCACTCAATGTTAGTTGGTTTACTTCTTTACCAAAATACACTTGTGCGGCAGCGCCGACACCGTATGCACGGTAACCGAGGTAAATCTTGTTTAAATAAAGCTCAAGAATTTCATCTTTCGTCAGTAATTGCTCAATGTGAATAGCAATGAAAATCTCTTTAATCTTCCGCATGATCTTCTTCTCATTAGTGAGGAAGAAGTTACGCGCAAGCTGTTGAGTTATGGTGCTGGCCCCTTGCTTTGCCGACCCTGAAGTGACAACAACAAATGCTGCTCGGGCAATACCGATGGGGTCAATCCCGGGGTGGTCGTAATAACGACTGTCTTCTGTTGCGATAAATGCATTGAGCATTTGTGGTGGAATATCTTTTAACTGCAGAGGGATTCGACGCTTTTCACCAAATTGCGAGATCAGCTGACCATCTGCACTAAACACCTGCATCGGGGTTTGTAGTTCGACATTCTTTAATGTAGCTACATCAGGTAATTCCGGTTTTACATAAAAATAAAAACCGAAAATTGTACCGACTCCAAGAATTATGCAAATTAATGCAAGTATTAGTAATCGCTTTATGAACTTCACTTGAGATTTCCCGTTACGCCATCATTCGACCGTTCAATATCTTACAACCAATAGTATAAAGATAACTTCATGAAAATTAATGCCATCAATGGTGTTATTTGAATTTATTTGCTTTTTCACTATCAGGAGCATAGCACGGTATGTTTCATAACCCTTTCAGCGTTGGTATTGATATTGGGCATCATAGTGTCAAAGCGGTGGCACTAGCTCAGAAAAAAGAAGGTGTCGAGCTGGCAGCCTTTACCGAGGTTGTGTTGCCACCTCTGGTGATTAACGAGCAGCATAGCGTGAACGCAGAGCACTTGTTGTCAGCGATTCGTCAAATCAAAAAGCAATTACCACGCACTGCGAGACAAGTCGCATTGGGGCTGCCAGATAGCGCAGTCATTAGCAAAATTATTCAGCTAGACACCAACTTAAATAACGATGAACTCGAGTTTGCGGTAATGCAAGCAATTGGTTCCTCCTCTCCTTTCCCGATTGACGATCTGCGGTTAGATTTCTTCCCTCTTGATAGCACCTCAATGGCACCGGCATTGGCCACTTTACCTTATCAAGTGTTTGCGTCACGCAAAGAGACTATCGACAGTCGCGTGGCGGTTTTGACTAAGGCGGGAATGAAAACCAAAATCATGGAATTACAAACCCACGCTTTGTTGTGGCTAGCGAAGCATTACAGTGAAGCTGAGCGATTAGAGGGGGTGTATGGGGTGATTGACATCGGAAAACATCACACCGAATTCTGTGTTGATCCACCTGATAACATGGCATTTCATCGTGAAATGCCATTAGGTTCATCGTTAGTAGACGCGGGATCTTCGACACGTTCCCCAGGCGATAACATGCTGGTGTTTTCTTCAACGGATACGAGTGAAGCCGAGCGCTTTACCCAGCAACTGGCGGATCAGCTTCGCCGTCAGATCCAGCTTTATCATTCAACCCATCCTCGTTTCCCGCTCACTGGATTGTGGGTGTGTGGCGGGTGTCAGGACTTGGTATTGGAAGAAGTATTAGAGCGCATCTTGGATCTTGATATTCGTTGGCTTAATCCCTTTCAGCGTTTTTCGGTGAATAACAAGCTAGCGCTTGAGCCGCACCGTCAATATTGCCAGTTTGGTGTCGCGACAGGGTTAGCCCTTCGAGGAGCCTTACGATGATTAAACAAATTAACTTGTTACCTTGGCGCGAACAGCAAAAGCTGCAGCATAAAAAACGGTTTCTCAGTGGGATTGGTGGCGCGTTGCTATTGGTCCTTTTTGTGCAGATTGGTGTTGCACAGTATTTCCTTGAGCAGCAAGACATCCAACAAGCACGTAATCAAACGTTGCATCAAGAAATTGCGGTGCTTGAACACCGCCTAGCTATTTTACCTGAGTTAGATCGCCAACGAGATGCGCTGAATAAACGCTTACATGTGATTGCCGAGATCCAGCGAGAGCGAAATCGAGTGACGCGTTTATTCAGCGTATTACCAGGACTAATTCCGCAAGGGGTGTATTTGGAGTCACTCGTGCTGAACGAGCATACGGTGGATTTGCATGGATTCGGTGATTCAAATGGGCGATTAGCCACCCTGCTGGGCAATATTGAAAAAACGGTATGGCTAAATGAAGTCGCTATGCATTCCATCGTCGCGACAAAAGGGGATTCGCAGCAGAACCTTACACGGTTTAATGCTTCATTTTCGATGCTAGAGCGTGGCGCGATGAAGCAAGCCGACACGCCCCCCGCAGAGCAGCTCGTCAGGAGAACGCAATGAGCCAGTGGCAAGACCTCGAACTTGATGAAATTTTAGAGTGGCCCTTTGGCCCGCAATGCGTGGTGCTGGTCTTGATTGTTGCTTTGCTCTCTGGTGGTGGTCATTGGTATTGGCAACAGCCACTCAATGATGAGTTAGAGCAACTCAAGCAAACTGAAATTGAATTACGAACCAAAATCAGTAACCGCGCCGCACAGGTTGCCGCGTTACCTAAGATGCAGGCGCAAGTTGAAGAATTGAATCGGCGCTATCAACAAGTGATTAAGCAGTTACCTGAAGAAGATGAGCTCGCAAGCTTTTTAGCGGGAGTTAATGATGTTGGTGTGCGTAATGGCTTAGATTTTCAACGCATTGAATGGGCGCCCACACGTGAAGACCAATGGTATTACGAGCTGCCCATAAATATGGAAGTCACGGGTAACTATCAACAGATGGGGCGCTTTGCGTCATCGGTCGCTAAGTTATCTCGGATTGTGACCTTGAAAGATATTGATTTATCCGTGGTGTCGTTGACGCCTGATGAACAAATCTTGTCATTGAGAGTATCAGCGAGTACCTATCGCTTTAAGCCGCCGACAGAAACAGGTACAGAGGAGCGACCATAATGAAGAAAGGATGGCTCTATATTTCGATGATCTTGTTATTAGTTGGTTGTCGCGCGAATACAGACTCGATTGATCAATTTGTCAGTGATGCTCACACCCATGCCAAAATCCACGTAGATCCACTGCCTGAGCCTTATTATTTTGTTGCTGATGATTTCGTGATGACCAGTGACCGACTCCCTTTTGTACAGCCCCAGCCTGAAAAAATTGATGGTCAAGAAGCGCAAGGCAAAGATTGCTGGCAACCAGATAATACCCGTCACCCGCAATCATTGGAGCGTTTCCCGCTTGATCAGTTAGCGATTAAAGGTGTGATGGATGGCGGCAAACAACGGTGGGCACTTATTTATACCCCTGAGTCAAAGTTAGTCAAAATTCGAGAGGGACAATACCTCGGCCTTAATCATGGTCGGGTGCTTAAAGTCACTCCACAGTTTATTGATATTGAAGAAATCTTATCGGACGGTAAAGGATGTTGGTTGAAGCGTGAAACGCAACTGGCACTCAAAGCTGAAGATACACCTGTATTTTAAGGGAAATGTTGAAATGAGAAGGATGTTCACAAAGTTAGTGACTGAAAAGCGGTTCTCTGTGCTGCTATATGGGGTTGCTTGGCTGATGTTGCTATTAATGTTTCCCCGTTGGGCGTATGCAAGTAATCAAATTGCAGAACTTGATTTCCATCGTAGTGAAACAGGACAAGGTATTCTCAGCGTTCAATTAGATAAAGCGCAATCATTGATTGATATCCGTCAGTCTGGTTTACAGCTCTATGTCGAGGTGGTCGATGCCACAATCAATGATGATATGCTGTATGTACTTGATGTTAATGACTTTGCTACTGCGGTGAAAACCGTAGAAACTTTTCGAAGTGAGAAAGGCGTTAAGTTATTACTGACGATGTCAGAACGTTTTGATTATGACTATACAACCAAAGGCAATCAGCTTGACGTGATTGTGACGGCTAAGCCAAAAGCAAGTGAAGCAGATCCAGAAAGTATTACTTACAAAGGCAAACCGATATCAATTAACTTCCAAGATGTACCTGTGCGTAATGTTTTGCAATTGATTGCGGATTACAACGATTTTAACTTGGTTGTTTCGGATACCGTTGAAGGTAATGTGACATTACGCCTTGATGATGTGCCGTGGCCGCAAGTGCTCGACATTATTTTACAGTCAAAAGGTTTAGACAAGCGTGTTAATGGCAAAGTACTACTCGTAGCGCCGAAAGTGGAACTTGATGGTCATGAACAACAAGCGCTAGCGGCGAAGCGTAAATCGGAAGAATTAGCCGCATTACGTTCTGAGCTGATTCAAGTGAAATACGCTAAAGCCATCGACTTAGCCAGTTTATTACTAGGGGATGAAGACGGTGTTAGCATGCTTTCTGCTCGTGGCTCTTTACATGTGGATGAACGCACTAACTCACTAATCATAAAGGATCTTCCTGAGAGCATCGAAAGTATAAAAGATATTTTGAGTGCCTTGGATATTCCAGTTAAGCAGGTCCAAATTGAAGCTCGAATCGTCACCGTGAGCGAAGGGGATTTGGAAGAGTTGGGTGTTCGTTGGGGGGTGATCAGCAACAATGGCGATACCACTATTGGTGGCTCAGTAGAAAGCAATTTGCACAACTCAGGTTTGTTAGATCGTAAAGCGACAGTGGATGATTTCTTGAATGTAAACCTAGGTGCAACCACCGCTGGTGCATCAAGTATTGCATTTCAGGTGGCAAAAATGGGTGATATATTGCTAGATTTAGAACTGTCTGCACTGCAGTCTGAAGAAAAAGCTGAGATTATCTCAAGCCCTCGCTTAGTGACGACAAATAAGAAAACAGCGTATATCGAACAAGGTACTGAGATCCCATATCTTGAAGGGTCGTCCAGTGGTGCGGTGACGGTTAGCTTCAAAAAAGCGGTTTTGAGCCTAATGGTGACCCCACAAATTACGCCGGATAATAAGTTAGTACTGGATTTGGTAGTCACGCAGGATAAAGTCGGTAAAACGGTGAAAACAGGTACAGGTGAAGCCGTTGCTATCGATACTCAGCGAATTGGTACTCAAGTGTTAGTGAATAATGGCGAAACCTTAGTTTTAGGTGGTATTTATCAGCATGCGTTGTCGACCAAAGTCGAACAAGTGCCACTTTTAGGGGATATTCCTTTTCTTGGGGCGCTATTTCGCCGTACAAAAGAAGACTTAGACAAGCGTGAGCTGTTGATTTTTGTCACTCCGAAGATTGTTTTTCAGTAATCTTGCTAATTGAGGGGCTCTAGCTATTGCCAAGTGGCGGTGAGTCCTGAGATAATTTTCGGTCTTATCACGAATTACATGTGAGGAAGTTGGCGCCTCGGGCTTATTTGAATAAAGCCTGCGGGCGGTGTCGTTTTATTAACCGCGCGTAAAATTGCTAAAAATGGCTGAAAAACGAAATATTTTCCTGGTCGGCCCAATGGGTGCCGGCAAAAGCACTATTGGTAGACACCTTGCACAGCAACTGCATATGGAGTTTTTAGACTCCGATACAGTTATCGAAGAACGTACAGGGGCTGACATTAGTTGGGTTTTTGATGTTGAAGGTGAAGGCGGGTTCCGCATTCGCGAAGAAGGCGTCATTGACGATTTGACTCAAGAGCAAGGTATTGTACTTGCGACTGGCGGTGGCTCTGTAATGAGCAAAGAAAACCGCAATCGCCTATCTGCTCGTGGCATCGTGGTGTATTTGGAAACCACCATCGAGAAACAATTGGCGCGTACACAACGCGACAAGAAGCGTCCATTGCTACAAACTGATGCTCCACGTGAAGTATTGGAAGCGTTAGCTGAAGAACGTAATCCATTGTACGAAGAAGTCTCAGACTACGTCGTACGCACTGATGATCAAAGCGCAAAAGTTGTGGCTAATCAGATCATCAAAATGCTTGAAGAGCGTTAATTACTTGCAGAGAAGCTGACCATGGAACGGATCAACGTTAATCTTGGTGACAGAAGTTACCCAATCTCTATCGGCGCCGAGTTATTTAATAACCCGGCGTTGTTTTCGTCTGCAATCAAAAGTGGTCAGCGTGTTGTTGTTGTGAGTAACGAAACCGTTGCTCCCTTATACGCTGATCAAGTGATTGCAACGTTAGCATCGCTTGAATGTGATGTTGCACTACTGTCTTTACCTGATGGTGAGCAGTACAAAACATTAGAAACCTTCAATCAAATCATGTCGTTCTTGCTCGAAGGCAATTATGGGCGTGATGTTGTGATTGTGGCATTAGGCGGTGGAGTGATTGGTGATGTGGTCGGCTTTGCTGCTGCGAGCTATCAGCGCGGCGTCGATTTTGTGCAAGTACCGACAACTTTGTTGTCACAGGTAGACTCCTCGGTAGGGGGGAAAACCGCTGTCAATCACCCGCTTGGTAAAAACATGATCGGTGCGTTTTATCAACCAAAAGCGGTTGTGATTGATAATTATTGTTTACAGACCTTACCGGCTCGTGAATTTGCAGCGGGTATGGCTGAAGTGATCAAATACGGCATTATTGCTGATTATGATTTCTTCGTATGGCTTGAAGATAATATAGAAAAACTTCAGGCACTCGATAACAAAGCACTTTGCTATGCGATTGCGCGTTGTTGTCAGATCAAAGCGGATGTCGTGGCTGCCGATGAAAAAGAATCGGGTGTGCGCGCACTGCTTAATTTAGGTCACACCTTTGGCCATGCCATCGAAGCCGAAATGGGCTACGGTAATTGGTTGCATGGTGAGGCCGTGTCTACGGGTACCGTACTTGCGGCACATACAGCGCAGCGTCAAGGGCTGATGTCTAGTGACGACGTTGCCCGCATTACCGCGTTATTGCAACGCGCTCAACTACCTACTCATATTCCTGAATCGATGGATTACGACTGTTTTATTAAGCACATGATGCGTGATAAAAAAGTATTGTCTGGCCAACTTCGGTTAGTACTACCTACTGCTATTGGTAGTGCTGAAGTGGTTACTGATGTGACGGAATCTACGCTACGTGATGTTATTAATGGTTAGCGTGGCGGCTGAGTATGGTCAGTGACCTAACTTTGAAAAGTTTGGATTTGGATAGTCAAATCCAACTTTTGTCTCGCCTCCAATTCTTAACGCGCTTTAGCTCTAATCTTATCCAAGTATCTGGTCGTGAAGGTTCAGGTAAAACATGGTTAGCGCAGTGTTACCTCGAAACATGGGCAAAAGATAGCAAACAAGCGTTGCTTTTATGCCACCCAAGCCAATCTGATGCTCAGCATCGCACGTTTATTCTTAACCAACTTGTACCGTCCCCATTGTTCAATGAGCAAGATCCATTGCTGCAAAGCATCGATCGGATGTTAGGGGGAGATAAAGTACAATTGCTATTGGTGATAGATGATGCTCATCTACTGAGCCCAACCATGATTGCCGAATTGTGGGCTTTGGTAGTGAAGGCGCAGACGATGCCTCATTGGCAAATCAATGTGTTGCTTTTTAGCCAAACGGGACGGCTAAATAAGTATTTAAGCCAAGTGTCACACGGCCAAGGGCAAACACCATTAGAATTAGAAATCGGTGACTTTAGCGAAGCAGAAGTACAGATGTTTGTGGAAGTGATGTTCACTACCTCTGGCCTGGATGCAACCGCTCGTCGCCAATTAAAGGAACAAGCTAAGCTGGTAGAACCTAGGCCTGGTGAGTTAGTCCGTTTGAATGACAAGGAAGACCAAGGAATGGTGAACACCTCAAATCGAAAATTATCTCCCGCCTTGTTGGTGACTTTGTTGGCTGTTGTTGTTGGTGCTGCTGCCATATGGCTGTTCTTACCAAGTGAAACCTCTTCTTCATCTTCTGTTCCATTGATTACTGAGTCAACAGAAGTGCCAATGGAGCTAACACCGTTACGTGATGTTTCTGCAGCATTGTCGGCGGACTCTGATTTACTTTCGGTCAGTGACGCATCAGCTACCTTGCCAAGTAGTAACGGTGCGAGATTTGATGATCCATCGGTGTTACCGCCTGAAGTAAAAGTAGACGGGTTGACGGTCGGCCGTCGTGATGAAGGCAAACGTATCGTTGTCCCTGCTGAATTAGTTGATGGTTTATTGGCAGAACAAGCACAAGGTGGTAGCGGCGAAAGAGCAGTGCACAGCTTGTCAACGGAGCACGCTCAACCGACTCATATCAATGAGAATTCGCCAGTTACTCCTTCTGTTCCAGAGGAGAGTGCAAATGCGCCGATGGCCTCTGCTCAACCGAGTGTGGCACCGCGTGAAAATACCTTAGGCTATGAATTGAAGCGGGTTCCTGCACGCCAATATGCACTCCAACTCGCCGCACTTAGGTCATTATCGGCAGCACGCAATTTCATTGCGAAACATGGCATTAATGATATCGCCAGTATTTATGAAACACGACGTAGCAATGAACCATGGTTTATTGTGGTAACGGGTGAATTTAATACAGTGGCTGCGGCTCGTCGTGCCGAGCAAAACCTGTCAAATAGCGTAAAAGCTGGTCAACCTTGGGTAAAATCATACAGCCAAATTCACCGTGAGATAGACCGCGTAAAATAATCTAATGTGATGGCAAATAATTCCGCCAATTGGTATCAGCTTACCCATGAAATGGGGTACAATCCGCCACCTTTCGTAACATTCGTGCTATTGGTGGTGGCTAGCTAAATGAAAAAGCATCGTGCATTCCTGAAGTGGGCTGGAGGCAAGTATTCTCTGGTCGAGGAAATCGAGCGCCATTTACCGCCCGCGCGTAAGTTGGTCGAGCCTTTTGTTGGTGCCGGTTCTGTGTTTTTGAATACAGATTTCGACCAATATCTTCTGGCGGATATCAATCCTGATTTGATCAACCTGTACAATATTCTCAAAGAAAATCCTGAGCGATACGTCGAAGATGTTCGTCAATTTTTCACGCCTGAATATAATCAGAAGGGCGCCTATCTTGAGATCCGTGCTGCGTTTAATGCAACCAAAGATCCTTACCTGCGTTCACTGTATTTTCTTTATATGAACCGTCATGGTTTTAATGGCTTATGTCGCTATAACAAGAAAGGTGGTTTTAACGTCCCATTTGGTTCGTACAAAAAACCGTATTTCCCAGAAGCGGAAATGTACTACTTTGCTGAAAAAGCCAAGCGTGCCACATTTGTGTGTGAAGGGTATCAGCAGACGTTTTCACGTGCCCGTAAAGGCAGCGTAATTTACTGCGATCCACCGTATGCACCATTATCAACTACGGCTAATTTTACTTCGTATTCAGGTAATGGCTTTAGCTTAGATGATCAAGCAGCGCTTGCCGATGCGGCAGAAAATGCAGCGAATGAGCGTGGGATCTCGGTGTTGATTTCAAACCATGACACCACTTTGACGCGTCGTTTGTACCATGGTGCTGATTTATCTGTGGTAAAAGTGAGACGTACCATTAGTCGCAATGGCAGTGGGCGCAATAAGGTTGATGAGCTACTGGCGTTATTCAAAGTCAAGTAAGTCACCGTTATATTTTTTCTGTGATACAGCCTTTTAGTGGGTAACTAGCCAAGTTACCCCTAATAACCCTCCGACAAAACAACCAATTGCCACCACTCCTGCAATAATAAATGGCCATGGACTTGATTGCCCAAAGTCTCTTTGGTGATTGCTTTGTGATTGCACCCCAAATAACGCTGCGATAGCGCTGGTAAATACCTTATAAATGGATGGTTTCTCCTGATCCGCCATTTTAGCCTCATCATTATTCTGCCACTACAATGAGCATAGCGTGAAATGGAACAGATATTGATATAGGACAACGTTTGCGTGATCGGGTAGAATTGCGCCGATTTCTCTTATTCGGTGGCATACACTCTCGGTATCGCCATCGGCAATAACGTGTTTCTAATGAGGCTGAACATGAAGGACTTTTTGATCGCACCATCTATCTTATCGGCAGACTTTGCGCGTCTAGGCGAAGATGTAGAGAAGGTACTCGCAGCAGGTGCAGACGTGGTGCACTTTGATGTAATGGACAATCACTACGTACCTAACCTGACGTTTGGCGCACCAATCTGTAAAGCTCTACGTGATTACGGCATCACAGCACCAATCGACGTTCATCTAATGGTGAAGCCTGTTGATCGCATTATCCCAGACTTCGCGAAAGCGGGTGCAACCATGATCACTTTCCATGCGGAAGCGACCGAGCACCTTGATCGCACGTTACAGTTGATCAAAGAAAATGGCTGTCAGGCTGGTGTGGTCTTTAACCCAGCAACACCATTACACCACCTTGATTATGTGATGGATAAAATCGACATGATCTTACTGATGTCGGTTAACCCAGGCTTTGGTGGTCAATCATTCATTCCTGCAACGCTAGACAAACTACGTGAAGTGCGTAAGCGCATTGATGAGTCTGGTTACGATATCCGTCTTGAAATTGATGGTGGCGTGAAAGTGGATAACATTCGTGAAATCGCTGAAGCGGGTGCCGATATGTTCGTGGCGGGCTCTGCCATCTTTAGCCAACCGGATTACAAAGCGGTTGTTGATGAAATGCGTGCTGAACTAGCGAAAGTTGAACGCTAAGATGACGTATCTAGAAGGCATTACCTTTATTGCTTTTGACCTAGATGGCACTTTGCTTGATAGCGTGCCAGATCTAGCAGAGGCCGCCGATAAGACCATGCAAGTGCTTGGTCGTGAACGCGTGACGGTTGAGCAAGTCACTACATGGATTGGTAATGGCGCTGATATTTTGATTGGTCGCTGTTTAAGCCAAAGTCTCGAGGTTGATCCCAACCTTGACCCTGCAATTCATCGTGAAGCTCGCCAATTGTTTGATCGCTTCTATGATGAAGGCGGCCACCAAAAAAGTGCCCTTTATACCGGAGTTAAAGACACGCTTGCCGCTTTCCATCAAGCTGGTATCCCGATGGCGATTGTGACTAACAAACCAGCGCAGTTTGTACCGCATTTGCTAGATCAACATGGTATCAGCGAGTACTTTGTTGATGTGATCGGTGGTGATACTTTCCCGTTGAAAAAGCCGGATCCTTTTGCATTAAACTGGTTACTGGAAAAGCACCAACTCACACCAGCACAAATGCTGATGGTTGGCGATTCACGCAATGATATTTTGGCGGCTAAGGCGGCATCGTGTTATGTTGTTGGGCTGACTTATGGTTACAACTATGGTCAACCAATTAGCGCAAGTGAACCCGATATTGTGCTGGATCACTTTAGTCTTTTGACAGAAGTGGTTAAACTAGACAGCTAGTACGAACAGCCTAGCTGATCATCGGAAATATATTCAGCGGCCACTTTGGCCGCTGCTTAGTTTGGTTAATGAGCAAATCAGGGAAATCCCATCATGAGTAAACCCATTGTATTAAGTGGCGTTCAGCCATCTGGCGAATTAAGTATTGGTAACTACCTGGGTGCGCTGCGTCAGTGGGAACAGATGCAAGATGATTACGATTGTCAGTACTGTGTTGTCGATCTGCATGCAATCACTGTGCGTCAAGACCCCAAAGCCCTTCATGAAGCAACATTAGATGCGCTGGCTATTTGTTTAGCGGTTGGCGTTGATCCGAAGAAGAGCACCTTATTTGTTCAATCGCATGTACCAGAGCATGCCCAACTAGGCTGGCTACTTAATTGTTACACCCAAATGGGTGAGTTAAGCCGCATGACCCAATTTAAGGATAAATCAGCGCGTTACGCGAATGATGTAAACGCGGGTTTATTTGGTTACCCAGTACTGATGGCTGCTGATATTTTGCTATACGGCGCTCATCAAGTGCCTGTCGGTAACGATCAGAAACAACACTTAGAGCTAGCGCGTGATATCGCGACTCGCTTTAATAATATCTACACGCCGGAAGCGCCATTGTTCCAAGTGCCAGAACCTTACATTCCAACCGTGAATGCACGTGTAATGAGCCTGCAGGACGCGACTAAAAAAATGTCGAAGTCGGATGATAACCGTAAAAATGTTATTACCCTGCTAGAAGAACCGAAGTCGATTTTGAAGAAAATCAAAAAAGCGCAGACAGATGCTGAGATGCCACCGCGTATCGCTCATGATGTCGAGAACAAAGCCGGTATTGCTAACTTGATGGGTTTATATTCAGCAGCAACAGGTATGAGCTACGCAGAAATTGAAGCGAAATACCAAGGCGTTGAAATGTATGGTCCATTCAAAAATGACGTTGGTGAAGCTTTGGTTGCTATGCTAGAGCCGATTCAAGCGGAATATAAGCGTATTCGCGCTGATCGTGCTTACATGGACGAAGTGATGAAAGCGGGTGCCACGAAAGCCTCTGAGCGCGCAGCTGTTACATTGAAAAAAGCCTACGAAGCGGTGGGTTTTGTTACGCGTCCATATTAAAGTTTATCTCGTAAGCTGACGAGCGCGAACTGAATGCGTATTGATGGCTAAGCGATGCTAACGAATGAAGAAGCAGTCACCCCGGTGGCTGTTTTTTTGTTTTTAAAGGCTGATGTAGATTTGCTCGGGCTAAAATGAAATAACCCAGCCAATGGCTGGGTTATCGCAAGAGGAAAGCTGTCAGAGAGAGTAGGGGGATTACTCTGCTACTGCAATTGCTTCAATTTCTACCTTTGCATCCATAGGTAGGCGTGCCACTTCGACACAGCTACGCGCAGGATATGCGCCGCACTCTTTATCAAAGAATGCACCGTAAACTTCATTTACTTTAGCGAAGTCATTGAGGTCTTTAACAAAGACTGTCGTTTTCACAATGTTGCCCACGGTTAGACCAGCTTCTTCAACGATCGCTTTCACGTTCATTAATGATTGAAGTGCTTGCTCAGCAACGTCTTCAGGCATGGCTTTTGTTTCGTGGTTAATTGGAAGCTGACCAGAGGTGATTAGCATGTTGCCAAACTTTTTCGCTTGTACGTAGGGACCGATTGCTGCTGGTGCTTGGTCGCTGGCGATAGTTGTTGTCATTTCAAACCTCAAAGTTATCAACAATAGATGTTCTAAATATTCCACAATGCTTTTCAAAGCGGGTATGACTTGTCTGACTCAACAAAATCAAACTAATGATAACCGCTGAAAAAAAAGCGCCGTCAGTTGTGGAGCAAAAGAGGCGCAGCCTTGGGTTCCGTCTTTGCATACCGCGATAACGCCGTATACCGAAGAATTGGATACATTTTTATTATGTTGCGAAGTATCACATCAAATTTTGAGTGATGCAAATTTTTTCTAACTAAATTTGATATATTAAAAAATATTTAAGTTTGTGCGCATTTTTTAACTGGTCATGATCGTTATCTTCAGTGGATCTTTATATAGAGTGGGTAAGCCTGAGAATTACCTTGCCTTTCATCGAGGGATTTGCAAAATACCAACCAGCCAAGTAAGGATGTAACGCTATGCTGTTGATGATCGATAATTATGATTCGTTTACCTATAACCTGTACCAGTACTTTTCAGAGCTGGGCGCCGAGGTCAAAGTAGTACGTAATGATGATATTGATATTGCGGGTATTGCAGCGTTAGCACCAAGCCATTTGGTTATTTCCCCTGGGCCTTGTACACCAGATGACGCCGGGGTATCTCTGGATGCTATTCGTCATTTTGCCGGTAAACTGCCCATTCTTGGGGTATGTTTGGGCCATCAGTCTATTGCGCAAGTGTTTGGCGGCGATGTGATTCGAGCGCGACAAGTTATGCATGGTAAAACCTCCCCCGTTATTCATACTAATCGTAGTGTCTTTGAAGGCCTTAATAACCCGCTAACCGTCACCCGCTACCATTCACTGGTAGTAAAAGCAGATACTTTACCAGCGTGTTTTGAAGTAACAGCTTGGACTGAGCGTGATGGTGAGTTTGATGAAATCATGGGGATTGCCCATAAAACATTGCCGATTGAAGGGGTGCAGTTTCACCCAGAGAGTATTTTGACCGAGCAAGGTCATCAGCTATTAGCCAATTTCTTACGCCGAACCTGAAAAAAACATCAATATAGAGCTGTAAAGGTCTCTCAAATACGAGATCTTTATCACTATTGTTAACATATATTTCATTTTTATCTGCATTTTTAGGCTGAGGTGTTATTTGGGAGAATATTCTTCTGAATAATCGCGGCTAAAACATAATATTTCCCTCGTATTTCCTACTTTTTCTACTTTTCCCTTTTAACCTCCTTGTTATACAGGGCCTAAAGCTGTCGTTTACTTTTTTATTTCCTTAAGGGAAAGACACTCTTTATTACTGTGCTCTTCATAAATCCGCTTATTACGCGCATAAATATCTACTCATAATCCAATCGTCGGGGAGCTTTAACGTGCAAAAAGAATTTTCTGCTATTGGAATTCGTTAATAAAATGTAAATACTATGCTTAAGGCGGTATACACAGAAGGAAAGTGTGATGGCAATGGAACAAAAAGTAGAACGTCATTTATTTGATGAGGTGATGGTGCCTTGTTACTCCCCAATGCAGATTATCCCTGTTAAGGGGCAAGGTGCTCGCATATGGGATCAGAATGATCGCGAATATATCGACTTTGCCGGTGGTATCGCGGTGAGTTGTTTAGGGCATTGTCATCCTGTGATGGTGAACGCACTGAAAGCGCAGGCAGATAAACTTTGGCATTTGAGCAATGTGATGACCAATGAGCCCGCATTACGCCTAGCCAAAAAGCTGACTGAGCACAGTTTTGCTGAACGAGTATTTTTTGCCAATTCTGGGGCAGAAGCAAATGAAGCGGCGTTAAAATTAGCGCGTCGTTACGCGGCTGATAAATTCAGTGCTGAAAAATCAGAGATTATTGCGTTTAAACAAGGGTTCCACGGTCGTACTTTCTTTACGGTGACGGTTGGCGGGCAAGCGGCTTACTCGGATGGTTTTGGTCCTAAGCCGGGGGATGTTACGCACCTTCCTTACAATGATTTAGCGGCACTTGCTGATCATATTTCAGACCGTACTTGCGCTATTATGATGGAGCCACTGCAAGGTGAAGGTGGCATTATCTCGCCAACACCTGAATTTATTCAGGGTGTACGTGAGCTTTGTGATAAACACAATGCACTGCTGATTTTTGACGAGGTGCAAACAGGTAATGGCCGTACGGGTGAGTTTTATGCTTACCAAGGTTTAGGGATAACCCCTGATATTCTCAGTACCGCGAAATCACTGGGTGGTGGCTTCCCGATTGGTGCCATGCTCACAACTGCGGAATTAGCCAAGCATTTAAAAATTGGTACGCACGGTTCAACTTACGGTGGTAACCCGCTGGCGTGTGCGGTGGCTGAAGCTGTGGTGGACGAAGTCTCTAAGCCTGAAGTATTGGCGGGCGTGAAAGAACGTGAGCAATGGTTCCGTGATGGTATTGCTGTCATTAATGCTAAATACCCAATTTTTGCTGAAGTGCGTGGCAAGGGACTATTACTGGGCGCTGCTTTAAACGATGAATGGCAAGGCCGTGCGCGTGATGTTCTGTTAGCGGCTATTGATGAAGGTTTGATGGTGCTTGTCGCGGGTACTAATGTGGTGCGCTTTACGCCGTCGTTAGTGATAAGCAAAGAAGATGTTGATCTAGGCTTAGCGCGTTTAGAAGCGGCAATCGCCAAACTCTATAACGCGTAATTTTTTATGTCACAGTAACACCACGTGTAATGCTCATGCATTACACGTCTTTTCTCTCTCGCAGCGCGAGAGCATAACGGCTGGCCCGTTTATAACTGACTACAGCATTGGCAGGAGCTTGATCGCTGTAACTTTTCGCCCCCTACACTGGCGAAGTTATTTCCACACTTAGTTAGCGACATGATCGCTACCTGCATCAGGAGGGAGTTCGATGCTGGTTATTCGTCCTATTACTGCAACAGATTACCCGGCGCTTATGCGCTGCGCGGAAGAATCTGGTCATGGTTTTACTTCACTGCCTGTCAACGAAGGCATGCTTCGTAATCGTATTGCCCACTCAGAAGAGAGTTTTGCGAAAGAAGTAACGGAAATTGGTACCGAAGGCTACTTGATGGTGGCTGAAGATACTGACACGGGTGAAGTGGCAGGTACTACTGGGATAGAAGCTGCCATTGGTTTAGATACCCCTTTTTATACGTATCACTTGAGTACTGTGGTGCATGCGTCACGTCGCCTTGATGTTCACAATGTGGTGAAGTTACTGACTTTTGGTAATAACTACACCGGCAATAGTGAGCTGTGTACGTTATTTTTGCGTCCTGAGTGGCGTAAAGGCCTGAATGGTCGTTTGCTGTCTAAAGCGCGTTTTTTGATGATGGCTGAACATAGCCATCGATTTTCACCGACAGTGATTGCCGAAATGCGTGGCGTGTCAGATGAAGACGGTCACTCACCATTTTGGGAGTGGCTGAAAGAGCATTTCTTCTCGATTGATTTTACCCATGCCGATTACCTAACGGGGATTGGCGCCAAAGGCTTTATTGCCGACTTAATGCCGAAGCTGCCGATTTACGTCAATTTGCTCAGTGAAGAAGCGCAGGCGGTGATTGGTCAGGTACATGACAATACCGCCCCCGCATTGCGTTTATTGGAGCAAGAGGGCTTTACCTGCCGTGGTTACGTCAACATCTTTGATGCTGGCCCTATGGTGGAGTGTGAGGTCCGTAATATTGAGTCGGTGCGTCACTCTTTGCGTTGCCGTGTCGAAATTGGCGAACACAGTAGTTCGCACGATTATTTGATCAGTAATACCTCGTTTGAAAACTTTCGCGCCACGGTAGGAAAAGTAGCGGTAGATGGTGAGCGTAATATCGCGATTATTTCACCTGCGATGGCAACAGCATTACAGCTACAGCAAGGCGATATGGTTCGCTTGATGGGACAATAGGATAAGGGGAATATCATGACACAATCATTCGCAGTAAATTGGATTGCAGGAAAGTGGGTCGCAGGTCTTGGTGAGTCTTTTCATTCGTTAAACCCATTTAGTTCTGAGGTGATTTGGCAAGGACAAGCAGCCACTGCAGATCAAGTTGAACATGCGGTGAAAAGTGCTCGTGAAGCCTTATTAAGCTGGCGTCATACCTCGCTTGAGGAGCGTCAGGCGATTGTTGAAAAGTACGCTGAGTTGCTAAAAGAGCACAGCGAAGATATTGCCACCACCATAGCGGAAGAAACGGGTAAACCTTTGTGGGAAACCCGCACCGAGGCGGGGGCTATGGTCGGTAAGATTGCGCTTTCATTGCGTGCTTACCATGAGCGTACTGGTCACAAAGAAAAAGAAGTGGCAGGGGCGACAACGGCTGTGCTGCGCCATCGTCCACTCGGTGTGATGGCGGTCTTTGGTCCGTATAACTTCCCTGGACATTTACCGAATGGCCATATTGTTCCTGCATTATTGGCGGGCAATACCGTGGTATTTAAGCCGTCGGAGCTAACACCCAAAACGGCCGAAGTGGCAATGAAACTCTGGCAACAAGCAGGCTTACCTGCTGGTGTGATTAACTTAGTCCAAGGTTCGCGCCCGACAGGAGAAGCCCTTGCCAGTTCGACGGGTATCGATGGCTTGCTGTTCACGGGCAGTGCCAATACAGGTCATATCCTTCATCGGCAGTTTGCTGGGCAGCCTGGTAAAATGTTGGCACTTGAAATGGGTGGCAATAATCCGATGGTGATCTCGAACGCCCATGGTGAGGTTGAAGCAACCGTATACACCATTATTCAATCGGCGTTCATTAGTGCAGGCCAGCGTTGTACTTGTGCCCGTCGCTTGTATTTACCGAACGGTGAAGTGGGTGATGCCATCGTCAAACGCTTGGTAGAAGCAACAGCACAGTTACGCATTGATGGCCCATTTGCTGATCCTCAGCCATTTATGGGGCCACAAATCTCTAAGCAGGCCGCTGATGGCATTATTGCTGCACAAGCTAACCTTATTAGCCTTGGTGGGAACGTCTTACTAGAAGCCAAACGTGGCCAAGGGGCGATTGTCTCACCAGCAATCATTGAAGTGAGCGCCATTGCTGAGTTACCTGATGAAGAATACTTTGGTCCGCTGCTACAGGTGGTGCGCTACGACGATTTAGCTCAAGCGGTTACTTTGGCTAATAATACCCGCTATGGGTTATCGGCGGGCTTGATCTCAACCGACGATGCGGAATGGCAATATTTTATTGATCATATTCGTGCCGGCATTGTAAACCGTAACCGCCAGTTGACGGGCGCGAGCGGTGATGCGCCATTTGGTGGGCCGGGTGCATCCGGTAACTTACGCCCAAGTGCTTACTATGCCGCTGACTATTGTGCTTACCCTATGGCATCGATGGAAGGTGAACAAGCGGAGCTACCCACTCAGTTATCACCGGGCATTACGCTATAAATGTACGAGTGGGCACCAAATGGTGCCCATTTTTATGAATACCACCACACACTGTAACGCTACCACTCAGTAACAAGATAAATAGCCAATAAGTGCCATACTGATTAGGTCGGATCAGGGCATTGTGACAACTATCAATTAACGGGGAGCATCTCAACATGGAAAGAGTAGAGCAACTTTTTGACAATCTGTGGCAAGACTATATTCAGCGCCTGTGTCCATCAGCCGATCAAGTGCATACTTTGCTAACGGAAGATGAGCCTTTATTGAATGATCATATTGCGTTGCGTACCTTCAATCTGCCTAAGGTAGGATTAGATGTGTTGGCAGCACCATTTATTGCGATTGGCTACCAGCCTTGTGGCACCTACCATTTTGAGGGCAAAAAGCTGTATGCCGAGCACTTTGAGCACCCTAATCCAGCCGCACCAAAAGTGTTCATCAGTGAACTATTAGTCGGGCAGTGTTCATCACTGTTGCAGCAAGCGGTTCGTGACTTAGTGAAACAAGTGCCAGAGATGGCGATGAAAGATCCCGCTTTTTTATACGGCGGCCGTTTGTGGGATATTGATTTGGCAACCTATGAAATGCTTGCCGCGGAAAGCGAATACGCGGGTTGGTTAGCTGCGCATGGGTTTGGTGCTAATCATTTCACGGTCAGTATTAATCAACTTGAGCAATTTACCGAAGTCGCAGAGGTGAATCATCTGCTGGAGCATAATGGCTTTGCTATCAATATGTCAGGGGGGGCGGTCAAGGGGAGTCCCGAAGAGATGCTGGAGCAATCTTCCACTATGGCCGATAAAGTACCAGTGGCATTTTTAGAAGGCGTAAAACAGGTCTCGGGTGGTTTCTATGAATTTGCCAAGCGTTACCCCAAAAGTGATGGAGAGCTGTATACCGGGTTTGTAGCGGCATCTGCAGATAAGATATTTGAAAGTACAAATAGCGATTAAGGATATCCCCAGCTCCTATGGCGCTGAGGAAAGATAGCGCTTCGGAAAGATAGCGCCGAGAAAATATGGCACTGAGAAAGCATGACAATAAGAATAATCGCCGTAGAGCTGATAACAGGTAATTGTGGGATCAGTGCAAGCTGTCTAGTGGTGGGGACCACTGCACATTACTTTGGCGATGTGGCATCTGCGTCAGCGCGATATGCTGCTCAAGATAATGGCGTTGACCATTAAAACCTGTCATTTCAACAGTGCTTGGTAGTGGGGCTATCGCTGTTGGTGGTGTCGCAGTTGCGCAGTGCGGAGAAAAACGTTCGATATCCATATCGTAAATCCCATAGTACTTGCCATCTGATGGCGATTGTCAGGCGAGGTTCTTAGTATCACCGGCCTGATAGTTGTTATGCATAATGTAGCACTGGTGGTGAAGTTAGCAAGAGAATAATCAGTGACAGCGCTAGCAAATGTATAACTGAGTATACGCTGAGAGTATTGGGTATTTTAGGTACAAAAAAAGCCGCAAAAGCGGCTTTTTTATTAGCTGTAATCGAGTCATCAAAAGATTAACGAGTACCGTATACCACGATAGTTTTACCGTGTGCAGAAATTAGGTTCTGCTCTTCAAGCATTTTCAAGATACGACCAACGGTTTCACGTGAACAACCCACGATTTGACCGATTTCTTGGCGAGTAATTTTGATTTGCATGCCGTCAGGGTGAGTCATTGCATCAGGTTGTTTTGCTAGGTTTAGTAGCGTCTGTGCAATACGGCCTGTTACGTCTAAGAACGCAAGGTCGCCCACTTTTTGGCTTGTTACTTGAAGACGAGTCGCCATCTGTGCAGATAGGCGCATCAAAATATCTGGGTTTACTTGGATTAGTTGACGGAATTTCTTAAATGAAATCTCAGCCACTTCACAAGGTGTTTTAGCACGAACCCAAGCTGTACGCTCTTGACCTTCTTCGAAAAGACCAAGTTCGCCGATGAAGTCACCTTGGTTTAGGTAAGAAAGAATCATCTCTTTGCCTTCTTCATCCTTGATAAGAACAGCAACAGAGCCTTTTACAATATAGTAGAGCGTTTCCGCTTTCTCACCAGCATGAATCAAAGTGCTTTTTGATGGGTACTTATGAATGTGGCAATGTGAAAGAAACCACTCTAGTGTTGGATCTGTTTGAGGTTTACCTGGAACCATATTACTAACTTCCTCTGCGTTTGTTGCCCAACAACGACATCCCTATAATTTCAGTTTGGGCTTAACAATAGAATTGTTCACTGGCTAGAATATAAAGCCAGCCGCTGGGCTGCAAGCTCACTTGAATAATTAATTGAGAGTTTAACTTTTTTCGGTGGGCATTTCTTGATATTGATCTATCTGAAATCGTCATTTTGTACTCATAAGTGTGCACATGATCACACGGTTGTTAGATTATGCAGAATTGACGCCAAAACACTAAGGAGAAAGCAATGCAATCACGTGTGAAATGGGTTGAAGGAATGACATTTTTAGCCCAGTCAAATTCCGGTCACAGTGTGGTAATGGACGGTAATGGTGGTGAAAAAGCACCCAGTCCAATGGAGCTAGTGTTAATGGCTGCTGGTGGGTGTAGCTCGGTCGATGTGGTGAGTGGTCTCCAATCAGCCAATCAAAAAATCACGGGCTGCGAAGCACAAATTTCCTCTGTTCGTCGCGAAACCGCCCCTCGCATTTTCACAACGGCGAATCTGCACTTCGTGGTAACAGGTCATGATCTTGATGATGCCTTAGTGGCGAAAATGGTTGCTGATTCACTCGAGAAATATTGCTCAGTGTGTTTGATGTTAGGCGAGGGCGTTGAGCTAACGCATTCGTATGAGGTGGTTGTTGCGTAAAGCCATTGTAAAATGAGCTTATCGTAGTCGCGTAAAACGGAGACATTACGGTCTCCGTTTTTGTTGGTGCTGAATGTGGGAGCCAAATTCGAGGCGTTAACCAATTTTTCCGGTATCAATCAGTTGTTGGATCAACGGGCGCATAATCAACTCCATTGCAAAGCTCATTTTTCCCCCGGGAACAACCAAGGTGTTATGGCGTGACATGAAAGAGCCCTGAATCATCGACAGTAAATACGGGAAATCGACATTTTTGATACCACGAAAGCGGATCACGACAAAACTCTCATCCAAGCTTGGGATCCCTTTGGCGCTGAGTGGGTTCGAGGTATCCACCGTAGGAACTCGCTGAAAGTTAATATGAGTGCGTGAAAATTGCGGCGTGATGTAATTAAGATAATCATCCATCGAACGGACGATAGATTCCATGACGGCTTCGCGCGAATGGCCCCGATCGCGGGTATCGCGCACAATTTTTTGGATCCACTCTAAGTTGACGATAGGCACCATGCCAATCAGTAAGTCGACATGCTGTGCAACATTGGTTTCACCATCGACAACCCCACCGTGCAAGCCTTCATAAAACAAGACGTCGGTATTTTCGGGTAATTCTTGCCATGGGGTGAAGCTACCTGGCATTTGGTTGTAGGGGACGGCTTCGTCAAAGGTGTGGAGATAACGGCGGAATTTACCTGTGCTGTCTTCACCATATTGGCAGAAGAACTGCTCTAGTTGTGGAAAGTCATTTGCTTGTGGGCCGAAATAACTGATATGACGACCTTGTTCTTTGGCTTTACGAATTTCAACATCCATTTCAGGACGGGTAAATCGGTGGAAACTATCGCCTTCAAGCCATGCTGCGTTGATGCTCATCATATTGAACATTTTGCGGAAGGCTTCTGAAGTGGTCGAGGTGCCCGCACCGGACGACCCTGTTACTGCAATGATGGGATGTTTTGCAGACATGACAAACCCTGTCGTTAAGATTAACGATGAGTTATTAACAGGATGTTGCGATTAGATCAAGCGTAAGCGTCCGCGAGTATTAGAAATTGAGATCTCGACGAAGCTTAATGTCCACTGATTCATGCAACTCTGAGAACATGACAACGGCATCGCCTTTCGCCAATTGGCCGCGAACATGTTGGACTTTTTGTTCTAGCGTTTTTTCGTGTTCACCATAATCGGTGCCTTCTCGTAGCACGAAGTGCTCGATCAAGTTGTCGAGTGTTTCTGGGGCGATGTCTTGCCAAGGAATAATCATAACAACCGCTTACTGCTAGGGAGGGTATATTAACCACTGATAACATTATTATCAGTGGTTAAGGATAGTAATGGCAAGAGCCGCTTTTGCTATTCGCGCTTATTTACGCCAGCAAAAGGTGCAAACCAAGCGGGTACTGTTGTTTCTAACCAAAATGTAGGATTACGCCATGAGCCCGTTAAAAAGCCGACATGCCCCCCGTTAGGGCTGAGGTGGTAATCGATATGGTCAGGTAATGGTTGTGAGGGGATCACATCATGCGTCATGAAAGGGTCGTCCTTCGCATGAATGACCCGCAGCGGTACTTTGACCTGATGCAAACGTTGTAAGCCGCTACAGCGCTGATAATAGTCATTGGCGTCCTGATAGCCGTGCAAAGGGGCTGTCACTAGATCATCAAACTGGCGCAGAGTGCTAATGGCTTCGATACGTGTTTGATCTAATGGTAAGGCGTCAGGCAGCAGGGCCATTTTCTTGCTGATGTTCTTTTTCATCGAGCTGAGCAAGTATTGCTTATAAACCTTAGAGAATCCCTGCTCGATACGTTCTGAACACGCGCTTAAATTTAGCGGGGGAGAAATGACTTGGGCGGCACACAATTCACTGTCATCGCCATGCTCAGCAAGGTAATTGACCAGCATATTGCCCCCTAACGATACTCCGACTGCAAATAACGGCGAGTCAGGAAACTGCTGGCGGATCCATTGAATGAAAAAACGCGCATCGCTGATTTCACCTGAATGATAACTGCGGGCTTGGCGATTCATCTCGCCGCTACAGCCACGGAAATGCATCATTACTCCAAGCCAGCCTTGCTGCATAGCGGCATGTAATAGTCCATTGGCATAGGGGCTATTGAAACTTCCTTCTAAACCATGAAACAGGATCATAATCGGCAATGGTGTCTGCTTGGTTTTCGTTTCACTCTTTCTTTGATGATTGCTGGGAACATCGGTCCATGCAATATCGAGAAAGTCACCATCAGGTGTTTCGATCCTCTGAGTATGTGGCGTAAACAACGGCTTGCGACGAATAAATCGAGGCAATAAGGTTTGTAAATGTGGATTACCTAACCCGACTGCCGGTGTAAATGCTGCGGTCATCATGGTGTCCTTATAGTGGAAAGTCTGAAATGGGATCCGTACGCAGTAAATCACTCAGGATCTGTAATCCTTGTTCTAATTGTTGGTGATTGACTGGCGCACTGATAGCGAGCCGTACCGCGGGGGGCGTGGTGCAACCCGGTGGGGTAAATAGCTCTGCAGATTTCACCGTCACCTTGGCATCTTCGGCCGCTGAAACAAAATCACTTAATCGCCAGTGTTCTGGCAGCGTCAACCAGACATGGAAGCTGGCATTATCATGAGCGATAGTAAATTCCGCCAAGTAATGCGTCACTAGCCGCTGTCGCGCTGCAATATCATGTCTTATCTGTTGCAAGATACGATCCGCATCGCCTTGCTGGATCAATTTACACGCTAATGCACTCAGCAGTGGGCTGATCATTAAGCTGTGATTATGCAGTGCGGTATTTAGCCGTTTTTGATGGCGAGTAGGGACTTGGATATAGCCTAAGCGTAGCCCAGGCGCGAGACACTTCGATAGCCCACCGATGTGGATCACCTGCTCACTATTGAGATTCACTAGCGGGCTAGGACGGCGAGTGGGCATTAAGCCGTTGACGTCATCTTCAATGATCAACACTTGATGCTGCTGGCATACCGCCAAAATATCACGGCGGCGCTGTTCGCTCATCGTTACTGTCGTTGGGTTTTGCATGGTGGGAGTACAGTAAATCAAACGTGGCTGATATAGCTGGCACGCTTTCTCTAAACTGGCGGGTATTAATCCCTCGCCATCCATCTCAACACTCTTCACCGTCACTTGCTGTTGCTTAGCTAAGCTCAAAAATCCCGGGTACGAGACGGATTCTACTAAAACGGTATCACCGCCGTGACAAAAAGCAGAAAGGGCGAGCTGGGCGGCATGTTGTCCGCCAGAGGTGAAGTGCATCCGCTCTGCGTCAATCGTGATGTCTTTTTGTTTGAGCCACTGAGCAATGATTTGGCGGTGGGCTGTTAAGCCCTGTGGGTCTTGGTACAGCATCAGTTGATTGAGTTGTTGCGGGTCGCTACTCAAGCTTTGCATGGCTTGGGTCAACATCGCGGCACGATCAAGCTGTGGTGGGATGTTATAGCCGAAATTACAGCCATCCGCAGGCGATGCCTCTGAGTAGTTGTATACCCAGTTAGGCTTATTGGCTTGGCTGACAAAGGTGCCGGCCCCAATACGTGCTTCGACTAATCCTTGGCGTTCTGCTTCCGCGTAGGCACGGGTGACCGTACCGACCGTGACAGCGAGATGATCTGCCAATGCACGATGGGTCGGTAATTTTCCGCCGCCAGTTAATGTGCCATTGAGGATCAACTGATTGATCTGTTGTGCTATTTGGCGATAGATGGGATCACTTTTAGGGTGATCTGTGGTGATGATAGGGGTGAATGCTTCGATTGTCATGGTGACAATAAACCTTTTGATCCAAGAAAACAGCGCTGTTATGGTGTGATTGTGCGTATTTTAGCACGAATTAACAACCCTTAGCTCCAATTGTATCGGTACAATTTAGCGCTAAGGGTTAGTTCTCGAATCAAATCACCATGGGTAGCAAAGAAGGGAGGAATGCGTCATGTCATCAATGCTGTTTTTTGAATGGTCATTTATTTTATCACTGATCACTTTTGCGACCACAATGACAGGCACACCGGGTCCCAATAACCTGATGGTGACGGCATCAGGCGCTAATTTTGGTTACCGCCGCACTGTGCCACATATGTTGGGGATAGGCAGTGGTTTGGTGTCGATGATTTTACTTGTGGCTGGTGGCCTTGGCGTTATCTTCACTCAATTTCCCGTTTTGCATGATGCTTTACGTTGGTTAGGCAGTGGCTACTTACTCTATTTAGCATGGAAAATTGGCTCTTCAAGCAGTGGCTTTGCTGAGACTGAACAAGAAGCCAAGCCGATGAGTTTTATGGCGGCGGCTATCTTTCAATACGTAAATCCGAAAGCATGGATGATGTCAGTGACCGCCATCAGTACATTTACTTTTACTGGGGAGCTGTATTGGTATTCCGTGGCTGCTATTGCAACTATCTTCTTTTTAGTCTGTTACCCCTGCGTATCCTTATGGGCAGGCTTTGGTATTTTTATACGACGTTGGTTGGCGCAGGCAAAAACACGTCGGATATTTAATGGATTGATGGGCGTATTAACGGCAGCTTGTGTGGTGATGATTTGGCAGTAAGTGCACTGTCGGTGGCTGGGTAGAAAGGGATTAGAGTCGGTGAAAAAATAGAGGAGACATTCTCCTCTATATATCTGGTTCTCAAAGGGATGATTAGGTTAGCGAGCTTGCAGTTTTTCGACTAACGATAACGCATCCAGTGACTGGCAGTAGCGTACTAAATTTGTCGCTAATGCTGTAGGGTGACCTTGTTCGATGAGTGTTGCGAGTGGCATGGTATTGAGCTGTGCCACTAAATCGTGTTGCTGCTGACGTTCAACCGTTAGCTCAAAATCCATCAACTGTTGATAACCTGCTTGGTCGAGTTGCGGTTTGAGCGAGCGGCGCATGGCGCGGTACTGCTGCAATAAGCCATCCGTCGGTTGTAAGCCTGCAATTAATTGGTTGCGTTGCTCACCAGTAAGCAAATATCCCTGTTCATCTAACCACAGCATAAGTAGTGCCAGGTTCACACTGCCATGATGAAAGGTTTGCAAACATAGGCATGTCGCTTCAACATCCGCTTTAAAGTAATGGGTGTAGCTGAACTGCCAAAAGTCATCGTGATTGAAAAGCTTAACTATCGGCATTGAGTTCATGCTCCATCTCTTCGAGTTGCTCATGCAGATCCATCCACGTCATTTCTACATCTTCAAGGGCCGACTTTGCTTCAGCCTGACGTTTAAGCTGTTCGGTTAAACGGGCTTTATTCTCCGCTTCATAAATACTAGCGTCGCTCAGCTGTTCTTCCGCTTCGGTGATCGTCGCATTTAGCTTATCCATTTGATCATCGAGCTTGCTAATTTGCTTACGCAAAGGGGCTGTTTTCTTACGCAGTTCAGCTTCAAGGCGCTTTTGTTCTTTGCGTGATGCGGCACTGTTGTCTTTATTGACGTCAGGTTTGCTCGCTTGCTGTTCACGACGTTCGTTGCGTTGTTGCTCGGTCAGCCATTTATGGTAATCCTCAAGATCGCCATTAAACGGTGCCACTTGACGATCATGGACTAGGTATAAATCATCAGTGGTTGCTCGCAATAAGTAACGGTCGTGACTGACGATAACCATCGCACCTTCATAAGATTGCAGTGCAAACGTCAATGCTTGGCGCATATCTAAATCAAGGTGGTTGGTCGGTTCATCGAGTAGCAACAGGTTAGGGCGCTGCCATACAATTAATGCCAAGACTAAACGGGCTTTTTCACCGCCCGAAAACGGACCGACTTTTTCGAGTGCTTTATCACCTAAGAAGCCAAAGCTACCTAAATAATCACGCAATTGTTGTTCTGTTGATTGTGGTGCAATGCGTGCCATGTGCTGAATAGGCGTGTCATCAAGGTATAACGTTTCAAGTTGATGCTGAGCAAAGTAGCCAATTTTAACCCCTTGTGAATAGGTTAAATCACCGGCTTTGGCTGGTAAGTCACCCGCCAGCATTTTAATCAGGGTCGATTTACCCGCACCATTACGGCCAAGTAAACCAATACGGCTACCAGGAACCAAGTTCAAACGAATCTTTTCGAGGATCAGGTTGTCATCGTAACCTGCGGCCACTTCATCCATCATCATGATAGGGTTCGGTAGTGCAGTGGGTTCACGAAATTCAAAGCTAAATGGGTTATCAAATTGTGCGGGTAGCACTTTTTCCATTCGCTCTAACGCTTTGATTCGACTCTGTGCCTGACGAGCTTTACTGGCTTTATAACGGAAGCGATCGATGTACGATTGCATGTGCGTCATTTGCTTTTGCTGTTTCTGGTACATGGCTTGTTGCAGTACCAGCTTCTCAGCACGCTGAGTCTCAAACGATGAGTAGTTGCCGGTATATTCATTCAACCCTTGGTTTTCAACGTGAATAATACGGTTGACCACAGGGTCGAGGAAATCACGGTCATGCGAGATCAGTACGAGCGTACCACGGTAATTTTGCAGCCATTTTTCCAGCCACATTACGGCATCTAAATCTAAGTGGTTGGTTGGTTCATCGAGTAGTAAAAGATCTGAACGGCATAATAGGGCTTGGGCGAGGTTTAAACGCATACGCCAACCACCAGAAAACTGGGTAAGGTGCCATTGCATTTGCTCTTGTGAGAATCCCAGACCATCAAGCAGTTCGGCTGCGCGAGCATTAATGCTATAGCCACCAATGGTTTCGAGTTTACCGTGTAACTCAGCAACCCGGTGGCCATTATCGGCAGCTTCTGCCGCGGCTAAGTCACGCTCAAGCTGGCGGTATTCGCGATCACCATCGATAACATATTCAAGTGCGCCACGTTCAAGTGCGGGGGTCTCTTGGGCAACCCAAGCCAGTTCCCAGTTAGATGGGAAGCGACAATTACCCGCATCAAGGCTTAACTCGTCTTTGAGTAAAGCAAATAAGGTAGATTTACCGCAGCCATTTTTCCCCACTAAGCCGACTTTATCGCCGGGATGAATGGTGGCTGTAGCTTGATCAAGCAGGACTTTCCCGCCTCGTAATAGTTGGATATCTGAAAAGGTAATCATCGAACTGTCTCGGGGACGGATCCCGCTCCGCATTAAACTGCCATAAACCAGCGGCAGTCTATACCAATCTTAAGGGGATACCAAACTAGCGCGAAACACGTTACCCATACCGAGAATTAAAGGCTGACGGAAAATCAGTGGTTTGGATTACGTTATAATTAGGTATGATGCCTTTAGCGCGGTTAAACATCGCGTTAACGTATCTCATGCTATTCACGTATCGTGTGCCAAATAATTCAATAACACAGGGAAGGAGTGTTATGACGTTACACGCACCACCGAAAATTTTGGTGATTTACGCTCACCCCGATCCTCAAGCCTCATTAGCTAATGCTGAAATGGTCGATGCCATTGCAGGGTTACCTCATGTCACTATTCATGATTTGTACGGCGTTTACCCTGACTTCTTTATTGATGTTACTCGTGAACATGCATTACTTGCTCAGCACGATATCTTCGTTTTTCAACACCCACTTTATATGTATTCGTGCCCCGCACTATTAAAAGAATGGATTGATGTGGTCTTGGGTAAAGGTTACGCCCACGGCGAAGGCAATGCATTACAAGGCAAATATTGGCGGTCAGTGATCAGTACGGGCGGTGCTGCCGAAGCCTATACACCTGACGGGTACAACCGTGCCAATATCGATGCAATTTTGAAACCGTTTGAGCTCACCGCTGCATTATGCCAAATGCAATGGTTGCCGCCATTGGTGTTGCACTGGGCACGCCGCATTCCTGCACTGGAGCGCCAACAGCATGCCAAGCTTTATCATGATTGGTTGATAAACCCTATGGCCGTAATCCACAGCGAGGTGGCACATGGCGAATGATTTACTGTCGGTTAGCGTTATTTTTCTCGCGGCTGCGGTAGTAGCCGTGCCGATCGCTCAGCGTTTAGGCTTGGGATCTGTACTGGGTTATTTATTGGCGGGCATTGCGATTGGTCCATGGGGCCTCGGGCTCATTTCTGATGTGGACGCCATTTTACACTTCTCTGAATTTGGGGTGGTGCTGCTGCTCTTTTTGATTGGTTTAGAGCTGAATCCGAAAAAATTATGGCAAATGCGTAAACCCATCTTGGGGTTAGGCGGTGGCCAAGTCGTTATTACGAGCTTAGTGATCACGGCCATCATGATGGTGGGCGCTTATGGTTTAGCCCTCATAGGTTTACGTGCTGAAATGAGTTGGCTGGTGGATATACGCTGGCAAGATGCCCTGGTGGTTGGGATGGGGTTGGCACTGTCATCCACAGCGATTGCGTTACGGGTAATAGAAGAGCAAGGACTGGATGGCAGTGAAACCGGGCAATCAGGTTTTGCTGTTTTGCTGTTTCAAGATATTGCAGTGATCCCCATGTTGGCGATTTTGCCAGTGCTTGCTGGCGGTGGGGGCGGAAGCTGGCTAGATTTTGCATGGATGATTGGCGGCATTGCAGCGCTACTTATTGGCGGACATTTTTTATTGCGGCCTTTGTTTCGCTGGGTCGTGTTAAGTGGTGTACGAGAACTGTTTAACGTCGCGGCCTTACTGCTCGTGATTGGTATTGCGGTTGTCATGCAATCTCTCGGCTTATCGATGGCGTTAGGCACATTCTTAGCGGGCGTGCTGCTGGCAGAAAGCGAGTACCGGCATGAACTTGAAATTGCGATAGAACCCTTCAAAGGGTTACTACTTGGACTGTTTTTTATCTCTGTTGGGATGGCGGTTAACCTTGGTTTACTGGTGCAATATCCTTTGATGATCCTTGCTGCTGTGGTCGCGTTGGTGTCACTTAAAGGTTTCATACTCTATGGATTGGCGCGGTTGTTCGGTACACGCGCCAAAGCCCGTAGCCAGATGTCGGTGATATTAAGCCAAGGCGGTGAATTTGCATTTGTGTTGTTTACCGCCGCTCAAGGCGAAGGTCTACTTGGCCAGCAGTTGAACAGCATGCTACTGGTCGTGGTGAGCCTTTCGATGATGACGACACCGCTACTGTTAGTGTTGCAAAATCGTTGGTTTGCATATCGCTTTAAATCGGCAGGCAGCGATTTAGAAACTGATGTTATTGACCGCGAGCCACGGGTGATCATTGCGGGTTTTGGCCGGTTTGGCCAAGTCGTCGGGCGATTGTTGTTTGCTAATAAAATTCGGGTCACAGTACTCGAGCGAGATCCCAGCCAAATCCAATTCCTGCGCAAGTTCGGCTATAAAGTGTATTACGGCGATGCCACTCAACTGGATCTATTACGAGCAGCTGGCGCTGATAAGGCTGAGGCCATTATTATCTGCACCGATGAACCGAGTGAAGTCATTGAAGTTGTTGAATTGTGTCAGCAGTATTTTCCGAACTTAAAAGTGTTAGCGCGGGCGAGGAGTCGGGTTGAAGCACACCAACTGTTAAATCATGGTGTTGAAAGTTTTTCACGAGAAACCTTTGCGGGTGCCCTTGATTTAGGCCGACAAGCCCTAATATCTCTTGGCATGCACCCGTATCAAGCGAAGCGTGCGGAAGCGCATTTTAGTAAGCTCGACGATGTCGCCCTACGTGATTTATTACCACAGCACTCCGAAGATGTGCATTTAGCGACACGGGCAAAAGAAGCACGTAAAGAGTTGGAAGACATTTTTGAACGTGAAATGCGTGGTGAACGTGAACGGCATAACGGTTGGGACTGAACCTGATTGTGTCTTATTGCTATATGCGCTGGAATACGCACGAGTGATATAGGGAAGGTAACATGGTGAAGAAACGTTTTATTGCAGGCGCGATTTGCCCTGCATGTAAGCAACAAGATACGTTGCGCTGGTGGCAAGAAAATAACATTGAGATGGTGGAGTGTGTCGAATGCGAACATACTGACCGTCGCTTGCCGCAAGCTGCAGAAAACAGTGAACATATTGCAGATGATAAGCCAGAGCAAGTCATCGGAATTTTTAAGCCAGAGTGACAGCGAAAAAATCCGCTGTGCTTATGAGACCGATTTTAGGTATCATGCCCACTTTGCACCCCGCTCAAATTTGGAGTTAACATGAAAGTCACTAAAGACATCGTAGTAAGCTTAGCTTATCAAGTAAAAACAGAAGAAGGTGCAGTAGTTGACCAATCAACGACTGAAGCGCCATTAGATTACCTACACGGTCACGATAACCTAATCGTAGGTCTTGAGAAAGCGCTTGAAGGTCGTGAAGCTGGCGACAAATTTGAAGTGACAGTTTCTCCTGAAGAAGCATACGGCGAGCACATGGACGAAATGGTTCAGCGTGTTCCTGCTGACGTATTCCAAGGTGTAGATGAAATCACTGTTGGCATGCGTTTCCTTGCGGATACAGACCAAGGTCAGATCCCAGTAGAAGTAACTGAAGTTGATGGCGACCACGTTGTTGTTGATGGTAACCACATGCTTGCTGGCCAAACACTGTCTTTCGTTGTAGAAATCGTAGCAGTACGTGAAGCAACAGCAGAAGAAGCTGAACACGGCCATATCCACCAAGGTGGCGGTTGTTGTGGTGGCGGTAGCTGTGGCGACGACCATGGTCATGATCACGGCCACGAGCACGGTGAAGGCGGCTGTTGTGGCGGCGAAGGCAAAAGCGAAGGCGGTTGCTGCTCTCACTAAGTTGAGCTTTACTGAGCATAGCTCGGTAATAGTGATACCTAGCTGAAAAGAATATAAAAACGGGAAGCCAAGGCTTCCCGTTTTTGATCCTGCATCATTACGCTATTAATAATGCGGCGGTGGTGTTTCTTCTGATTCGTCTGCAAGATTCGATGTTTGGCTGCTTTTTTGTTTATCAACCAAGAATTTCATTTGCACCTGCATGCGTTCAATTAAGAACTGCTGAGCGGTTAACGCTTCATTGAGGTCTTCAATTGTTTGGTCTTGAAACGCTTGTTTCATTTCCAATTCATCGATTTGTGTACGTAGATGTTCAAGTTCAGTCATAGCAATAAACACTTTCTCAATCGGTTGTCCATGCCTGAGCAATGCCAGAAGAAGCCCCTGATATTACCTGCCCAGTAGACGTAATGGCCACATCATACACGACTGCCGATGGCGGTCGAGCATCTTGCTGCGTTGCAGCTTCCCAGCGACCTAAGTTTTCTCCTGTGGTGGTATCCCACAATTCGACCCGTTTAGCGGGCGTCCCCGTTGCTAACATTTTACCGTCATCAGAGAAACGTGCGCTGGATAAATTCTGTTGGCGTAATCGAACAGATAACTGTGCCTGCTGTTCGCCCGTGGTTAAATCCCAAATGTAAGCTTCATTGGTGCCATCTGCGGTTAAGGCTAATAGGCCATCACGCTGCAGCGCAACACGGCTGATCCGTGATTGATGTTCAAAGCGGTTACGCACCTGTCCCGTCTTCGTATCCCAGAAGTACGCCATGTAATCATTGCCCCCTGATAATACATATTGTCCATTAGGAGAAATGGCGACGGAATTAACTTTTTCTCGGTGAGCAAGGAACTCTAAGCGCCGTCCGGTGCCCAAGTCGATATAAAGTGCTTTGCCATTTGATAGCCCAAGCACGACATGCTGGCCATTATTAGCGATATCGACATCGCGAATGATGCCATCTGAAATCGACCATAAGCCGTCAGATTGCCCCCAAGCGAGATCCCAAACAGCAAAGTTTTGGGCTGTTGCTGTAATGGCGTAGCGGTTATTGTCTGAAATTGCACTACTTATTACGGTATTGTGCGCTGGATCTTGTGAACCAAACTTTGCTAAGTTTTTGTTTTGCTGTAGATCCCACAGTACGATACCTTGTGCATTAGTGTAGTACAGCGCAAAACGGCCATTACGGCTAAGGCTAAAACTGGTGGCGCCATCAGTGGCAAGTTGCCAGCGCTGTACCTCTGAGCCTGTGAAAAAACAGCCGCTTAGGGCTATAACTGTCAGGATTAAGCAAATTCTTTGCGAAATTGAACGCATTAAGCTCGAGTTCCGGTTGTTTTATCGGGAAAGAGATTAGTATATTGATATGGCATGCTTTTCACACCTTCTAGATGAAAAGCTAAGCATAAAAAATGAGGGAAAACCTCGGTGAGAATGGAGAATTACATGAAACCTGTTCTAAAAATGTCAGTTTTGGCTGCAACAATTTTGCTTGTAGTGGGCTGCCAAGATGAAAAAGCGGCGGAAACAAAATCGGCAGAGCCAGCAAAAGTAGAGCAGGTTGCAGCTGAAGCAGCACCAGCCACTTTCGCAACTGAAGACGAGAAAGCAGCATACGCAATTGGTGCTTCGTTAGCGCAATACTTATCTGCAAACCTTGAGCAACAAAAAGAGCTAGGGTTGAACTTAGATCGTGAAAGCGTGCTTGCCGGTGTAAGTGACGTATTTTCAGATAAGAGCCGTCTAACGCCAGAAGAGACGCAACAAGCACTGCAAGATTTAGACAAGCGTGTTTCTGATATCGTAGAAGCAAAAGCACAAGCTGAAGCTGAAAAAACAGTGAAAGCGGGTGAAGAGTACCGTGCTGATTTTGAAAAATTGGACGGCGTAACGAAAACTGAATCCGGTCTACTTTACCAAGTAGAGACGGCAGCTGAAGGTGATAAGCCAGCAGCAACAGATACTGTAAAAGTACACTACAAAGGTATGCTAACAGACGGTACTGAGTTCGATAGCTCGTACAAGCGTAATCAACCAGCAACTTTCCCACTTAACCAAGTGATCCCAGGTTGGACTGAAGGTGTTCAACTGATGCCTGTTGGTTCTAAATTTAAGTTTGTTATCCCGCCTGAGCTTGCATACGGCGCACAAGCTAACCCAACGATTCCGGCTAACTCAACACTTGTCTTCGAAGTTGAGCTACTGGAAATCGTAAAAGCAGAAAAACCAGCGACCGACGCTAAAACGCAGTAAAGTTACATGCGTTAATTCGCAAAATCTGCAATGACTTTGATAAGACCCAGCTATTGCTGGGTCTTTTCATATCAATTTTCTGATAAACTTGCCACCAACAGTTGAATTTATGCTCATACTATTGCTATAGCCATACTTGAGAGGCGTAGCTATTGATACCAATCGGCATACTATCGAGCACTCGATACCTTTGTGCCGATTGGTATATGAGTATTAGCAAGGAAGAGTTGATAGTGGTATCTACAGATAATTTTGGTCCTGAAATGATGGTCGAAGGTGAAGTGGTAAAAACCCGCGTTTTCACTGAACACGACTTCATTATTTTACGTTCATACGAAGCCGTGGTTGATGGCCTTGCCGCATTGATCGGTCCTTTTTGTGAAATCGTATTGCACTCGCTCGCTGATATTAATACTTCAGCCATTAAAATTGCCAATGGCGAGAATACCGGCCGTAAAGTGGGCTCACCGATCACCGATTTAGCATTACGTATGCTACGTGATATCGAAGGGTCTGAGCGCAACTTCTCTCGCGCTTATTTTACCCGCGCTAAAGGTGGCAGCTTGATGAAATCGATCACTATTGCGATTCGCAATGGTGATAATGTGATTATTGGCTTGCTGTGTATCAACGTAAACCTTGATGCACCTTTTGCTCAAATCCTGCAATCTTTCATGCCAACCGATGAAGCGAAACAAGCGGCATCAACCGTTAACTTCGCGAGCGATGTGGATGAATTGGTTGACCAAACGGTCGAGCGTACTATCGAAGAAATTAATGCCGACAAGAACGTCTCGAACAATGCGAAAAACCGTCAAATTGTGATGGAGTTGTTTGATAAAGGCATCTTTGATATTAAAGACGCGATTAATCGTGTTGCTGATCGCTTGAATATCTCGAAGCACACCGTGTACCTATATATTCGCCAGCGTAAAACCGAGGACGGCGACAAATGACATTGAACTATGTCTTAGTCGTTGATGGACCTGCTTATGGAAGCCAAGCTGCGCGCTCGGCTTACCAGTTTGCGATCGCACTTTTAGAGGCAGGTCATCAGCTTTCTCGGATCTTCTTTTATCAAGATGGGGTCTATAACGGTTCAGTGTTAACGGCCCCAGCTTCTGATGAATTTGATTTAGTGTCGGCATGGCAGGCACTCGCAAAGCAACATAATATTGAATTGCAAACCTGTGTGGCTGCGGCGCTTCGCCGTGGCATTGTTGGCGAGCAAGAAGCAACGCTAAATGCATTACCCAGCCAAAATCTTGCCGAAGGTTTTGAACAAGCGGGGCTAGGGGGGTTAGCGGAATCTCTGCTTACCGCCGATCGCGTTATCCAATTCTAAGTACCTGTTATTAATGCTAGTAATGCAGTAAGCAATTGCATTTAAGAATTTCATTACTTATCCCCAAGCGTTAATAACGGTAAATCATGGTAGACAAAACATGAAACCGCTAGGCTTTGTATTTCGAACAGCTCCGCACGGCGTTACTGCTGGGCGTGAAGGGCTAGATGCTGTGTTGGCGACCTCAGCCTACAGTGAAGACCTACATCTATTTTTTATTGGCGATGGTGTTTTTCAATTATTGAAAAATCAGCAGCCCAAGGCCATTCTTTCGCGCGACTATATTGCGACGTTTAAAATGTTAGCACTGTACGATATTGAGAATATATTCGTCTGTCAGCAGTCTTTAGCTGAGCGTGGAATAACAGAAGACGACATGCTGATTGATGTTTCTGTGTTATCCCCTGACGCACTTACTGAGCGTCTGCAAACCTGCCAACGTGTACTAAGCTTTTGAGGTCGAGATGCTCCATACCGTCACAACATCACCGTTTCAAACTGCTGCACTTGCCGATTGCTTACGCTATAGCAGCCAAAATGATGCAATTTTATTGCTACAAGATGCCATTATTGCCGCAATAGATGAAAATAACTGGTGCGAAGCATTAAAAAAATCAGGGCGAAAAATTTACGTTCTTCAAGAGGATGTAGTCGCCAGAGGTCTCGCTGGAAAAGTTGCCGAAAGCTTTGAAGTTGTTGATTATAATGGTTTTGTTTTGCTTTCTGTTAAGTGTGAAACACAAATGAAATGGTGATAATTCTTACGCTATAACCCCACGAAAGACACGGATTGTAGATTGTTTAAGAAATGATCACCTGATTGATCGTTGGTTAGATCTTGACACCCTCAAGTGCGACGCCTAAAATTTCGCGTCCTCCTGTTGTTGGGAGGCAGATTTTTCACATTTACGAAAGTAATATTTTCAGGAGCTATTTAATGGCAACTATTAACCAGTTGGTACGCAAGCCACGTGCAAAGCAAGTTGTTAAAAGCAACGTGCCTGCGCTAGAAGCGTGTCCACAAAAGCGTGGTGTATGTACTCGTGTTTACACTACTACACCTAAAAAACCGAACTCAGCATTACGTAAAGTATGTCGTGTTCGTCTAACTAACGGCTTTGAAGTTACTTCATACATCGGCGGTGAAGGTCACAACCTTCAAGAGCACAGTGTTGTTCTTATCCGTGGTGGTCGTGTTAAAGATTTACCAGGTGTGCGTTACCACACTGTTCGCGGTGCACTTGACTGTGCAGGCGTTAATGACCGTAAGAAAGGTCGTTCTAAGTACGGTGTGAAGCGTCCTAAGTCTTAATGGATTCCGTTAAGTAAGGCCAAACACTCAATTTAATTATTTGAAGAAACTGCAAAGTTTTGGATAACCTGAAGAAGACAACGGAGAATATCCATGCCACGTCGTCGCGTAATCGGCCAGCGTAAGATCCTTCCAGATCCTAAGTTCAAATCTGAACTGCTGGCAAAATTCGTTAACATCCTAATGGTTGACGGTAAAAAATCTACTGCTGAAAAAATCGTTTACACTGCTCTAGAAGCAATGGCTGAAAAGTCTGGTGAAGAACACCTAGCTGTATTCGAAAAAGCTCTTGAAAATGTACGCCCATCGGTAGAAGTTAAATCTCGCCGTGTTGGTGGTTCAACTTACCAAGTACCTGTAGAAGTACGTCCGGTTCGCCGTAACGCACTTGCTATGCGTTGGTTGGTTGAAGCTTCGCGCAAGCGTGGTGAAAAATCTATGGCTATGCGTCTTGCAGCTGAAATGCTAGATGCGGCTGACAACAAAGGTTCTGCTGTTAAGAAACGTGAAGACGTTCACCGTATGGCAGACGCGAACAAAGCGTTCGCACATTACCGCTGGTAATACCGCTGGTAATAATAATGGCGCGACAGGCTTCTGCCTGCCGCGCCAATTTTACTCTAAGGACTTCCTTAGTAAGAGGATACAATCGTGGCTCGTAAAACTCCTATTGAGCGCTACCGTAACATCGGTATTTGTGCTCACGTAGACGCTGGTAAAACCACTACAACAGAGCGTATCCTGTTCTACACCGGCCTATCCCATAAGATCGGTGAAGTACACGACGGCGCAGCAACCATGGACTGGATGGAGCAAGAGCAAGAGCGTGGTATTACTATCACATCTGCTGCTACTACTACCTTCTGGCGTGGTATGGAAGGTCAATTTCCAGAGCATCGCGTTAACATCATTGACACCCCTGGACACGTTGACTTTACTATTGAAGTAGAACGTTCTTTGCGCGTACTAGATGGTGCTGTTGTTGTATTTTGTGGCTCTTCAGGCGTTGAACCTCAGTCTGAGACTGTATGGCGTCAAGCTGATAAATATGAAGTTCCACGTATGGTTTTCGTTAACAAGATGGACCGTACTGGTGCAGACTTCCTACGTGTAGTTGACCAGATCAAAAGTCGTCTTGGCGCAAACCCTGTTCCTATTCATTTGAATATTGGTGCAGAAGAAGATTTTAAAGGCGTTGTTGACCTTATCAAGATGAAAGCAGTCAACTGGAATGAAGATGATCAGGGTATGACATTTACCTATGAAGATATTCCAGCTGATATGCAAGACTTGGCCGAGGAATGGCGTGAAAACTTAGTAGAAGCAGCTGCAGAAGCAACTGAAGAACTAATGAATAAGTACCTGGAAGAAGGCGAATTGTCAGAATCTGAGATTAAATCAGGTTTACGCCAGCGTACTATTAACAACGAAATCGTCCTAGCGACTTGTGGTTCTGCATTCAAGAACAAAGGTGTTCAAGCAGTACTAGACGCGGTTATCGAATTCCTACCATCACCAACGGAAGTAAAAGCTATCCATGGTGAGGATATGGACGGTAACACTGTAGAGCGTCACTCTAGCGACGAAGAACCTTTTGCGGCTCTAGCATTCAAGATCGCAACAGACCCATTCGTTGGTAACCTTACGTTTATGCGTGTTTACTCTGGTGTTGTTAACTCAGGTGACACGGTCTATAACCCAGTTAAAGAAAAACGTGAGCGTTTTGGTCGTATCGTACAGATGCATGCTAACAAGCGCGAAGAAGTAAAAGAAGTTCGTGCTGGTGATATTGCTGCTGCAATCGGTCTTAAGTATGCGACTACGGGTGATACCCTATGTGACCAAGATCATAAAGTGATTCTAGAGCGCATGGAGTTCCCTGAACCAGTTATTCAGATCGCGGTTGAACCGCGTTCTCAAGCGGATCAAGAGAAAATGGGTGTTGCACTAGGTAAACTAGCTGCAGAAGATCCATCTTTCCGTGTAGAAACAGACGATGAATCAGGTCAGACGTTAATTTCTGGCATGGGTGAACTTCACCTAGATATCATCGTTGATCGTATGAAGCGTGAATTCAGCGTTGAATGTAATGTTGGTAAACCTCAAGTTTCTTATCGCGAAACTATTCGCGGTAGTACTGAAGTGGAAGGCAAGTTCATTCGACAATCTGGTGGTCGTGGTCAATACGGACATGTATGGCTAAAAATCGAACCGTCAGAGCTGGGCGAAGGCTTTGTATTCGTTGATGAAGTTGTGGGTGGCACTGTACCTAAAGAATATATTAGTTCAGTCGCTAAAGGTATCGAAGAGCAGATGAACAACGGTGTACTAGCGGGTTACCCGGTACTCGATGTGAAAGCAACGCTATTCGATGGTTCTTACCACGATGTTGATTCAAACGAAATGGCGTTTAAGATCGCAGGTTCAATGGCATTCAGGAAAGGTGCCCTTGAGGCAAACCCTGTAATTCTTGAACCTATGATGAAAGTTGAAGTAACCACACCAGAAGACTGGATGGGTGATGTTGTTGGTGACCTAAACCGTCGTCGCGGCATGATTGAAGGTATGGATGATGGCCCTGCTGGCCTTAAAATTATTCGTGCACAAGTGCCACTATCTGTGATGTTTGGTTACGCAACTGACTTACGTTCTGCAACACAAGGTCGTGCATCTTATTCAATGGAATTTAGCGAATACGCTGAAGTACCAAAGAATGTTGCTGATAGTATTATTGCAGATCGCACGTAATTGATATTGCGTCAACGTTCGTTGGCGCATAAAATACAAACTTCGGACGCGCTCCCTAACCTAGTAGGGGGCGCATCTTAACTAGGAAGGAACACGATTGTGTCTAAAGAAAAATTTGAACGCGTAAAACCGCACGTTAACGTTGGTACTATCGGCCACGTCGATCACGGTAAAACAACTCTAACAGCTGCTATCTGTACTACACTTGCAAAAGTGTACGGTGGTGTTGCTAAAGATTTCGCATCTATCGATAACGCTCCTGAAGAGCGCGAGCGCGGTATCACAATCTCAACTTCTCACGTTGAGTACGATACTCCAAGCCGTCACTATGCACACGTTGACTGTCCTGGACACGCCGATTACGTTAAAAACATGATCACTGGTGCTGCTCAAATGGACGGCGGTATCCTAGTTGTTGCTGCAACTGATGGCCCTATGCCACAGACGCGTGAGCACATCCTTCTTGGTCGTCAAGTTGGTATCCCTTACATCATCGTATTCATGAACAAATGTGACATGGTTGATGATGAAGAGCTACTAGAACTAGTAGAAATGGAAGTTCGTGAACTTCTTTCTGAATACGAATTCCCTGGCGATGATTGCCCAGTAATCATGGGTTCTGCTCTTGGCGCTCTAAACGGCGAACAACAGTGGGAAGACAAGATTGTTGAGCTTGCAGAAGCACTAGATTCTTACATCCCAGAACCAGAGCGTGCTATCGATCTACCGTTCATCCTTCCAATCGAAGATGTATTCTCAATCCAAGGCCGTGGTACTGTTGTAACTGGTCGTGTTGAGCAAGGTATCATCACTGTAGGTGACGAAGTAGCTATCATCGGTATCAAAGACACGACTACAACTACTTGTACTGGTGTTGAGATGTTCCGTAAACTTCTTGACGAAGGCCGTGCTGGTGAGAACGTTGGTGTTCTTCTACGTGGTACTAAGCGTGATGAAGTTGAACGTGGTCAAGTTCTAGCTAAGCCTGGTTCAATCACTCCACACACTACTTTCACTTCAGAAATCTATGTTCTTTCTAAAGATGAAGGCGGTCGTCACACTCCTTTCTTCAAAGGTTACCGTCCACAGTTCTACTTCCGTACAACTGACGTAACAGGTACTATCGAGCTACCTGAAGGCGTAGAAATGGTAATGCCTGGTGATAACATCTCTATGACTGTTACTCTAATCGCACCTATCGCGATGGATGAAGGTCTACGTTTTGCTATCCGTGAAGGTGGCCGTACAGTTGGTGCTGGTGTTGTTGCAACTATCGTTGCTTAATAGCAATTAGTGCATAACTAAGTACTAAAAAGGGAGCTTCGGCTCCCTTTTTTAATGCCTGCAGTTTCACTGGCTAACTATTTAAATTTTATACTTATACTTTTCCTCCCCACATATCCCTTATTGATAGCTAAATCATCTAATAAATACCTCACCATAAGTGGTAATGAAAACCGTTCTTGTTTATATTTACTTTTAAATAAGTAATCAGTGAGTCGATCATGTACGTGTGTTTATGCCATGCAATATCCGATAAGAAGATCATGAAGTTAACGATGGAACATAATCTGACTGATATTCGCGGCATTCGAGATATCACACCGCTAGGCTCACAATGCGGTAAATGTATTCGGCAAGCTAAGGTCATTATCGAACAGACGATTATCTCTAAGTACCAAAAAGCCAGTTAATTACGCCTTTTTCATCATGGGCTTTTTTGACACTCTTCGATTCGGTTCTATTCTTTTATGAACTGACAGAGGAGCGTTACTGCATGAAAGCTGATCCGAAAATTATCCAACACCTCAATAAAATACTCGGTAACGAGCTCGTTGCCATTAATCAGTATTTTCTTCATGCCAGGATGTATAAGGACTGGGGGCTGAAGCACCTCGCCGATAAGGAATATCATGAATCTATCGACGAGATGAAGCATGCCGATCACCTAATAGAGCGGATCTTGTTCCTTGAAGGTCTTCCGAATTTGCAAGATTTGGGCAAATTGAACATAGGTGAAGATACCCAAGAAATGATTGAGTGTGACTTGGCTTTAGAGATGGCTGCAATTCCAGATTTACGTAATGCTATCGAATACGCGGAAGGAGTAAGGGATTATGTCTCTCGGGATTTATTCCAAGACATCCTTGAAGACGAGGAAGAACATGTTGATTGGCTCGAAACACAATTAGGCTTGATAGATAAGGTTGGGATTGCCAATTATAATCAAGCGCAAATAGTCGATGATGATTGAGCTGTCGTAAATGTGGTTTCTTTAGCACCATAATCAATCACTGTTTGACGTATATAAAAGAGGGCCATTGCTCTCTTTTTTGCTTTTTTGGATAAAGAAAATAAGCATGATATTTGAGGCTTTAACCTCCTTATGATTAATTTTCACACAAGGGTTGCGTTCTAAAATGTGATCTGTATAATGCATCGCACTGCCAGAGGTCACCATATCTTGTAGGCGCAGTTGTGAACCAATAAGCATTGAGGAAGAAGCTGTTTACAGCTTGAAAATGTATACTCTGACTTATGTTCGCAGTCATTAAATTGGCTGACAATGTATCCGATAGGGATGCTACGTTCACATAAATCAATCGGCATTCCCTCGTCTTGACGAGCGTGAGTGGCGATATTGTTTGTGTAATTTTTATTTGGAGCTCTGTCTCATGCAGAACCAACGTATTCGTATCCGCCTTAAGGCTTTCGATCACCGTTTGATCGATCAGTCAACTGCGGAAATCGTTGAAACAGCTAAGCGTACTGGCGCGCAGGTTAAGGGTCCAATCCCTCTTCCTACACGTAAAGAGCGTTTCACTGTTCTTATTTCTCCTCACGTTAATAAGGACGCACGTGACCAGTACGAAATTCGTACTCACAAGCGCCTTATCGACATCGTTGAGCCAACAGATAAAACTGTTGATGCTCTTATGCGTCTAGACCTTGCTGCTGGCGTTGATGTTCAGATCAGCCTAGGTTAAGGGGAGATAAGAGAATGATTGGTCTAATCGGTCGTAAAGTGGGCATGACCCGCATCTTTACCGAAGAAGGCGTTTCTATTCCAGTAACAGTGGTTGAAGTTGAAAACAACCGTGTAACTCAAGTTAAATCTCTTGAGTCAGACGGTTACAACGCAATCCAAGTAACTGCTGGAACTAAGAAAGCTAGCCGTGTTAATAAGCCAGAAGCAGGTCACTTTGCGAAAGCAGGTGTTGAAGCTGGTCGCGGTCTTTGGGAATTCCGTCTAGATAGTGGTGAAGAGTTTGCAGTTGGCGCTGAGCTAAACGTAGAACTGTTCAACGAAATTAAAAAAGTAGACGTTACTGGTACATCTAAAGGTAAAGGTTTCCAAGGTGCTATTAAGCGCTGGAACTTCTCTACTCAAGATATGACCCATGGTAACTCCTTGTCTCACCGTGCTCCGGGTTCAATTGGCCAATGTCAAACTCCAGGTCGCGTATTTAAAGGCAAGAAAATGGCTGGTCACATGGGAGCTGAGCGTGTAACGACTCAAAACCTAGAGATCGTACGTGTTGACGCTGAGCGCAATCTGCTTCTTATTAAAGGTGCAGTACCAGGTGCTACAGGCGGTAACGTGATCGTAAAACCAGCTGTTAAAGCGTAACGTCGAGGAGTTAGTAATGGAATTGGTAGTCAAAGGCGCAGACGCGCTAACTGTCTCCGAAACTACTTTTGGGCGTGACTTCAATGAAGCGCTTGTACACCAAGTAGTTGTTGCTTTTGCAGCAGGTGCTCGTCAAGGTACACGCGCTCAGAAGACTCGTTCTGACGTTTCTGGTGGTGGTGCTAAACCATGGCGCCAGAAAGGTACAGGTCGCGCTCGAGCTGGTACAATCCGTAGCCCAATTTGGCGCTCGGGTGGTGTAACTTTTGCTGCACGTCCACAGGACCACAGCCAAAAAGTTAACAAAAAAATGTACCGTGGTGCTATGAAGAGCATTCTTTCTGAGCTAGTTCGTCAAGAGCGTTTAATCGTTGTTGATGAGTTCTCTCTAGAAGCACCAAAGACAAAGGCACTAGTTGCTAAGCTTAATGAGCTTGAGCTAACTGATGCACTGATCGTAACTGGCGAATTAGATGAGAATCTATTCCTTGCAGCACGTAACCTATACAAAGTAGACGTACGTGACGCAGCGGCAATCGACCCAGTTAGCTTGATCGCTTTCGATAAAGTTGTGATGACTGCAGCAGCAGTTAAAGCAGTTGAGGAGATGCTAGCATGATCACTGAAGAGCGTATTTTAAAAGTTCTACGTGCTCCGCACATCTCTGAAAAAGCTACAATGGCAGCTGAAAATGCGAACACTATCGTATTTAAAGTAGCTATGACAGCAACGAAGAAAGAGATTAAAGCAGCAGTTGAAAAACTGTTCGAAGTTGAAGTTAAGTCTGTTAATACTCTTATCACTAAGGGTAAGACCAAACGTCAAGGTATGCGCCAAGGCCGTCGTTCAGACGTGAAGAAAGCGTACGTTATCTTGAAAGAAGGTCAAGACATCGACTTCGCTGGTAGTGCAGAGTAAGACTAGGAGCTAAGAAGAATGGCTATTGTTAAATGTAAGCCGACTTCCCCGGGTCGTCGCCACGTAGTTAAAGTGGTTAACTCTGACCTGCATAAGGGTAAGCCGTACGCACCACTACTAGAGAAAAACTCTAAGTCTGGTGGTCGTAACAATAACGGTCGTATCACAGTACGTCACATCGGTGGTGGTAATAAACAACATTACCGTCTAATCGACTTTAAACGTACTAAAGATGGTATCCCAGCTAAAGTAGAGCGTTTGGAATATGATCCAAACCGTAGCGCAAACATCGCGCTAGTACTTTATGCTGACGGTGAACGCCGTTACATCATCGCGCCAAAAGGCATCCAAGCTGGTGATTCAATCCAGTCTGGCGTAGATGCTGCGATCAAAGTTGGTAACACGTTACCAATGCGCAACATCCCAGTAGGTTCAACAATTCACTGTGTTGAACTTAAGCCTGGTAAAGGTGCTCAGCTGGCTCGTTCAGCTGGTGCATACGCTCAGATCATTGCACGTACAGGCACATATGTGACTCTACGTCTACGTTCTGGTGAAATGCGTAAAGTTCTTGCTGAAGGTCGTGCGACTCTAGGTGAAGTTGGTAATGCAGAACACATGCTACGTGAGCTAGGTAAAGCTGGTGCTTCACGCTGGCGCGGTGTTCGCCCAACTGTACGTGGTGTTGTAATGAACCCAGTGGATCACCCACACGGTGGTGGTGAAGGTCGTACATCAGGCGGTCGTCACCCAGTATCACCTTGGGGTGTTCCAACTAAGGGTTTCAAAACTCGTAAGAACAAACGTACCGACAAGTACATCGTACGTCGTCGTAACAAGTAATTATAAAGAGGATACGCCATGCCACGTTCTCTCAAGAAAGGTCCATTTATTGACCTACACTTGCTGAAGAAGGTAGAGAAAGCGTTGGAAAGCGGTGACAAGAAGCCTGTAAAGACTTGGTCCCGTCGCTCAATGATCATTCCACAAATGATCGGTTTGACCATCGCTGTCCATAATGGTCGTCAGCACGTTCCTGTTTTCGTTTCTGAAGAAATGATCGGTCACAAGCTAGGCGAATTTGCACCAACACGTACTTACCGCGGTCACGCTGCGGATAAGAAAGCTAAAAAGCGCTAAGGAGTAAGTAATGGAAGCTATCGCTAAACATCGCTTTGCTCGCATTTCGCCGCAAAAAGCTCGTTTGGTTGCAGATCAACTGCGCGGTAAGCCAGTTGACCAAGCTCTAGAAATTCTTCAGTTCAGCAACAAGAAAGCTGCTGACCTGATCAAGAAAGTTCTAGAATCAGCTATCGCTAACGCAGAACACAACGAAGGCGCAGACATTGATGATCTTAATGTTGCTAAGATTTTCGTTGATGAAGGTCCTATCATGAAGCGTATTATGCCTCGTGCTAAAGGCCGTGCCGATCGCATCTTGAAGCGTTCTAGCCACATCACTGTTGTTGTAGCAGACCGCTAAGAGACTAGGAGAGAAAGCAATGGGTCAGAAAGTACATCCTAATGGTATTCGTCTAGGCATTTGTAAGCCTTGGAATACCACTTGGTTTGCTAACAGCCAAGAGTTCGCTGACAACCTAGACGGCGACTTCAAGGTACGTCAGTTTCTTACAAAAGAACTGAAAAAAGCATCTTTATCACGCATCGTTATCGAGCGTCCTGCTAAGAGCATCCGTGTGACTATTCACACTGCTCGTCCAGGCGTAGTAATCGGTAAGAAAGGCGAAGATGTAGAAAAACTACGCGCTGCAGTAGCTAAGATCGCGGGCGTTCCAGCTCAGATCAATATCTCTGAAGTACGTAAGCCAGAGCTAGACGGTCAATTAGTTGCAGACAGCATCGCGTCTCAACTAGAACGTCGTGTTATGTTCCGTCGCGCTATGAAGCGTGCAGTTCAAAACGCTATGCGTCTTGGCGCTAAGGGTATCAAAGTTGAAGTAAGTGGTCGTCTAGGCGGCGCTGAAATCGCACGTACTGAGTGGTACCGTGAAGGCCGTGTGCCTCTACACACTCTTCGTGCTGACATTGATTACGCAACTTCTTCGGCTCACACCCAATACGGTGTAATTGGCGTTAAAGTTTGGATCTTCAAAGGTGAAGTTCTAGGCGGCATGCCAGTTGAAGAGCCTAAGGCTGACAAGCCTAAGAAGCAGCGCAAAAGCCGTAAATAAGGAGTTTATTGATGCTGCAACCTAAACGCACTAAATTCCGCAAGACTTTTAAAGGTCGTAACCGCGGTTTAGCGAACGGTACTGACGTAAGCTTCGGTACATTTGGTCTTAAAGCTGTTGGTCGTGGTCGTTTGACTGCTCGCCAAATTGAAGCTGCTCGTCGTGCTATGACTCGTCATATCAAACGTCAAGGCCAGATCTGGATTCGTGTTTTCCCAGACAAACCTATTACATCTAAGCCTCTTGAAGTTCGTCAAGGTAAAGGTAAAGGTAACGTAGAATACTGGGTTGCTCAAATTCAACCAGGTAAAGTTCTATATGAAATGGATGGTGTTTCTGAAGATCTAGCTCGTGAAGCTTTTAAACTTGCTGCACGTAAGCTACCAATCAAGACAACATTTGTAACTAAGGCGGTGATGTGATGAACGCACAAGATCTGCGCGCGAAAAGCGTTGAAGAACTTAATGCTGAGCTTGTTGGCCTGCTACGTGAACAGTTTAACTTGCGCATGCAAGCTGCGACTGGTCAACTACAGCAGACTCACACTCTAAAAGCTGTACGTCGCGATATCGCACGTGTTAAAACCGTTCTGACTGAAAAGGCTGGCGCATAATGAGCGAAATTCGTACTCAGCTTGGTCGTGTTGTTAGCGACAAAGGCGATAAGTCTATTGTTGTTGCAATCGAGCGTAAAGTGAAGCACCCGATCTACGGTAAGTACATCACGCGCACGACTAAACTTCACGCACATGACGAAAACAACGAGTGTGGCCTAGGCGATACTGTTGAAGTTCGTGAGTGTCGTCCAATGTCTAAGACTAAGTCTTGGTCACTGGTACGTGTAGTTGAAAAAGCTCGCGGTTAAGCGAACTTAGCAACTAACTAAACAAACGGCCCTGAGAAAGTTTGGGGTCGTTTATTTTTTGTCTACCCATCGGTCGAAAATGGTGTTATCATTCGCCGCCTTTGAAGAAAAGGCATATCGATCCGAAAGGGTTTAGATGTTTTAAAATAAGCGGAGCACTAACATGATCCAAATGCAAAGTACGCTTGAAGCAGCCGATAACTCCGGCGCTCGTCGCGTAATGTGTATTAAGGTTCTGGGTGGTTCTCACCGTCGCTATGCACATATCGGTGACATCATCAAAGTTACTGTGAAGGAAGCAATTCCTCGCGGTAAAGTTAAGAAAGGTGATGTTCTGAAGGCGGTGGTTGTACGCACCCGTAAAGGCGTTCGTCGTCCAGACGGCTCTGTCATTCGCTTTGACCGTAATGCTTGCGTACTGTTGAACGACACAAGTGAGCAACCAATCGGTACTCGTATTTTTGGCCCTGTGACGCGTGAACTTCGTAACTCGAAATTCATGAAAATTGTGTCACTAGCGCCTGAAGTACTGTAAGGAGCGATCAAAATGGCAGCAAAAATCCGTCGTAACGACGAAATTATCGTTCTTGTTGGTAAAGATAAAGGCAAGAAAGGTAAGGTAACTAAGGTTTTAGCAACCGGTAAAGTTATCGTTGAAGGTATCAACATGGTTAAGAAACACCAGAAGCCTGTACCGGCAATGGGTGTTCAAGGCGGCATCGTAGAGCAAGAAGCTGCGATTGACGTATCAAATGTTGCTATCGTTAACGGTCAAGGTAATGCGGACCGTGTAGGCTTCCGATTTGAAGACGACAAAAAAGTTCGTTTCTTTAAGTCGACTGGCGAAACTATCAAGTAAGTTTGGAGTAGTACTATGGCGAAACTGCATGATTACTACAAAGAGTCTATTGTAAAAGAGCTTTCTGAAAAGTTCGATTACAAGAGCATCATGCAAGTCCCAAGGATCGAAAAAATCACACTTAACATGGGTGTGGGCGAAGCGATCAACGACAAGAAGCTTTTAGAGAACGCTGCTGCTGACATGACTGCTATTGCAGGTCAGAAGCCGCTAATCACTAAAGCTCGTAAGTCTGTTGCTGGCTTTAAGATCCGTGAGGGCTACCCGATTGGCTGTAAAGTAACCTTACGTGGCGAGCGTATGTGGGACTTTTTCGAGCGTCTAATTTCAATTGCTGTACCTCGTATTCGAGATTTCCGTGGTCTTAACCCGAAATCATTCGATGGTCGTGGTAACTACAGCATGGGCGTTCGCGAGCAGATTATCTTCCCAGAAATCGACTACGACAAAGTAGATCGAGTGCGTGGTCTTGATATTACTATCACGACTACAGCAGCATCTGATGAAGAAGCTCATGCTCTGCTTTCTGCTTTTAACTTCCCATTCCGTAAGTAAAAGTAAGGGTTACTAATGGCTAAAGAATCGATGAAGGCGCGTGAAACTAAACGCGCTAAGCTAGTAGCTAAGTTCGCTGAGAAGCGTGCTGCGCTAAAAGCACTAATTAATGACGTGAACACGTCTGAAGACGACCGCTGGAATGCAGTTCTTAAGCTTCAGTCACTTCCACGTGATTCTAGTCCTTCTCGTCAGCGTAACCGCTGTAACCAGACAGGACGCCCGCACGGCTACCTACGTAAGTTTGGTCTATGCCGTATCAAGGTTCGCGAAACTTGCATGAAAGGCGAGATTCCGGGTCTACGTAAGGCAAGCTGGTAATTTACTTACCAATTTAGAATCACGGAGTATTGACTTATGAGCATGCAAGATCCGATTTCGGATATGCTGACCCGCATTCGTAACGGTCAGGCAGCGCAAAAAGTTGCTGTTAAAATGCCATCTTCTAAGCAGAAAGTTGCAATTGCTGCACTTCTAAAAGAAGAAGGTTTCGTGGCTGACTACACTGTTACTGGTGAAGTTAAGCCTGAGCTAGAAGTTACACTTAAGTACTTCGAAGCTAACCCAGTTATCGAGCAAATCCAACGTGTATCACGTCCTGGTCTGCGCATCTACAAGAAAAAAGATGCTCTACCTTCAGTGATGGGTGGCCTTGGTGTTGCTGTTATTTCCACTTCCAAGGGTCTTATGACCGACCGCGCTGCACGCAAAGCGGGTCTTGGCGGTGAGATTATCTGCTACGTAGCTTAATAGGAGTAGGACATGTCTCGTGTTGCAAAAGCACCTGTAGTAATTCCTGCTGGCGTAGAAGTTAAACTTAACGGTCAGGAAATCACTGTGAAAGGCGGTAAAGGCGAACTAGTTCGTGTTATCAACCAAGCAGTAGTTTTAACCCAGGAAGAGAACACCATTACATTCGGTCCTCGTGAAGGTATCGATAAAGCTTGGGCACAAGCAGGTACTGCTCGTGCACTAGTTAACAACATGGTTGTTGGTGTTACCGAAGGTTTCACTAAGAAGCTGATTCTTAAAGGTGTAGGTTACCGTGCTGCTATCAAAGGCAACGCTGTAGGTCTAACCCTTGGCTTCTCTCACCCAGTTGAGCACGAATTGCCGGAAGGTATCAAAGCTGAATGTCCATCACAAACTGAAATCGTACTTACGGGTACTGATAAGCAGTTAGTTGGTCAAGTAGCTGCAGATATTCGCGCTTACCGTAGCCCTGAACCTTACAAAGGTAAAGGTGTTCGTTACGCAGATGAAAATGTGCGTACTAAAGAAGCTAAGAAGAAGTAAGGTAACACTATGGATAAGAAAGCATCTCGTATCCGTCGTGCGACCCGTGCACGTCGTAAGATTGCTGAACTGGGCGTTACACGCCTAGTTGTACACCGCACTCCACGTCACGTGTACGCTCAGGTTATCGCACCTAATGGCTCCGAGGTTATCGCTGCCGCTTCTACCGTAGAAAAAGCGATCCGCGAGCAAGTTAAGAGTACCGGTAACAAGGACGCTGCTACAGCTGTAGGTAAAGCTATTGCTGAGCGCGCGATTGAAAAAGGCATCTCTAACGTTGCATTCGATCGCTCTGGTTTCCAATACCACGGCCGTGTAGCTGCACTAGCAGAAGCTGCTCGTGAAGCTGGTCTGAAATTCTAAGGTAGGCGGAAGATGGCTAACGAAAAAACTCAATCAGATTTGGCTGAAAAGCTGATCGCTGTTAACCGTGTTTCAAAAACGGTTAAAGGTGGTCGTATTTTCAGCTTTACTGCACTAACAGTAGTTGGTGACGGTAACGGTCGCATCGGTTTTGGTTACGGCAAGGCACGTGAAGTTCCTGCTGCAATCCAGAAAGCGATGGAAAAAGCACGCCGTAACATGGTTACTGTTGCGCTAAACGACGGTACTCTACACCACGCTGTTAAAGGTCGCCACACTGGTTCTAAAGTGTACATGCAACCTGCATCAGAAGGTACTGGTATCATCGCCGGCGGTGCAATGCGTGCAGTGCTAGAGGTTGCGGGTATCCGTAACGTACTAGCTAAAGCATACGGTTCTACTAACCCAATCAACGTTGTTCGCGCAACAATTGATGGTCTAAGTGGAATGAACTCTCCAGAAATGATCGCTGCTAAGCGTGGTCTTTCTATCAAAGAAATTCTGGAGTAATCGACATGGCTAAGACTATTAAAGTAACACAGACAAAGAGCTCTATCGGTCGTTTACCGAAGCATAAAGCATCTTTGCGTGGCTTAGGCCTTCGTCGTATCAACCACACTGTTGAACTTGAAGATACTGCTTGCGTACGCGGCATGATCGCTAAAGTTTACTACATGGTTAAAGTTGAGGAGTAATCAGAATGCGTTTGAATACTCTATCACCGGCTGCGGGTTCTAAGCCTTCTGCGAAGCGCGTAGGTCGTGGTATCGGTTCAGGTCTGGGCAAAACTGGTGGCCGCGGTCACAAAGGTCAGAAATCACGTTCAGGTGGTTCTGTGCGTCCAGGCTTCGAAGGCGGTCAAATGCCTTTGAAACAGCGTCTACCAAAATTCGGTTTTACATCTCGTAAGAGCTTGGTAACAGCTGAAGTTCGTCTAGCTGAGCTAGCGAATGTTGAAAGTGACGTAGTTGATCTAAACAGCCTAAAAGCTGCGAACATCATTACTAAGAACATCCTTTTTGTTAAAGTTGTTCTTTCTGGTGAGATCGCACGCTCTGTGACTGTTAAAGGTCTTCGCGTGACTAAAGGCGCAAAAGCTGCAATCGAAGCTGCAGGCGGTAAAATCGAGGAATAATTAACTCGAGGATGAGGTACAGATGGCTAAACAACCAGGACAAGATTTTCGTAGCGCACAAGGTGGCCTAGCAGAGCTTAAGACTCGCCTATTATTCGTAATAGGAGCTATCTTAATTTTCCGAGCTGGCTCTTTTGTGCCTATTCCTGGTATTGACGCTGCTGTACTTGCCGATCTGTTCGAACAGCAAAAGGGTACCATCATTGAACTGTTTAACATGTTCTCTGGTGGTGCACTTGAGCGTGCATCAATCTTAGCATTGGGCATCATGCCGTATATATCGGCATCGATCATTGTTCAATTGCTAACGGTTGTTCACCCGGCGTTAGCCGAGTTGAAAAAGGAAGGAGAGTCTGGTCGTCGTAAGATTAGCCAGTACACTCGTTACGGCACGCTTGTTTTGGCAACCTTCCAAGCAATTGGTATTGCGACGGGGTTACCAAGTATGATTCCAGGCCTGGTGGTTAACCCTGGGCTTGGTTTCTACTTTGTTGCGGTTGTGAGTTTGGTTACCGGTACCATGTTCTTAATGTGGTTAGGTGAGCAAGTTACAGAACGCGGCATTGGTAACGGTATATCTTTGATTATTTTCACTGGTATCGTTGCTGGTTTGCCACCGGCTATTGGACAGACCGTAGAGCAAGCACGTCAAGGTGAATTGCACGTACTTCTTCTACTGTTAATTGCAGTTATTTCTTTCGCTGTAATTTACTTTGTAGTGTTCATGGAACGTGGTCAACGTCGTATCGTCGTTAACTACGCCAAGCGTCAACAAGGCCGTCGTGTCTTTGCTGCGCAGAGCACTCACTTGCCGTTGAAAATCAACATGGCAGGTGTTATTCCAGCGATTTTTGCATCAAGCATCATTTTGTTTCCAGGCACACTTGCACAGTGGTTTGGTCAAAATGAAAGCCTAGGTTGGCTAAGTGAAATTTCACTGGCTTTAAGCCCAGGTCAACCGCTTTATGTAATGCTTTATGCTGCTGCGATTATTTTCTTCTGTTTCTTCTATACCGCGTTGGTGTTTAACCCTCGCGAGACAGCTGATAACTTGAAGAAGTCTGGTGCGTTCGTACCTGGTATTCGCCCGGGTGAGCAGACTGCGAAATATATCGATAAAGTGATGACACGTTTAACCCTAGCGGGTGCAATGTACATTACCTTTATATGTCTGATCCCCGAGTTCATGATGATTGCATGGAACGTACGCTTCTATTTTGGCGGTACGTCGCTACTAATCGTAGTTGTAGTAATCATGGACTTCATGGCTCAAGTTCAGACACTTTTGATGTCTCAACAGTATGAGTCTGTTTTGAAAAAGGCTAATCTTAAAGGCTCAGGCCGTTAAGACTGGTTATTCCATTTACGGAGTTTAGCAATGAAAGTTCGTGCTTCCGTTAAGAAAATCTGCCGTAACTGTAAAGTTATCAAGCGCAACGGTGTTGTGCGTGTAATTTGCAGCGAGCCAAAGCATAAACAACGCCAAGGCTAATTAGCAGAAATATTTCTTGCAAATTGAAGATAGGTTGGCTAAATTAGCCAACCATCTTTTGTGTGTGCAAAAGAATTGTACCCCCGCTGCGTATCCTACACGGGCTTTGCAGCGGTTATTCTTGAAAAGTACTAGGAGTGAATAGTGGCCCGTATTGCAGGCATTAACATTCCTGATCATAAACATTCTGTAATCGCTTTAACAGCGATCTACGGTATCGGTAAAACCCGTTCTCAAGCTATTCTAGCTGAAGTGGGTATTGCTGAAGATGTTAAGATCAGTGAACTGAATGAAGAGCAGATCGATCAACTGCGTGATGGTGTAGCTAAGTACACTGTAGAAGGTGATCTACGTCGTGAAGTTTCCATGAACATCAAGCGTCTTATGGACCTTGGCTGTTACCGTGGTCTTCGTCATCGTCGCAGTCTACCACTACGTGGACAGCGTACTAAAACCAACGCTCGTACCCGTAAGGGTCCGCGCAAGCCGATCAAAAAATAATCGGATAAGGTAGAGTACAATGGCAAAACAACCAACTCGCGCGCGTAAGCGCGTACGTAAGCAAGTAGCTGATGGCGTTGCGCATATTCATGCTTCTTTCAACAACACAATCGTAACCATTACTGACCGTCAAGGTAATGCTCTTTCATGGGCAACTGCAGGTGGTTCTGGTTTCCGTGGTTCTCGTAAATCTACTCCGTTCGCTGCACAGGTTGCTGCTGAACGTTGTGGTGAAATGGCCAAAGAATATGGCGTTAAGAACCTAGAAGTTATGGTTAAGGGCCCTGGTCCTGGTCGTGAGTCTACAATCCGCGCTCTAAACGCAGCGGGTTTCCGTATCACTAACATTGTTGATGCGACTCCGATCCCTCATAACGGTTGTCGTCCACCTAAGAAACGTCGCGTATAACGTTTCGTTTTTAGGAAAACTGGAGAAAGAACATGGCAAGATATTTGGGTCCTAAGCTGAAGCTTAGCCGTCGCGAAGGTACTGACTTATTCCTTAAGTCTGGTGTTCGCGCGATTGATACCAAGTGTAAGATTGATAACGCGCCGGGCCAGCATGGTGCTCGTCGTGGCCGTCTATCTGATTACGGCGTTCAGCTTCGTGAGAAGCAGAAAGTTCGTCGTACATATGGCGTACTAGAAAAACAATTCCGTAACTACTACCAAGAAGCTGCTCGCATTAAGGGCAATACAGGTGAAAACCTGCTTCAACTTCTTGAAGGTCGTCTAGATAACGTAGTTTACCGTATGGGCTTTGGTGCAACTCGCGCTGAATCTCGTCAACTGGTAAGCCACAAAGCGATCCTAGTTAACGGTCAAGTCGTAAACGTTCCTTCTTTCAAGGTAGCGGCTAACGACGTTGTTAGCATTCGTGAGAAAGCTAAGAACCAAGCACGCATCAAAGCAGCTCTAGAAGTTGCTACGCAGCGTGAACTACCGACTTGGGTCGAAGTAGACAACAGCAAAATGGAAGGTACGTTCAAGCGTCTTCCAGAGCGTTCTGATTTGTCTGCCGACATCAATGAACACCTGATCGTCGAGCTTTACTCTAAGTAAGGCTATAGTTAAGAGAGGACACAATGCAGGGTTCTGTAACAGAATTTCTTAAGCCACGTCTTGTTGATATCGAACAAGTTAACACGACGCATGCAAAAGTAACTCTAGAGCCACTAGAGCGTGGTTTTGGCCACACTTTAGGTAACGCTCTTCGTCGTATTTTACTTTCTTCAATGCCGGGTTGTGCCGTAACTGAAGTTGAAATCGACGGTGTGTTACACGAGTACAGCACCAAAGAGGGAGTACAGGAAGATGTTCTTGAGATCCTTCTAAACCTTAAAGGTCTAGCCGTTAAGGTTGAGGGTAAAGACGAAGTTATCCTTACTCTGAACAAATCTGGTGCAGGCCCTGTTGTTGCAGGTGACATCACCCACGACGGTGATGTTGAGATTGCGAACTCAGAACACGTAATCTGCCACCTAACTGATGACAATGCTGATATCAGCATGCGCATCAAGGTAGAGCGTGGTCGTGGCTATGTACCAGCATCTGCTCGTATTCACACTGAAGAAGATGAGCGTCCAATTGGTCGTCTGTTAGTTGATTCAACTTTCAGCCCAGTTGACCGTATCGCTTACTCTGTAGAGGCAGCTCGCGTTGAACAACGTACTGACCTAGACAAATTAGTAATCGATATGGAGACAAACGGTACGCTTGATCCTGAGGAAGCTATCCGTCGCGCAGCAACTATTCTTGCTGAGCAACTGGATGCATTCGTAGATCTACGTGATGTACGAGTTCCTGAAGAGAAAGAAGAGAAGCCAGAGTTCGATCCGATCCTACTGCGTCCTGTAGACGATCTTGAACTAACTGTTCGCTCTGCTAACTGTTTGAAAGCAGAAGCGATCCATTACATCGGTGATCTTGTTCAGCGCACTGAGGTTGAGCTACTTAAAACGCCAAACCTTGGTAAGAAGTCTTTAACAGAAATTAAAGACGTGCTGGCATCTCGTGGTCTGTCTCTAGGCATGCGCTTAGAAAACTGGCCGCCAGCATCAATCGCTGAAGATTAATAGTTACTGATATCTAGTTAGAAGGATTAGGTCATGCGCCATCGTAAGAGTGGTCGTCAACTCAACCGCAACAGCAGTCATCGCAAAGCGATGTTCAGCAACATGGCTAGCTCTCTGGTACGTCACGAACTTATCAAGACTACCTTGCCTAAGGCAAAAGAGCTACGTCGCGTAATTGAGCCGTTGATTACCCTAGCTAAGACAGACAGTGTTGCTAACCGTCGTCTTGCATTCGCTCGTACTCGTGATAACGAGATCGTTGCGAAACTATTTAACGAATTAGGTCCACGTTTCGCTCAACGCCCAGGCGGTTACACTCGCATTCTTAAATGCGGTTTCCGTACTGGCGATAAAGCCCCAATGGCTTACATTGAGCTTGTAGATCGTCCTGCAAAGGAAGAAGCTGCTGCTGAATAAGCACTAGCCGTTAAATTAAAAAGAGCCGAGTCTTAGACTCGGCTTTTTTTTTGCATTGAATTTCTTGATAGCATAAGGAGTTTGATGTGATTTACTTACTACTCGATAGTTCAGGCTTTGGTGGCATTGAAAGCCATGTTCTACAATTGGCTCGCTTACTGAAAAACAAGCAACAAGCGGTTACCGTTGTTTTTATTCGTCATTATGTTGATCACCCTCTGTATCAGCAGTTAGAGGATGCTGCTATCCCTTTTCATTTCTTGCATGCTTATGGCAAGAAAATTCATTCTGCATACACATTTGCAAAGCAATTGAACGGTGATGATGTGCTGCACGCACATGGTTACAAAGCATCTATTTTTATCCGCGCCCTTCGTTTTTTTACTACTTCCACTATCGTCACGACATTTCACGCCGGTGAAACATCATTCGGCCGCGTCGCTTTCTATGAATGGTGTAATCGTGTCTCTAGCTTTATGTCGTATAACCTTGCAGTTAGCCAAGCAATACAATCTTCGATTCCAGCTCGGTGTGAGCTACTTTCTAATTTCGTTCCTATTTCCGCCAATGTCGATTGCTTACCGTTTGGCAAGCCGCGCCGTTTGCAGGTGGGATTTGTTGGGCGACTGTGCGCTGTAAAAGGGATTGATCGGTTTTTATGGTTAGCGGCTCAAAATGATGGATGTGATTACCATGTTTTCGGTGATGGTGATGGTGAAGATGTTGAATTGCTCCAGAGTATTGAGAGCCTGAGCGCTAAATTCTCTATCCATTGGCATGGTCGAGTTGATGATATGGCTGAACATTGGCATGTGTTAGATATTTTACTGATGCCTTCTCGTGCAGAAGGCTTACCTATGGCCGCATTAGAAGCTATGTCGCATGGGGTGATTACTATCGCGACCGATGTTGGTGATCTTGCTCGTTTATTACCAAACAACTGTATTGTTGAACAATCAAAATGGAAGACCTTGGCTGACATAGTCAAGACTTTTGATAACGACAAAGCTTTGGCCTTGGATGTTGCCATTAAGCAACAGCAACATATTAAAGATACTTATAGCTGTGAAGCTCGGTGGCCGCAATTGAAAGCTATTTATCAACTAACAGAGTAACTCACAGTCAGATTTAGTGGTGGCTATGGCAGTAGCTAATGCTAACTAACGTTTTATCATCGGCAGTCATGGAGGCGTTGTATTGCCACAATTCTTGGTGGCGTTGTTCGGGGGTAAGATCTGTTAATAGCCTAAGAGCTTTCTTATTCCACTCCGATTCCGCTAGACCATCACTATAGCAATGGATGCTGGCACCTGAACTCAATGTGTTTAGCCATGGCTCATCATCTATTTCATCAAATAGCCCCAGCAATCCAGAAGTTTGTTGAATCTCATCGCTTTGCTTTTGTGAACAATACAAAGGTGCTGGCATACCCGCGTTGAAACACGCAACTTGGCCATCTTCTTGTAAATGGATCAGCATTAAGCACAGTAGATGCTGTGATTGGCTTAGATACAGCCTAGTATTGAGGTGCTGGTAAAGCTGGGCCGGACTAATGTCATCATTTTCCAACAGCCCACTAATATAACCTAGCCATACTGCGCCATTGGCTTTCGCTATAGCACCGTGTCCCATGTGATCACCTAAGATGACTAACGTCGTGCCGTCAGCTAGGCTATGTTGCATTACAAAGTCTCCACTGTTTTCTGCTTGTTGGCTGATTTCGATGTGCCAGTGGGTTACTTCTGTTTGACGTATAGGTAGCGGAAGACATAAAGCTAGCTGTTGCTCGAATTGTAATTGGTATTGAGTCGTAAGGTGCTGATGCCTTTCTAACACTCGCTGGATAACGCCGAGTAAATGAGGTTTATTGATTGGTTTCAGTAAGTAGTCATCAATGGCTGATTGTCCTGCCAGTTCTATGCTGTCAGCTAAGCTGTCACCAGAGATAAAGACAAAAGGTAATATTGCATGTCTTCGTTGCTGTTTGACGTGATCACGGAAGGTAATCCCACTCATGATAGGCATGTGAAAATCAGTTAATACAAGGTCACAATGATTATGAGTCAGCCATTCAATTGCTTCTGTTGCTTGGCTAAAAATAGTGAGCTGATAATTATCTTCAAGGAAGTGCGCTAATAGCTTCAACTGGCTTTGGCTGTCATCAACAATTAATAGATGCTGTTTTTGCTTTTGATTAGACAGGTAAAACGTAATTATATTGGTATCGTTTGATGTTCGGTAATCAAAATCAGCAAAGGTAGCTTTGATAATAGCAAGCCCCATACCTGACTCGCTCAACATATTGGGGAGATCAGCTGCGTTGATCATTGCGTTCAGCTCCTCCCATGGTGAACCATTATCATGAATTTCTAGGCAGTCTCCTTGCTTGTTTCTTCCGTAGCGAATTGTGATGGTGCTGGGTGGCTGTGGAGGATGTTTCAGTAAGTTAGTACTATATTCACTACATACGAGTTGTAATTGCTGTAAACGAGTAGGGTTAATGTCTAGCGCTGCTGCTTTATCAGTGAAAAGACTACGAATATGACTTAGTGTCGAGTAGTTAAGTTGAAAGCGGCGTTGCAGCAATACTTGATCCATTACTGATACTTACCTTGTAATAATGGATTGGTTTGTAAGTAGTTTCTGATTTGCTGTTTCATTATTTTGGGTAACCACTTCGCTTTATTTTCCATAACCCGTCGTATCTCTTCTGCCAATGTTGGATTAATTTGATCGTTAATTAAGGTCCCGATTAAATCTACATTCCCTTGCTCAAGTCGCTGGACACTTGCGAGCACTTCGCTTTCGGTTGTTTTACCCGCAGCAATACACAAGATAGTGCCATTACTTGCATGACTGATAGAGGCAATAGCAAGATTTCGCCAATTGGCTGTATTGATATTGCCTACATCACAGATAATGTACTGATAGTCATCAAGCCATTGCTTAACCGCTGCGGCGAGTATTTGTGGTTGGCGCAGCTCTAAAATTGTTTGTTGTGATTGAGGCTGAGGTAGTAAATCGAGCTCTTCACTTAACACTCTGATGTGTTTGGAAAAGTCTGCAGCCTGACACGACCAATCGGCTTTGGGGTAACCTTGACCTGATCCAGCAAGATCGAGGTCGATCAGTAATGTCTTCGGCTGATCGGCGGATAAACGTTGTGCCAGCCAATAGGCTTGCGTTGAGGTGCCACAGCCTGAACTGGCACCAGCAAAGGTAATAATACGGCATTGACGCTGATGGATTTGTTGAAATAGTTGGTCAAATTCCTGACTTAGCCACGGCTTCATAATGCAGCTCCTAATACGACCAAAGTGACGATGCCGAGTGCATCGCGGAGTGTTTGACGAAGTTGTGAAGCGGTCGAGTCATCTTCACTAGGTACATAAACTGTGTCGCCAGGCCGCAACAATGGCAAGGGGGATTGGCCTGGATTTTTGACGTATCCCCGTAAATCGAAGGTCTGTGCTTGATCGCCACAGCAAGAGGTATTCACTATCATGATGCGTTCGATATAAGCGGTATCTTTGGGGCCGCCAGCTTCGGCTAATAGATCTAAGATATTCATTTGATTATTAAAGGCATAGCGGCCGGGCTTATTGACTGAACCCATCAGGCGAACCACCCGTTCTGCGGGTTTATCTAGCCAGTTACCTTGTTCTTTAGGGACATAGATAACATCGCCAGGTACCACGCGGGGGATCAGCGTCTCATCGCCTGTTTCAAAATACAGCGAAAGATTCAGTTTGGTGACTTTACTGGTGTTGCCGCTGCGGTGACTGATGCGGATCTGACGAAGATCGGCCTCGCCGTTAGGGCCATCAGCCGCTGAGAGAATATCGAGAAAGCCTAATTCGCGATTGAAGGCGTAGCGTCCAGGTGCGCCGACTTGGCCAAAGACGTAAATAGAGTCATCTGCAGATTGGCGGATCCAACTAGATTTGTTGTCGGTCGGATCATGGGGTAATTCGTCAATTACGATTGTATCGCCAGTCGCTAGCCGAGGAAGCCCCGCAAAACTGCCCCCTTCGGTAATGAAGTTATCGAGATCGAAATAAAGGACATTCTCTTGTGCTTGACGGTGTTCTTTAATGATACGAATGTTGGTGATATTGGCTTCTTTAGTTGGGCCGCCAGCCATCGCGAGTACATCAAGGAATGTCATACTGGCATTCCAATTAAATCGGCCAGGTGCTTTAACCGCACCGATGACTTTGACTGCGTCTGTATCGGCAACAGCATCAACTTGCGGTAAGAAAATCACATCGCCAGCCACCACTTTGGGGAGCAGGGCTTCATTACCTGTCTTAAAGTAACGTGCCAAGTTAAAGCGACTGACTTTGGTGGTTTTTCCGTCACGGTGAGTGATCAGTACTTCTTGAATATCGGCTTCACCTGTTGGGCCATCGGCAGCAGAGAGAATATCGAGAAACCCTTGATCGTTGTTGAATGCATATCGGCCAGGAGCACCGACCTGGCCAAATATATAGATAGAGTCTTGTGCTGATTGACGTAACCAGCTGGCTTTATTATCGCTAGGGTCGTGTGGGAGCTCATCGAAGATAATGGTATCACCCGCTTGAAGCGGAGGAAGTTGGCTATTTGGTTTGTTTTTTTGGGTAAAATCTTCGAAGTTGAAGGTGATTATTCTCGCTTCATCGGCGGCTGCACTCTCGCGCACAATACGAATATTCGAGAGGTTGGTTTGTTGTTTTGGTCCGCCAGCATGTGCGAGTAAATCCATGAAACTCATGGTGTCATTCCACTCAAAACGTCCAGGATTGTTGACGGCTCCGATGATCTTGATGGCACGATCATTGGTCACTTTAAGCCAAGATTTTTCATTAAAATCAATTTTCTCGGGAATGAAAATGACATCGCCTGGCATCATTGTCGGCAGGGTGTATTGATCGGGTGCTTGGGTGTATTTCACCAAGTTAATCGCAATAGCGGGTTTGGTATTGCTCAATAATTTGATTTGGGTGGTATCAGCAAAGCGGGTTGGGCCGCCTGCGTTGGCGAGTACATCGATAAACCCTGTACCAGCACTGCTTTCATAGGCGCCGGGAGCTTGTACTTCCCCCATGACATAGACGGTACGAGAGGTGGTATTAATATCTTCAACTTCTATTGGCGCAAAAATAGTGGTACCAGGCTTGATTGGGGGGAGGTTAGTGGTATCGCCACTGTCTAAATAGGCTTTAAGATCGAATTGATAGGGAACATTATCGGTGATCACTCGGATCTTGGTTACATCGGCATATCGAGTCACGCCATCGGCTCGCATAATGGCATCAACCACTGTCATGTCGGGCTTATAGCTGAATGTGCCAGGATTGCGGAGTTCACCAAAAATGGTGAGTCCTTGCGCCTCATCGGCATCGCCTCCCTCGCGTAAAGAGGCGGCATCAAAATTCACTTCTATGTTGCCAAGTAGTGGCGAGGTAGGTACGAAAATCGTATCCCCCCCCTTTAAAGCGGGCAGAGGTTGTGCTTGTTTACCATCAAGATAGGCTTTGTAGTCAAACACAATTGACTTATCGCCGCGGATTAACTTGAACTGATCTAGCTGTGCGCCGGGTCTCGCACCGCCCGCTGCGGCGAGTGCCATTTGAACATTACTGTCTGTTTTTAATGAGACCATCCCTGGCTTTTCAACATAGCCGAGAACTTTTACCCGCAAGAGGTGTTCCATAATCCGCAGCTCGAATTCATCTAGATTTCGGTAGATCACCTGGAGGAGCTGTCTGATTTTTTGCTCTGCTTGTGGAACCGTTAATCCTGCGACGGCGACGAGCCCCACTTCAGGAAGTAAAAGTTGCCCTTGATCGTCGATAGTAAAAGGATCCTCAAAATCACTTTCGCCTGGTAGCTGAAGGTATACGCGATCCCCTGCAGTCAAGGTCGTGGCTTGCACGCCCATAACTGGGAAGATGAGTAATACGATCAACAGCAGGAATCTCATAATGACTCCTTCACTGCATGCCAATCTTGCAGCGAGTAAACACGATGCTGCGAACGGGTGTGATGCTCGACTAGAACCACGGCTTCCACTTTTCGGTTACTCAAACGTTCAGTTCTTGATGTTGGATCTTCAACTGAAGTTTTTTCTCCTGCACTAAAGATGGCGATTTGCTTAGGTTCAACCCCTAGCTCAATTAAGAAGCGTTTGACGGTATCAGCGCGGCGCATACCGAGGTCGTCGTTATAAGATTCAGTGCCGAGAGTGTCGGTGAATCCAGTCAGCTGAAGGTGCCAATGGTTCTGACGTTTGAGTATTGAGGCGGCGCGGCGCAGGGCTTGCTGATAGTCTGGCAGTAACTGAGTGCGGTTAAAGGCAAACTGATTGTCTATTTTCATTAAGACTAAGAATTTATCGCGCAATTCTACTTCGGAGTAATGTGGGTTTAAACATAAGGTATGGTATTCCAACCAGTCCATTTGCTGTTGGATTTTGGCAAATTGCGTTTGATATTGCAGAAGAGTGATATCGGCATCATCATCAAAGCCAGCCTTCGCTTCTTGACGTGCTTTGCTATAGAGATTTTCTAACGTTCGGTATTGGCCGGGAAGACAAGATTTTGCCCCGCGGGTTGCCAGGATCTGTAATTCAAAATCATGATGCTCAAGTTCATGCCATTGATCGGTTTCTGGTGGGGAATAAGGATTTTCTCCTGCGGCAGGCCAGCTTGAACACCCATTAAGCATGAGGGCGGTCACAACGAGAGATAATCTGATCATATTAATGCAGCTCCGCTGTGGTGATCAGCGGGATCACCTTGTCAATCCGTAACATTATTATCAGCTGGCGAGGTTGGCCATTCACGTTAAGTAGGCGTAACGCTTTGCCGCGGCTTTTCAACCGCTTGTATAAGAAAACAATGGCACCAATTCCACAGGAGTCAATAAATTGTACCTTGGTCATGTCAATAACGAGCTCAGATAGCTCGGTTTTACTCAGGGTTTCTAACTGGCTTTCCATCTGCTTGGCAACATGCGCATCGAATTCATCCTGCAGAGAAAGTGCGATTACTGATTCAGTCATACTTGGCATATTAACCTCTTTATAGTGCCATCAGCGTTGTGATTCTGTGTGATGGCCATGTGTGTATCGAGAGGAACAAGCGTGATGAGATTACTCCTGTTCCATTAGGGTAATAATGTCTATTCAAGCTATATGCCAAATTGCTGGGTGAAGGTGAGCACGGGAGGATATGTCGTGATCGTGACGATTATTGGCCGCGTTTAGTCACCATAACGAGAATGGTTTTGAATATGATAAACGTGTCCATCTTTAGCCATTGCCACGGCGAGCCTAGTGCGGCGGCATAAGCATGGTCCCAGGCTATTTTGGCTTTTACATCGTCAAGACAGCGATCATAGCCTTGGCTGACCTGTGCTAACCCAGTTATCCCAGGGCGTAAACCCACGGTGCGTTCTATGTAGAATGGCAATGCATTTTGCAAATCGCCACAAAGTTGTGGTCGCTCAGGGCGTGGCCCTATCAGTGCCATATCGCCTTTAATGACATTGATAAATTGTGGTAGTTCATCTAATCGTGTTACACGTAAAAATCGGCCGATACGGGTGATCCTTGGATCGTCTTGTTGTGCCCATACTGCGCCTGAATCTTGCTCGGCATTATGAGTCATAGTGCGAAATTTAATGACTTCAAATAAGTCCGTGTGTTGTTCACTGATTTGACCGACTCGCAGTTGACGATAGAAAACGGGGCCTTTTGAATCGAGCTTAATCAGCAGTGCGATCACAGGCCAAAGCGGCAAAGTAAGCACTAATCCTATAAAACTTAATACGAGATCACTGAGACGCTTACAGCATTGTGTTGAGCGCGCCTGGTAGTCGTAGAGCGGTGGTAGGTGGCGCCAACCTTGTTTAAATTGACCATTGAGATAACGCACCATGCCAAACAGCGAAGAGTAATAGCCGCCCACTAAATAATGCCATTTACTCAAGTGCTTCTGATTAACCCCCCAGGCTGGCAGCACTGCGAGGAAGTAGGCGCTGAGTTGGCCAATGACAAGCAGGCCCGCCAGTAACGATCCTTGGATAGCGAGTGCACTGGTTGCAAGAAGATAGCCAATCAAAATGAAAGGCATGACAGTGCGAAGCCCTTTACCTGAACCAAATAGCCATCCCAGCTTTTTTTGTTTTGGCGAAAATAAGAATCGACAGCGTATCAGTTGTTGCAAATTTCCTGCCCCAATGCGTTGACGACGCTGGTGGTTTTGCTGGTCTGTTGATGGTGAAATTTCTACGCTGTTTATGTCTTGGTTGAGGAGAACGTTGTAGCCTTGTTTTATCACCATCATAGGCAACATGAAGTCATCATTAATGGTGTCTTCTGGCAAGGGCGTAAACAGGGAGGCGCGCATAATATAAAAAGCCCCGTTGCCTCCCATTACACTACCAAGTTGGGATTCAGCGTGACGAATTTTATTTTGCCATTGCCAATACTGCTTTTCCCCTTCAGTCGCATCTGCGAGTAGGTAACAACTGGTAATAGCACCGGTTTCAGTGTTTTGAAAACTGTGGGCAGCCTGAGTGAGTGCATCAATAGAAATAAGTGCAGAGATATCACTGAGCGCAATAAGATCGTATTGGGTGGACACTTGCGCCATCAAGGCATTCAGACGTGCAAGCTTACCTCGGTTGTTTGCTTTATCTGTCCATTCTAGCTTAATCCCCGCTTGCTCAAATTTGGGGTGCCATTCTTTAATGATCTCAGCGGTATTATCGCTACAGCCATCGCAGCAAATATGGACGCTAAGTTTTTCTGCAGGGTAATCGAGCATTAATATGTTCGCCAGTTTGGCGGCCATATAATTGGCTTCATTATGAGCGGGCATGACTAAAGCAATACTCGGGTATTCGTCATGGTGAGAAGCGGCCGGCGAAGTGGATCGATCATCGGTGTGATACTTACCTAAACGGATCATTACCGCGGTGTACACAATATGATGATAGATAATCAAGATGCTTAGAAATATAACGATAAACCACAACATCATTACGCTCCTTTGCTAAAAAGCTAATGATTCATAACGGGTTGTCATGGTTCTCACATCGGCACAGTCACGTACAAACCGTGCATTGTGAATGCTGACTTCTTTATTGTGTTTCAACCCTTCGATTAATGCATTGGCAAACAGTTGAGGGAGGTCTGACTCAACCAGTATTCCTGATAGTGGACACAGTAGATCAGGGATCCCACCCACTTTTGTCGCCACCACACTTTTGCCACAGGCTTGGGCTTCAAGCAAAGCCAGTGGTAATCCTTCTTGTCGTGATGGCATACAAAAAAGATCAATAGCACGATAGAAGTTTCGCATTTTGCTGCAATAGCCTAACCAATGAATGCGATGGCTTACTTGGTATTGTGAGGCGAGTTGTTTGAGGGCGGATTCTTCAGGGCCCTGTCCGGCAATCACAAGGTGATGATCGTTAGGTAGTTGGGTAAGTGCCATTATCGCAATATCAAGCCCCTTTTCTTTGACTAAGCGTCCAGCACAGCCGATTAATATTTTATCGAGAGGGAGGCATAAGTGCTGACGAGAAAAAAGCTGATGCCCGGGTGAAAAGTAGTTGGTATCTATACCGTTGAGGATGATGTGATCTGCTGGACGACCAAGCATTCGTTCAAGCTGTAATGCAACACGAGGAGCATCTGCGACCAACTGTACTTTGTTGCTACTTAATAACCATTTGGTTAATCGACGCTGTTTCGCATTTTGCAAATGCCAACTATCATGTTCGGTTTGGATGTGACGGATAGAGGTTGTGATAGTGGCAAGACGGCTATATAAGAGTGGGCCTATGTGGTGTGAGTGAACCACTTTGACCTTCAGCTTACGGATCAAGTGACGTAGCTTAATCACGGTCGTGAAGCTTTTTCCTGTGGGTTTGTTCAGGAAAAAAAGTTGGTCTTTAAAAGGAAGCAGTTCAGGCCATGCTTTAATCGCGTCGACTTTGTTGCCTTCAAGCGCTACCACATACTGCTTATAGCCTGGTGAAGAGAAGCGCAATAGGTTTAACACCAGGTGTTCAATGCCACCAGGATGAAGATGCTGAACGACTTGCAAGGTGACATGATCCATAGTGACTCCCTAATTAGCAGTATGTTGAAAATTTGGAATACGAATAAGCACGGGGGCATTCGTGAGTCGACTAATATGTGCACTTTGGTATAAACGCGTATCAAAGAGTTGCACTACACAAGCGAGCGACAATCCAAGCCCAAGCCCTCCAGCTATACCTAAGCAAAAGTTGAGCCACCAAGGCCAATTGAGTGGTTGGGTCGGTACGCTCGGGCGGTCAATGATTTTAAGTTTGTCAGGTTCTTCAAATCGCCCTAGTTGACCTGTGACTTTTGCCATTTCAAAGCGCTCAAATAAGCGGTTGTAAATACGAGACTTTACATCATGATTACGCTGTAGCGTGGTGAGCTGTTGTTCCAACTCTGCGTATTCAGATCGCATCATGTTAACGTTATCGGCTTGTTTGTTTAGTAGTTTTAATTCTTCATCGAGTGCCAGTATTTGATTTTCTGCTTGCTGTAATTTCTCAAATTGACTGAGTAAAATGGGTTGCGATTTGCTATCACTGGATGAAGAGTGGCTGGCGATACGCTGCCAAAGTTGACTGATCTCTTGTTGAGTCAACGATTGCTGCGAATTCATTAACCTTGCACGTTCTTGCTTGAGTCGATTCAGTTTAAGTAATAATGCTTTTACCGATGAATGCTTGTCGGTGTAGCTGGCGCGTAAGATGGCGAGCTTTGCTTCCGCAAGGACGATTTTTTCTTCCATCATCCCTATAACGGGGTTGGTACTGGCGAGGCGTGCAAATAAGTTGTCACGTTGGGATTTAGCATGAAGCTGCTTGAGCTCAGTATCGCGAATCAGGGTTTTAAGCTGCGTATCATTTTGAATATTAGAACCCTGTAAGTGGGGCAAGTTATCCGCATTATTAGCCTTGAATATCGCAAGCTCTTTTTCAGCAGCCTCTAAATCTTGTTGGGTGGCTGTTAGTTGACGCTGTAGAAAAACTTCAGAGTTATCGATTGATGCGCGTCCTGGGGCGCGAAGCTTTTCAAGAAAAACGGTGGATATTGTATTGAGGATAAGAGGGATCTCTTGGGGTTCATGCCAAGTTAAACCGAGTTGAACCACGTCATTACCAATGAGCTCCAGCCTCAGTTGCTGATTGATCATCTTACAGTAATAAGCAATGGCATCTGGATCTTGCGCGCCGGCCAAGCCTGATTGAACCGCGACATCATCCAGTACACTTTTACTATGAATTAAAACCCGTAATGCTTTGATCCTTTGCTTTAAATTCATTGAGATAGAAAGATCTTCTAGGAAAGGATTTAGCATAGCAGTTTCTTGTACCAGGATGGTTGTCTTCCCGTAGTAGCGCTTGGCTTTTACCATGCTGCCTGCGGTCATCAAAAGTGGCACGACGATCATTGGGATCACCACTAAATAGCGATGTTTCCACAAGGCCAGCAGTAACGGATAAAGTTGGGCAAATAACTTAGAACGCATTGTTATAGCCTCTTGAGTAGCACGGTATCAGGTTGTTGTTTGGGGGCGAATTCAGTGCGTAAAGGTATGTTTTTCGCTGAGGATATTTTGTTGATTGCCTGCATCCGCTTTTGGCTTTGTAGTAGCGAATCAAAAGGATTGTTGAGATTCGCAGGGGCAATATAAGCCGCAAGCTGGTGGTAGGGATTATCCTCAAAAAATTGTTGGACCTTACGTTGTTGCTCAACATTGAGTGAGACTTGCTCTGGGCTAAAAAAGATCTCAAGTTGCTGAGCTGTTTGTGTGGTTGTCGCGCAGCCACTCAGTAATAGCAACCCTAAGTAGCTAACACGTAAGATGTGTTTGGTTGTGCTTGGCATACTTGATCCTTTATTTATTCGAATATCCTTCTCTCAGTAGTAGCAAAAAAAGTGCCGTGTTGTCGTTTGATTAACTTACTTTGTGTTTTAGCTGATGAGATATGCGATCTGTCACTTCTTTCGCCCTGACTTGCCATGTTTCAGCGGCTATCAGTTGACGCGTTTGTGTTTGGTAGTGATTGCGCTCGATTCGCCCCCAATGGCTGTAGTGGTCAATAGCCTGTAGCCATTGCTCGGTTGTGGTGGCTGTTTTAATGGCAGAGCGATAAGGCTGTGTTGCAGGAAAGTCACTGCTGATAGTGGGACAACCTGCGGCTAAATACTCTCTTAATTTTAAAGGGTTGCATGCTTGGATTTGTGGTGTGTTTTTAAAGGGTAGGATTGCCATATCCCAGTGCTGTAGATAGCGTGCAAGTTGCTCATGCGGTTGGGCTGGGAGTAAGTGAATATTGTTAAGATCAGTCAGTGCGGAGATATCCGTATTAATGGGCCCAAGTAAATAGAAGTTAATAAGCGGCCGCTTTATGGCGAGCTCTCTTAGCAATTGTTGATCTAACCATTGATCGATACTGCCGTAGAAGCCAATGCTCGTTCGCTTAAGGTTGATATTGGCTGGTGCGGATTGAGGCGTCGCAAATTGCGAAAGTGAAACGCCATGTGGCAGCAATATAACTGGGTTCTGTGGATTCAGTTGCTGCAATTTTGCTTGCAGCATCGGGCTGCAAGCGAAGACTAAATCAGCGCGAAGCATTAAGCGTTGCTCGGCAGCCGCGGTGGCTTGATGATCGACTCCTGCTAATGCTGAAAAGTCATCGCCACAGTAATAAATGACTAAGTCACTGTCGCAGATAGAGAGGAGATCGATAGCGCTTGGTAGTGCAGTCCAGATAACGCGTTGATAACACTTTTTAGGCAGCTGCCGTTGTAGGCTCAATTTATTTAATATTTTCAACCAAGCATGCTGTGCCAGTGGCCAAACTAAGGGCTGAATGATTTGGGCGGGTTGTGGATTTGCTTGCTGGTGGTTTTGTATAGTGTTAACCGCTGAAGGTGTGTGGTGTTTTACGGCGTTGAACTTGGCGAATACCTTTTCCTTTATTCGCATAATGTCACGGTAGTTAAGGCTGGGTTGGCGCAGTCCTATCGAGTTAATCCAGGTCACTGGGTAGGCGTGAATGAGTTGCGAAATAATATGTTGGCTACTGGATGGGTGGCGTCCCCAGTCTTCTCCAAAAACAACAAATTCCATGTTCAGTACTCCAGTTGTTTGATGACACGTGCTGGATTACCGCCAGCGAGCACTCCGCAAGGGATATCTTTTGTGACAACACTCCCCGCAGCAATGATGCTGTTTTCCCCAATGGTCACGCCAGCCATCACCATAACGCCAGTTCCTAACCAGACATTACGGCATAAATGAATATCCCCCACTTGATGCGCTAAATCAGGCTCGCCCGCTGCTCGGTCATGAGGATTGAGTGGATGTCCTGGAAATCCGGCGAGAAAGACTTTTCCAGCTAGGCGAACATTGTCATCAATCTGAATCTTGCGGCCCACAGCTAAGGTATTTTGCCAGCCAATATCGACGTTTTTACCAATGATGAGCTCTGGCGTTTTACTTCCCCACACTCGGCCACACAGGGTTGAGATCCCTGAGATACGGCAGTCATCGCCAAGGGTGATATGTAGTTGCCCTAAGATTTGCGGCATCCCTGAGTACAATTGAAGTTGTGTAGGGCGGGAGAGTACTTGTGATAGAAAAAGTGGCGTGTAATAGCCTTTTTGTAAGCACCAAGCAAATAGGTTTTTGAGCGAGAGGTGACACTGATAAAGACTAGCGTGGAAAAATGGGATCACAGGGAAAGCATAACCACGGAAAGTGCGAGCACTGTGCTTTAATTTAGAGAGTTGGACTGGCGTTAAGTGTTGTTTTAGTAATGCACGCATAGTGCCTCTCCTTAATAATTAAATATGCTTAGTTAGCCGATGCAAAGCGAGTAATAGGGCGATTAAAATATAAATCGGCCAGGTCGTGCCTTGAGTAAGAAAGGTGCCACCGACACAAAATGACAGCAGTCCCAGCCATAACCCTTGTGCAAAGGGGGCCATATAGTGTTGAGATAAACGTTGCAGTAACTGATAACTCAACCTAAGGGCACCTATAACCATAAGCAGGAATAGTACCAACCCGACAAAACCCGTTTCGGACAGTATTTGGAGCCAAGTACTGTGTACAGCATGGTTTTTACCATCCCAATGGGGGGAATAGAGGTAGTAGTTAAAATAGAAGTTATCAAGCCCGACACCTGTAAATGGATGATTGAGCGCCATTCGCCATGCTGCCTGCCAAGCATAAATCCGCCCCATCGCTGATTCATCGACCCCAGATTCTGCAGCGCCACCAGATGCGCGATCGCTGATCCCTGCGAGTGCAATAAGTGCAATACCCCCTATCGCAGTGATGATAGTGGGTAAAACAAACGAGCGGCTTTTGAGCACGAGAATGGTAAAGATACCGCAACCAATGCCGAGTAATCCGCCACGACTTTGTGTTGCGATCACCCCGATGATTAAGATGACGAGAATCACAGCGCAACATGCGCGTAGCCAGACTTTTCCATTGAAGGTATAGGCGAGTGCGAAGGCGACAGGAAATTGTAAAACTAACGCGAGATCATTGGGGTCGCCGAGCATCGAGCCGATATCTCGGCTAATGGTGACACGTGTGCCTTCCACTAAACCTATGCCATTGGCTTTATTCATAATGGCGAGCACAGCAATCGCAAGTCCACTTATGAGTAAGAAGAAAGGCACAATCTTAAGCTGGCTTAATTGGGTGGGTAGCCAAGCAATCGCAAAAACCATGATAAGGATCTTGATGAAATTACCATTGAAGTTGGCAAAGGCTTCTGCGCGGTTGGTGGCCAAGAAGCAACATACCAAGACCCAGCAACTAAAAAGGATAAGATAGGTTTGCAAAGGGTGCCATTCAAGTTTGTCGCGACTTAGCCAAAGTTGCCAGAATAGCCCTGCTAAGCTTGCCAATGCTAGCAGCTGAGGGATTTTGAAAGGCATAAGTACAGGGAAGGCTTCGTGAATCCGAAAGTATGAAAAGATGATAAATCCTAAGCACACCCAAAAGGCTTGGTTTATCACAAAGGGTAAGATAAACAACACGCCAGCAACGAGCACGATATTGCCTTGTTTGTACCAAGCGATCACGAACAAGAGACTGCAAATGAAGGCGAGTAATTGCTGCTTTGCTATAGCCATGAGCGCCTCATGACTTGAGTTTGTTGCCATAAAGTCATTCGCCATGGCCAAATAACCGATGACATTAGCATGAGTGTGATTAGACACTTGATGCTGAACGAGCCCCAGTAATGGGCAATAAGTAGCAAGATAATAAAAAGATAACTAATGAGTAAGCGCACTTTGGGGTAAGGGAGCGGCAATAGTCTTTGGCTCCATGTATAAAAGAGAGCGAGTCGAAGCAATTGGACACTGACTCCTCCAATTAATAAGGCGGACAGCCCCCATATGGGAAATATAGAAAAAATGATAGTGATAGCAACGATAGCGCTTATCACATTAATCAATAGAACACTTCGTCCATCCTCTTGCTGATAGCAACCCATATTTAAGTAGGTTGATGCTTGTTTTAGCATCATCATAGTGGCCAATATCGGTAAAATATCAGCGCTTGCATGAAAATCATTAGGAAGCCAATACGTTAGAAACATCGGACCTATAGTGATGACGCCTGCAGCAATTAGGCTGCTTAATTGGCAAGCGCTGATACTGACGAGTGCTGCATGAGCAATTCCTGTTGAACAATTAATAAAGCTGAATCGTTTCGGGAACCACCACAAGCCCAAAGGTTCAAGTAGAAGACTTGCCGCCATGGCCCACTGCATTGCGATCGCATAAGTGGCTAATTCAGCCAAGCTGAGCATGTCGGCTATTGCCCAGCGCTCAATGCCTAATGTCATAAAAGCCAATAGTCCGGCAAGGGTGATTGCTCGCCCATAACGTATTAGGCGTTTTAAATGATAGAGCCCAGGGCGAGGTAAATGAGGGGATAGGTAGATAAGTTGAATAAATTGGCCAATAAGCCCTGCAGCCATAATGCCGTTGATGCCGTAGCGTGGCGCAAGCAATACAATCAATATTGCTTGGCTAAATGAGAAGAGCAGTAATGCGGTGACAAATTGTTTGGGCTTGTGGGCGAGACGTAACTTAGTTAAAGGGACGGTACAAACCGCATTTAAGCATAAATTAACCACTAAACAATAAAGGGAGAACAGCGGAGGTGACCCAGGTAACCAGTCTTGGATGGTGGTGATGTTTGTAATGAATAGAAGCGAAGATCCACCGCAGATAAGAAGCAATACGCCTAAAGCGCCACTTAATAATTCATTTCTTTTTATCGCGCTGTCATGAGCAAAGCGACAGAGCGCATCTGGAATACCAAAAGTGACTATTAACGATAGACACGTGATTAATGTAATTAATACATCTAGTCGACCATACTCTGTCGTGCCTAACCATTGGGTAACCCAAGGCTGTAATAATAAGCCAACTAACTTACTTGTGATTAAGGCTATGCCATAAATAAGTACGGTTAAAGGTGCATTCATTGCGTCGACCTAATTCTAAGTTAATCGCAAAATGCAGTTAGTATTGCAAGTTGAGCCTCAAGATGAGGGGCAAATCTAAATTACGAAAGATCATGCGCAGGACTTACTAACGGCATCGTATGTAAAGTGAATCTGTCCTGGGGGAGATACAAGTTTGATGCCACAAGTCTGCTGGCTTATAGATTGCATAAGGTTGGAGATACTTATGACGTAAGTGAGGAGATAGGTATGAATAATGAAATCGGCGTGAGTGTGGTTATTCCTAACTACAACTGTTTATCGTCGTTACCTCGGGCCATTGACAGTATTCGAATTCAAGGGATGAAGACTGAGATTATTGTTGTAGATGATGGTTCGACAGATGGCTCTCGTGAGTGGCTGTTAACGCAAGACGATATCAAAGTCATACACAGCCAGCGCATTGGAGCTTCTGCTGCAAGAAATTTGGCGATCACTCATTGCATGCACGAACTTATTGCCTTTCTTGATGCAGATGATTATTGGATGGAAGCTAAACTACGACATCAATTAGCCTTACATCAATTGTCTCCGGAGATAACCTTCAGTTTTAGCGATTATCAGCATGTCACAGAGCAAGGATCTAAAATCATTGGCTGCTTTGATTTTTGGCCGCGTTTTAATGTATTCATTAATCAAAAAGAGCCCCACCGGATTGAAGGGGCTCTATTTCCTCTTATATTTGCAGAGAACGTAGTGGGAACAAGTACAGTTATTGCCAATAAAGCCGCACTAATGGCTGTGGGTGGTTTTGATGAGAATTTGCGCTCAGCATCTGATTGGGATTTATGGTTGAAATTGGCACAACGAGGATCAGTTGGCATTGTTAACCGAGAGCTTTGTCATTATGTATCTGATCGTGTTGGTGCGATCAGCAGAGACCAACAGACTCGGCTGAAAGCGATGAAAGCCATTCTATGGCGACATACTGGGGCGATAAAGCGTCATCCTTCAGCCTTGATTGCGGGTTATAGTCGCTGGGTGTTGGGTATTGCGGAGTATAACCGTAGTCAGCAGGCGTATATATTGGCTTTCTTACAGCAAACACTGGCTTGTTGTACTCAACCTAATCGTCGACATTTCCGAGCTATGGGCGGTGACATACTTCGTATATTGATGGTTAAAAGGGCAGAATAAACCCTTCTGTCTATTATCTGTTCGCTCGGTTGTTTTTTTTAATTTTCTGCTTGCCAGCAGGAAAGTAATCTCTATAATGCCGCCTCACTGACACGGAGAGCTGCTTCTCAAAACGAGATGACTAGCAACGAGTTAGTACGGTGAAAGCCTTTAAAAATAAAGTTTCAAAAAGTGTTTGACACTTACCTTGATTTCTTTAGAATGGCGCACCTCTTCAGAGCGAAAGCAACGAAGAAAAGCTCTTTAACAATTTGACCATGCAATCTGTGTGGGCACTCGTGAAATGAATAGTCAAAACTGTTCATTGTTACTTTTTAAGTGACAATGAATTTGGCATCAATGAACTGAGTGACCAATACAAAACTTAAGTTTACTTAAGCTTTGGCACAGTCAATTCGAATATAATGACTAGCTTCTAGTTATCGATATTCAATCAGTATTCATTGAGCCATCAAAAACTTTAAATTGAAGAGTTTGATCATGGCTCAGATTGAACGCTGGCGGCAGGCCTAACACATGCAAGTCGAGCGGTAACAGGAATTAGCTTGCTAATTTGCTGACGAGCGGCGGACGGGTGAGTAATGCCTGGGAATATGCCTTGATGTGGGGGATAACTATTGGAAACGATAGCTAATACCGCATAATGCCTACGGGCCAAAGAGGGGGATCTTCGGACCTCTCGCGTCAAGATTAGCCCAGGTGGGATTAGCTAGTTGGTGGGGTAATGGCTCACCAAGGCGACGATCCCTAGCTGGTTTGAGAGGATGATCAGCCACACTGGAACTGAGACACGGTCCAGACTCCTACGGGAGGCAGCAGTGGGGAATATTGCACAATGGGGGAAACCCTGATGCAGCCATGCCGCGTGTATGAAGAAGGCCTTCGGGTTGTAAAGTACTTTCAGTTGTGAGGAAGGCGGTAACGTTAATAGCGTTGCCGTTTGACGTTAGCAACAGAAGAAGCACCGGCTAACTCCGTGCCAGCAGCCGCGGTAATACGGAGGGTGCGAGCGTTAATCGGAATTACTGGGCGTAAAGCGCATGCAGGCGGTCTGTTAAGCAAGATGTGAAAGCCCGGGGCTCAACCTCGGAACAGCATTTTGAACTGGCAGACTAGAGTCTTGTAGAGGGGGGTAGAATTTCAGGTGTAGCGGTGAAATGCGTAGAGATCTGAAGGAATACCGGTGGCGAAGGCGGCCCCCTGGACAAAGACTGACGCTCAGATGCGAAAGCGTGGGGAGCAAACAGGATTAGATACCCTGGTAGTCCACGCCGTAAACGATGTCTACTTGGAGGTTGGGACCTTGAGTCCTGGCTTTCGGAGCTAACGCGTTAAGTAGACCGCCTGGGGAGTACGGTCGCAAGATTAAAACTCAAATGAATTGACGGGGGCCCGCACAAGCGGTGGAGCATGTGGTTTAATTCGATGCAACGCGAAGAACCTTACCTACTCTTGACATCCAGAGAATTCGCTAGAGATAGCTTAGTGCCTTCGGGAACTCTGAGACAGGTGCTGCATGGCTGTCGTCAGCTCGTGTTGTGAAATGTTGGGTTAAGTCCCGCAACGAGCGCAACCCTTATCCTTGTTTGCCAGCACGTAATGGTGGGAACTCCAGGGAGACTGCCGGTGATAAACCGGAGGAAGGTGGGGACGACGTCAAGTCATCATGGCCCTTACGAGTAGGGCTACACACGTGCTACAATGGCGTATACAGAGGGCTGCCAACCAGCGATGGTGAGCGAATCCCAGAAAGTACGTCGTAGTCCGGATTGGAGTCTGCAACTCGACTCCATGAAGTCGGAATCGCTAGTAATCGTGGATCAGAATGCCACGGTGAATACGTTCCCGGGCCTTGTACACACCGCCCGTCACACCATGGGAGTGGGCTGCACCAGAAGTAGATAGCTTAACCTTCGGGAGGGCGTTTACCACGGTGTGGTTCATGACTGGGGTGAAGTCGTAACAAGGTAGCCCTAGGGGAACCTGGGGCTGGATCACCTCCTTAAACGATAGACTGCTTGTTTGATGCAGTGTCCACACAGATTGCTTGGTTAAAATGTAAAAGAGTGAAAAATCATTAGTGATTTTTCAAGAAAGTACTTAGTCCCGTTCGTCTAGAGGCCTAGGACACCGCCCTTTCACGGCGGTAACAGGGGTTCGACTCCCCTACGGGACGCCACTTTCTAAAAACATTCGCTTGAGTGTAATTAGAAAGTGGATGTCTACGGACAAACACAATGCTCTTTAACAATCTGGAAAGCTGACTAGTAAATTCAATCGAATGATTGAATTACAATAGTTTTTATCTTTAATGATAAAAACGAGTTCTCAAAACAACACACATTCAAGTGTCTTGTGTAGAGTCCGGCGAAAAACCAATGTCCTCATTTTTCTTGATCGGAAATGAGTGACGATAAAACCTTGGTTGTTTGAACATACAGACCTCTTGGGGTTGTATGGTTAAGTGACTAAGCGTACACGGTGGATGCCTTGGCAGTCAGAGGCGATGAAGGACGTATTAACTTGCGATAAGCCCAGTTTAGATAGTAAAAATCACTTGAGACTGGGATTTCCGAATGGGGAAACCCACGTGCATAAGCACGTATCGTTACGTGAATACATAGCGTAACGAGGCGAACTCGGGGAACTGAAACATCTAAGTACCCGAAGGAAGAGAAATCAACCGAGATTCCGAGAGTAGCGGCGAGCGAAATCGGATTAGCCCTTAAGCCAGTCTTGCGTTAGGTGAATGTGCTGGAAAGCACAGCGATACAGGGTGATAGCCCCGTAACCGACAACGCATTATTAGTGAAAACGAGTAGGACGGGACACGTGATATCCTGTTTGAACATGGGGGGACCATCCTCCAAGGCTAAATACTCCTGACTGACCGATAGTGAACCAGTACCGTGAGGGAAAGGCGAAAAGAACCCCTGTGAGGGGAGTGAAATAGAACCTGAAACCGTGTACGTACAAGCAGTAGGAGCCCACTTGTTGGGTGACTGCGTACCTTTTGTATAATGGGTCAGCGACTTAATTTTAGTAGCAAGGTTAACCGTTTAGGGGAGCCGTAGGGAAACCGAGTCTTAACTGGGCGTCATAGTTGCTAGGATTAGACCCGAAACCAGGTGATCTAGCCATGGGCAGGTTGAAGGTGAGGTAACACTTACTGGAGGACCGAACCGACTAATGTTGAAAAATTAGCGGATGACTTGTGGCTAGGGGTGAAAGGCCAATCAAACCTGGAGATAGCTGGTTCTCCCCGAAAGCTATTTAGGTAGCGCCTCGGACGAATACTACTGGGGGTAGAGCACTGTTAAGGCTAGGGGGTCATCCCGACTTACCAACCCTTTGCAAACTCCGAATACCAGTAAGTACTATCCGGGAGACACACGGCGGGTGCTAACGTCCGTCGTGGAGAGGGAAACAACCCAGACCGCCAGCTAAGGTCCCAAAGTTATAGCTAAGTGGGAAACGATGTGGGAAGGCTCAGACAGCCAGGATGTTGGCTTAGAAGCAGCCATCATTTAAAGAAAGCGTAATAGCTCACTGGTCGAGTCGGCCTGCGCGGAAGATTTAACGGGGCTAAGCTATACACCGAAGCTGCGGCAATATGACTTGTTCATATTGGGTAGGGGAGCGTTCTGTAAGCCGTTGAAGGTGGTCTGTAAGGGCTGCTGGAGGTATCAGAAGTGCGAATGCTGACATGAGTAACGATAAAGGGAGTGAAAAACTCCCTCGCCGGAAGATCAAGGGTTCCTGTCCAACGTTAATCGGGGCAGGGTAAGTCGACCCCTAAGGCGAGGCCGAAAGGCGTAGTCGATGGGAAACGGGTTAATATTCCCGTACTGCTTATAACTGCGATGGGGGGACGGAGAAGGCTAGGTGGGCTTGGCGACGGTCGTCCAAGTTCAAGGGTGTAGGCTGATAGTTTAGGCAAATCCGGACTATCTTAAGGCTGAGACCCGATGTCGAGTCACTACGGTGATGAAGTCATTGATGCCATGCTTCCGGGAAAAGCCTCTAAGCGATAGGTTATAAGCAATCGTACCCCAAACCGACACAGGTGATCAGGTAGAGAATACCAAGGCGCTTGAGAGAACTCGGGTGAAGGAACTAGGCAAAATGGTACCGTAACTTCGGGAGAAGGTACGCTCCTCGCGGTGATGAGACTTGCTCTCTAAGCTGCTGGGAGTCGCAGATACCAGGTGGCTGCAACTGTTTATTAAAAACACAGCACTGTGCAAAATCGAAAGATGACGTATACGGTGTGACGCCTGCCCGGTGCCGGAAGGTTAATTGATGGGGTTAGACTTCGGTCGAAGCTCTTGATCGAAGCCCCGGTAAACGGCGGCCGTAACTATAACGGTCCTAAGGTAGCGAAATTCCTTGTCGGGTAAGTTCCGACCTGCACGAATGGCGTAATGATGGCCACGCTGTCTCCACCCGAGACTCAGTGAAATTGAAATCGCAGTGAAGATGCTGTGTACCCGCGGCTAGACGGAAAGACCCCGTGAACCTTTACTACAGCTTGGCACTGAACATTGACCCTACATGTGTAGGATAGGTGGGAGCCTTTGAAGCATTGTCGCTAGATGATGTGGAGGCAATCTTGAAATACCACCCTTGTATGCTTGATGTTCTAACGTCGCCCCCTAATCGGGGGTGCGGACAGTGCCTGGTGGGTAGTTTGACTGGGGCGGTCTCCTCCCAAAGAGTAACGGAGGAGCACGAAGGTGGGCTAATCACGGTCGGACATCGTGAGGTTAGTGCAATGGCATAAGCCCGCTTGACTGCGAGAATGACAATTCGAGCAGGTGCGAAAGCAGGTCATAGTGATCCGGTGGTTCTGAATGGAAGGGCCATCGCTCAACGGATAAAAGGTACTCCGGGGATAACAGGCTGATACCGCCCAAGAGTTCATATCGACGGCGGTGTTTGGCACCTCGATGTCGGCTCATCACATCCTGGGGCTGAAGTCGGTCCCAAGGGTATGGCTGTTCGCCATTTAAAGTGGTACGCGAGCTGGGTTTAGAACGTCGTGAGACAGTTCGGTCCCTATCTGCCGTGGGCGTTAGATGATTGAGAGGGGCTGCTCCTAGTACGAGAGGACCGGAGTGGACGAACCGCTGGTGTTCGGGTTGTTATGCCAATAGCATTGCCCGGTAGCTACGTTCGGAATCGATAAGCGCTGAAAGCATCTAAGCGCGAAGCGAGCCTCAAGATGAGTCATCTCTAGACCTTTAAGGTCTCTAAAGGGTTGTCGAAGACTACGACGTTGATAGGCAGGGTGTGTAAGTGCTGCGAGGCATTGAGCTAACCTGTACTAATTGCCCGTGAGGCTTAACCATACAACACCCAAGGGGTTTTACGGACTCCATAAACGCTTGAATGCGTGTTAAGAACGATATTGTAACTAGTTAGATTTTCCCAGATTGTATCTTCCGCCAACGGCGTAAGATAAACCGAATTTGCTTGGCGACCATAGCATTATGGACCCACCTGATCCCATGCCGAACTCAGTAGTGAAACGTAATAGCGCCGATGGTAGTGTGGGGTCTCCCCATGTGAGAGTAGGTCATCGCCAGGCTTTAATTTCGACTTGTCTCAATGAGACGAGTCAACATAATGTTTTGTGTGAATTACATAGAATTTTATGTTGACTTTCAAAGTAGAAAGCGTATTATACGCCTCCTGCTTAAGTGTTAAGGCACTGAAAGCAAAGCTCTTTAATAATTTGACCATGCAATCTGTGTGGGCACTCGTGAAATGAATAGTCAAAACTGTTCATTGTGACTTTTTAAGTAACAATGAATTTGGCATCAATGAACTGAGTGACCAATACAAAACTTAAGTTTACTTAAGCTTTGGCACAGTCAATTCGAATATCATGACTAGCTTCTAGTTATCGATATTCAATCAGTATTCATTGAGCCATCAAAAACTTTAAATTGAAGAGTTTGATCATGGCTCAGATTGAACGCTGGCGGCAGGCCTAACACATGCAAGTCGAGCGGTAACAGGAATTAGCTTGCTAATTTGCTGACGAGCGGCGGACGGGTGAGTAATGCCTGGGAATATGCCTTGATGTGGGGGATAACTATTGGAAACGATAGCTAATACCGCATAATGCCTACGGGCCAAAGAGGGGGATCTTCGGACCTCTCGCGTCAAGATTAGCCCAGGTGGGATTAGCTAGTTGGTGGGGTAATGGCTCACCAAGGCGACGATCCCTAGCTGGTTTGAGAGGATGATCAGCCACACTGGAACTGAGACACGGTCCAGACTCCTACGGGAGGCAGCAGTGGGGAATATTGCACAATGGGGGAAACCCTGATGCAGCCATGCCGCGTGTATGAAGAAGGCCTTCGGGTTGTAAAGTACTTTCAGTTGTGAGGAAGGCGGTAACGTTAATAGCGTTGCCGTTTGACGTTAGCAACAGAAGAAGCACCGGCTAACTCCGTGCCAGCAGCCGCGGTAATACGGAGGGTGCGAGCGTTAATCGGAATTACTGGGCGTAAAGCGCATGCAGGCGGTCTGTTAAGCAAGATGTGAAAGCCCGGGGCTCAACCTCGGAACAGCATTTTGAACTGGCAGACTAGAGTCTTGTAGAGGGGGGTAGAATTTCAGGTGTAGCGGTGAAATGCGTAGAGATCTGAAGGAATACCGGTGGCGAAGGCGGCCCCCTGGACAAAGACTGACGCTCAGATGCGAAAGCGTGGGGAGCAAACAGGATTAGATACCCTGGTAGTCCACGCCGTAAACGATGTCTACTTGGAGGTTGGGACCTTGAGTCCTGGCTTTCGGAGCTAACGCGTTAAGTAGACCGCCTGGGGAGTACGGTCGCAAGATTAAAACTCAAATGAATTGACGGGGGCCCGCACAAGCGGTGGAGCATGTGGTTTAATTCGATGCAACGCGAAGAACCTTACCTACTCTTGACATCCAGAGAATTCGCTAGAGATAGCTTAGTGCCTTCGGGAACTCTGAGACAGGTGCTGCATGGCTGTCGTCAGCTCGTGTTGTGAAATGTTGGGTTAAGTCCCGCAACGAGCGCAACCCTTATCCTTGTTTGCCAGCACGTAATGGTGGGAACTCCAGGGAGACTGCCGGTGATAAACCGGAGGAAGGTGGGGACGACGTCAAGTCATCATGGCCCTTACGAGTAGGGCTACACACGTGCTACAATGGCGTATACAGAGGGCTGCCAACCAGCGATGGTGAGCGAATCCCAGAAAGTACGTCGTAGTCCGGATTGGAGTCTGCAACTCGACTCCATGAAGTCGGAATCGCTAGTAATCGTGGATCAGAATGCCACGGTGAATACGTTCCCGGGCCTTGTACACACCGCCCGTCACACCATGGGAGTGGGCTGCACCAGAAGTAGATAGCTTAACCTTCGGGAGGGCGTTTACCACGGTGTGGTTCATGACTGGGGTGAAGTCGTAACAAGGTAGCCCTAGGGGAACCTGGGGCTGGATCACCTCCTTAAACGATAGACTGCTTGTTTGATGCAGTGTCCACACAGATTGCTTGGTAAATTAGTTTTAGAAATAGCGAAAGCGCTAATGAATGACTTCGGTTATTGATTAACGCTTTTTGCGTTATGCTCTTTAACAATCTGGAAAGCTGACTAGTAAATTGAATCAATAGATTCAATTACAATAGTTTTTATCTTTAATGATAAAAACGAGTTCTCAAAACAACACACATTCAAGTGTCTTGTGTAGAGTCCGGCGAAAAACCAATGTCCTCATTTTTCTTGATCGGAAATGAGTGACGATAAACCTTGGTTGTTTGAACATACAGACCTCTTGGGGTTGTATGGTTAAGTGACTAAGCGTACACGGTGGATGCCTTGGCAGTCAGAGGCGATGAAGGACGTATTAACTTGCGATAAGCCCAGTTTAGATAGTAAAAATCACTTGAGACTGGGATTTCCGAATGGGGAAACCCACGTGCATAAGCACGTATCGTTACGTGAATACATAGCGTAACGAGGCGAACTCGGGGAACTGAAACATCTAAGTACCCGAAGGAAGAGAAATCAACCGAGATTCCGAGAGTAGCGGCGAGCGAAATCGGATTAGCCCTTAAGCCAGTCTTGCGTTAGGTGAATGTGCTGGAAAGCACAGCGATACAGGGTGATAGCCCCGTAACCGACAACGCATTATTAGTGAAAACGAGTAGGACGGGACACGTGATATCCTGTTTGAACATGGGGGGACCATCCTCCAAGGCTAAATACTCCTGACTGACCGATAGTGAACCAGTACCGTGAGGGAAAGGCGAAAAGAACCCCTGTGAGGGGAGTGAAATAGAACCTGAAACCGTGTACGTACAAGCAGTAGGAGCCCACTTGTTGGGTGACTGCGTACCTTTTGTATAATGGGTCAGCGACTTAATTTTAGTAGCAAGGTTAACCGTTTAGGGGAGCCGTAGGGAAACCGAGTCTTAACTGGGCGTCATAGTTGCTAGGATTAGACCCGAAACCAGGTGATCTAGCCATGGGCAGGTTGAAGGTGAGGTAACACTTACTGGAGGACCGAACCGACTAATGTTGAAAAATTAGCGGATGACTTGTGGCTAGGGGTGAAAGGCCAATCAAACCTGGAGATAGCTGGTTCTCCCCGAAAGCTATTTAGGTAGCGCCTCGGACGAATACTACTGGGGGTAGAGCACTGTTAAGGCTAGGGGGTCATCCCGACTTACCAACCCTTTGCAAACTCCGAATACCAGTAAGTACTATCCGGGAGACACACGGCGGGTGCTAACGTCCGTCGTGGAGAGGGAAACAACCCAGACCGCCAGCTAAGGTCCCAAAGTTATAGCTAAGTGGGAAACGATGTGGGAAGGCTCAGACAGCCAGGATGTTGGCTTAGAAGCAGCCATCATTTAAAGAAAGCGTAATAGCTCACTGGTCGAGTCGGCCTGCGCGGAAGATTTAACGGGGCTAAGCTATACACCGAAGCTGCGGCAATATGAACTTGTTCATATTGGGTAGGGGAGCGTTCTGTAAGCCGTTGAAGGTGGTCTGTAAGGGCTGCTGGAGGTATCAGAAGTGCGAATGCTGACATGAGTAACGATAAAGGGAGTGAAAAACTCCCTCGCCGGAAGATCAAGGGTTCCTGTCCAACGTTAATCGGGGCAGGGTAAGTCGACCCCTAAGGCGAGGCCGAAAGGCGTAGTCGATGGGAAACGGGTTAATATTCCCGTACTGCTTATAACTGCGATGGGGGGACGGAGAAGGCTAGGTGGGCTTGGCGACGGTCGTCCAAGTTCAAGGGTGTAGGCTGATAGTTTAGGCAAATCCGGACTATCTTAAGGCTGAGACCCGATGTCGAGTCACTACGGTGATGAAGTCATTGATGCCATGCTTCCGGGAAAAGCCTCTAAGCGATAGGTTATAAGCAATCGTACCCCAAACCGACACAGGTGATCAGGTAGAGAATACCAAGGCGCTTGAGAGAACTCGGGTGAAGGAACTAGGCAAAATGGTACCGTAACTTCGGGAGAAGGTACGCTCCTCGCGGTGATGAGACTTGCTCTCTAAGCTGCTGGGAGTCGCAGATACCAGGTGGCTGCAACTGTTTATTAAAAACACAGCACTGTGCAAAATCGAAAGATGACGTATACGGTGTGACGCCTGCCCGGTGCCGGAAGGTTAATTGATGGGGTTAGACTTCGGTCGAAGCTCTTGATCGAAGCCCCGGTAAACGGCGGCCGTAACTATAACGGTCCTAAGGTAGCGAAATTCCTTGTCGGGTAAGTTCCGACCTGCACGAATGGCGTAATGATGGCCACGCTGTCTCCACCCGAGACTCAGTGAAATTGAAATCGCAGTGAAGATGCTGTGTACCCGCGGCTAGACGGAAAGACCCCGTGAACCTTTACTACAGCTTGGCACTGAACATTGACCCTACATGTGTAGGATAGGTGGGAGCCTTTGAAGCATTGTCGCTAGATGATGTGGAGGCAATCTTGAAATACCACCCTTGTATGCTTGATGTTCTAACGTCGCCCCCTAATCGGGGGTGCGGACAGTGCCTGGTGGGTAGTTTGACTGGGGCGGTCTCCTCCCAAAGAGTAACGGAGGAGCACGAAGGTGGGCTAATCACGGTCGGACATCGTGAGGTTAGTGCAATGGCATAAGCCCGCTTGACTGCGAGAATGACAATTCGAGCAGGTGCGAAAGCAGGTCATAGTGATCCGGTGGTTCTGAATGGAAGGGCCATCGCTCAACGGATAAAAGGTACTCCGGGGATAACAGGCTGATACCGCCCAAGAGTTCATATCGACGGCGGTGTTTGGCACCTCGATGTCGGCTCATCACATCCTGGGGCTGAAGTCGGTCCCAAGGGTATGGCTGTTCGCCATTTAAAGTGGTACGCGAGCTGGGTTTAGAACGTCGTGAGACAGTTCGGTCCCTATCTGCCGTGGGCGTTAGATGATTGAGAGGGGCTGCTCCTAGTACGAGAGGACCGGAGTGGACGAACCGCTGGTGTTCGGGTTGTTATGCCAATAGCATTGCCCGGTAGCTACGTTCGGAATCGATAAGCGCTGAAAGCATCTAAGCGCGAAGCGAGCCTCAAGATGAGTCATCTCTAGACCTTTAAGGTCTCTAAAGGGTTGTCGAAGACTACGACGTTGATAGGCAGGGTGTGTAAGTGCTGCGAGGCATTGAGCTAACCTGTACTAATTGCCCGTGAGGCTTAACCATACAACACCCAAGGGGTTTTACGGACTCCATAAACGCTTGAATGCGTGTTAAGAACGAAATTGTAACTAGTTAGATTTTCCCAGATTGTATCTTCCGCTTGACGGCGTAAGATAAACCGAATTTGCTTGGCGACCATAGCATTATGGACCCACCTGATCCCATGCCGAACTCAGTAGTGAAACGTAATAGCGCCGATGGTAGTGTGGGGTCTCCCCATGTGAGAGTAGGTCATCGCCAGGCTTCAAATTTAAGAAGTTTGTAATAACGAGCTTCATAACAAAATTGTGTGCTGGTATGGCTCAGTTGGTAGAGCGCACCCTTGGTAAGGGTGAGGTCCCCAGTTCGAATCTGGGTACTAGCACCATTAAATTTTTTCAGCGACCATAGCGCAATGGAACCACCTGATCCCATGTCGAACTCAGTAGTGAAACGTTGTAGCGCCGATGGTAGTGTGGGGTCTCCCCATGTGAGAGTAGGACATTGCTGAAACCCATTCTAAAACCCAGCCTTCGGCTGGGTTTTTTCATTTCTACCGTTTAATAATTCAAATTCAGACTAATCAGCCTTTCTCGCTTGCGTATACCTCTTATATTGTATATTTTTATTTAGATATCTGGACGTCTAAACATCTTAAGGAGTAAGAGAGATGCCAATTAAAATCCCCGATCGTTTGCCTGCAACGGATATTTTGCGAGGGGAAAATATCTTTGTCATGACAGAGGCACGTGCTGCAAGCCAAGGGATACGTCCATTGAAAGTGCTGTTATTGAATTTGATGCCCAAGAAAATAGAAACAGAAACGCAATTTTTGCGTTTGCTCTCTAATAGTCCACTTCAAGTCGATGTTGAGTTGCTAAGAATCGATAATCGTCCTACTCGAAATACGCCACAAGAGCACCTTGATACTTTCTATCGTCAATTTGAAATGGTGAAGTCACGTAATTTCGATGGCTTGATTGTGACGGGAGCGCCGCTAGGGCTCGTACAGTTTGAAGATGTGCTTTATTGGGAAGAGATCCAAGCCATCATGAATTGGGCGAAAGAGCATGTTACCTCAACATTATTTGTGTGTTGGGCAGCTCAGGCTGGGTTGAAGCTGCTATATGATTTACCTAAGAAAACGCGCAAAGAAAAGTTATCAGGTATCTACAATCATGCCATTCATGACTGTCATCATCCTCTTCTACGTGGATTTGATGAGACGTTTAAAGCCCCTCACTCCCGCTATGCTGACTTTTCTCCTGATTATTTAGCGGAACACACGGATCTTGATATTTTAGCAACGTCAGAACAAGCAGGCGTGTATTTAGCCGCAACCAAAGATAAACGTAATGTCTTTGTGACTGGCCACCCTGAATATGATGTTAGTACCTTGCACAATGAATATGTGCGTGATTGCGGTGAAGGGATGGAGCCGAATATTCCACTTAATTATTATCCAGATGATGATCCTAGCCGATCACCGATTGCGAGCTGGCGAAGTCATGGTCATTTATTGTTTGCTAACTGGCTTAATTACTGCGTTTACCAGCAAACGCCTTTCGATCTCGACCACTTTTCTGAAGACAATTTTACAAAAGACTGATGCTACATATCCATCAATAACAATTTATCTTGTCAGAATTAAGAATATAAAAAAGGCCTGCGACTGCAGGCCTTTTTTGTATTGAGTGTAGCTTAAATCAGCTGTTCTGTGATTCCCAACCTTTCGCTTTTTGGATCAGGGAGGTAATGGTTGAGCCTTGAATCAAAATAGAGAACACGACTACGGCATAAGTCATGACGAGGATGATTTCTCGGACATCAATGTTCTTTTCTGGAATAACAATGACACCAGCAGGAATTGCCATTGCCATGGCGAGCGCTAAGCCACCACGCAAGCCACCCCAAGTAAGGATTCGTACAGAGTAAGGGTTGTAGTCTCGGTATCGGTTAAAGCCGACATACGATAAACGTACGCTTAAGTAGCGGCTAAGCAGTACTAGCGGTACGGCAATCGACATTAGAATCCAATCTTCAGAGTGGAAATTAAATTGCAGCATACTCATACCAATCAATAGGAAAAGTACACCATTTAGGAATTCATCAACGAGTTCCCAGAAGTGATCTAAGTGATCTTCACTTTCTTTTGAGAAGCCAATGTAGCGTGTCCAGTTACCAATCATGATACCTGCAACCACCATTGCTAGCGGGCCAGATACATGAATCACATCAGCAAAGACGTAACCTGCAGTAGGAATACCTAGTGTCAAAAGCAATTCCATTGAGTGATCATCGGTTGCGCTGATCAAGTAATGGAATAGCAGGCCGAGTGCAAAGCCGTAGGCTATACCGCCAATTGCTTCTTGTAGGAATAGTTGACCTACACCTAATACCGTCGGTGCTTCTTGGCCAAAGGCGACAGTAAAAAGGGTGACGAAAATTACAAGGCCAAAACCATCATTGAAAAGTGACTCACCTTCAATTTGGGTTGAAATACGGCGTGGCGCATCCATTTTCTTCACAATGGCCAGAACAGCGATGGGGTCGGTCGGTGAAATAAGAGAACCAAAAATCAGGCAGTAAATGAAATCAAATTGAATGCCGATAACTTGGCAAATACCCCAGAGAGCACCACCGATAAAGAAGGTTGAGAAAAGAGTGGCACCTAATGCCAATACGGTGATTTCCCATTTTTGGTCTTCGAGGTTTGGTAGTTTAATACCAAGGCCGCCAGCAAAAAGAAGAAAGCCTAAGATCCCTTTGAGAAGGAAACTTTCAAAATTTATTTTCCCCAGTTGTTCTGCGGCGATGTCTTGAAGATTAAACCACCCATTTTGTCCGGCAATAACGATCCCTATAGATAAAACCAGCGCTCCTGCTGTAATGGCTATGGTTGTTTGCATCTTGCCTATTTTGCTATTAACAAAAGCGATGAGCATCGCCGCTGCGGCAAGGAAACATAAGGTACTGTATACGGACATTCGAAACCTCGGGTTGGTGAATGTGTAAAGTTAAAAATTGTCACAAAATATAAAACCATCGGGTCATGATAGCCATAAAAAAATCAGGCTTTTGATGAATTAGTTTTTCTATTCCAATTATCTTTAGACGTCTAGATTTCCATTGTTGCTGTGATAGGATGTGAATTAGCTGTAACACTAAAAAAGGAAGTAGATAGTGGCTAAGGGCAAAGGAATACTTGAACAAAGGTTAGCACAACAGATCCTAATCATAGATGGTGGCATGGGCACCATGATTCAGGGGTATAAATTAGAGGAAGAAGATTACCGGGGTGAACGCTTCCGCGATTGGCATTCAGATCTGAAAGGTAATAACGACCTACTTGTCCTGACCCAGCCACAGTTAATCAAAGATATCCATCTTGCTTATTTAGAGGCAGGCGCTGATATTTTAGAGACGAACACTTTCAATGCCACCACGATTGCGATGGCTGACTATGATATGGAAAGCTTGAGCGCAGAAATCAATTATGAAGCTGCGAAGCTTGCTCGCCAAGCTGCTGATGAGTGGACAGCTAAAACGCCTGATAAACCTCGCTTTGTTGCTGGTGTGTTGGGCCCAACGAACCGTACGTGTTCTATTTCTCCTGATGTTAATGATCCCGGCTATCGCAATGTCACCTTTGACCAGTTGGTGGAAGCTTATTCTGAATCGACGCGTGCGCTTATTGCGGGCGGAGCTGATATTATTTTGGTGGAAACTATCTTTGATACCTTGAATGCAAAGGCCTGTACTTTTGCTGTTGAAACGGTATTCGAAGAAGATGGTATCCACTTACCTGTGATGATATCAGGTACGATCACCGATGCTTCTGGTCGTACACTCTCAGGTCAAACGACCGAAGCATTTTATAACTCATTGCGTCACGTAAAACCGATTTCATTTGGCTTGAACTGTGCGTTGGGGCCTGATGAGTTGCGTGAATATGTGAGTGAATTATCGCGTATTTCAGAATGTGCCGTTTCTGCTCACCCTAATGCAGGCTTACCTAATGCTTTTGGTGAATATGATTTAAGCCCTGAAGAGATGGCTGAACATATTCAAGAATGGGCGCAAAGCGGTTTCTTAAATCTGGTTGGTGGGTGTTGTGGTACAACCCCTGATCATATTCGTCAAATGTATGAAGTCACGCGTGACCTTCAACCTCGGCAATTACCTGAAATCCCGGTTGCTTGCCGATTATCCGGCCTTGAGCCACTGACCATTGATGCGGATACTTTGTTTGTAAATGTTGGTGAGCGTACTAACGTTACGGGCTCCGCTCGCTTTAAACGGCTTATCAAAGAAGAACTATACGACGAGGCATTGGAAGTCGCACGACAACAAGTCGAAGCGGGAGCACAAATCATCGATATTAATATGGATGAGGGGATGCTGGATGCAGAAGCTGCGATGGTGCGCTTTTTAAACCTTTGTGCCACCGAGCCTGAAATCTCAAAAGTGCCCATTATGGTCGACTCCTCTAAATGGGAAGTGATTGAGGCGGGCCTTAAATGCGTTCAAGGTAAACCGATTGTTAATTCGATTTCTTTGAAAGAAGGAAAAGAGAAATTTATAGGCCAAGCTAAATTACTGCGTCGCTATGGTGCTGCGGTGATAGTGATGGCATTTGATGAAGTAGGTCAGGCCGATACTAGAGAGCGAAAAGTTGAGATTTGTACCAATGCGTATCGAGTATTAGTCGACGAAGTGGGTTTTCCACCTGAAGATATTATCTTTGACCCTAATATTTTTGCCGTCGCAACCGGTATTGAAGAGCATGATAATTATGCGGTCGACTTTATTGAAGCGGTCGGTGATATCAAGCGCACGTTGCCATACGCCATGATTTCGGGCGGTGTGTCTAACGTTTCTTTTTCTTTCCGTGGTAATAACGCGGTACGTGAAGCTATTCATGCTGTTTTCCTTTATCACTGCTTTAAGCAAGGCATGGATATGGGGATCGTCAATGCAGGTCAATTAGCTATTTATGATGATTTACCGGATGAATTACGCGAAGCCGTTGAAGATGTTGTCCTTAATCGTCGCTCTGACAGCACTGAACGTTTACTCGATATTTCAGCAAAATACCGCGATAGCGGCAAAGTAGAAGAAGATCGCAGTGCGCAAGAGTGGCGTGGTTGGCCTGTTGAAAAGCGCCTTGAACATGCGTTAGTTAAAGGCATTACAGAGTTTATCGTTGAAGATACAGAAGAAGCGCGCGCCAAAGCGAGTAAGCCTCTTGAAGTGATTGAAGGCCCATTAATGTCGGGCATGAATGTGGTCGGTGACTTGTTTGGTGAAGGTAAAATGTTTTTACCTCAAGTAGTCAAATCGGCTCGTGTAATGAAACAAGCCGTTGCCTATTTAGAGCCTTACATTAATGCTGAAAAGCAGGCGGGTTATAGCAACGGAAAAATATTGCTGGCGACGGTAAAAGGCGATGTCCATGATATTGGTAAGAATATCGTAGGGGTTGTTTTGCAGTGTAATAACTATGAGATTATTGATCTTGGAGTGATGGTATCTTGTGAAAAGATCCTCAAAGTGGCGAAAGAAGAAAATGTCGACATTGTTGGGTTAAGTGGCCTGATTACCCCATCGCTTGATGAAATGGTCCACGTAGCCAAAGAAATGGAACGACAAGGTTTTGATTTACCGCTTTTGATTGGCGGTGCCACCACTTCAAAAGCACATACAGCGGTTAAGATAGAGCAAAATTATCATGCGCCTGTGGTGTATGTATCGAATGCATCTCGTGCTGTTGGAGTATGCTCTGCGTTATTGTCTGATGCGCAGCGACCAGCTTTTGTTGAGCGGTTAGATAAAGAATATGACGTAGTACGCGATCAACATAGTCGTAAAAAAACTCGCACCGCCCCTGTCACGCTAGAGCAAGCTCGTGAGAACTGTGTTGATATTGATTGGAATGAATACACGCCCCCTATTCCTGCGAAGCCGGGTGTACATATATTCAAAGACTTTCCGGTTGCGGAATTACGCCAATATATCGATTGGACACCCTTTTTCATGACTTGGTCGCTAAGTGGTAAATACCCGACGATTTTACGCCATGAAGTGGTAGGGGAAGAAGCACAGCGTTTGTTTAATGATGCGAATGCATTATTGGATGAGATCGAACAAAAAGGCATGATCAAAGCAAATGGTGTTTGTGGCTTATTCCCGGCTAATAACATTGGCGATGACGTTGAAGTATATACCGACGACACTCGCACGGAAGTATTAACAGTGCTGCATGGTTTACGTCAGCAGACAAAGAAAACCAAAGGGGCTAACTACTGTCTGTCGGACTATATTGCACCGAAGAAAAGTAATAAGCCTGATTGGATTGGTGCGTTTGCGGTAACTGGTGGTATTGGTGAATATGACATTGCCGAGCAATTTAAAGAAGCGGGTGACGATTATAATGCCATCATGATCCAAGCCGTTGCGGATCGATTGGCGGAAGCATTTGCTGAATGTTTACATAGAAAAGTACGCACAGAACTATGGGGGTTCTCCCCTGATGAAGAGCTGACTAATGATGATTTGATCCGAGAGAAATATCAGGGCATTCGCCCTGCACCGGGTTACCCTGCATGTCCAGAACATACTGAAAAAGGCGCGATTTGGTCACTGCTAGAACCTGAACAAAATGCTGGAATGACGTTAACTGAAAGCTATGCGATGTGGCCGGGAGCTGCAGTTTCAGGTTGGTACTTCTCTCACCCAGAATCTCGTTATTTTGCAGTCGCACAAATTCAGAAGGATCAGGCGGAAGACTATGCACAACGAAAAGGTTGGACATTAGAAGAGGCTGAAAAGTGGTTAGGGCCAAATTTATAGCGATTACCCTTACGCATTAAAATGGAAAGGCACTCACAGAGTGCCTTTTTATTTTTTATCTATTATGAGAGCTTAATGCTCTTCAAATAATTGCTGATGTAGCTGTTGCACGATTGGCTTCGCATTGTCTTGATCAATCAAGAAACAGAGATTGTGCGGGCTTGCGCCATAGCAGACCATCCGAAGCTGATAATCATCGAGAGAACCAAATACTTGACTCACAGAGCCTTGGATATGGCTCATTTGGTTACCAATCAATGCGACTAAGCAGAGCCCTTGCTCTACTTCTACTCGGCACCATTCGTTCAGAGCTTCAATTGCTGCTTGTGGTAGTGTCGGAGCACCACCTGCCGTATCGGTTTGATCCAGTGTCAGTGAAACGCTAACTTCTGATGTCGTAATTAAATCAACCGATATTTTATGCTCAGCTAAAATACGAAAGACTTCAGCGAGAAAACCATAAGCATGGAACATATTCAAACTAGTGAGCGTCACCATAGTTTGGTTGCAACGTAGTGCTACCGCTCGAAAAAGAGGTGCATCGCTAACTGTTTGTCGAATCCAAGTCCCTCCTTGCCCTGGTGCTTTTGACGAGCCAACAAAAACTGGAATTTGTTGGCGTATCGCAGGAACTAAGGTTGAGGGGTGGAGAATTTTCGCTCCGAAATTGGCCATTTCAGAGGCTTCGCTAAAGCTGATTTCTTTAATGGGTTGTGCTTTGGCGGTAATACGAGGATCTGTGGTGTACATCCCTGGCACATCGGTCCAAATTTCTAAGGTGGTTGCATTGATTGCCTCTGCCATTAATGCGGCACTGTAATCACTGCCGCCACGACCTAGAGTTGTCGTGTGGTTGCTCTCATCAGAACCAATAAACCCTTGGCTAACCACAACGTGATGCTGTAATTGGCTGCGGAGGTGATCGTTACTGAGTTGACGAATCGCAGTGGGGTTAGGAATGGCTTTGCCGTGTTGACTGTCCGTTCGCATCACTTGGCGGATATCGAATCGAATTGCATCAATACCTTGCTCTCGAAGAATTTGTGTAAATAAATGGGTCGAGAGTAGTTCGCCATTTGCTACTAATTGATCGGTAATCGCAGCACTCGGTTGCTCAATGGCTTGCTCTGAAAGTGCAGCTATATTCTCTAATAGAACTTGGATAGCGGCGGCTGGGATTTCAGGTGACTGAAGTTGATCGAGCACGGATTGGTGGGTATCGTTCAGGGTTTGGAGTCGCTGCTGACGTAATGCATTATCTGCAATGCCCTGAGATAATTCTACTAGCAAGTTGGTGACCCCAGAGCATGCGCTGATCAAGACAAGGCGTGTTGCTGGGCTATTTGCCACAATGTGAGCACTACGCTGCATCGCATTAAAGTCGGCAACACTAGTGCCACCAAACTTAGCGACGGTCAGGGCTGGTGATGTTGAGGGTGATACAGTCGGGCTCAAAACATGTCTCCTAAAAACAGCATAAAGTATAGGAATCGGATGAAATAAGCGGGAGGTGCTGCTAGTACTGTAGCAGTATCAAACGGTGAACGGATAAAAATCACGACAACCAGAAGCTCCCCATATCAGACCTTTTTGATTCCATTCAAAAGGCAAAATATGACAGCCAGAAGGATTCAACCTTCAAAGCCGATATAGCCGATCCCCTGTTCGGACATATCTCGGCGTTACTCCCCCTCTTAGCTTGGCATTGGGGTGGGGCCCCGCCAAACAAATACCTGGGTAACGCTCCTCTTCTGTTTTTACCTGCTGAGAATATCAGCAGGATGAACAAAAACTGAATAGCCATTCAATAGGATTTATGGTGGGGTTGTCAATACATCAATGATTGATTATGCAAATAAATTGAAATAACTTGTGTAGGTAAACCGAAATCGCGAGCTTTGAAACAAAGATAAACATCGACCTACATTATTCTGATATATAACTACACATAAGCGTCAGATACCTTTTAAGGAGAATTACAATGACAATAGGAAGCTTCTACCCACCTCAACGTACTTTGATGGGGCCTGGTCCATCCGATATCTACCCACAAGTATTACAAGCGTTAAGTCGTCCGACTGTTGGTCACCTTGATCCGAGTTTCATTGGTATGATGGATGAACTAAAGCAGTTATTACAGTACGCATTTCAGACCAAAAATAGCTTTACGATTGCGGTCTCTGCGCCGGGAAGTGCGGGGATGGAAGCGTGTTTTGTTAACTTGGTTGAACCAGGCGATAAAGTCATTGTATGTCGCAATGGGGTATTTGGCGATCGTATGCGCGAGAACGTAATTCGCTGTGGTGGTGAGGCGGTTATTGTTGATAACGCATGGGGAGAGCCCGTTGATCCCGCATTGGTTGAACAAGCGTTGGTACAGCACCCCGACGCTAAAGTGGTCGCTTTTGTGCATGCCGAAACATCAACAGGGGCATTGAGTGATGCAAAGGCAATCGCAGAAATCGCACGTCAGCATGATTGCTTAACCATAGTTGATGCAGTGACATCTCTGGGTGGGGTTCCTTTGCTGGTGGATGAGTGGCAACTTGATGCTGTCTATTCTGGCAGTCAGAAATGTTTATCTTGTGTTCCGGGATTATCACCACTGACGTTCTCACAACGCGCTATCGATAAGATAGAAGCGCGTACGACCCCTGTTCAGAGCTGGTTTTTGGATCAAAGCTTAGTACTGGGTTATTGGAGTGGGGAAGGTAAGCGTAGCTACCACCATACCGCGCCAGTGAATAGCCTTTATGCATTACATGAAGCGTTAGTATTATTGCAGCAAGAAGGCTTAGAAAATGCCTGGCAGCGTCATCAAGATGCGCACTTAGCTTTACGTGAAGGTCTTGAGCAACTCGGTATTCAATTTGTGGTGGCAGAAGAACACCGTTTACCGCAATTAAACGCTATTTATATTCCTGATGGTGTAGATGATGCCGAAGTGAGAAAGACCTTACTGATGCGATATAACCTTGAAATAGGGGCTGGCCTAGGTGCATTAGCGGGTAAAGCATGGCGTATTGGCTTGATGGGGTATGCAGCACGGAACGAGAATGTCGCTCTGTGTTTAAAAGCATTAGAAAGTACCTTGAAATAGTACGATGAGACAGTGATGTAGAAATGGCGACCGTTATGGTCGCCATTTTTATATGTTAAATGATCGATAGGTGGCGAAAAGAGGGTTATTCAACGGCAGGTTTAGCTGCTGATGTGACATCTGATAGCTCACTCAACGATTGAACCGCGAGTGCATCACTGAAATCACCCTCAGGAAATAAGAACTTAGCCTCTTGATAGATCTGTTCGGCATGAGCGTTATCTCCGAGTAAGCAATAAGACAATATTAAGTTGCCATACAGTTGTTCCCGTGGCCATGTTTTTGCTTTCACGGTCGCCCAGCGAATATATTCTTCAATCAATTCGGGTTTATTCAGCGTTTGAGCCAGTTCAAGCTGGGGCTGATGTAATGCCCACTCATAGCGGTGTTTCCAGGCCCAAGGGTTATTGACCTTCATTAAATAATCGATATTTAACGGTAAGGTGCTTTCAAACTTTGTCAGCATACGACCTGAATATAGGGTGGTGATCATATAACTACTGACGAGTAGCGGAATGAGTAAGGCACTGACCTTTATCCCTAATACGTAATTCAGTCCTTTTTTATGGTATTTCGCGGTGAGGTTATCCACCCAGTAGATCAGAATAATAAAGATCACCCAATGTACCAGCGAGTGATAAAACGGATACTCTAATTGGGTATGCAGTGTGATTGGGAAAAACAGAGCGACAAGTGCTAACTGCGTGCCATCACGGGCTTTTTTAATTTTAAATATAACCGCAGCGGCTGCAATCAGTAATACGATAAGTGGCACTATGCCACCTTCAGCAGCCCAAAAGGTTAACTCATTGTGTGGATGATCAAGTGCCGGCAATCCCGCAGGTTGCGATGGATCTGCGTGATGCCAACGGGCTGTTTGGGTAAGGTAAGACACTTCAAAAGTGCCGTAGCCATAACCTGTTAAGGGCTCAGTGGTGAACATCTTAATAGCTTGAGGTGTAATTGTGCTGCGTACATCAGATAATGTGATCTTATTTGTATTGGTCTCTATTTGTGAGTGTTGATTTACAGCATAAGACGTCGTTAGACCGAGTACGATCATCAATAGCCACATCCGCCACTGTGCTTTAGCGGCGAATTGTTTGAGGTAAGGGATCAGTAACGCAACACCGACAATTGCGCCAAGCCAACCCGTGCGAGAACTCAGCACGATAAGAATTGGAATAATCAGTACAGGCGTAATAAGTAGCAGCAGTTGTTGGAACGACCATTTACCACGGTACATCGGCATACGTGCAAGTAAGTATCCTGAAAGCACGAGTCCTGTCGCTAAGAAGCTGGCCATGACATTAGGCTGTTGGAAAATACCGTGCGGACGACTTTGGGTTGGATCAAAGCCAAAGGCGTTATTCGGTTCTATCCATAAGTATTGATACCAGCCAAATAAGGTCTGAGTCAGAATGCCTAATAGGATAAACCATAAAATGAGTTGGCGGCGACTTGGGGTGAACGCGAATTGTTGCAGGGCAACAAAGAACAAAAAACCGGCCCATAAACCAATGATGCGATCACTGACCGCTGCAATATCTGCGTTGTCGTATAGCATAGGAATCGACAATAAAATGCAGCAAATGAACAATACGATCGTTAAGCGAGTGTAGCGCCAAATACGTTGGCGGCTGATTTCAAGTAAACCTACACCAATCGCAAAGCTAAAGGGCATCCAGCTGGTGGCATTAAAGGGGAGTTCTAACCCTGATCCCCCTGGGTTGTGTTGGAAATATAACAGCGCATGTACGAACAGCGCACAAAGGGCCGCGAGAAAAGGTTTAACCAAAGGTTTACTGATCCCTGGTTGAGCAAGCCGGGTTCCTTGGATATGTAGCACTGTCATGTTGCGTCCATTAATAATGATTCAAAAAACGATCCAGTTTTATAAATAAAAAGCAGGTAACCATGTGATCACCTGCTTTGGCTGACAACATTATAAATGTTATTGGAGTGCGGGTAGCATAGGTTTTAAGAACCGTGCGGTATGTGAGCCTTCCACTAATGCCACCTCTTCTGGTGTGCCAGTTGCAATAATTTTACCACCGCCGCTGCCACCTTCTGGGCCCAAATCGATGATCCAATCAGCCGTTTTAATGACATCGAGATTATGCTCGATAACCACAATGGTATTGCCGTGCTCACGTAAGCGGTGCAGAACCACTAACAGCTGCTGGATATCATGGAAATGAAGGCCGGTTGTCGGCTCATCCAGAATATATAATGTTTTGCCTGTATCGCGTTTAGATAGCTCGCGTGCCAACTTAACGCGTTGTGCTTCACCCCCTGAAAGGGTTGTGGCAGCTTGACCTAAGCGAATGTACGATAAGCCTACATCCATTAAGGTTTGCAGCTTTCTTGCAATTGCTGGCACAGGGTCAAAAAATTGGCGAGCATCTTCGACGGTCAAGTCTAACACCTCATCAATGGTTTTTCCCTTGTATTTCACTTCCAACGTTTCACGGTTATAACGCTTGCCTTTACACATGTCACACGGTACATAAACATCAGGTAAAAAGTGCATTTCGACTTTGATAACACCATCTCCCTGACACGCTTCACAGCGTCCACCTTTTACATTAAAGCTAAATCGGCCGGGCTTATAGCCTCGCGCTCGTGATTCTTGTGTTCCTGCAAAGAGCTCACGGATAGGGGTGAATATCCCAGTGTAAGTGGCAGGGTTCGATCTCGGGGTACGACCAATAGGGCTTTGATCGATATCGATGACTTTATCGAAGTGTTCGAGATCTTGAATTTCACGATATGGTGCAATCTCCCCAGTAGTTGCACCATTGAGCTGGTGGTGTGCAATACGGAAAAAAGTGTCATTGATCAGGGTTGATTTACCTGAACCAGATACCCCCGTGATACAAGTAAACAGACCAACTGGAATTTCGACATCGACGTTGTTGAGGTTGTTACCACTTGCGCCAAGTAGCTTCACTGTCTTGGCTGGATCCATCGCAATGCGTTGCTCTGGGATCGCAATAGATTGCTTGCCACTTAAGTATTGGCCTGTGAGCGATTCTGGCGCTTTTAGAATATCTTCCATAGTGCCTTCGGCAATAATCTGGCCACCGTGAACGCCAGCGCCAGGGCCAATATCAATCACGTGATCGGCTGCACGAATCGCATCTTCATCGTGTTCAACCACAATCACGGTATTACCTAAATCACGAAGATGTGTCAGGGTTTTGAGTAAGCGTTCGTTATCACGTTGGTGTAAACCGATTGAGGGTTCATCCAGCACATACATCACCCCGACTAAACCTGCACCAATTTGACTCGCTAAGCGGATACGTTGTGCTTCACCACCAGAGAGCGTATCGGCACCACGAGAAAGGTTAAGGTAATTCAGGCCAACATTGACTAAGAACGATAAACGATCGCGGATCTCTTTTAAGATCTTCTCGGCAATTTTTGCTCGTTGACCTGTAAGGTTTAGTTGTTCAAAGAAAGTCAGTGCTTCTTGAATACTGAATTCACAGATTTCAGGCAGCGTGGTTTCGGTGATGAACACATTACGGGCTTCTTGGCGAAGGCGAGAGCCATCGCAACTGGCACAGGGCTTTTTCGAGACAAACTTACTGAGTTCTTCACGCACCGCGTTTGATTCTGTTTCGCGATAGCGACGCTCCATATTATTGAGGATCCCCTCAAAGGGATGACGACGTACCGTGATATCACCGCGATCATTGATGTACTTAAACTCAATATCCGTTTTGCCTGAACCATTTAAAATGATGGTTTGGATTTTTTTCGGTAAGTCATTGAACGGGCTTTCAACATCGAAGCCATAATGATCAGCTAAAGAGTTGAGCATTTGGAAGTAATAGAAATTGCGTTTATCCCAGCCTCGGATTGCTCCGCCTGAAAGACTGAGCTCTTCATTCTGTACTACACGGTCGGGATCAAAATATTGCTGAACACCCAGTCCATCACAAGTACCACAGGCGCCCGCCGGGTTATTGAAAGAGAACAGGCGAGGCTCTAGCTCCTGCATGCTATAGCCGCAATGTGGGCAAGCGAAGTTGGCAGAGAAAACGATATTTTCATGTTCGCCTTCGGTCATCGGGATTACCGTAACAGTACCGCCAGAAAGCTCTAACGCGGTTTCAAATGACTCAGCCAAACGCTGCTGAAGATCATCTCGCACCTTAAAGCGATCCACGACCACTTCAATGGTGTGCTTCTTGTGGAGTTCTAATGTTGGAGGATCGGATAGATCGCAGACCTCGCCATCAATGCGTGCACGGATATAACCTTGTGCGGCAAGATTGGCGAGCGTTTTAACATGTTCACCCTTACGGTCTTGTACGATTGGCGCGAGCAGCATCATTTTGCTGCCTTCAGGTAGCGATAATACTTTATCAACCATTTGACTCACGGTTTGTGCCGCAAGGGTAACATTATGAGTAGGGCAACGAGGTTCTCCGACACGGGCATACAATAGACGCAAATAATCGTAGATCTCAGTGATGGTACCCACTGTCGAACGTGGATTGTGGGATGTTGATTTTTGTTCGATAGAAATCGCAGGAGAGAGGCCTTCGATGTGATCAACATCGGGCTTTTCCATTAATGATAAAAACTGACGCGCGTAGGCAGATAATGACTCAACATAGCGGCGCTGTCCTTCCGCATAGAGAGTATCGAAGGCAAGCGAGGATTTACCTGAACCAGATAGTCCTGTGATAACAATCAGCTTGTCACGTGGAATAGTAAGATTGATATTCTTGAGGTTGTGCGTACGCGCACCCCTGACTTCGATTTGATCCATAATCTACCGACTAATTATTGATGACAATTAAGACAATGATTATGGCATAGGGTTTTGGGGCTTGAAAGAGTAAGCTGTATAAAGATACAGTAATATGAAGAGACTATTTGATTGCTATCGCAGTGCAACACTACCTATTTCGGTGAAGCGTAGCCGTAAGATAGTTATCCGTGATAGACTTCGCGATCACATCTAAACTTACATTTGTAGCAGCGACGAATAGACGCTGCGTCTGAAGAAATTTGGAGCTAACTATGGCCAGTCGTGGCGTAAATAAAGTTATCCTAGTCGGTAACTTAGGTAATGACCCAGAGATCCGTTACATGCCAAGCGGCGGTGCAGTAGCAAACATCACTATTGCTACTTCAGAGTCATGGCGTGATAAAAACACTGGCGAACAACGTGAGAAAACAGAATGGCACCGTGTGGCGCTATTCGGTAAAGTTGCAGAAGTTGCTGGTGAATACCTACGTAAAGGCTCACAAGTTTACATTGAAGGCCAACTACAAACGCGTAAGTGGCAAGACCAAAACGGCCAAGAACGTTACACAACAGAAGTTGTTGTTCAAGGCTTTAACGGCACAATGCAAATGCTTGGTGGTCGTCAAGGCGGCGGTCAAGGTATGGGTGCTCCTTCACAGGGTGGCGGTCAGCAGCAAGGTAACTGGGGTCAGCCTCAACAACCTGCAGCGCAACAGCAGAATAACTTTGCACCACAGCAACAGTCTGCACCGCAACAACAAGCGCCGGCTCAACAGCCACAGCAGCAATACAATGAGCCACCAATGGACTTTGATGACGATATCCCGTTCTAAGGATCTTCGTACTGAAAGTCGATTATGATAATTGGTAAATGACAATAAAAAAGCAGCGTATTTAGCTGCTTTTTTTGTGTCTGTTATTTGGCGTTATGTTTATTAGGTTGTTGGTGGTGTTGCTTTTTCTTTAATAAAATCAATGAATAGCTTGGTTTTGACGTGATTGTAATCCAGCTTAGGATAGTAAGCGTAAGCGGTACCTGTTGCCTGTTTTAATTCGGGTAATACCGGAACTAATAAGCCTTTACCTAACTCGCGTTTAATGGTGTTTTCACCCGTGAGGATGATGCCCATCCCAGCGACAGCCGCAGCCACTAAAGCTTCGGGATTTTGAGTGGTAAAATTACCACGTAAGCGAAGCTGAATGTCATTTTCAAACATATGCACTTGTTCATGGCCATAAACGCCAAACAACAGGCAATTATGCTGAGTCAGTTGTTCTGCTGTTTCAATTAACGGCTTACTCGCCAAGTAAGATGGTGCAGCATAAAAACACGGCTGGAAATTAAAGAGCTTGGTTGCGATGTAGCTCGAAGAATTAAAATCAGTCAGCTCGCGAGTGATAAATACATCCAAATTCAAATCGGGTAATTGACCCGCTGTAATGGTGTGCAGCTCGACTTGAATATTAGGGTAGCGCTTCATAAATTCAGCAAGGTAGTGGACTAATACTCGGCTCCCTGTCGCTAACGGAGCGCCAATACGAAGCACACCACTGACTTCTCCATAGGCCGATGTTGTTTCTGCCAGCATCTGGTGCCAATCATCCAGTAACCGAGTACTTCTTTGATAGAACAATTCTCCTGCATCTGTCACGGTTAAACTACGCGTTGTGCGTTTTAATAACTGGACTCCTAGTTGTTTTTCTAACCATGAAAGGCGTTTCGAGAGGGCTGAACTCGACGTGTTGAGCTGAGTCGCTGCTTGTGCCAGCGAGCCTTGGTCAACCACAGTCACGAAACTTTTGGTGCAGGTAATCCAATCCATAAAAATCCAGTGATGAAAGATGCGAAATAGCGTAGTAGCAGTTCACATTGTATGTGGAACAAGTGATAATCATTACAAATAGGCAACATAAACGATCATAACAGTCTGTATGTGAAGGCAGCACACTGTTTTCGATACTTGTAGGGTGGCGCATTGTAATCATCTAGCAACCCTTTATATTTTATTCAGAACGTTATGTGAAGCAGGAAGTTATGAGAAAAGCCTCAGGGATGAAGTTAACTAATCGACTGGTTACTTTTGTCACGCTTATAGTGATTTGTGCCATCTTCGTCATTTTTATTGGCGGGGCGCTGAGTTTTCGAAAATTAGGTCAAGATTACCTCACGCACTACCTTGATGGTGTCGTCGAGGTGATAGATCAAGAGTTAGCCGATCCACAAGGTTCACAAGCTATTTCTCGTTGGTTACCCAAGTTACTTAAAGCCAGTAATGTGGTGGAGTTGGATGTCAGTAGTGATGCTGGGGTGATTTACTCTTTTAGAGGGCTTCAAAAAATTAATGATCCTAACATTCTTCATCAGGGACATTATCAACTAGAAAAAAACTCCGGCTTTTACATTGATCTGAAATCACTGCCACCATATACCGAATTTACCTACTCTTTAGGGGCGATGTCATCGATTAGTCTCGCGATTGCCATGATCATTATGGGGCTCGTTTGGGGGATGAATTGGCTGCGTTTGCAACTGTATGGTTCTGAGTTATTGGAAGAGCGTGGCCGGATGATATTAGCCGGTCGGGTTGAAGATTATGAAGTCGGTGATGAAAAAGAATGGCCTGCAACGGCAAGCTTAGCACTTGACCAAATGGTTGCAGAGCTGAAAGATGCCCGCCAAGAACGCAGCCGCTTTGATACTTTTATCCGAACTCATACTTTCCTTGATCAGTTAACGGGCGCAGCAAATCGAGTGTTATTTGATAGCCGTTTAGAATCGGCAGTACAAGATCAAGAAACACACGGCGCTGTCATATTGATCCGTCTTGCGGATTGGGATGAGCTCTTAGCGGAAAAAGGTAAAGAGGCCGCTGATGAACTTATCCATGATGTGGGTATGATTTTATCTAACTTGGTTCAGCGTTACCCTGATACGGTTTTATCCCGATATTTTGATGCTGAGTTTGCAATTATGCTCCCTCAGCAATCAGCAAAAGACGTTCGTTTGTTTACCAACCAGATGTTAAATGCATTAGAGCGCCTGGTACCACCGGCACCGCTAGAGCTAGATAATTGGTGTCACATAGGGATGACATCTTTTGTGAGTGGTGAACGCCGTGGGCGAATTATGGATGAAGCGGATATGGCGCTCCGAAGCGCCCAATTGCAGGGCTCAAATAATTGGTTTGCGTTTAAAAAAGAGCAGCAAACGGAAGATGCCCGTGGTAGTGTGCGATGGCGAACCTTGTTGGATGCGGTTCTCGATGCAGATGCAATTCAGCTTCATCAGCAACCCGTGATAAATGCAAGTGATGGTCATATTTTACAGCGAGAGTTGTTGGCTCGAATTCGAGATGAAAATGGTTTACAAATCAAAGCATCACGATTTTTACCTGCAGTCGAGCAGGTTGGGTTTACCATTCGGATGGATAAGCAAGTCGTTAGTCAGGCGTTAGCGACATTAAAGCTGATGCCTTCCAGTGAGGTCTTTTCTGTTAATCTCAATGTGGCTTCATTGCTAGAGCGCAGCTTTGTCAGATGGTTACGAGATGAGTTATTACAAACCCCTCGAACAGTGTTGAACCGTTTATCATTTGAAGTGACTGAAGGGGCTTTAGTGAAGCATTTAGATGCCATGCGGCCGATTGCTCGGATGATGATTGGATTGGGCTGTAAGTTAGTCGTTGATCAGGCTGGGCGTACTATTGTTAGTACTCACTACATCAAGGATTTAAATATTGATTATATCAAGCTGCATCGCAGCTTGGTTCGTGAAATTAATTTGCGACAAGAAAATCAACTTTTTGTTCGTTCAATGCTTGGTGCTTGTGGTGATAGCCGAGCAAAAGTTATTGCGGTTGGCGTTGAAAATGAAAAAGAATGGGATGTATTGAAATCGCTGGGTGTCTATGCAGGACAAGGCCGCTATTTCTCTCCAGAAATGAGCTTAGAAAAGCATTTAATCGCTGATAGGAAAGAAACTAGTTCTGTATTTCACAATAATACCAAAAAGTAATTTATCAATATTCTTATTGTGAATGATTTAATGTAAAATAGTCAAACTATTGACGAGGTGGCTCTGCCACTAGTTGTACTGTTTATAGCCGTCGAATTGGAAAATCATGAAAAATCACCCTTTTTTCAGCCGTTTTACTAAAAACAAAAAGCAGGCTCCAGTCCTCTGTTTGGCTGTGTTTCCAGAATCGATTACCTTAGCGTTTGAATCAAAATCATTATGGATAGTTGATAACCATGATGCCGTTAATACCGCTCAACGTGAATCTGCTATTCAGGCGTTATTAGCGAAACATCAATTAGTTGGTTTCCAAGTGAAGCTCGTAATAGGGCACGGTTTATATCAATCTTTACTGATTGAAAAACCAGAAATTCCACAGGATGAACTATCTACAGCGTTACCTTTTTTGATCAAAGATTTGGTCAATGAGTCACCAATGGAGTTGGTTGCCGATGGCTTTCCTGCGCCATTAAAAGAGCGTTTACAAGTTTTTGCTGCTGGACGGAAAAACCTTGAACCATTGATTAAGGTTATAGCCAAAGCAGGCAGTGAAGTTTCCTCTATCTCAACAGAGGAAGTGCAATGGGGGGCGTTAACTTCGCCATCCATGAGTCAATTAATATTGCATCGCCGTGAAAATGCAGGGTTACAGTTAACCGCATTTAAACAACAGGTGATGTGCTTCCAACGCCAGTTGCGAGGGGTGAGCTTCCCGCTGATGGCAGAAAACGACAGTGATCAGCAAGTTGCCTTGCAACTAGATAGTCTCGCCCTTGAGCTACAACGGTCATTAGACTTTTTAAGCGCTCAGCTACGGAACCATCCCATATCTCAATTATTGATTTCGTGTGATGGTGAAGATGACACAGCATTAGCACAGGCTTTGAGTCAACGTTTGAACGTAAAAGTCGTCGCAATTGTACCGCCGTCAGACGTTTTGCTGTCGAATGCCTCGCGTATTGCATGGGCCGCGAGCCACGAAATTAAAGGGGCCGCTCTCGACCTTTATACAGATAGCCTGAAACCAAAAACGCAGTTACTAACGTTACGTAACATTATGGCGAGTTGGTTAATGGGCGGCATCTTGATGACCTCGTTATTTGGTTGGCAGCAGTGGCAAAGCTATGTGGTTGAGCAACAATTGGCAGCAGAGCAAAGTCGATTATCGCTAAAACAAGGCGAAATCAATCGGTTGAAAGAATCGTTATCTCAGCACCTCCCAAGTGAGGTGAAAGTTGAGTTAGCGGGTAACCTTGAGCAGCATGTAGCGACGCAACAAGCGACATTAAATGCAATTGAAGGCCATGATAGTAGCCTGCGAGTTGGGTTTTCTGGCATGTTGCGAGAGCTCTCTGATGCTGCAAATGGTGATATTTCACTGAGTCATATTCATGCGACAGGACAGTCACTTGATTTATCTGGTGTTGCGCGTAGCCCTGAATCAGTGCCGAGTTGGATTCAAGCTTTTAAAGATTACGAACACCTGATGGATCGCCGTTTTCAAGTGATGTCATTAGGCCGTAATGACAAAAATATCGTCACGTTTGAGTTACAAGCCCGACGAGTCAGTAAAGCGGTAGGAGAAGTGAAATGATGAACCTATGGCATCAACTGTCTGACCGTTTTGATGAGCTTAGCCAGCGTGAGCAAATTTTGATTTTTGTCTCTGGCTGGATAGCGCTGCTTTTTGTGGGATATTTACTGTTCCTTGAACCACAAATGAAGCAGTTGTCGAGTATTAAGCTTGCGGTTATCAATACCAGTAATCAGCTAATCAATAGTGAAAATCAAGTTCTGGTGATGGAGCGCAAGCTCAATGTTGATCCAGATGCAGAAGTGGATCAACGCATCGCGAACCTAAGAGTGCAAAATCGTCAGTTGAATGCTCAGCTTGAAGGGCGCGTGGGTAGCTTAGTCACGCCAATGCAAATGTCGACGCTAATGGAAGATGTATTGCGTCGTAGTGACCGGTTGAAGTTGGTTAGTTTGCAGTCTCAAGCACCAGCCCAATTGCTCAGTGGTGAAGATGAAGGCTATTACATTCACCCTGTGCGCCTTAGTTTACGTGGTCGATATTTTGATGTGGTTAATTATTTACAGCAGCTTGAAGCCTTACCCGTTAAGTATTACTGGCAGAGCTTAAATTATCAGGTCGATACATACCCGTGGGCAGACATCCAGCTCAATGTGTACACCTTGGGTGAAAGTAAGGACTTTATCGGTGGGTAATCACTTGGTAGCGAATAAATCAGTGATGAAAGGAATTTTTATCATTTCATTGGGGTTGGGCATGCTGACAAGCAATGTGCATGCAAATCAAGATCCAACAGCCCCGCTTGGGTGGCAAGCACCCGCGAAAAAACATACGTCAACACGTGCACGGTTACCACAGTTACAAAGCATTCTTTGTGATGAGCAAAGTACTTGTACTGCCATTTTGAATAATACCGTGGTTAGCGTGGGCGGGCGAGTGAGCGGTTACACCTTATCGTCAATACAAGATGAGAGCGTCACGATTCGTCGCGGAAATAAGCAGTGGCGATTGGACATGTTCGCTGAAAATATAAAAACAGATTAAGGGTTAGTAGTTAAGATGCGTAGATTAGTTATTGGAGTACTTTTAGCGTCGTTACTTGGCTGCTCAACTAACATGGGACACCGCGATCCTGTTGAGATCAAGCAAGAGCTAAATACCGCAGCGAATGAAGCCAGTAGCCGCCCGTTGATGGATTTGCCTTCTGCGGTAAACGACGACTTGATGCCGAGCCTCGACGGGAAAGATTTTGCGTCGACGTCGTCATTAGAAAAACGCTTTCGTGTTAATGCCCGTAATGTTGATGCGCGTGTATTTTTTGGCAGCTTAGTAAAGGGTACGCCGTTTAATATGGTGATCCACCCAAAAGTCGCTGGTCGCATCTCGTTAACGTTACGCGATGTCACTTTGGACGAAGTATTAGCGGTAGTGTCTGATATTTATGGTTATAACGCGACGCGTCAAGGCAACATTATTAAAGTATTTCCTGCCACTTTACGCACGGAAGTGATCCCTGTTGATTACTTGCAACTGCAACGTCGTGGGGTTTCTCTTACTTCCTTAACGACAGGGTCGATGACCAGTAATAGCCAGAATTCTAATTCTGGTTCAAATAATAAAAACAGCAGTAACAAAGACAATAATTCAAATAACAATTCTAATAAGAAAACGAGCACACCAACCGGTGGCAGTAGTATTGAAACGGTGTCAGAAAGTGATTTTTGGCAGCAGTTAGAAAAAGCAGTCACCGCGATGATCGGCAACGGTCAGGGACGAAGCATTGTGGTTTCACCGCAAGCGAGTTTGATCAGTGTTCGTGCTTACCCTAACGAACTACGTGAAGTGAAAGAGTTCTTGAATATTTCACAAGAACGCCTTAAACGCCAAGTGGTACTTGAAGCAAAAATTATGGAAGTCACGTTAAGCGATGGTTACCAGCAAGGGGTTAACTGGAGCAACATAACTTCCAGTATTGGCGGCACTGATATCATCTTTGGGCGAACTGCCGCTAACGCGGCGGCTGGCATTGTTCCTCTTCCTGGTGGCGACGCTATTGCTGCAGCCCTTGGGGGGCAAACCAACATCACGATTAAAGACGGTAACTTTGAAGCTGTATTGAGCTTCTTAGAAACCCAGGGTGATCTTAATGTGCTATCAAGCCCTCGAGTCACCGCAGCCAATAACCAAAAAGCGATCATTAAAGTTGGTGGTGATGAGTATTTCGTGACAGATATTTCTGGCGGTGAAGTGAATGGTGATAACAGCACAGCGTCACCCGATATTGAACTTACCCCATTTTTCTCCGGGATTTCATTAGATGTCACACCACAAATTAATGATAGTGACGAAGTGCTATTGCATGTGCATCCTGCGGTTGTTGATGTTGTTACCGAATCGAAAGAGATTGATTTAGGTAATACATTTGGAGTGTATAAATTACCGTTAGCGAAAAGCTCTATCCGCGAATCTGATTCTGTGATCCACGCACGTAGCGGGGATGTGGTGGTGATTGGTGGTTTGATGAAATCACAAACCGCAGATCAAGTCTCTAAAGTACCAGTACTTGGCGATATTCCAATGCTTGGGCATTTATTCCGTAACGTTAATAAGATCACGCAAAAGACTGAGCTGGTGATTTTGCTGAAGCCTACCGTGGTAGGTGAGCAAACATGGCAAAATGAAATTGAACGCTCACGTGCACTTGTAACTGAATGGTTCCCTGAAGATAACTAAGCAGTGGCAGTATGTATGAATCGTACTTCGGCTGTCAGCAGTCGCCCTTTACCCTAACACCGAATACGGCAATGTTTCATGCATTGCCACCGCATCTTGAGGCGATCCAAACGGCCTTGGCTGCGTTGGATATGGGTGAGGGTATAGTGCATATTTCGGGGGAAGTAGGCACAGGGAAAACATTGGTCTGTCGCATGTTGATCAACCAATTGCCTGACCATTTTGACTTGGCTTATTTACCTACGCCAGCGGCATCAGCGCAAGAGTTACGTGTTGCGATTGCCAATGAATTAAATATTGCCAGCGATGGCGATATGACTACCCTGACGGCATGTTTACACCGTGAGTTGATTGCCCGTAAAGAAAAGGGGCAATCAGTGGTAGTGATTCTGGATGAGGCCCAAGCTTTACCCGATGAAGCACTCGAAGCTATTCGTTTACTGGGTAACCTAGAAACCGAACAAGAAAAACTGCTGCATATTGTGCTGATTGGTCAACCAGAGTTGGATGCCCGACTACAGCTACATCATTTACGTCAGTTTCAACAACGCGTGACATTCAGAGCGGCTCTACGGCCTCTGGATTTAGCTGAAACTATAGCTTATATCGAATTTCGTTTAGCCTGCGCTGGCTGCTATCGAACGCTATTCACTTTGCCTTTGTATAAGGCATTGTGGCAATCGAGCCAAGGTATTCCGCGTGTTGTTAACTTGCTGTGTCATAAAGCGTTGTTAGCAACGTACAGTCGAAAATTACCTGTTGTGGGTCAGCAAGAATTGTTGCTGGCAATGAAAGAAACCAATGGTGCCCGTCAGCCCCTATGGACATATCCAGTACTGTGGGGATGGAAATTAGCATGAGTGAACTAAATAAAATGCTCTCGCGTTTAGCCGAGAAGCAACAAACCCGCGGTAATCAACACGCAAAGCACAAACAGCAAGCGCCATTAGTTGCTGCGAAAATTCGGCCTGTTCCGTCAACTAAAGCGCCACGTGCCATTTTCGGAACGTGTTGCGCAGTGCTACTGGCCGGAGGTGTTGGCTGGTGGTTTGGACAACAACCAGATACGAGCGTGGCACAAACATCTACATCAGGAGATAGTTTTTCTCCTGTCATGGCGGCGAATGCGGCGGAGTTAGCGCTTGAAGAACCGACGACAGCTATCGTTGCAGGTTCAAGTCTGTCTCCTAAAGCGACTGCACCTAAAGTGACAACACCTGTACAGCGTCAGGTTGATGAACCGTTATTATCATCGACTACAACACCGGTGCCAGAGAGTAAGTCTAACTTAGCCGCCCCTCAATCAGTCGCGCTACCTGCTGAAGAACAACGTCAGCCTGAGATGAAAACAACGTTAAAGATTGCTGCAGTTTCAAATCCGCCAGTGACGCACTCTCGGGCGATAGCTAAGCGTGCTCCATCAGTAGTACAAGCCCCTACAGTGGAAGATGATGCTTTACAGGAAGACGCAAGCTTAAGTATTGAAGCGGTTGAATTAACGGGGCCTGAGTTAGCTAAAATTGAATACTCACGAGCAATGAAAGCCGTCAAAGCGGGTGACAGTAAAAAAGCCGTTGAGTTTTTAACTAAGGCGATCCAATACCATCCCGATTGGATTGATGCCCGCCAGCGCTTGTCGGCTTTGCATTATGGCCGCGGTGAAGTACGCCAAGCCATTTTGGTTTTACAGCGTGGTTTGGCCCGTGATAGTGAACAACCAGAATTACGTCTAACAATGGCCAAGCTGTTAGTGAACGAGTCACAACCTCAAGCAGCATTAACAGTATTAAGTGATCTACCGACAGACGCCCCAAGCAAATACATTGCAATGCGGGGGGCGCTAGCACAGCAGCTTAAAGACAACACGCGCGCACTTGAAAGTTATCAGCACTTAGTGAAAAGCGAGCCGTTTGATGGACGCTGGTGGTTAGGGTTAGGGATTGCACTTGAGCGAACTCATGATGCAGAAAAAGCGTTACATGCCTATCAACAAGCCTTGGTAATGGGGCAAATATCAGCCCAAACACAGCAGTTTATTCAACAGCGTGTGTCATACCTTCAGTCGCAGGGGAGCTAAAACCATGCAAATCCGATTACGTAAACGTCTTGGTGATTTGTTGGTTGAGGAAGACATTATTTCTCAGCAACAGCTGGAGCATGCGCTTGATCAACAACAAGTATCAGGCCGAAAGCTAGGTGATACCTTAATTAGCTTAGGCTTTTTGACTGAAAAACAGATGCTGGAATTTTTGGCGCGCCAGCTTGATATTCCACTGGTCGATTTGAACCGCGCCAATATTGATGCAGAAGCGGTAGCCCTATTGGGTGAAGTTCATGCTCGTCGCTTACGCGCCTTGGTGATCAGCCATCGCGGCGATACTGTGCGTGTTGCGATGAGTGATCCCGCAGACCTTGCGGCTCAGGAAGCAGTTTATGATCAGTTGCAGGATTACCGTGTTGAGCTGGTGATCACCCGTGAAGGTCAATTAATTAATGCATTTGATCGTTACTACCGACGTACTAAAGAAATTGTCTCGTTTGCTGAGCAATTACAAGCTGAGCATCAAAGCGACTCTGATTACACCTTTGGTTTAGAAGATACTGAAAACGACGAAGTAACCGTTGTAAAACTGATTAACTCTTTATTTGAAGATGCGATCCAAGTGGGCGCTTCAGATATTCATATTGAACCGGATACAAACGTATTACGTATTCGCCAACGGATCGATGGTGTCCTTCATGAAACCTTACTTAATGAAGCGAGCGTAGCGTCTGCGCTAGTACTGCGCTTAAAGCTCATGGGGGGATTAGACATTTCAGAAAAACGTCTTCCGCAAGATGGCCGCTTTAATGTCAAAGTGCGTGGTCATTCGGTTGATGTGCGTGTGTCCACTATGCCTATACAGCATGGGGAGTCGGTCGTGATGCGTTTGCTCGATCAGTCTGCGGGGATTTTAAGCCTTGACGAAGTCGGAATGCCTGCCGGTATTTTGGTGCGTTTTCGTCGTCAACTTAAACGCCCACACGGCATGATATTAGTCACTGGGCCTACGGGTTCTGGTAAAACGACCACACTTTACGGCGCATTGAGTGAGCTGAATAAGCCTGGGAAAAAACTGATCACCGCAGAAGATCCTGTGGAATATCGATTACCTCGCGTTAACCAAGTTCAGGTGAATGCCAAGATAGGTCTGACATTTTCATCGATTCTACGGACTTTCTTACGCCAAGATCCCGATATCATTTTGGTGGGGGAAATGCGAGATCAAGAAACGGTCGAAATTGGCCTGCGCTCGGCACTAACAGGACATCTTGTATTATCGACGTTACATACCAATGACGCGATTGATAGTGCACTGCGAATGATGGATATGGAAGCGCCAGGTTACCTTGTTGCCAGTGGTGTGCGTGCTGTTTTAGCACAGCGTTTAGTGCGAAAAGTCTGCGCGGACTGTGGTGAGCCCGAGCAACTTGATGACGGCAAAGCACAGTGGTTGAAAGCACGCTTTCCTGATGCACAGGAAGAAGTATTCCAACAAGGCCGAGGGTGTCAAAGCTGTAACTTTACGGGGTATCGTGGACGTATCGGTGTCTTCGAGTTACTTGAATTTGATCAATCGATGATGGACGCTTTGCGAGATAACAATGCCGTACTATTTAGCCAAATTGCCCGTATGAGTAAAGGTTATAAGCCACTGATTAATTCTGCGTTAGAACTCGCATTAGCGGGAAGAACGAGTTTAGATGAAGTGATCCAGCTTGGCGAAGGGGATTTTATCGATGATAGCTTGTTATAGAGAGCGAAAGCATGCCGATTTTTAACTATCGAGGACGTGACAGCCAAGGCAAGATGCTGCGGGGTCAATTGGATGCGGCGTCGCAAGAAGCGGCTGCTGATGTATTGATGCGCCAAGGTGTTATTCCACTCGATATTCGTCAAGGAAGGGCGAAGTCTGCTGGCCTCGATGTGAAAGTGCTTTTCCAAAGTACAGTGCCACTCGATATGTTGGTTATCTTTTGCCGCCAGATGTTCAGTTTGACGAAAGCGGGTGTTCCACTGCTGCGCTCAATAAATGGATTGGCTCAGAGTGCAAACCATCCTCTGATGAAAGCTACACTGGAAACGGTTTCTGCAGAACTGACCAATGGTCGTTCATTGTCATCATCAATGGGCCAGCACCCTCGCGTTTTCTCTGAACTTTTTGTGTCGATGATCCATATTGGTGAAAATACTGGCCGTTTAGACGATTCGTTATATCAGCTCGCACTTTATTACGAGCAAGAAATGGAAACCCGTCGTCGGATTAAATCCGCGATGCGTTATCCCATTTTTGTTTTATCGGCCATCATGATTGCGATGACAGTGCTGAATATTAAAGTGATCCCGCAGTTTGCTTCCATGTTTGAACGTTTCGGTGTTGAGCTGCCACTGCCAACGCGGATTTTGATTGGTACGTCTAACTTCTTTGTTAACTATTGGCCGTTAATGTTCGGTGGGCTTGCTATTACTTGGATTGGTGTACGTTTGTGGCGTAATACCGCAGAGGGTAAAGAAAAGTGGGATGGCTGGCGCTTAAAAGTACCGATTATCGGCACCATAGTCAATCGAGCTCAGTTATCACGTTTTTCTCGCACTTTCTCATTGATGATCCGAGCGGGTGTTCCACTTAACCAGGCGTTGCAAATGGCAGCGGAAGCGTTAGGTAATCGTTATTTAGAAAAGCGCCTCATTGAAATGAAAAATGGCATCGAGGGCGGTAACAGTATTTCACAAACAGCCACTCAGTCTGGGGTATTTACGCCTTTAGTACTGCAGATGATAGCGGTAGGCGAAGAAACCGGCCAAGTCGACGAGTTACTGCTTGAGGCGTCTGATTTCTATGATCGTGAAGTGGATTACGACCTCAAAACGCTAACCGCGCGTATCGAGCCTCTTCTATTGGTGGTGGTTGCTGCGATGGTGCTAGTCCTAGCTTTGGGGATCTTTGTCCCAATGTGGAGCATGCTTGATGTTGCCCGAGGCGTTTAATTTACGCCAAGTTAGGCGCTATAAATTTTTCATATGGTTTGTCTTGATACTAACGCTGGTTTTTGTGCTGCAAAATGAGTGGCGAAAAGTGAATGCCAAGGCGGAAGATGTTGCCTTGAAACTGACCATCAATTCATTGTATGAAAGTGCGTCTTCCTTACGGCAATCATGGGAGTTAAACAACCGGCCTGATCATTTGGAAATTGATGGTGTGGATCTCCACTTTACCAAGCTAGGCTGGCCTCTTATTGAGCAAAATAATAACCTAGATTGTTATCAATTATGGCGAATATTAACCCCCGTCAATATATCGGCACCCTATGTTTCTTTGCTGTATACAAAAGAAGCAAGAACTGTGACTTCCGAGTCATGTATATACCAAATAAGTACAGGGAAATGGCTGGAATTATTTTACGAAAATGAGACAATAAAGTTTAACGACTTTGTGGCAATAAAATAGTCGTAAAGTTGACGCTTTGCGTGGGGTGGGTATGAAAAAACAAGTAGGCTTTTCATTAGTCGAATTAGTGATTGTGATTATTGTTGTCGGTTTACTGGCAGTTGCAGCACTTCCTCGCTTTTTGAATGTGACGGATGAAGCTAAAAAAGCGTCTATTCAAGGCGTTGCGGGTGGTTATGCGACGGCTGCGTTATCTGCGAGGGCGCAATGGGAAGCTTATGGTCGTCCCGTTGAGGGCTCTGGTGCAAGTCGCGTGCAAAAAGTAAATTATGATGGCACTGAATTTTACCTAACAGTCGCAACGACAGATGGCACTGTTAGTGATGGTTACCCAGTATCTTTGAGTGACAAAAAAATTACAGCTGTGGACAGTTCAGATTGTGTGGATTTAATGCAAAACCTATTGCAAAACCCACCTTTGGTAACCAGTAGCAGTGCAGAAGCAGAAACAGGGAAATACCTGTTTTATGTAACGAAAGAAACAGCAGATGCACAAAGTGCCTGTCGTTATTATCAGTTAGCGTCAGCTAACTCTCAAGGTGATGTCGTGAGTAATTTAACCTCCGGACATTCATTCATTTATAAGCCTGCAAAAGGGCAAGTAGAAGTAGTGCTTAATTAGCCTATAACCAAGTTATTAAAAAGGTAGGAGTTATTTATGAAGCGTCAAGGTGGTTTCACGCTTATAGAGTTAGTGGTTGTTATTGTTATTCTGGGTATTTTAGCGGTGACCGCGGCACCTCGATTCTTGAATCTGCAAGGCGATGCGCGTAATGCCTCGCTGCAAGGCTTAAAAGGCGCAATCAATGGCGGTGCAGGTATCGTTTACGGTAAAGCTGCGATTGAAGGTAAAGAGGCCGATACATCTGCAAGTACACTTGGTAAAGCACCAAATGAAGTCAGGGTTATTCATGGCTACCCAACAGCAACATCTGCTGGGATTGTCGCAACGCTTTCAAACTTTAATGATGATTGGGAAATAGTCAAAAGTACAGGAGCAACTGAAGCTGCTGGTGGAACTATCCAATTAACGTTCAAGCAATACAAAGATACGCTAACTGCTGATATCCCAAATAACTGTTACGTTACTTATACAGCTGCGGATGCATCGAATCCAGCAAAAGTAACTGTTGATACAGACGCTTGTAAATAAGCTTAATTAAAGTAAAGAGTGAATATAATGAAACGTCAGAATGGTTTTACCCTAATTGAATTAGTGGTTGTGATTGTTATTTTGGGTATTCTTGCGGTAACAGCGGCACCACGATTCCTTAACCTACAAGATGATGCGCGTGATGCATCGCTAGAAGGTCTTAAAGGTGCCATTAACGGTGCAGCAGGTATCGTTTATGGTAAATCTGCGATTGAAGGTATTGAAAGTAAAGTATCAGATAAAATTACGGTTGATAATCAAGATCTAGAAGTTGCTTATGGTTATCCGACAAAAGCATCTGTAGAGAAAGCTGTTCAGCTTGATTTAACTAATGAATGGCAGAAAGTAACTGCGGTTGATCCTGCACCTCAAGGTAACTATATTGCATTTACTCTACAAAATTACACTGTAAGTGGCGCAGCTAAGTCTTGTTACGTTTTATATGAAGAAGCGACTTCTGTAACTTCGGCAGCTAAAACAACTGTTAAAACGTGTAAGTAATCATTTTAATAGAGCCTCTTCCTGAGGCTCTATTTCATAAGTACATACCGTGTTTTTATGAAATAGAGTCAGCTATCGCAAGGCAATGTATGACCCACCGTAATAGAGGTTTCACCCTCATTGAACTCATTGTCGTGATTTTACTGATAGGTATCGTTAGTGGAACGGTTGCTTCTCGATTTGTTGGTCGTGATAGCTTCGATGCTTTCCTCAATCGTGATGTCGGTATTTCCCTCGCTCGACAAATACAAATTATGACGATGAATCAGTCGATATCATCCCCTGATATTTGCTACGCCTTAATTATTGCACCTGATTATTTAGGAAGCTCCAATAGTGCGGCGTGTAATAAGCAACTACCTGATTTACTTCCACCATTAACCTCAAACGATAAGTTAGCGATTCGTTCAAGTGAATTTGGTATCTCGCAAGAAACAGTAGAAATGTACTTTGATATCACGGGCAAACCTTTTTATTTTACTGGTAAAGGGGTGACTGCCAAGAAGGTACAGGCGTGTACTACAATCTGTCAGTTTGATTTTTTAAATAGTAATAACCAAAAAAGCAGTATGTGTATCAACAAAGAAGGGTACATATATGCCTGCTAAATTATCATCGAATAGACAAGCGGGTTTTACCCTTATCGAAGGCGTGATTACCATTGTCATTCTGGGGATTGCTATGGTGACCATGACCAGTTTTATCTTCCCGCAAGTTGAGCGTTCCGCCACGCCGCATTACCAAGCTCGTGCAGCTGCAATCAGTAATGCTTTTTTGAATGAAATTTTGTCACGCAAGTTTGACCATAATTCTGAACCTGTACGTGATGTACATTTACGTTGTGGTGAGAGTGGTATTGCTTGTACCGTGCCTGATGTTGTAACTGGCCGCTGGCCCGAAGATGATCCGTTGGAATATACCGATATTCTCGATGGTCACGGGAATGTGATTGGTAAACGCTTAAACGTCGAGTTTGCCGATGATGTCGATGATTTTCATGGTTGCTGGGGAGATGCCAAGCTGTGCCGCCAGCGCTATTTATCTTATCAATGGCAAGGGTTGATTGAGAATTTATTAGACCCAAGCCGCACCCCAGATGAAGATGTTGGCTATAACAATATGACGCTGCGGGTTGATGTGAGTTACGGCTCACCTTCGACTGGGGTGGGAGACCCAGCTCAACGAACCTTTAAGCGGATTACAATTGAAGTTGATACTGGGCGCTATGGTCGGTATGACTTTGTTGCCTATCGAGGGAATTATTAATGAAGCTCTCTCGTGGTTTTACGCTATTAGAGATGGTGATATCACTGGTCGTGCTAGGGGTGATCTCTTTAGCGGTTGGTAGTTACTTTCAATTAGGCGTGCAAGGATATACCGATACGGTCAATCGTGATCGTGCGCAAACGGAACTGCGCTTTGCGGTAGAGAAGATCACCCGTGAAGTCCGTCATGCTGCACCTAATAGTGTCTTTCTAGATTCAAATACTGTTGGTGAAGCAAATACCTGTCTATCGTTTTATCCTGTTACTCAATCGGGCTTTTACTTGAGGCAGCCACAAGGAAGAAGTGTTGATTTTATTTTGAGTGGCTCAGACCAAGAATCAAAAGCGTTAGTTACGGATATTAACAAACAGCTAAGCAATTATTTTTTGGCTATTGGGTTTGGCTCTTCATCACAATATATCAATGGCAATAAAGTCACTAAGGCCGCAGCGGATCCCGCTGGTCATATTGAGCTAACGACTCAAGATGACTTAACCGTTACCTCACCAGCGAATCGGGCTTACTTGTACAGAGAACAAGTATCATATTGTTATTTTCAAAATAAAATTTATCGATTTACTGGTGATAAGAAGCCATTGGCAAAGTATATGCCTGAGAATCTCATAGCGGGGGGGGTATCAAATATGGATATCTCGGCGCAAGCACCTGGATTAAGCCGTAATGGGATGATTCATATTAGCCTTTCTGCTGACGTTGATGGTGAGGTAACGAGTTATGATCATACAGTGCAGGTGTTGAATGTCTTATAAAAAACAACAAGGTAGTGCACTGGTTCTGTCTCTGGTAGTCATTACTGTCATGGCGGTGTTTGCGGCTGCCATGGTCAAACTGGATTGGTCGAATCAAGAGATGACCAGCCGTGAAGTGTTTGCCACACAAGCGTGGTTTGCGGCCCATAGTGCCAATGAGTATGCGCTTACTCAGTTGTTTCCGCTAGGCAGTAAGCAGTCGAATCCAAAGGCTTGTATATCTAATTATCCAATATCAGCAGATAAGTTTTCTTGTTCATCAGTATCGGCATCTTGCACTGCCACAACAATTACAGAAAACGGTAAGACGATTAATCGCTATCAGCTGGAAGCGACAGCAACATGTGGTACGGGTAAGTATGCGGTGACACGGATCCAAGAAACTTGGGCAAAAGATCTGAGTGAGAATGAATAATGAAAATAATAAAATATTTGATCAGTATTTGCCTTATTGCGTTTAGTTTTTCACTGCATGCGGCCGAGCCACAGTTTGAGTTTGGTGAGTTGAATGTTAGTGGTTGCTTTAATCATGAATGTGAAATTACCTTTAAAAAGACGTATACAAAAAAACCATTGGTTTTTGTTATGTCGACTATTACACGCAATGGTTTAGATGCACCGTCTGCATTGAATATCGTTAATATCACTAATAAGTCGGCTAAAATTCGTCAATTCTTGGCTCCTTATGACAGTAGCTTAGTGCAAATAAAGCCTGAAAGTAGCGTATGTTCTTCGAGTTATTGTTTAAAAAAAATAGCCAACAAAAAAATATATTATTTTGTTATAGAGGAAGGTGAGGTTAATTTTGGGTCCAAAGGTCGAATAAAGGCTGGACTAGCAAAGGTAGATCGTTATGTGGTGAGTGGAAGCCGACCATCATATTCCGAACTTAATCAAGTTGATTTTGGTAGCGGCTTTGGCTCACCAGGTGTGATTGTTTCACTACAAGGGAATCGAAGTGATATGACCACCCGTCCAAAATGGATTACGCCTGTCGTTCCTTATATCGAAAATAATTCATCTAATCATGCTTTCTATGTTGGACTTGATCATTCTGAAGTTAATCAGTGGAATCATCGATATCAGAATAACTATAAGGGCGGTAATCGAGATGTTGCTTATTTAGTCGCAGAAGGTACCGGTGTTTATAAGGGCCTTCAATTTACTATGGGCTCTGGTACGACCCCTAATACACTTGATAACTCGCTAAAGTGGTTTCAGAAAGTAACTCAGCCGGTTCTTGATCAATGCGATGGCATGATGACGATTCCTAGTTCAAGTGCATTTACAGAAGAACCTTTTATTCTGGCTTCAAAAGCGTCACGTCAAGGGCCTAACGGCGGTTGGCTACGAATGTGCCAACTAAAGAAAAAAAATGGTAACTATGCAGTTAGCTTTGTTAATGATGAAGATTTAAATGAAGCAAAGCAAAAACAATTAGAACGAAAACATGCCGATGAAGAAGTGGGCTTTATGGCTTTTCAGCGCAAAGTCAGCGAAGAGGTTTGCGATATTTTTACTGGGCCTGCGCAGACATGGAGCCATAGTGCGGAAGCTGAAGTAAAAGAATACTCTAAAATTTATAATGCGATGAGTGGCTACCAGCTTGGTTTTCCTCAAAATGGTGACATGAAATTTAGCTACGATAGCTGTGTTAATCGAGCCTGTGAGCCTACACCTAGTTTAATGATTCCATCGCCATCTTTAGAAACTTTCCGTTATGGTAATAAAGAAGTTAAATTAAGTACCGGTAGTAAAACTATTTCGCCTGACCGATATAAAGAGATAAAAGTCGAAGGTTCTTCAAATTTAACTTTAAATTCTGGTGAATATTGGGTGCAAGAGTTTAAGTTGGAAGGGAGTTCTAAGCTTATTGTCAATGGTCAAGTTACCGTTCATATTTTAGATGAATTTAAAGTGAGTGGCTCAGGGTTTATTAACTATGAACAAGGTAGCAAGCCTGATAATTTAATTATTCTTGGTCATAATTCAGATTCTGAAGTCAAAATGGATGCGGGAAGTGCAGGTCAAGATAATCGCCAGGGAATTGTGGCTAAAGCCCTAATCTTGGCTGGCGATGAGGTATTATTAAAAAATACCGTGTTGTATGGCGCCGTCACTACTCGTGAATTAAAAATGGAGTCTTATGCCAAAATTATTGGCGATAGTGACTGTTTTGATTCTGGCCCGACTTATCGCTTAGAAATATCGCCAGATAAAAAAGATAAAGTATTGGCCTGTGATGGTGAAGAAATTACTTTCTCCATCATTGATGAAACCACCAATAAAGTAGCGCAAAACTTTACAGGCACGATGGCAATCACAGCGCCATCAACAACACCCAATAACGCCGATGTTTGTTGGTTTGATAGTGCTTCAGCACCCATTGGTACGTGTCCTTCAAAAATCACTCATCGGTTTAATAGTGAAACCGGCTCGGTTAAATACAAGCTATCAAGTAAAGATCTCGCATCAATCAATATTCAAGCCAAACTCACCAGTCATGGTGATGTTACTAAAACAGCTGGTGCTTACACTTTTGTGCCTTTTGCATTAGCCATTGAGAATAAAGACTTTGTCGATAATGTCCCATTTGGCCAAATTGCTGGGCGCGAATTTAGCTGGGATATTGTCGCTAAGGCTAGATCGGGGAATAGTCGACGTTGTGATGTGATGGAGGATTATACGGGGGAGCGTAAATTAGCCGTTACTCATAGCCAAAGTATTTCTACAGCGGGCAAACAGTTACAAATTAAAGCTAATAAATCGGGTTCAACGTATAAAAATGCGACCGGTGATTTTCACTTTACTTTTGTTAAAGGGAAAGCGGCAGGTAACAAGGGTAAATATCCCGAAGCAGGGCGAGTGACGTTAACGCTAAAAGATAAAGCATTTGAAGGTAAACCGTCAGAGATGACTGCCAGTGAAGACTTTTATTTCCGTCCATTTGCATTGGCGCTATGTGATTGGAAAGATAAAAATCACTCTTTGTTTAAAGGCGATGCAACCAGTGGCGCTGGGTTAGCTAAATCCGGTGAGCACATTAATTTTTATGCTAAGCCGCTTGCATGGCTGGGTAATAGCTATGCATCGAATGATGATTTTAAAACCCCAATAGTTAATCAAAATGAAGATTATTACTGTGCTGCGGCTCGTCCTGAGTTAACTCAGTTTGTTGATGATACCGTTCAAACGAATTTAAACGTGGGGGTTTATTCGTTAGATACCCCGACTAATGGGCAACTTGGGGGCAATGTTTTTGGTGGTGATGCTAAATTCAAAGCGGGTTCTGAATATGGTAAAGGTATTGTTGGCTGGGGTGATGTAGGCAGTTTCAAGGTCGGATTAGGATCGGATGATTACTTGAAAAAGGGCTTTGCGGTTCCACCTGCACCGTTTCGAATTGGTAGGATCTATCCTGCCTATTTTGAGTTAACCTCAAGCGCAGTGAAAAATACTCACCCTGCAAATTCGCTGACAGGGTTCACCTACATGAATCAAGGGTGGAGTTATGATTTTACGCTAACGGCAAAAGCGAATGGTTACACCGAAGCAACAACCAATTACAGTAAGTTTGCTGAGTCGCTAAAAGCTAAAGTGAATGTGGCCTTAGTGGATGGTGATGCTGCGCTAAAAGCTAATAATGACTGGCGTTCACGCGTTACACCGACGATGCCGACTGGGTTGGTTAATTGGAATAAGGCAACAATTTCTAAAGCGGTTTCTGGTGCTAAATTTACTCGCTTGATTGATCCAAAGAAAAGCACTGCAACGGTGACAGACAATCGCAATTTTCCAAATATGAAAGTAGTGCTCTATAGCAAAGGAAGTGATCATACCGATCCCATTGATTATCGTTCATCACCGCAAAATCTAATCACTGACAATGAAACCTTTGTCGGTTCAGCGTTAGCTGGTCGACTTGATGCCCGTTATGGTCGAATGGCTTTGGATGATGTTGGCACTGCATTTGATAAAACGGTTACTGTGCCGATGCGTGTTGAGTACTGGGATGGCCAGAAATTCATATTAAATACTGATGATAGCTATTCGCCATTTGATGGTGGCAATTACTGTAAGCAAATGATTTGGCCTGCTGATAGTGCGAATTCTAAGTCGGTTCTACAAGGTAACGGTACGCATGTCACTACGGGTAAGACACTAGATATTCAGGCTAACCCAAATCGCACTGATTACTACCGTGAGCAGGTGCGTTTTTGGCATAAGTTAGTATCCACTCCACCAAAGGCAAAAGCTGGAGAGCAAACTATTGCTTGCCCTGCAGGCCTTGGTGTTACCAAGTTGCCTTGGTTGACGTATAACTGGCGGGGAGAAGGTGACGAAAGCCCTTCAACTGTCGTGACCTTTGGGGTTTATCGAGGTAATGACCGAATTATCTATCGAGGCGAAAAAGGTATGACAGCCTTGCCGAATTAAGGTGATTGTGAAATAAAATGCCGATCTGTGGCAGGTTTGACAAAGCATACCTTGTGTCACTTCCTGCCCCTTGGTACATTTAGCGCAATTTAACGAATTTGTAAGCTTGCAGGATTAGCCGAAGACTATGTTTAAAAAACTTCGTGGCATGTTTTCTAATGACCTGTCTATTGACTTGGGTACAGCCAATACTCTTATTTATGTCAAAGGACAGGGCATCGTACTTGATGAACCATCTGTTGTTGCTATTCGCCAAGATCGTGCGGGTGGTACAAAAAGTGTTGCCGCTGTTGGCCACGATGCGAAGCAAATGCTTGGTCGTACACCGGGCAACATTGCAGCTATTCGTCCGATGAAAGACGGTGTGATCGCTGACTTCTACGTGACAGAAAAAATGTTGCAGCACTTTATTAAGCAAGTGCATGACAACAGCATTCTTCGCCCTAGCCCTCGCGTGCTAGTGGCTGTTCCTTGTGGTTCTACCCAAGTTGAGCGCCGTGCAATCCGTGAATCAGCACAAGGTGCTGGTGCGCGTGAAGTCTACCTAATCGATGAGCCAATGGCAGCTGCTATTGGTGCTGGTATGCCAGTGTCTGAAGCGACAGGCTGCATGGTGATCGATATCGGTGGTGGTACAACGGAAGTTGCGGTTATCTCACTAAATGGTGTGGTTTACTCATCGTCTGTTCGCATTGGTGGTGACCGCTTCGATGAAGCTGTGATCAACTACGTTCGCCGTAACTACGGTAGCCTAATTGGTGAAGCAACGGCAGAACGTATTAAGCACGAAATCGGTTCAGCTTACCCTGGCGATGAAGTACGTGAAATTGAAGTGCGCGGTCGCAACCTTGCTGAAGGTGTACCACGTAGCTTTACGCTGAACTCAAACGAAATCCTAGAGGCGCTACAAGAGCCGCTAACAGGTATCGTATCAGCAGTAATGGTTGCACTAGAGCAATGTCCACCAGAACTAGCATCTGATATCTCAGAGCGCGGTATGGTATTGACTGGCGGTGGTGCACTACTACGTGACTTAGATCGTCTACTAACTGAAGAAACAGGCATTCCTGTTGTTGTTGCTGAAGATCCACTAACGTGTGTTGCTCGTGGGGGCGGTAAAGCGCTTGAAATGATCGATATGCACGGTGGCGACTTATTCAGCGAAGAATAATGCCAGCAATGGCAATTTTAAAAACAGGTTATAGCGTTACATGAAACCTATCTTTGGCAGAGGCCCCTCTCTGCAACTGCGCCTGTTTCTAGCCATATTACTATCGGTCAGCCTTATGCTGGCCGATAGTCGCCTTGATGCTTTTGCCAATATCCGTTACCTGCTTAACTCCGCGATAGCGCCGCTGCAATATGCTGCGAATATTCCTCGCGCGATGCTCGATAATGTGTCTGGTCAACTCAGCTCGCATCAGCAATTATTGGCTGAAAACAACAGTCTAAAACGCGATATATTGGTTCAACAAAGCGATGTATTGTTACTTGAGCAACTAAAGCAAGAAAACAAACGTCTGCGTGATTTACTTGGTTCGCCCTTTATTCGGGATGAACGAAAAATGATCACCGAGGTGATGGCTGTCGATTCAGATCCTTACAGTCACCAAGTGATGATTGATAAAGGGCGTACTGATGGTGTCTACGAAGGCCAGCCTGTTATCAATGATAAAGGCATTGTGGGGCAGGTGTCTTATGTGGGCGCCCATAATAGTCGCGTATTATTGCTGATCGATCCGACGCATGGTATTCCTGTTCAGGTTGTGCGTAACGATATACGCGTGATCGCATCGGGTAGTGGGCAGATTGATCAAATCCAGCTAGAGCATGTACCAAGCAGTACTGATATTGAAGTGGGTGATTTACTGGTGACATCAGGCTTAGGTGGCCGTTATCCAGAAGGTTATCCGGTTGCAAATGTGACGGAGTTTTCGTTCGACAACAAACGCCCTTTTGCTCAGATCAAAGCGCGTCCAACGGTGCAGTTTGACCGTTTACGTTATTTGTTACTGGTATGGCCGACACCACAAGAACTGAATAACACGGGAGGGCTAAGCGATGGCTTATAGTCGCTCTAATGGGCGCATCTGGATATGGCTGTCCATTATGGTAGCCTTGATATTACAAGCTGCGCCATGGCCCGGAGAATTAGACCCATTTCGCCCATCTTTGGTATTGTTAGTGACCTTTTACTGGGTGCTCGCCTTACCTCATCGCGTGAATGTGGGGAGTGCGTTATTTATCGGCTTATTGTGGGATCTTATGCTAGGTTCCACGCTAGGTGTTCGTGGTTTAATGATGGCGATTGTGTGCTATTTAGTGGCACTCAACTTCCAAGTCTTACGTAATCTATCCTTATTACAGCAGGCACTTTTGATTGCCATGTTGACGTTACTTGGAAAGTTAATTGAGTTTTGGGCGGAATACTTAGTCTCAGAAGTCACGTTTGAGCCGCAACGCACTTGGGCTATTTTACTTAATTTTATCTTGTGGCCTTGGGTGTTTTTGTTATTACGAAGGATGCGACGTAAGTTCTCAATTCGTTAATAATGTGCAGTGTGGGTGCAAAAATAAAAGTAAAAACACGGTATATACGTATATTTAGCAGAGCTCCAGATGGAGCTCTGTTTGTCTGATTTAGCCTAAAAGCCCACTCTTTGAAGACGTTTTTAGGTGGATAATAGAAAGAAGGTTTTCATGTCAGCGATACAACTGCTTTTAGCTTCGGGATCACCACGTCGACAAGAATTATTAGCACAGCTCGGTTATACCTTTAAGCGAATCGTTGTCGATGTAGAAGAGCAGCATCAAGCTCATGAAAGCCCAGCGCAGTATGTACAGCGTCTCTCACAAGATAAAGCGTTGGCTGGCGTCGCCGCTAGTGAGGGAAATAAGCCCGTTTTAGGGGCTGATACCATCGTTGTCGTTGACGATATTATTTTAGAAAAACCTGCTGACTTCGCAGATTCCCATCGCATGCTGCGTATGCTATCTGGTCGCGAACATCAGGTTTTAACCGCCGTGACGCTTGCAAAAGCGGGTCATATTGAAACCCAGTTAGTTACCACGAAAGTCTGGTTTAAAACCCTGTCAGAGCAAGAAATAGAACTATATTGGCAGAGTGGTGAACCGCAAGATAAAGCGGGTAGCTACGGCATTCAAGGTATTGGCGGCAAATTCATTGAGCGTATCGATGGCAGTTATTACGCTGTGATGGGGTTACCTTTAGTAGAAACCGACATCATGGTTACAGCATTTTTAGAATTAGATTAGAGGCAATAATGAGTACAGAATTGCTAATTAATGTAACGCCAAGTGAAACACGCGTTGCAATGATTGAAGCCGGAACATTACAAGAAGTCCATGTTGAGCGTGAATCTAAGCGCGGCATTGTGGGTAATATTTACAAAGGCCGAGTAAGCCGCGTTTTACCGGGGATGCAAGCCGCATTTGTTGATATTGGTTTAGATAAAGCCGCCTTCTTGCATGCGTCTGATATTGTTCCGCATACTGAATGTGTTGCTGAAAATGAAAAAAAACAATTTCAGGTACTGGATATATCAGAGCTTGTTCGCCAAGGCCAAGATCTTGTAGTTCAAGTTGTCAAAGATCCTCTCGGGACCAAAGGTGCTCGCCTGACGACGGATGTTACATTACCGTCGCGCTACCTTGTCTTTATGCCTGGGGCTGGCCATGTTGGTGTTTCTCAGCGCATTGAAAGTGAAAAAGAGCGTGATCGTCTAAAGAAAGTGGTTTCTCACCATTGTGATGATTTGGGTGGCTTTATTATTCGTACTGCAGCGGAAGGTGCAACGGAAGATGAAGTGGCACAAGACGCAGCCTTCTTGAAGCACTTATGGCGCAAAGTATTAGAGCGTCGTGTCAAGAATAAGCCTAAATCTATGTTGTACGGTGAGCTTGGTTTAGCACAACGCATTTTACGTGACTTTGTTGGTACTGAATTAGACAGTATTCAAGTGGATTCGCGTTTAGGCTTCGAAAAACTAAAAGAGTTTACCGATGAGTTTGTCCCTGAGCTCAGTGATAAGCTGCAGTATTACGCTGGCGAACAGCCAATTTTCGATTTGTTTGACACCGAAAGTGAAATTCAACGTTCACTGGATCGTAAAGTAGAGCTTAAATCGGGCGGCTACTTGATTATTGATCAGACTGAAGCCATGACGACAGTTGATATCAATACCGGTGCGTTTGTTGGTCGTCGTAATCTCGAAGAGACTATCTTCAACACCAATATTGAAGCGACTAAAGCCATTGCTCGTCAGCTACGTTTACGTAACTTGGGTGGCATTATCATTATCGACTTTATCGATATGGCCTCAGAGGATCACCAACGTCGGGTGTTACTTGCGCTTGAACAAGCATTGTCTTACGACCGAGTGAAGACCAACATTAATGGTTTCACTCAGTTAGGTTTAATCGAGATGACGCGTAAGCGTACGCGTGAAAGCATTGAACACGTACTTTGCGGGACTTGTCCTACATGTGAAGGTCGAGGTTCGGTTAAAACGGTTGAAAGCGTGTGTTATGAAATACTACGCGAGATCACGCGTGTAAACCGCGCTTACGATGCCGATCGCTTTGTCGTATATGTTGCCCCAGCAGTAGCGGAAGCATTGGCTGGTGATGAGTCTCATGCATTGGCAGAGCTAGAAGTTTTCATTGGTAAGCAAGTGAAGATCAAAGGCGAGCCGTTATATGTGCAAGAGCAGTTTGATGTAGTCATGATGTAAGTGAGGCTCTGCGTGACAAACGTTACCGTTCGTCTGGCGAGAGGGATGATGTGGCTGGTACTAATTATGTTAGTACTGGCTTCGATTGCTGTTAGTGGTTTACGTCTTCTTCTTCCTCAGCTTAACGAATATCGCGAACCCATTCGTCAATGGGTTTCTGCGCAGGTCGACATGGACCTGCAAATTGAACAAGTCGAAGGGCACTGGCGCACATTTGGTCCTTCTTTGATGTTGCAGGGGATCAGCGTTGGTTCATCTGACCTAACTCCATCTTTGGTTAAAGTGGGTGATGTTGAAGTCCGCTTTGATTTATGGCGATCTGCATTTCAATTACGTCCAGTTTTTAAAGATGTTAGCATTCATGGTCTTGCTGTCGATCTGACTCAAATCCCCAGTTTAAACCCAAACTTGCCTGACGTAGAGGTAGATCAACCGACACCTGAACATCAAGATAAATTGTCGATTGCCCAGCAATTAGAGCAAGTGTTTTTTGTTCGCTTAGGTCATTTCTCATTGAAAGATGCCAAAGTGAAAACGTGGACGCCATCGGGTGAAATTGTCCAAATCGATATTAACCAACTTAAATGGGCGAATAATAAAGGCGATCATCGTGCGGAAGGCGTGATTAGCATTGTTGGCACCCATTTAAGTGAGCTTGATGTTAGTGCCAATTTATCGGAACAGGGCGATCTTGAATCGTTATCAGGGCAGATTTATGCCAACGGCAAGAAGTTGTCGTTTACCCCGTGGTTGCGCAAGCAGCTGACTGGTGGTGTCGACATTACCAGTAGTGAAGTGAATGCGGAGCTTTGGATCTCGTTACAAAACGGTGATGTGACTAATGGCCAAGTCCAACTGACAGACAGTAGCTTATCCTGGCATCAGAACAAACAAAGCCACCAAATGGGTATTAAGAACGGGATCATTACGGTTAAGCCTGATCGCGAAGATGATGGTTCAGTCTCGTGGCGGGTTGATACGAATGCGATGTCATGGCAAAGCGATAATACGAGCTGGCCAGCATTGAAGCTTGCTGCTGAATGGCAAATGGGTAAGTGGCAGTTAGCGGTTAATACGATCAAACTCGATCATTTGCAGCCATTGATGGATTTTTTACCTGACAACGAAGGGATGGATGTATTACGTAAGTTATCACCCTCAGGCTTTGTCAGTGATATCCGTGTTGCTCAAGTGGGTGAGCAGTCTCCGCGCTTTTCTTTGAAGCTTGAGCAGTTTGGTATTAAGCAATGGGAACTGATTCCAGGCATACACAAACTGGACGCAAATGTCAGCGGCGATTTGCATTCAGGCCGAGCCATTTTGAGCGTGCAAAATGATGTGCTGCCGTTTGGCGATGTGTTCCAAGCGCCGCTAGCGGTTGATAGTGGTGATGTTACAGCTTATTGGCAAGTGAACGATGGTGGTTGGCGACTTTGGAGCGATAGCTTAAAAGTGACCACACCACACCTAGCGATTAATGGTGAGTTTCGGATTGATTTCCCAGCAGATAAACCAAGTTGGTTATCATTTTATGGTGAAGCTTCTGCGTATGAAGTAGGTGAAACGTGGCGCTATTTACCGACGTTGTCGTTGGGAAGAGAACTCACTGATTATCTATCTGCCGCCATTCGCGGTGGGCAGGCGAAAGGCGCTCAACTGCTGTGGTATGGCGATCTGCAAGATTACCCATACAGCGATCATAGCGGGATCTTTCAAGCAAAAGTACCACTGGAAAATGCAAAATTCAGCTTTGATACGGAATGGCCCGAGCTGACTGATTTGCAGCTGGACCTACTGTTTGAGAATGATTTCATGTATCTCGATTCTCGCCATGCTAAAACCATGGGAGCGACAGCGAAAAAGGTCACTGGCGTATCAGAGCTGAGTGAAAATGGCCATTTGGAGCTCAACGTTGCTGTTGCTGCTGAAGGTGAAGCTGTTCGCGATTACATGATGGCAACGCCATTAGTTGATTCTGTCGGAGCTGCATTATCAACAGTACAAGTTTCGGGGCCTGTTACTGCTGATTTTAAATTGGATATTCCTTTTGATGGCACTGATGTTCGAGCATGGGGTTCAGCCAAACTAGATAACAATACGGTTCTTATTGATGCGCCACCACTTGCGCTAGCGCAGGTAAGCGGCAGCATTGGGTTTGATAACGATGTAATTTCAGCGAAAGGATTGAGTGGCAAGTTACTGGATCAAAAAGTCGATATTGGTTTTGACGGTAAAAGTCTTGAAACGGGTTATCAGGTTGATATTGGTGTGAAAGGCAATTGGCAAGTTGCACCGCTTCAGATGCAACTTAATGATCCTTTGCTAGCACATGTTGATGGCCACAGTGAATGGCAAGCGGATGTAGGGGTGAGTTTGCATGATATCGGCTTTAAATATCAGGTCGATCTTAAAGCGCCGTTATCGAGCCTGTCTAGTGATCTTCCGTATCCATTAACCTTATCGAGCAAGCGCTCAGGCCAAATGGCTAGCTTGCATGTCGAGGGTAATGGCGATGTGTTAACCGCCGATCTGTTATTGCCGGATGTGAAGTACCGCACGCGTTTGGCATTGACCAAACCGCGCCTAACTTTAGCATCGAGTTATCTTGCTGTCGGAGGAAGCCAGTTACGCCCATTGGGTAAGCGTACTCATATCGTCAACATTAATAGTGATTACCTTGATGGTGATCGTTGGATTGATTTGGCCAACGAGGTGATTGAACGTTATGACTCAGCATCGCTGAAAAGCATGAAAACGCCCCCTTCAGCCTTTCCTGAGTTACCGCTACCGACTAGGGTGAATGTCCAGCTTAAACGTTTGAGTCTAGCGACGCTTGATTGGCATGATGTTGCGCTTGCTGCGCGTGATAGTCGTAAGCAGTGGCACTTTATTGTCGGCAGCCGAGAAGCAACCGGTGAAGCATTCTGGCCGCAATATAAGCCGCTGAATGTGGTAATGGATAAAATTCACGTTAATTTACCATTGTTAGAAGGGATAGAAGACGATCTTCCTACTGATAAGTACGTACCACAAACGGATGTACCTTTAGCTACCAGTTTTGATCAGAGTGTGATGAAAAACATGCCTGATATGGATCTCACGATTAAAGATGCTTGGCTTCAAGGTTACCGTTTAGGGAAGGTATCAGGTCAACTTCGCCATGATGAGTCCACATTAGTACTGCAGAACCTACAAATTGATTCTGGGGTAACTTCGTTGAGCCTTGATGGTCACTGGACGTTGGCAAATGGTCAGAATGAAACCCACATCGCTTTTGATATTGATGGTGAAAATAGCTCTGACTTAATGGGACGTTTTGGTATTTCGGGCGGGGTAGAAGATGCGTCCTTCAGTAGTTATGCATCGATTCAGTGGCAAGGCGCACCTTGGTCAATGCACCGTGAAACGTTATCCGGTGAGATTAAAACGGAAACGGGTAAAGGCTTTATCAGTAATGTGGGTGGAGCCGGACGTTTATTAGGTTTATTCAGTATTGATTCGATCATCCGTAAAATGCAGCTCGATTTTTCAGGTGTATTTGATAATGGTTTAGCGTTTGATTACATTCGAGGTTCAGGCAAGTTAGATAACGGCATTTTCACGACTGACGACATAAAAATGAAAGCCCTAGCAGGTGACATGTTTATTCAAGGTAAAGCGAATTTAGTCGATGAAACTGTTGATGCTCGGGTACGATTTAATCCCGATCTGACGTCTGGTATTCCGGTCTTAACGGCTTTTGCCATTGCACCGCCGACGGCGTTATATGTATTAGCTATTTCGACTGCGCTAGCGCCAGTAGTTGATGTATTTACCCAGATTAACTATCAGATCAAAGGGCCAATTGATGCGCCTGTTGTGTCTGAAAAATCCCGCTTTACAGGGGAGTTTGTGGTACCAGAATCGATGGGTGAAAGTGACAGTAAATAAACGTCGATAGATAAGTGGCAGGGTACTTTTTTCATTGTCGAGGGGCAAAAGTACTGCTGTAAGCGAAATCAACAATCATTCAAGGAGTGAGAATGATGAAGAGCATGATCAATAAGGTTGGCGTCGTACAGATGAATTCAGGTCGAGATCCTGAAGTGAATGTCGCCAAGCTTAAAAAGAAACTGAAAGGATTGCAGTTACAGGGTGCTCGTTTAGTGATTACGCCAGAAAATGCCCTGATCTTTGGTAGCACTGATGACTATCAGCAACATGCAGAAGCATTAGGTGATGGCCCTTTGCAGTCGACAGTTGCCCAAATGGCCGAAAGATTGGGGGTCTGGTTACTGATTGGATCATTTCCAATTCGTCAGCAAAGTGGTGCAATGACGAGTACTGCACTGCTTTATGATGATAAAGGCCAGCTTGTCGCACACTATAATAAGCTTCACATGTTTGATGTGGAGATTGAAGATAAGCACCACAGCTATCGAGAATCAGACACTTTTCAAGCTGGTGACGAAACGGTTGTTGTCGATACACCGTTTGGTCGATTAGGGCTTTCGATTTGTTATGATGTACGATTCCCCCAGCTTTACAGCGCACTTCGTGCGAAAGGTGCGGATATCATTATCGTGCCAGCTGCATTTACCCGAGTCACAGGGCAAGCGCACTGGGATGTATTGTTACGTGCTCGTGCGATTGAAAACCAGTGCTGGTTAATTGCCGCTGCACAGTCGGGTGAGCATTTTGACGGTCGTGAAACATGGGGCCATTCGATGATTATTGACCCTTGGGGGCAGGTAGTGGCATGCCAAGCACAAGGGACTGGGGTATTAACCGCAGACATTGATTTGAAATTAAGCCACACTATAAGAACAAATATGCCGGTGATGCAGCATGCAAGATTTGCAGTGCATCAGCGCAACGATAAGAGCTGAGTAGATGACGCTAAAAACTGTAGAAAACACCATGCTGGATCAATCAGGGATTGGGCGTGACGATCTTCAACGTATTCTTGGTCAAATTGCGACGCGAGATGTTGATTATGCTGATATTTATTTTCAGTCATGCTGGCACGAATCTTTAGTGCTAGAAGATAGCATTATCAAAGATGGCTCCTTTAACATTGACCGTGGTGTTGGCGTTCGTGCTGTCACTGGTGAAAAAACAGGTTTTGCTTACTCGGATCAAATTAACGAATTAGCTTTAACGCAAAGTGCAAAAGCTGCACGTGGTATTGCGCGTAAAGGTACCAGCGGTAAGGTACAAGCCTTTACGGCGGTTGAAGCGCCAATGATTTATGCGGCGATTGATCCGCTCTCAAGTTTTGATAAGTACCAGAAAATCGCGTTACTTGAAGAAATTGACGCGTATGTTCGCAGTAAAGAACCTTTGGTAACCGAAGTTTCAGTCAGCATTAATGGTGTGTACGAGCAAGTGCTGGTGGCAGCGCTTGATGGTACTTATGCTGCTGATATTCGCCCATTAGTACGTCTGTCAATTAGCGTATTGGTGGAACGTGGTGATAAGCGTGAACGTGGTAGTGCGGGCGGCGGTGGCCGTTACGGTTATGAATTCTTTATCCAAGAGGAAGCGAACGGTAAAACGGTCGCACTGAACTTTGCTGATGAAGCGATTCGACAGGCATTGGTTAATCTGGATGCTGAAGCGGCACCTGCGGGTACTATGCCTGTTGTTTTAGGCGCAGGTTGGCCTGGGGTGCTATTGCACGAAGCAGTAGGTCACGGTTTAGAAGGCGATTTTAATCGTAAAGAATCATCCATGTTCTCAGGTCAAATGGGCGAACAAGTGACTTCATCGCTTTGTACTATCGTTGATGATGGTACCTTAGCTGATCGTCGTGGCTCGTTGAACATTGATGATGAAGGCACCCCAGGCCAATACAATGTATTGGTTGAAGGCGGTAAGCTAAAAGGTTACATGCAAGATAAGTTGAATGCGCGTCTTATGGGCGTAGCTCCAACTGGTAATGGCCGTCGTGAATCTTACGCGCATTTACCTATGCCACGCATGACCAATACTTACATGTTACCAGGCGAACATTCGCGTGAAGAGATTATCTCAAGCGTGAAGAATGGTATTTATGCGCCAAACTTTGGTGGCGGTCAGGTTGATATTACATCCGGTAAGTTTGTATTCTCGGCATCGGAAGCATACTTGATCGAAAATGGTAAAATCACTCGCCCAATTAAAGGTGCAACCTTGATCGGTAGTGGTATTGAAGCCATGCAGCAAGTGTCGATGGTGGGTAATGATCTAGAGATCGATCGCGGTGTGGGTGTGTGTGGTAAAGCAGGTCAAAGCGTGCCTGTTGGTGTAGGACAGCCAACCTTGAAAATTGATTCCATGACGGTGGGTGGTACTGACTAGGTTAGTACTCACTTCATCGTTAAAACAATAACGCCAGCATCATGCTGGCGTTATTGTTTGAGTCTAATACAGAGTATTAGTTGCTCATGTACAGTTCTTTTAAGTACTGGAAAATTTCGCGATATGCTTTCGCTGGCTTTTCCTGTTCTTTTTCTTTATTCGCTTGGCGAACAAGTTGGCGTAGACGCTGACGGTCAGCATCTGGGTGATCAACTAAAATAGCATTGATCATACTGTCGCCATTAGTAATGAGCTTATCGCGCTTTTGCTCAAGCTTTTTCAACTCAACAGTGGTTTGTGAGTGCTTGTTGTTTAGCTTATCCAATGCCGCTTGGATTGGATCAAGATCGATATAGCGCATTTGCTTACCGATGTATTGCAGTTGGCGACGACGCGCTTCATTTTTAAAGCGTTGTGCATCTTTGACTGCTGCATGCATATCGTCATCTAGCGGTATTTTTGCTAGTGCATTAGGCGTTAAGTTTACTAACTCTTCCCCTAGTTTTTGCAACGCTTCCATGTCACGTTTCATCTCAGTTTTACTTACCCAGATGATTTCTTCTTCTGGTTCCCAAGGGGCTTTTTGATTTTTACGGCTCATAAAAGGGCTCACTAACCTGCTAATGACAAACCGCACTAATGTCGGTTTGGTGGTAATGGTTCTATTTTATCAGTTTAAACACAAATTTGGGCGCAAATTAGCACACGAGAGTGTTATTCTAATTATATCAGCATAACAATAAGTGAAATTATGGACGTGAGAGAACAGGTCGCACAACAGCGCGTGGAGCTGGAAGCTGCGGTTGCTAAAGCATTAGAGCTAGCAGGCCAACAAGCCGACGCGGCAGAAGTTGCTATTAATAAAACAACAGGCATTAGTGTTTCTACCCGTATGTGTGAGGTGGAAAACGTTGAATTTAATAGTGATGGTGCACTTGGCATCACCGTTTATCGTGGTCAGCGTAAAGGTAGCGCATCAACATCTGATTTAAGTGAGAGCGCCATTGCTCAAACGGTTGCCGCTGCGTTAGACATTGCACGTTACACCTCTGAAGACCCTTATGCCGGCCCCGGCCCTGAAGAACTGATGGCGCGTGAGATCCCTGATTTAGACTTATTTCACCCAGATGAACCTGAGCCTGACCGTGCTGCTGCGATTGCGATTGCTGCTGAGCAGGCGGCGCTCGATTTCGATCCTCGTATCAAACAAAGTGATGGTGCAAGTTACGACAGCCATTACGGGGTACGTGTTTACGGTAACAGCCATGGCATGCTAGCGAGCTATGCATCAAGCCGTCATAGCACCAGTTGCTGTGTGATTGCACAGGGCAAAAATGGTGAGATGGAGCGAGATTACAGCTACACCTCGGCACGTGTCGCATCAGAATTATGGACGCCTGAGTGTGTTGGTCAACATGCGGCTGAGCGTACTGTTGGTCGTGTTGATGCTCAAAAGCTAACAACCCGTGAAGCGCCAATTATGTTTGCTGCTGATATTGCGACAGGCTTGTTTGGCCATTTAGTGATGGGGATTAGCGGTTCAAATTTATACCGTAAATCGTCTTTCTTACTGGATCAGCTGGGTGAGCAAATTTATCCAGAGTGGATGAACATTAGCGAACGTCCTCACATTTTACGAGGGATGGCGAGTACACCGTTTGATAGTGAGGGTTTAGCCACTCACGATCGTGAAATTATTACTGATGGCTGTCTGCAAACGTATCTGATGACCAGCTACGCTGCTCGCAAGTTGAAGATGCAACCGACAGGTCATGCTGGTGGTATCCATAACTGGATGGTGAACTCGACTGGCGAAAGCTTTGAGCAGATGCTGAAAAAAATGGATCGTGGTTTATTGGTCACCGAGTTAATGGGCCAAGGCGTGAATATCATTACGGGTGATTACTCTCGTGGCGCGGCTGGCTTCTGGGTAGAAAATGGTGAAATCCAATATCCAGTCAGTGAGATTACCATCGCGGGTAACTTGAAAGACATGATGAAAAATATTGTCGCGATTGGTACGGATACCGAAATGCGTAGCCAGATCCAAACGGGTTCTATTTTGCTTGATACCATGAAGATTGCTGGCGAATAAGCCATACGCGAGCATCATATTCGATGTAATAAAAAAACCGAGACGCTAGCGCCTCGGTTTTTTGTGCCTTTTGAAAAGAGCTTTGGTTACACCAAGAAGATAGTAGCTAGTCCCAAGAACACAGATAGACCAACAATATCGGTGATGGTGGTCAATGCCATGCCTCCCGCTAAGGCGGGGTCGATATTGAATTTTTTGAGCATAACAGGAATACAAACCCCCGCCACACCGGCAATGATCAAGTTGGTGAGCATGGCGCCAGCGATGATCGCTCCGAGTATGATGTCGCCTTTCCACAGAACAACGACGCCACCAATGATCAGTGCCCATAGCAGGCCATTGATTAAGCCAACGCGAGCTTCTTTGCTTAGTAGCCAGCGGGTGTTCGAATCCCCGATATGACCAACGGCTAAACCACGGATCACTAGCGCGACCGTTTGGTTACCAGCCACCCCACCCATCGATGGCACAATCGTCATTAGAACGGCAATGGCAGCCATTTTATCGAGTGTGGCTTCAAACATGTTAGACACAGATGCCGCCGCAAGCGCTGCCAGTACGTTAACCCCAAGCCAAATACTACGGCTACGGGCCGACTTCATAACTGGTGCAAAGGTATCCTCTTCATCATCCATACCCGCCATACTCATCATGGAGTGCTCAGCGTCTTCACGAATGATATCGACCACATCATCGATGGTGATACGACCGACAAGGTGATTGTTGCTATCAACAACAGGTGCCGATAACCAGTTACGACGTTCAAACAGGTTAGCGATTTCACTGTCATCCATGTCGACAGGGATCGCTTCATCCGAATCTTCCATGACTTCACGGATTTCAATGTCAGGCTGGGTGGTAACGAGTGTTGCCAATGAAATATGGCCGATTAGATATTCATTTTCATCGACCACATACAGAGCATCTGTCGCTTCAGGCAACTCACCACGCATGCGCAAATAACGTAAAACCACATCAGCCGTTACATCACCACGAATGGTAATGAAGTCGGTACTCATCATACCGCCGGCACTGTCTTCTGAGTAGGCTAAAGCTTTCTCAACACGATGACGGTCAGTGGCATCCATTTGCGCCAATACTTCTTGGTAGCGCTCGTCTGGTAGGCTACGAAGGACATAAGCGACATCATCACTTTCCATGCCTTCAGTAACAGCCGCCAGTTTCTCTGGTGCCATTTGTGCAACGATGCCGTCTTTTACGTCTTCAGACAGCTCGTCAAGGATTTCACCTTGCTCTTCAGGATCGGTTAATTGCCACAGCACCTGACGTTCTTTCGGCGGTGAAGCCTCTAACAGGTGGGCAATGTCTTCCGGTTCCATGTCTTGCAACAGGCGGCGAACGTGAACAAACATGCCATTTTCTAAGGCCTTGTTCACTTCTTGTAAGGTTTGGTGGGTATTGTCTTGCTCTAGTAGATCCGCCATAGATACAAACTCGGTTGTGCCATCTGAGCAATTCTCTGGATCAAAATGGTTACTCAGCCGATGGTGCGCAGAGTGAAAGGGGCCAGAAGATTGGTCAGATGGAAATAATACCGAACAGCTGATATTACCCATGAGGGCAACTGCTGCTCTGTTTGAGTATGCGTGAGTGCCTGTGTAATTGGGTATGATTGAAACCCAAAATAGAGACGATTCAGCATAAACGCAATAAGCTGAATTTTAACGCAATAATGCGGCTGTTGTCTCACCAGATTTGAGAGTTCGATGAAATTTCATCTGCGTATGAAAAAAGAGCTGGGAAACGGAGGTGTGATATTTCGCAACAAGCGACTATTTAGCAACAAGTTAGCTGAGGATGATGACATAAATGGCCATATCATCCTCTGGAGCTTTATTTTTGAAGTGAGTGTTTTTTAAACAGATTTAAGCTGATGGCAAGTCGATTATCTGGGATTAACTTTCTTCATCGAAGCCCGCTTCTATCAACGAGATAACGGCCTCAAGAGCTAACTCGGCATCGTTGCCTTCAGCGCTGACCGTGATTTGCTGGCCCTGAGCGGATTCCAGCATTAATAATCCCATCACGCTGTCTGCCGTCGCTTGTTTCTCATGGTTACTGATCGTTACCGTTGCATCAAAACTTTGTGCCAATTCAACCAGCTTAATCGCAGCTCGGGCATGAAGGCCTAGGCGGTTATTGATAAACACATCGCGGCAAAGGTCTGTCATATCAAGCCTTCTAGTGTACGGTGGCGAATTTGAACTTGTTGGCCTGCATGGATAAAGTGCTCGGCCAATTGCTGCGCGACATAGACAGAACGGTGTTGACCACCAGTACAACCGATAGCGATGGTAAGGTAACTACGGTTGTTTTTTTCTAGCATAGGTAACCAGGTTTCCACGAAATTACGGATCTGATTGGTTAACTGATTCACTTCTGGGTGACTAGCTAAGAATTCTTTGACGCCAAGATCAAGCCCTGTCTGGGGTTTGAGTTCAGGCACCCAGTGTGGATTAGGTAAGAAACGAACGTCAAACACATAATCGGCATCGGTGGGTAGACCATGCTTAAAGCCAAAAGATTCAAACACCATGATTAAGTCGCGGTTTTCACGGCCTAAAACACGTGAACGTACGGTTTCACTTAAATCATGGATAGATTGCTTAGTGGTATCTATGACTAAATCAGCATGTTCTTTTAGATCCGAAAGAATGGCGCTTTCTGATTGGATTGCTTGTTCCAAGCTCATGTTATTACGTGAGAGTGGATGCAGACGGCGTGTTTCACTATAGCGCTTAACTAGCTCTTTATCGTCAGCATCTAAGAAGATGACGTTGACATCAAGTTGGCTACTGAGTGATGACAGGATTTTTTGAATCTCACCCGATTGGGTTGGCATATTGCGAACATCAATACTGACGGCAATATCCTGCTGATTGTTTTCCACGGTTTTGATGAATTGTGGGAGTAAATTTACAGGCAGGTTATCGACACAATAGTACCCAAGATCTTCGAGTACTCGTAATGCCACGGATTTCCCTGAGCCAGAACGCCCACTTACGACCATTAACATCATGGTTGAATTACCTCAAACAACTTGGAAGGATTACACTCATTATGAGTCATTGGTCATGATTTGATAAAGCTCTTGATCAGATTTAGCAGTACGTAATTGTTTACATATCTGCTTATTACTGAGCTTTTCAGCCATGCTTGATAGGGTTTTAAGATGCTCTTTACATTGTGCGTCTGGCACGAGTAAGGCAAATAACAAGTCGACAGGTTGATTGTCGATGGCATCAAATTCGATAGGATTATCGCATTGGATTAAAATGGCAATGGCTTCATCGCTTTGTGTGATGCGGCCATGAGGTATGGCGATGCCATTACCTATGCCGGTACTGCCCATTTTTTCCCTGCTGAGCATACACTCAAATAAAGGTTGGGGATTCTGGTCTAAGTGATCTGCAGCGATTTCGCTGATGATTTCTAGAGCGCGTTTTTTGCTAGAGCAGTGGACTGCACTTTTAGTGCAGTCCAGGCTCAATACCGATCTCAGTTGCATGATTAATGACTATTGAGTTTATCTTTATGTTTATTTAATTGACGTACGAGTTTATCGGTCAACGCATCGATCGCGGTATACATATCATCTGCATCCGCTTTGGCGTGAATTTCGCCATTATTTATGTGCAAAGTCGCTTCCGCCACTTGCTGTAATTTTTCTACATTTAAAATCACATGGACATTATTAATTTTGTCAAAGAAACGTTCAAGCTTTTCAAACTTAGTGTTTACATAGTCACGCATAGAATCCGTAACTTCCACATGGTGTCCTGTGAGATTGATTTGCATAGACATCTTCCTTCTGTTGGGCGTTTGGAGCATTTACGCTATATCAAACGTTTACGTTGGTTCGATGGTGGGATCCCAAGAGATTCACGGTACTTCGCGATGGTACGTCGCGCTACCATGATGCCTTGTTCAGCCAGTAATGTTGCAATCTTACTATCACTTAATGGTTTCGCTTGGTTTTCAGCGGCAACCAGTTTCTTGACGAGTGCACGGATGGCGGTTGATGAACATTCGCCTCCATTATCCGTGCTTACATGGCTTGAGAAGAAATATTTTAATTCAAAAATGCCACGTGGGGTATGCATGTACTTTTGGGTGGTAACCCGTGAAATGGTGGACTCATGCATATCAACATCTAATGCAATATCATTAAGTACCATAGGTTTCATGGCTTCTTCACCGAATTCAAAGAAATCTTGTTGATGCTCTACAATGCATCGTGCCACTTTTAGTAGGGTTTCGTTACGGCTTTCTAAGCTTTTTATGAGCCACTTCGCATCCTGGAGGTGGGTACGAATAAATTGGCTATCAGCACTGTTACGGGTGTTTTTACTCAGAGCGGCGTACTGCTCGTTTACTTTAATACGAGGAACGCTGTCTGGGTTGATCGTGACGATCCATTTGCCATGATCTTTAAAGACGGAAACATCAGGCACGACATACTCGGTCTCTGATGAAATGACCAAGTTCCCCGGGCGAGGGTCTAAACCGTGGATCAATTGCATCACGGCTTTCAACTCGGGCTCTTTTAGCTTGGTATCGCGCATCAGTTGGCGGTAATCACGGTTACCCAATAAACCGATGTGGTGCTCAAGAATGTGTTTGGATTCGCTCAACCACGGTGTGTCTTTCGGGTATGTTGCTAATTGAAGTAACAGGCATTCTTGTAGATTACGAGAGGCAACACCAAGAGGGTCAAATTGCTGTACGCGTTTTAGTACGGCTTCGACTTCATCGAGTTCGATTTCATCGACACCTAAGCTTTCAAGGATATCGTCGGCAGAACAGGTTAAATACCCTTTATCGTCAATTGCATCAATGATGGCGGTCGCGATAGCGAGGTCTGTTTCACTGAACGGTGTTAGCTGAACTTGCCACATCAAGTAATCTTGCAGCGACTCAGTGGTTTCACCTTGGTAAATCGGCATGTCATCATCCATGCTGATCCCTGTGCTTCCTGTGCCAGCGCTGTACACGTCTTCCCAAGTGGTATCGACAGGTAAATCTTCTGGCATTTCACGCTGCTCGATCACTTCAGAAGTGTCATACGGATCGGGTTCAGAATCTTGGCTACTGTTGTCTTGTGCTGATGCGTCAATATCGTTGTTGTCAGACGATTTGTCATCGGCACTGTTCTCACTCTCACTCTCTTCCAGCTCTAGCAATGGGTTAGCATCTAAGGCTTCTTGGATTTCTTGTTGTAAATCCAACGTCGAAAGCTGCAGTAAGCGAATGGCTTGCTGCAGTTGAGGCGTCATTGCAAGTTGTTGGCCTAGCTTAAGCTGGAGCGAGGTTTTCATGAGTATCAATGCACCTTGTCGTTATTGTTGTGCGTGCCGATCTATTACTAACTATAGACGGAACTGGTCGCCCAGATAAACACGTTTTACATGTTCATCGTTAAGAACGTCGGTTGGCGAGCCGTGCGCAATCAATTGTCCTTGACTAACAATGTAGGCATGTTCACATACGTCGAGAGTTTCACGAACATTATGGTCGGTGATCAGAACCCCAAGGCCTCGATCACGTAAATGCTCAATGACTTTTTTGATGTCGATCACGGATATCGGGTCAACACCGGCAAAAGGTTCATCGAGTAAAATGAATTTTGGATTGGCTGCTAGCGCGCGGGCAATTTCAACACGGCGGCGTTCGCCCCCTGATAATGCCATACCTAAGCTATTGCGTATGTGCTGTATGTTGAATTCATCCAATAATTCTTCAAGCTTGTCTTGGCGTTCTGAACGGCTAAGCTCTTTGCGAGTTTGTAATACGGCCATGAGGTTGTCATGTACGCTTAAACGGCGAAAGATTGAAGCCTCTTGGGGCAGGTAGCCAATCCCCATACGAGAGCGGTTATGCATCGGCTGCAAGCTGATATCAGTATCATCAATACTGATGGTGCCTTCATCACGTGCGACTAGGCCGACGATCATGTAAAACGAGGTAGTTTTACCTGCACCGTTAGGGCCAAGTAAGCCAACAATTTCACCTGATTTCACTTCAATGCTTACATCAGACACGACTTTGCGGCCATTGTAGCTTTTTGCGAGATGTGCTGCTTTTAACGTTGCCATAGTCGTGCTTATTTCTTATTCGAGTTTAACTGGGCGGGCTGCAAGATAGTGGTTACACGTTTCTTATCGCCACTTTGTGCTGCCAGTTTTTGTTCATCGATTTTGTAAGTGATCACTTTACCGCGGATCTCACTGCCATCTTGGATCAGCAGTGCTTCATTGGTCATCTTCAAAAATTCAGTGGCGGTAAGGTAGCGCATTTCTAACGACTCACCATCAATAGGCTTGCCGTCATCCATGATTTGATGGAAGGTTGCAGGCTTACCATAGGCATCAATCACCTCTTGGCCTTCTTGCCCTTTAGGTCGTGTTACCACAACTTTATCGGCACGAATATCGATACTGCCTTGGCGTAAAATTACATTACCCGTGAAGGTCACGATATTGTTTTGAATATCGAGATTTTGCGTATCCGAATCAATGTAAATTGGTTGCTCGGTATCGTCACTCAGTGCCCAGCTCGATGTACTGATACAAAGGCAAAGTAGGGTACTAATTTTGAATAGATTCATATCTACCTTTCACGTTGTTGAGTAGGGTCGCAACACTGCGATCCATGTTCCCCGTCATACCGTCGCCTTCGTTAATAAAAGCATCGCCCGTCATTACGACGTGGTCAGGGGTATCAAAATCTTTGCTGACAAGATCAATACGCAGGTTGTCGGTTTGGATTACTTTCAGGGTTGAGTCTGGCAGTAAATTAAAAATCCGAACATTGCCTTTCATATATAAAATCTGGTCTTGATCGAGTGTTGCATCATTAGAGCTAATACGCCACTCAGTTTCTGTGCCTTCTCGAAAGAGCCACAACACTGGTTTGACGAAATCAGTGTCACCACTTTTCTTAAAGTGCTCAAGATACTCAGAATCGACTTGATAACTGCGAATACCTGTTTCGGTATGTGAGGTGCTCGTAACGATACTGCCCGTAAAGATAGGCTTTTCATCGTCAGGTTTAACTTGAACATCACCTTGCCAGTAGTCATTAATCAAGTAAAAGCCAGCCGATACACACACTATAAAAGCGAGTGTATAGAGTAGCTTATGTAAGTTCATATGCTTAAGCCTTTATGTTTATCCAGTTCACCTTTTGCTTCAAGGATCAGATCACAAACTTCGCGTACTGCGCCATAGCCACCTTGAATGCGTGTAATGAAATCAGCACGCTGTGCGAGTAATGGGTGACCGTCGGCAACACATACGGATAGACCGACTTTTTCCATCACTGGCCAATCAATCAGATCATCACCAATGTATGCCGTGTGTTCTGGGGCGATATTCAGATTATTGTGAATATCGGCGTAAGCAGCCAGCTTGTTATCTTGCCCTTGGTAGACGTGTTTGATGCCCAAGGCTGACATGCGGTTTTCAACAATGGCGGATTTACGGCCTGTGATAATTGCGATTTCAACGCCAGCGCCCATCAATGACTTAATGCCATAACCGTCACGTGTATGGAAGGTTTTTAATTCCTCGCCATCGTTACCCATGTAAATACGGCCATCGGAAAACACACCATCGACATCACAAATCAGTAAGCGAATCTGTTTCGCTTGCTGGTATACGTTTTGACAGACAGGACCATAAATAGTTTCGATTGTTGCCATTACATAACCCCTGCTTTTAGTAGGTCATGCATGTTTAAAGCGCCCACTAAGCGGTTATCTTCAGTGACAAGCAAGCCATTAATCTTCCTATCTTCCATCACTTTTAATCCTTCAGCGGCCAATATATTTGGCGAAATAGTTGAAGGGTTGCGTGTCATCACATCACCGATACTGGTGTTATGGATGTCGACACGGTTATCGAGTAAACGGCGCAGATCGCCATCAGTAAAAATACCCGTTAGCATTTGGCTATTATCGATGATCGCTGTCATCCCTAAGCCTTTGCGAGAGACTTCAAGTAGGGCATCTTTAATTGTGGCTTCTTCATTAACGATAGGCAGTAAGTCACCTTTGTGCATAACATCGCTAATACGCATTAACAGTTTGCGACCTAGCGCACCACCTGGGTGAGAAAGCGCGAAATCGTCAGCTGTAAAACCGCGCGCTTCCATTATTGCAATCGCTAGCGCATCGCCCATAACTAATGTCGCGGTGGTGCTAGAGGTGGGTGCTAAGTTTAATGGGCATGCTTCTTTCTCTACGGTAATTTGCAAGTGGATCTGAGCAAATTTCGCCATGCTTGATTCTGGCTTACCTGTCATGCTGATAAGCGGGATACCAAGGCGTTTGATCACGGGTAATAACGCCATGATCTCAGACGCTTCACCTGAGTTTGATATCGCTAATACCACATCGTCTTTTTTGATCATACCAAGATCACCATGGCTCGCTTCGCCTGGGTGAACAAAGAAGGCTGGAGTACCCGTGCTTGCAAACGTTGCGGCTATCTTGTTACCAATGTGGCCGGATTTACCCATGCCCATGACAATAACCTTGCCTTTGCATTGGCAAATAAGCTCACACGCAGCGGCAAATTCGCTATTAACATACTGCTGAATGTTTTGCAGGGCTGCGATTTCAGTTTCCATTACTTTGCGACCATGGGCGCAAAAATCAAACATGTGCGACATCATTTACTCTCCGTTAACCTGCAACATTATAAAACAGATATCCCTGATAGGCGATAAAGCAGCAGAGAAGTATACCACCTTCTATACGGTTGATTCGGCGACGTTTTCCAAGTGCCATCAGCATTAATAAGACAGAAACGGCTAGCATCACGTAGAAGTCACGACCCATCGCGAGTGGACTTAATACCGATGGGTTTAATAAACCAGGGATACCCATAACCGCCAGAATGTTGAAAACGTTAGAGCCGATGATATTACCCACCGCCATATCATCTTCACCTTTGAAGATACTCGCGATAGACGCTGCTAGTTCTGGCAAGCTGGTACCAATTGCGATGATGGTTAAGCCGATCACTAGATCGCTCATGCCATAGTATTTGGCAATAGTCACCGCAGATTCAACCACCATATCTGAAGAGTAAAGCAGCAGCACTAGGCCAATGACAATCCAAACACCTGCCGCGGTGTTACTGACACCGTCGGGGATTTCTGATTCTTGTTCATCAGCCAGCGCATCGCCTTCTACTTTTGCTTTTTGGCTGATTTTAAACATCGCGAACAAGAAAAGGACAAACAATATAACCAGCAGTACACCTTCATGGAAGCCTAAGTGACTATCCCAGAGCAAAGCACCCGCAACCAGCGTAACGCCCAGCATTAGAGGTAATTCACGGCGAATAATGCCGGAACTGATACTCAGTGGTTTGATAATGGCAGTGAGACCGATGATAAGGGCAATATTGGCAATATTAGAGCCAAGTACGTTGCCTACAGCTGTATCTGTTTTTCCCGCGAGAGCTGCAGTTGCTGATACCATCATTTCAGGGGCTGACGATCCCATGGCAAGGATGGTCATACCGATGATCAGCGGTGCAACGCCAAAGTTTTTAGCGAGCGCAGCAGCACCAAAAACGAGGCGGTCTGCACTCCACACCAGAAGAGTTAAACCGATACAAAGTAAGACAATGGCTTCAAGCATTGTTATCCCTTTCTAATTCAAATTAATTGTGAACATTAGTTAAGAGGACAATTTTGACGTTTAGCAACTCAAAAGGGAAGGATAAACGCAGTGAATTTAGCGTGATTATCTAAAGCTTTCGGTGAAGACGTTGAAAACCTACCGCATTGTTGTGCCTGAATGAATAGGCTTAGAGGGAAGTGATTGCTCACAATTAGAGGGATATTCGATTGTTTTGACCTAAGCTTTGCGAGGAAATAACGGAAAACTGACAGTTATTTTCTTGAGTTGCATGTATTATCTTTATTATTATCTGTCGCTTAGCTCATTTATCTGCTTATTGTGAACCTCGTGAATCGACAGAATCAGGGTATTGCACCAGAGAATAACCAACAGGAATGTTATGGGGCCAACTAACTCGCTTGTTACAATTAATAACATGACTTTCATGCGTGGTGAACGCCGAATTTTCGACAATGTCTGTATTGAGGTGCCCAAAGGGAAGATTACCGCCATTATGGGGCCATCAGGCATAGGTAAAACGACTTTATTACGCTTAATTGGTGGACAGTTAGCGCCTGATAGCGGCGAGGTTTGGTTTGATGGTCACAATATTCCGACATTGAACCGCAAAACGTTATACCAAGTTCGAAAGCGCATGAGTATGTTGTTTCAGTCTGGTGCGTTGTTCACTGATATGACGGTATTCGACAATATTGCCTTTCCGCTACGTGAGCATACTGATTTACCTGAAGACTTGTTACGTACATTGGTGCTCTTGAAATTGGAAGCTGTGGGCTTACGGGGTGCTGCCCAGTTGATGCCAAATGAGTTATCCGGCGGGATGGCGAGACGGGCTGCGTTAGCCCGTGCAATTGCATTAGACCCTGAATTGATCATGTATGACGAACCGTTTGTTGGCCAAGACCCGATTACCATGGGAGTATTGGTTAAATTAATCCGCGACATGAATCAAGCTCTGGGTGTTACTGCTGTTATCGTATCGCACGATGTCCCCGAAGTGATGAGTATTGCTGACAAAGTGTATTTACTCTCGGGTGGGAAAATTATTGGCAGTGGTAGTCCTGACGAACTACGCGCAAACCAAGATCCTCAGATTCGTCAGTTTCTTGATGGGGATGCCGACGGCCCAGTGCCGTTTCAGTATCCAGCTCAGCCGTTGGCTGATGATCTTTTTTCTTCTCAATCCTAAGCGGTATTAAACATGGAATGGATTCGCCGTCTCGGACGATTCACCTTAGATAAATGTACGGCGATAGGGCGAGCAACCTTGATGTTGTTCGGCGCGATATGCTGTAAGCCGCAGCCGAAAAAAATGTGGCCGTTGTTATTGGCTCAATTGTATTCAGTGGGTGTGCGTTCGATTGCTATTATTTTGGTTTCGGGTTTGTTCATTGGCATGGTTTTAAGCTTACAAGGCTATATCGTGCTAGTGGATTTCGGTGCAGAAACCAGCCTTGGTCAAATGGTCGCTTTGTCGTTATTACGTGAACTGGGTCCGGTGGTGACAGCATTATTGTTTGCTGGTCGAGCGGGCTCGGCATTAACGGCTGAAATTGGGTTAATGAAAACCACAGAACAACTCTCCAGTATGGAAATGATGGCGGTCGATCCACTACGTAGGGTTATTGCTCCACGTTTTTGGGCGGGTGTTATTTCTATGCCGCTGCTCGCGATGATGTTTGCTGCCATTGGTATATGGGGTGGACAGCTCGTTGGGGTCGACTGGAAAGGGATCGACTATGGTAGTTTTTGGTCGGTAATGCAGTCGTCGGTTGAATTGGGGTATGACATTGGTAATAGCATTATCAAGTCGGTCTTTTTCGCAATAACCGTGACATGGATTGCCGTATTTAATGGGTACGATGCAGTACCCACTTCAGAAGGAATTAGTCAGGCAACAACCCGCACTGTGGTGAATTCATCCTTGGCGGTATTGGGGCTAGACTTTGTACTGACCGCGCTTATGTTTGGGAATTAACAGATGCAGCAGACAAAAAAAACAGAATTATGGGTAGGTTCATTTGTATTAATGGGCATTATTGCTTTGTTAATCCTTATCTTTCAGGTTGCTGATGTGAAAAATATTGGCAGTCGAGATACGTACAGTTTGAGTGCGCACTTCGACAATATTGGCGGTTTGAAAGTTCGTTCACCGATCAAAGTTGGCGGTGTCACTGTTGGTCAAGTAAGCAGTATCACATTAGACGGCGAAAGCTATGTACCTGTCGTCGAATTGACGATTGATAAGCAATTTGGTTACTTCCCCGAAACGAGCTCAGCTGCCATTTTAACGTCAGGGTTACTGGGGGAACAATATGTGGGTATTAGCCCTGGGTTTGTTGATGATGATATTGAAATGCTAGGTAATGGCGATTTGATTGAAGATACAAAATCCGCGCTAGTATTAGAAGATATGATCGGTCAGGTGCTCTATAGCATCGGCGGTGATCAGAAATAGTGCGAGCGACATTGCGTAGATCAGAGAGGGAACAAAAAATGATACGATCTTTTATGATCAGTGTGTTGGGTGTAATACTGACATTAACCAGCGCAATAGCGGCACCAGTGGTTGATAAAACGGACCCATATACAATGATGGCTGCAGTTTCGACCACCATGTTTGATCGCTTGAAAGCTGAGCAGGCCACGATAGCGCAAAACCCAGAACATTTGCGCGTGGTAGTACAGCAAGAGCTTTTACCGTATGTAAATAGTCGTTACGCTGCGTATAAAGTACTCGGTCCTCAACTAAAGAAAACGACGAAAGAACAACGTAACGCGTTTGTTGATGCGTTTACTGATTACTTAGTGGCATCTTACGCTCAAGTGCTTACGCAATATTCTGATCAAAATATTCAAATTGAGCCTGCCAAAGCGGTTCCAGCGGATCGCAGTATTGTGTCGGTACGGGTTGATATTATCGATAAGCAACGTCCACCGATTCGATTGGACTTTAAAATGCGTAAGAATAAGAAAACCAATGAGTGGCAAGGGTACGACATGGTGGCGGAAGGTGTCAGCATGATCTCGACCAAACAAAGTGAGTGGAGTGGCCAATTACGCACCGAAGGTGTAGACGCGGTAACTAACACGCTGAAAACATTAGCAGCGAAGCCTATTCGCCGTGAAACAGATAAGTAATGGCCATGTCGAGTGCTAATACTGAAGTAAAATGGCAAATGATCTCTGATGGTCATTATTGCTTGTCAGGTCGCTTAGAACATGACACAGTCTCGACATTTTGGCGACAAAGAGAAGAGTGGGTACCCCAACAATTGGCGGTCACACTTGATTTGTCAGCACTTGAGCGAGTTGATTCTGCTGGTATGGTAATGCTGTTGCATCTATGCCAATACATCGAACAATCTGGTGGTCAATTGACGCTATGTAAGATGCCTGAACAACTTAGCACTTTGCTTCGCCTAAGCCATGTGGATTCATTATTCGCTGCCAATATCGCCTGAGCAGCAAAGAGGATAGATTGTGGAAATCTCTGAAATTAAAAAACTTCTTGAAAATGCCTTAGAACTTGATGAAGTCATCGTTAAGGGTGAAGGTAGTCACTACGAAGTGATTGCTGTTGGCGCGATGTTCGATGGTATGAACCGCGTGAAAAAACAACAGGCCATCTACGCACCGCTAATGGCACAAATTTCTGCTAACGAAATTCATGCGTTAAGCATTAAAACATACACGCCAGCAGAATGGGCGCGTGATAAAAAATTGATGTCGCTGTAGAGGTTATGATGCAGAAGTTTCGAATCCAGGGCGGTGGCCCATTAAGTGGCGAAGTCTCCATTTCTGGTGCTAAGAATGCAGCATTGCCTATTTTGTTTTCTGCGCTATTAGCAGAAGGCCCTGTTGAAGTAGCGAACGTGCCTAAATTGCGCGATATCGATACGACAATGGAACTGCTGACCCGTTTAGGTGCAAAAGTATCGCGTAATGGTTCTGTCCACGTTGATGCTAGCGGTGTAAATGAGTTTTGTGCTCCGTATGATTTAGTAAAAACCATGCGCGCTTCTATTTGGGCGTTAGGTCCATTGGTGGCACGTTTTGGTAAAGGCCAAGTTTCATTGCCTGGTGGTTGTGCGATTGGTGCGCGTCCTGTTGATCTTCATATCAGCGGCCTTGAGCAACTTGGCGCAAGCATTACGCTTGAAGAAGGTTATGTTAAAGCCAGCGTTGATGGTCGCCTGAAAGGTGCTCACATCGTTATGGATAAAGTCAGTGTTGGCGCAACAGTGACTATCATGTCTGCGGCAACCTTAGCTGAAGGCACAACGGTCATTGAGAACGCTGCGCGTGAACCAGAGATTGTTGATACAGCTGATTTCTTGAATGCATTGGGCGCGAAAGTGACGGGTGCAGGTACAGATACCATCACGATTGAAGGTGTTGAGCGTTTAGGTGGCGGTTATCACCGTGTGGTTCCTGATCGCATTGAAACGGGTACTTTCTTGGTTGCAGCAGCGGTATCTGGTGGCAAGATCATGTGTCGTAATACGCGTCCGTCTTTGATGGAAGCTGCGTTAGCGAAACTAGAAGAAGCTGGTGCTTCGGTTGAAACCGGAGAAGATTGGATCAGTCTGGACATGACAGATCGTGAGTTGAAAGCGGTAAACATTCGCACGGCACCACACCCAGGTTTTCCGACAGATATGCAAGCACAGTTCTCGTTGCTAAACCTTGTTGCTAAAGGCACTGGTATTATCACTGAAACGATTTTTGAAAACCGTTTCATGCACATTCCTGAGCTTATTCGTATGGGTGCGCATGCCGAGATTGAAGGTAACACGGTTATCTGTGGTGACACCGACGGTCTTAGTGGCGCTCAAGTGATGGCGACAGATTTACGTGCATCAGCAAGCCTTGTGATTGCGGGTAGCATTGCAGAAGGCGAGACAATTGTGGATCGTATTTACCACATCGATCGTGGTTACGAACACATTGAAGAAAAATTCAGTGGCTTAGGTATGAGCATCGAACGTATCGATGGTTAATCTTTAGTACTGTATTGAACAAAAAGCCTCGCTATTGCGAGGCTTTTTGTTTCGGGTGTTTATTGAGAAAGTTACTCTGTCGGGTCATCACCGATTAAAACATCAATAAAGACCGGTTCACCGTTACGTAACACTTTTACTTTCGCTGTGGTACCTGGACGTAAATCCGTGACAATATCTTGAACATTACGTTTACCGGTCACCGGTTTATCGTTGATCTCTAAGATGATGTCTTGTGTTTTAAAGCCAGCTCGTTGCGCAGGACCATTCGGATCCATTCCCATGACTATTACGCCATTGATCTGCTCTGCATCGTAAAGGCGTGCCATCACTGGGTTTATTTCACGGCCATCAATACCGATATAGCCACGAATAACGCGACCATCTGCAATGAGTTTCTCCATGATCTTATGAGTGAGCTCATAAGGGATGGCAAAGGAGATGCCATAGGTTTCAATATCGGTTGCTTGTTGAAATGAGGCGGTATTGATCCCCACTAACTCACCGCGCGTATTTACTAACGCGCCGCCGGAGTTACCGTTATTAATGGCAGCATCGGTTTGTAGGAAATCTTGGCGACCGTAGAAACTCATGCCTGAACGTCCCGTTGCCGAGATAATCCCATAAGTGGTCGTTTGGCCTAGGTTATAGGGGTTACCTATAGCCAGCACAACATCACCTACGGCAGGGTTGTATTCTGCATTGGTTGGAATAACAGGTAAGTTTTCAGCTTGGACCTTCAATACGGCTAAATCTGTACGGCGGTCTTTACCGATTAATTGGGCGGTAAATAGACGACCATCTTGAAGTGCGACAATAACCTGGTCAGCTTCAGCAACCACATGGTAATTGGTAACAATATAACCTTTATCGCTCATGATAACGCCAGAGCCTAAGCCTTGGGTACTGAGCTTAAGTTGTGCTTCTGCGTTATAACGACGGTTATAAATATTGACGACAGCTGGTGAAGCCCGACGTACCGCATAGTTAAAAGAAAGCTGTGCCGCATTAACAGGTTTAGCCTCTGAAAGGCTTACAGAAGGGGTAAACATCTGCGTACGTAAGCTAGGGATGGCCACAAGCAAGGCGATGGCAGTGATAACCCCAAGGGCTATCGATCGTGTAATAAATGCCAGCATCAAGGCTCCCAGAACTTAACATATTGATAGTAATGGCAGTGAGAATAGCACTCTCAAGCCTTTACCAACAAGTATTGATGTACGTGAGCTTGAGTGCAAAACAATAAATAAAACCGCGAGTTGAAAAAAGCATAATCCCTTAAGGAATAACTTTTTAAAACACCGCGGTTTGACGATTGTTTTATTGCGTCTTTTTTTAGTTCTCGGTTAGCGGATCACAAGATAAAGCACTGCTTCATCGCGTTGGATTTCTAATGCCAGCACATTGGGTTGATCTTCAAGTGCTTTACGCAGTTCACCGAGATTTTTTATTGGCGAGCGGTTCAGGCCAATAATGATATCGCCTTTTTCCAGTCCGTAGCGCGCAGCCATAGAGCGCTCTTCTAGGTTAGTGACTTTCACGCCCTTAACACCATCGCTGCTGGTGGTGTTAGCAAACTCAGCACCCGCTAACCCTTTGTGCAAGTTATCGGCTTTTACTTTAGTTTGCGCTGATTCGTGGAGAGTGACGTTAAACTCTTTTTTCTTGCCGTCACGCACGACGCCTAATTTCACTGTTTTACCCGCCCCTAAGGTGGCAATTTTTGCGCGAAGTTCGCCAAAGGTGCGGATAGCTTTACCGTTGATCGAAGTAATAATATCGCCCGCTTTAAGCCCCGCTTCGTGTGCGGCAGAATCTGGCATGACTTGGCTAACGAAAGCACCGTGATTGGTTTCATAACCAAAGGCTTCAGCCAGTTCATTATTTAGCTCTCCACCCTGTACACCCAGTACGCCACGTTTCACTTCACCGAATTCTAAAATTTGTTCGCTGAGGTTTTTCACCATATTGGCGGGGATGGCAAAGCCGATACCGACGTTGCCGCCATTAGGGCCAAGAATAGCGGTGTTGATACCAATTAACTCTCCGTTGAGATTGACCAGTGCACCACCTGAGTTACCGCTGTTGATAGCGGCATCGGTTTGGATGAAGTTCTCAAAGTTTTCAATGTTAAGGCCGCTTCGACCGAGTGCTGATATGATGCCCGAGGTCACCGTTTGGCCTAGGCCGAACGGGTTACCAATTGCGACCGCAAAATCGCCAACACGAAGGCCGTCAGAATCTGCGATTTTTATCTCTGTAAGGTTGTCTGCGGTCTCAAGTTTGAGTAGGGCAATGTCAGACATTTTATCGCTACCGATAAGTTCAGCGCTGACTTCACGACCATCAAATAACTGCACCATGATTTTATCGGCGCCATCGATAACGTGGTGATTCGTGACTATGTAGCCTTTTTGAGCATCAACGATCACACCTGAGCCTAAACCACGGAAGGGCTGCTCTTGAACTTGCTCGGCAGGAAAGTCTGGGCCAAAGAAAAAGCGGAATGATTCAGGTACACGCTGTCGCGAGACGTGCTTACCTTCGATTGCAATACTCACAACGGCAGGGGTCACTTGCTCAAGCATGGGCGCAAGGCTTGGAACCTGTTGATTATTTACAGAGAGAGGTAATGCCGCCGTTGCTGTAATAGGGGCAATAACTGAACTGATACCTAATGCTAATACACTGAAAGCAAGCAAAGGTTTTTTCATTATGAATACTCCGATTTTACAAGTGTTTGTATGACTCACTATCCGGCGCGAAAGTTCAAAAAAATAGCACCTAAGGATAAATTACTGACGTATTTTATTACCTTGGTGCTAGTTATTTATTGTCTTTATTTTAGCTTGCTTTTGGGGCTTCGACGATTTCTTCAGGTTTGTCTTTTAGTAGCCCTGTCGCGCCATTGGCGTAGTCACGAGGTTGATCGGTGACATCATCGGTTGCATTGTTTTTCACTGATTCCAGTGTGCTAATACGATGGGCAAATGGGTTATCTTGTGCGGGTAGGTTTGGCATAAGCTCAGTAGATGTCTTAGCCATATGCTCGTAAAGTTTGCTGTAGTCTTTTGCAATGTTATCAAGCAAGTCAGCACTGCGAGCAAAGTGATCAACTAGCTCTTGGCGGTACTGTTCCAATTCGTACTTTGATTTGTCGAGATCTTTTTGAAGCTCTTTTTGCTGTTTTAAGCTTTTATTGCCTAAACGGGCTGCGAATACCCCAACAATCGCACCTGCAGCAAAAATAAGCAGCGCATAAATCCAAGCCATGAAAAAACTCCTTGTGACTGAATTAAAAACTAGGTCAATGCCTGTGTATTAACTATACATGCACTCATTCGGGCATGATACTATTCGTTGTTAAAGATGGAATGCTTTTAGGTCTCAATACGGATGACACCACTCGAACAATACCAGCGTGACTTACAACGGGAAGACTTCTTTGCCGATGAGGCTCAGGCCAACGCGGTTGCCCACCTTGACGGTTTGTACCATCGCATGTTGGCCCCTAAACCCGAAGTGAAAACTTCGTTCTTCGAACGTTTATTTAAGCGTGATCACACCCCATCGTTCCAACCTGAACAAGGCCTGTATTTCTGGGGTGGTGTTGGGCGAGGGAAAACCTACCTCGTTGATACTTTCTTTGAATGTTTGCCCACAGAACGTAAAACCCGTATGCATTTCCATCGGTTTATGCACCGAGTTCATCATGAATTACAGCTGCTGGCTGGGCAGAGCGACCCCCTTGAAAAGGTAGCTGATACCTTTAAAAAAGAAACCGACATCATTTGCTTCGACGAGTTTTTTGTTTCAGATATCACCGATGCAATGTTGTTAGGTACCTTGTTTGAGGCCTTATTCGCCCGAGGAATCACGCTTGTCGCAACGTCCAATATTCCGCCGGATGACTTGTACCGAAATGGTTTACAGCGCGCGCGTTTTTTACCTGCCATCGCGTTAATTAATCAGCATTGCCAAGTAGTGAATGTAGACTCTGGAGTGGATTACCGTTTACGGACATTAGAGCAGGCTGAAATCTATCATTATCCACTTGATGCCGTTGCTGAACGTAATCTTCGCCAATACTTTGAGCAGCTATCTGTTGAGCCTCGCCATCATAATGGCGCCATTACAGTGAACAACCGTGAGGTAATGACTGAGCAAGAGGCCGACGGTATTGTCCATTTTTCCTTTTCCACCCTATGCCAATCAGCGCGTAGCCAAAATGATTATATGGAATTGGCACAGGTCTACCATACCGTCTTGTTGTCTAATGTATTGGTGATGAAAGAAGACGACAATGATTCAGCTCGACGCTTTATTGCGATGGTGGATGAGTTTTACGAACGTAATGTGAAATTAATTATGTCAGGCCAAGTTGAAATGGAGCGCCTGTATGTCGGGGAGCGGCTTCAATTTGAATTTAAGCGCTGTTGCTCTCGGCTGATTGAAATGCAAAGCCACGACTATTTAGCGAAACCACATCAACTGTAGTGGTATTTAATCATTAGAGAACGAATGATTGTTTGTTTAGTTACTGGGTGACGTCGTTTTAGTTGTTCTGATGACAGTGTGATTTTAAGTTTTCAGCCGAAGGGGCGAATAGGTTGGCTTTGCTAACAAGGTTTTGTTCATAAATCAGTGGGTTCATCGGGGTTTATAGAGATGAAGGTAGCCATTCCCGCTATTTGTTGAATAAAAGCCGTATGTTGCCTTGGCTGCCTATCTTCCCTCTAGTATCAGGAAAGGGGCAATACAGTTCTAAATTCCCTCAGTAAAGTCCTTAAATTCCACCTTTCCGTGAGTTTTTTTCATTAGGAACAAAAAATATCAGTTTTTTTTGAAAAAAAGGTGATTTTTTCTCCACCCTTCCCTATAATCTTGCGACCCACCGTACCTGTACGGCTTTTGCCGTGAGTGCCAACCACTCGAAGGGGTGATGACTGGGCTCTATACAGTTGGGAGCATTACTGCTCTTATAGTGAATCAATTTTAATATCGGGTAATAATTAGCATGAAAACTTTCGTTGCTAAACCAGAAACTGTAAAACGTGACTGGTATGTTGTTGACGCTGAAGGTAAAACTCTTGGCCGTCTAGCAACTGAAATCGCATCTCGTCTACGTGGTAAGCATAAGCCGGAGTACACTCCGCACGTTGACACTGGTGACTACATTGTAGTTATCAACGCTGAAAAAGTTGCTGTAACTGGCGCTAAGAAGACTGACAAAATGTACTACCGCCACACTGGCTTTATTGGTGGTCTTAAGTCAATCAGCTTTGAAAAGCTTATCGATAAAAAACCAGAAATGGTTATCGAAACTGCTGTTAAAGGCATGCTTCCTAAGGGTCCTCTAGGCCGTGCAATGTACCGTAAACTTAAAGTTTACGCGGGTACTGAGCACAACCATGCTGCACAGCAGCCTAAAGTACTAGACATCTAATTGGGGATTATGACAATGGCAGAGAATCAATACTACGGCACTGGCCGTCGCAAAAGCTCAGCTGCTCGCGTTTTTATCAAACCGGGTACTGGCAACATCGTAATCAACAAGCGTAGCATCGAAGTTTACTTCGGTCGTGAAACTGCTCGTATGGTTGTTCGTCAACCACTTGAGCTAGTTGAAATGCTAGACAAGCTTGACCTATACATCACTGTTAAAGGTGGTGGTATTACTGGTCAATCTGGTGCTATCCGTCACGGTATCACTCGCGCTCTTATGGAGTACGATGAGACTCTACGTCCAACTCTACGCGCTGCGGGTTACGTTACTCGTGATGCACGTTGTGTTGAACGTAAGAAAGTTGGTCTACGTAAAGCACGTCGTCGTCCACAGTTCTCTAAGCGTTAATATTACGCGCCAGAATTTATTTCTGGTTACTGTGTACACGAAAAAGCTCAACCTTCGGGTTGGGCTTTTTTTTATCCAAAATTTCACACTTCTTACCTATAAAATCCTCATTTAGCAGCCTGTTTCCTAGAATTTAATACAAAAAGAACATACCTCTCACATTTGTTGCAAAAAAGTAGCTTTATCTTGTCAAAAAGTAGGGTTTTCTTTATCATTTCCGCTGAATAACAACAGTAAAAATTTAATAATTTGGTTTCTCTGTTGTGTCATTTTTGTTAAAAGTTAGCCGTAAGCTCCAGGGACGCATAAGGAAATAATAATAAATCCAGAGCGGGAGTACATGGGAGAATGTTGGATGAGCAATGCGCCAGTAAGTAACGGCCGCCGCCGCTTCCTAACTGCGACGACTTCGGTTGTTGGAGGCTTGGGTGCAGTCGCTGTTGCCGTGCCTTTTATCAAATCTTGGAACCCGAGTGCGCGAGCAAAAGCCGCCGGTGCGCCAGTTGAAGTTGATATCAGTAAGTTAGAAGATGGCCAAATGGTTCGTGTCGAGTGGCGAGGCAAGCCTGTTTGGGTTGTGCGTCGTAGCGAGGCTATTTTAGAAGAATTGAGTGGTCATGATGGCCAGTTACGTGATCCTTCATCAGAGGAACCGCAACAACCAGAATACGCTCAGAATAAATATCGTTCAGTTAAGCCTGAAATCTTTTTAGCCGTAGGTATCTGTACCCACCTTGGCTGTTCCCCTACTTATCTACCCGATAGCTTTAGCGAGCAAGTGAGTGGTGTCTCGGCTGGTTTCTTCTGCCCGTGTCACGGTTCTAAGTTCGATATGGCTGGGCGTGTATTTTCAGGGGTGCCAGCACCGCTTAACCTTGTGGTACCACCGCATCAGTTCTTGGACGATCACACTATTATTGTCGGTGTCGATGGGGAGGCTGTCTAATGAGTGGTTTGCTCGACTGGGTCGAAAAACGATTACCTGTGATGGATGCTTACAAAAAGCACCTGTCTGAATACCCAATGCCAAAAAATTTCAACTTTTGGTATATCTTTGGGTCGTTAGCCATGCTGGTGTTGGTAAACCAACTTGTTACCGGTATTTGGCTGACCATGAATTACGTTCCATCGGGTGATGGGGCGTTTGCGTCTGTTGAATATATTATGCGTGACGTCGAGTACGGTTGGTTACTGCGCTATATGCATTCAACAGGGGCGTCTGCATTTTTCATTGTGATTTACCTGCATATGTTCCGCGGCTTAATTTATGGCTCTTACCAGAAGCCTCGCGAACTACTGTGGCTATTTGGTATGTTGATTTTCTTAGTGTTAATGGCTGAAGCCTTCATGGGCTACCTATTACCATGGGGACAAATGTCATACTGGGGCGCACAGGTTATCATTTCGCTGTTTGGGGCTATCCCTGTCATTGGTGATGATTTAACACTGTGGATCCGTGGTGATTATGTTATTTCTGGAGCGACGCTCAACCGCTTCTTTGCATTGCATGTCATTGCGCTACCTATTGTGTTGTTACTGCTGATTGTCTTGCACGTATTAGCATTGCACGAAGTGGGTTCCAATAACCCAGATGGCATTGAAACTAAATTGCCAAAAGGCAGCAAAGGCGACGGGTACAAAACGCAGTTCCCATTCCACAAACAATACAGTGGTAAGTACGACGTTATTGATTCCATCCCGTTCCATCCATACGGTACGGTGAAAGATCTTGTCGGGGTTGCAGTGTTTGCATTCTTCTTTAGTTATGTGCTGTTCTTTAACCCTGAAATGGGTGGGTATTTCCTTGAGCCGCCTAACTTCGAAGCCGCTAACCCATTGAAAACACCAGAACATATCGCGCCAGTTTGGTATTTCACACCTTTCTATGCCATTTTGCGTGCAGTACCAGATAAGTTAATGGGCGTCATTGCGATGGGGGCTTCGATTGTAATGCTGTTCCTACTGCCATGGTTTGATCGCTGTAAAGTACGTTCATACCGTTACCGTAGCAAAATTCATCTAGCGAACATTATTCAGTTTACTATCTGTTTTGTGGCATTAGGTATTCTTGGTGCATTGCCTGCAACGGCAACTTATACATTAATGGCTCAGATATTTAGTTTAGGCTACTTCATGTTCTTCATTTTGCTGTTTGTTTACAGTAAGAATGAAGCAACTAAACCGCTACCAGAGAGGGTGACATTCAAATGAAAAAATTGATTGTGATGCTGCTAACTCTGTTACCAGCCATGGCGATGGCAGCGGGTGGTAATGTCCATCTTGATGCGGCGAATAATGATTTATCTGATAATGCGTCGTTACAGCGTGGTGCTAAAACGTTCATGAACTACTGCTTTGGTTGTCATGCTACGCAGTACCAACGCTATGAGCGTGTTGCAACAGATTTAGATATTCCACTCGATATTATGCGTGAAAACATGATCTTTGATCGTGACGCTAAGATCGGTGATTTGATGGTCAATGCGATTCCAACGGAATACGCGGCCAATTCTTTCGGTGCTCCGGCACCGGATCTAACCTTGGTAGCACGTGTTCGTGGTACTGATTGGATCTACACTTACTTACGTTCATTCTATGCAGATCCTAGTCGTCCGTTTGGGGTGAATAATGTGGTTTTCCCAAGTGTGGGTATGCCCCATGTTTTGGAAGAACTACAAGGTGTACCAAGCAAGGTATATGAAACACGCCTTGTTGACGGTGAAGAAGTACAAGAATACGTAGGCATTAAGTCAGACGGTACCGGTGAATTGAACACCGAAGAATATGACGAAGTGGTACGTGATTTGGTGAACTTCTTAGAGTATTCCGGTGAGCCAATGAAGCTTGAACGCCAGAACCTTGGCCTTTGGGTGATGGGCTTTATCGTAATATTCTTTGTACTTACGCTGCTATTGAAGAAAGAGTATTGGCGTGATGTCCACTGATCAGGTAATCTAATGGGTTAAGAATCTCGCAATGGGGGCACTTCGCCTCCATTGTTTTTTGTGTCTTGATTATACTGGAGGGGTTGATGGCTGTAGCTGCCAATAAACGCTCTGTGATGACTCTGTATTCTGATGCTTCGGATATCTACAGCCATCAGGTGCGTATCGTACTAGCAGAAAAGGGTGTGAGTGTTGAGATCGAGCTGGTTGATCCAACTAACCTGCCAGAAGATTTGCTAGATTTGAACCCGTACAACTCTGTACCAACCTTGGTTGATCGTGAGTTGGCGTTGTACCAAGCGGGCATCATTATGGAGTACTTGGATGAGCGTTTCCCTCACCCACCTCTAATGCCTGTTTACCCTGTTGCTCGTGGTAATAGCCGTCTAATGATGTACCGCATTGAGCGTAACTGGTACACACTAGCGGAGAAAGTAGCAAAAGGCACAGCAGATGAAGCTGATAAAGCTCGTAAACAACTACGTGAAGAGTTACTTGCTCTTGCGCCAGTGTTTGCTGAGTTCTCATACTTCATGAGCGATGAGTTCAGCCTAGTTGATTGCTACCTAGCACCACTGCTATGGCGTTTACCTGAAATGGGTATTGAGCTAAGCGGCGCTGGTTCGAAAGAAGTAAAAGCTTACATGACTCGCGTATTTGAACGTGATTCATTCCTTGCATCACTGACTGAAGCAGAGCGCGAGATGCGTTTGGCTGGTCAGTAATGGATATGGAAAACATGACGCCGCGTCGGCCTTATTTGGCGCGTGCGTTTTATGATTGGTTAGTCGATAACGATTTGACACCTCACTTGGTGGTTGATGCAACTTTGCCGGGTGTAAAGGTGCCAATGGAATTCGTGACTGACGGTCAGATTGTGTTGAATATCGCTCCGCGTGCGGTTGGCAACCTAGAGTTGGGTAACGAGGCTGTTAGCTTCAATGCGCGCTTTAGTGGCCGCCCTCATACGGTGATTGTACCGTTTTACGCTGCTATTGCGATTTATGCGCGTGAGAATGGTGCTGGTACTATGTTTGAACCAGAAGCGGCTTATGAACTTGATGAGCAAGCAATGGAACAAGGCAATGATGCTGACTTTGAAGGCATTATTGAGGCACCAGAAGAGAATGTTTCACCATTGGTAACTGTGGCTGAAACGAGCGATGAAACACCTGATGATGAGCCGCCACGTCCTCGTGGTCGCCCAAGTTTGCGTGTCGTGAAATAACATATTTCACCAATGCATATAAAAAAACGCAGCCAATGGCTGCGTTTTTTTATATCGGTATGTGCTGAGATTAAACGAGCAACTTACTGATCGGGATATTCAAAAACTTTGATGACTTGTTTTACGCCATCCACATTACGCGCAATGTCGGTTGCAATGTTTGCTTGTTCTTGAGTGACATAACCAAGTAAGAACACTTCTTGGTTTTCAGTGATCACTTTAATCGAGGCATCTTTTAGTTGCTTACTGCCGACCATCATTGATTTTACTTTGGTGGTGAGCCAGCTGTCTTTACTTACTTCGCCAAGGTCAGGTAGAGCACGTATTCTTACTTGGTTATAAACCGCGTTAACATTTGTCAGCTGTTTAATTGCCTGTTCTAACTGATTCGCAATCTCTTGCTTTGTTGCCTGTCCGATCAACAGTACATTTCCGTCGTAAGACACTACATTGATTCGAGCTTGCTGGCGAAAAGGTGGCTTATTTACCATCCCCGCCACTTCCATCTCGATCTCTTTGTCAAACCACTGCTGTTTAGCGCCTCGTGGGTCAGCATCGGTAATGCCTGCGCAACCTTGCACAAACCACAGGCATACTGCCATTAAACATACACGCCATGCTGTCATTACTTAGCCCTCGTGGTGGGGGAATAGAACTTTATCAATCAGATCACACAGGCAGTGAACTGTGAGTAAGTGGCCTTCTTGAATGCGACAGGTACGCATCGATGGAATGCGGATCTCTACATCTTGAATGCCAAGTAAGCCGGCCATCTCTCCGCCATCTTTACCTGTTAGAGCAATGATTGTCATGTCGCGAGTTAGGGCAGCTTCCATCGACTTGATAATATTTTTACTGTTACCGCTAGTCGATAAAACAAAAAGAATATCGCCTTTTTGACCAAGAGCTCGTACTTGCTTAGAAAAGACTTCATCATGGTGGTAGTCGTTTGCAACTGCCGTTAGTGTCGTCGTGTCTGCGGTTAATGCAAGAGCAGGAAGGCTAGGGCGCTCAGTTTCAAAACGGTTGATCATGCATGATGCAAAGTGTTGGGCGTTAGCTGCTGAACCACCATTGCCGCAACAAAGAATTTTATTGCCGTTAAGTAGGCTTTGCACCATAACTTGTGCTGCTTGTGAGATGGCATCAGGCAGTGCTTCTGCGGCTGCAATCTGAGTTTGGATGCTCTCGGTAAAACTTTCTCTAATGCTTTCTAGCATGAATTAACCTTCCACTAAGGTATTCGTCAACCATTCAATATGGTGGTCAGAACCTTGGATTGCGACGATATCAAACCGAAATGCAGTATGTTCGGCAGATAACCCTTGTTTGCTGAGCCAATAGAATGCAGCTCGTTTTAATTTTTGCTGTTTTTGCCAGGTCACCGCTTCAACAGCCGAACCGTAACGAGCCTGTTTGCGATATTTCACTTCAACAAAGATCCAGCAATTACCTTCACGCATGATTAAATCTATTTCACCACCGCGGCAGTGGAAATTGCGTGTGACGGGTATTAGCCCTTGCTCGCTGAGATAACGCTCGGCAAGGGCTTCAAATTGCTGGCCAACTTGGCGTTTATTGAACAGATTGAATTCCCGTATTGGTGAATTCTGCCCAGCTTATCTGGCGTTGAACAACACATTGTTCATCAATGCTCAAGATCCCCGTTTTCCCCGGCGTGCTGTAGCTTTCAACGACACGCATCTGTGGTAATTCAGTGATCATTTTGTAAGCATCCATACCAAAGGCATGCAAGCGAATCGCACCATTGTTTTTGTTCGGCCATAGTGTATCAAAACGCGTCATAAAGTTCTGGTTTGGTTCGACCAGCAGTGGAATATCACTGAACTCAATGCCACGAAGCTCACTGGTATCACTGGTTTTATCCGGATTGCCTCGTGAGCTGGCGTACAGTTTTGGTGGCTTTTGATCTGGGTTGATTGCAACATCAATAAAAGGTTTTAGCAGGGTGAGTTCTGCTTTGTTGGCAATTAAATACACGGCATCAGTGTCACGGCGACTACGTTGCTGTGACTCCAACGAACGACCCGTGACTTGTTGCATTTGGTTAATGCGTGTTTGGCTTTCTGTTAAACCAAAGATTGTCGCAATTTGCTGTTGAATTTGTTTCCGAGAACCAAATGATTCAACATCAGGTGATTGACCTGTTAGCTGTTGCCACTGCTCTGTAAAGGCGGCGCTTACACGTTGACCAAATTTACTGCTTGGTGCTAGGACTAATGGGAATTTGTGTCCTTTAGCGAATAAGTGTTGTGCGGCTTGCTCAGCTTCCTGTTCAGGCGAAAGCGAGAAATAACACGTATTGGCTTGGCGCAGATCGAGCTGTGCTGGTTCGTTAAGTGCAAGCTGAGTGATTTTAGTACTGTTCAGTTGCTGGAATTCAGTCACTTTATTTTTACGTAATGGACCGATCACGAACTGAACGCCATCTTGCGTTAGCTTATCGAGAATGATATTCATCGATTCGCCTTCGGTATCAAACACGTTTAGCTCGGTGTTGATATCGCGGCCACTATCATCCAGCATGGCATTAATAAACCCATCACGTACAGCCTTGCCTTGTGTCTCGTAGCGACCACTCATAGGGAGCAGCAACGCCACTTTATCTAATTGTGCGATCTCTAAGTCCATGATGGCTTGTAAATCTGCAGGTAGATATTGGTTGGCAGGGTGATAAGGATTGGCTGTTAACCATTCTTCGATTGCCCCTTTAAGCTGGGTTGGGCGTGACAAGTAAGTGTTTTTCAATATAGTCAGTTGAACCCAACCACGCAGTACGGTTTCATTGTCTGCGAGTGTTACGCTTTGCAGTTGATTATTGCTGTAGCGTGATAGATCGCTCCACAATGCCTGCCAGTTATCTGCTTTTTGGGTATTATCAAGGTATTGATCAAGTGCCGTTCGGGCTTGAGCAGCTTTAAATGGTTGGTTCGTTTGAGCAAACAGTTCAGCTCTAAATTGGTGATAGCGACTGTATTGGCTTGGTGATAATTGCCACCAAGGTTGAAAATTCAGTGTTTCGAGTGCTTGTTGCGGTTGGCCTTGCTGGTAGCGTAGCGTTGCGCGTGCTAATTGCCATTCCGCCAGTTGAACAGGCGTCAGCGACATGCGTGATAAACGCATTGCTTGTTTGTCAGCTTGTGGCCAACTACCTTCTTTGATAAGGGCTTTCAATGCCAAAATATGCCAGTTGATGCTGGTTACACCTTCGGACGATTCGGCTTTGATAAGGTAAGATGCTGAGCTTTGTTGCGCGACAGCGGTAATATCAGCGACATTTGCTTGCTGTTGTGGCGATGAGCTACAGCCTGCCAAAATCACAGCAAGGGCTACAGGCGCGAGTAGTCGTGATACACTTTTACGCTTCTGGGTAAAATTAAGCATTGAATTCTTTCAACTGTGACAAATTACTCTCTATATTAATTGCAGATGAGATCTTAGACAAATGAGTGAGACCAATTCATGCGCGGTAGATGTCGCAACTTTGTACATCGTCCCGACACCAATCGGTAATTTAGCCGACATTACACAGCGCGCATTGGATGTATTGGCAAATGTCGACCTAATTGCGGCCGAAGATACCCGTCATACTTCCCGTTTGCTGTCCCATTTTTCTATCTCAACCCGCACCTTTGCGCTTCACGATCATAATGAACAGCAGAAAGCGGACTTTTTGATCGAAAAACTTCAGGCTGGTACAAGCATCGCATTAGTGTCAGATGCTGGTACACCGCTGATCAGTGATCCAGGATACCACTTAGTCAACCGTTGTCGTCAGGCCGGTGTTAAAGTTGTTCCTTTGCCAGGACCGTGTGCTGTTATTACGGCACTAAGTGGTGCTGGCCTGCCGTCAGACCGCTTTAGCTTTGAAGGCTTTTTACCGCCAAAGAGCAAGGGACGACGCGATACGTTTACGGAATTAGAAAATGACGCACGTACGCTTATTTTTTATGAATCACCTCATCGTATTTTAGACTCTTTAGCTGATATGTTGGCAATTTTGGGGCCAGATCGTCAGGTTGTTTTAGCGCGTGAGCTGACTAAAACTTATGAAACGATCCACGGTGCACCCTTGGGTGAGCTTATTCCATGGTTAAACGAAGACCGCAATCGCCTTCGTGGTGAAATGGTAGTGCTTGTTGCGGGTCACCGTGCTGATAAAACAGAGCTCTCGCCTGAAGCACTGCGTACTGTCACATTGTTGGCTAAAGAGTTACCACTTAAAAAAGCGGCAGCACTGGCGGCAGAGATCCATTCATCTAAAAAGAATGCCTTGTATAAATGGGGTTTAGAAAACCTAGAGTAATCAAGGTCGGTGATAGATTCGGTTTTTGAGTAAAGCAAATGGCCTTAGGTTGCGCATAAAGATGTGCTTTTTTTGACCAAGCTACCGCGCCGATACTGATTTCACTGGTAACTGCGGCGGGAGTCTTATACAATCCGCCGCCTGAGTTGGCCAAGGTAACCGCTGCTTCGTTAATATCCTTAGGGAGAGTGACGAGGGGGAGGAAAGTCCGGGCTCCACAGAGCAGGGTGCCAGATAACGTCTGGGGGGCGTGAGCCCACGACCAGTGCAGCAGAGAGTAAACCGCCGATGACTCGCTTGCGAGAACAGGTAAGGGTGAAAGGGTGCGGTAAGAGCGCACCGCGCGGCTAGTAATAGTTCGTGGCACGGTAAACTCCACCCGGAGCAAGACCAAATAGGTCCCTATTGGCGCGGCTCGCGTTGGGGACGGGTAGGTTGCTTGAGCCTGTGAGCGATTGCAGGCCTAGATGAATGGTTACCACCGCGTAAGCGGGACAGAACCCGGCTCATCGGCCAACTCACCCTACAAAGAATGAAGGTGGTGCTGTGTTCATATGAACTGCAGCATCACCTTTTTTCGTTTTAAAACCGCTATATCGCGACTTTAGTAGCAAGAAGTGTGATTTTTCTGCTAATTATTCTCTGCTTTCTTGACTTCTTTTTTGACTAATACGTACACTTCAAAGTGGCTTATTGTGGTGAAAAGTGGGAATGCCTTGCGAAATCTAACTATTAATAATAAACACTTTATATAAGTGTTTGATTGATAATAGGGATATTACAGAGCACATTTTATGCTTCGAGGTGTCACTGCCGTTTCAATGGACGGAAAAGGACGTTTGGCTGTGCCCAAACGCTACCGAGAGCTATTACACTCATCGTGTGATGGCTTATTTGTGTGCACCATCGATCATCAATACCCCTGTCTGCTATTATATCCCCTTCAGGAATGGGAGCGCATTGAGCAAAAGCTTTCCCGTTTATCCAGCTTTCAGCCCGCAGAGCGTCGCTTACAGCGCTTGCTATTAGGGCATGCGAGTGAATGTGAAATGGATAGCCAAGGTCGTTTATTAATTGCACCATCGTTACGTGACTACGCCGAGCTAGAAAGTAAGGTCATGCTGGTGGGGCAGTACAATAAATTTGAGATTTGGCATGCGCCTCATTGGCAGCAACAGATCATAACGGATACACAATTTCAGGCTGAGGATCCCACTGCTTTATCAGTGCGCCTTAGTGAGCTTTCACTCTAGTTGAAACTATATTATTTATGTCAGAACAATTTGAGCACATCTCCGTCTTACTCCATGAATCAGTAGACGGTCTCGATATTAAGCCCGATGGTATTTATATCGATGGCACGTTTGGCCGTGGTGGCCACAGCCGCCTGATTTTATCTAAGCTGGGCGAAAATGGCCGTCTTTACGGTATCGACCGTGATCCACAAGCGATTGCTGAAGCTCAGACAATTGATGATCCGCGTTTCTCTATTATCCATGGCCCATTTTCAGGGATGGCTAATTATATGGAAACCCGAGAACTGTTAGGCCAAGTTGACGGCGTATTGCTTGATCTTGGTGTTTCATCACCGCAACTGGATGATGCAGAGCGTGGCTTTAGCTTCATGCGTGACGGCCCACTTGATATGCGTATGGACCCTACAACGGGCCTTTCAGCTGCAGAATGGCTAGCTGAAGCGGATGCTGATGATATTGCATGGGTACTCAAAGAGTTTGGTGAAGAACGTTTCGCTAAGCGTATCGCGCGTGGCATTGTTGAGCACCGTGAAAACCCAGAAAAAGAGCCATTAACGCGCACGACCCAATTAGCGAGCTTGATTGCTGCTGTATCGCCATTCCGTGATAAGCATAAGCACCCAGCGACGCGTAGCTTCCAAGCGATCCGTATCTACATTAACAGTGAACTAGAAGAAATTGATGTTGCTTTGAATGGCGCTCTTAAAGTGTTAGCTCCTCAAGGCCGTTTATCTATTATTAGCTTCCACTCGCTAGAAGATCGCATGGTTAAACGTTTTATGCGTAAACACAGCAAAGGGCCTGAAGTACCTGCTGGTTTACCATTAACGGAAGATCAAATTAAAGCGCTAGGCAGTGCCGATTTGAAATTGGCGAGTAAAGCGATTAAACCTTCAACTAATGAACTCGGCCACAATACCCGTGCGCGTAGTTCTGTGTTGCGTTTAGCCGAGAAGTTATGAAGCCAACCGCTGAACCATCAATTAACGTAGCGCGCTTGATCGTCAAAGATCTCTTTTCGATTGGGCGACTGCCGTTATTACTCTTGATATTGATCTTAGGGTCGGCGTTGGCGGTGGTGTATATCACCCATCACTCGCGTCAATTGATCGTTCAGCAAGAGCAACTCCTTATCGAGCGTGACCAGCTCGATATTGAGTGGCGAAATCAAATATTGGAAGAGAATTCTCTGGCCGAGCATAGTCGTGTGGAGCGCTTAGCTGAAACACAACTTGAGATGAAGCGCCCAACCGCGGCGAATGAAATAGTTGTCCAGTGATGATGAATATCTTCAAACGAACTAAAACCACCAATCAACGCCGTGTTAAAGCGCCTCCCGTATTCATACCGTGGCGTTTTAATCTTATTTGCGGCTGCGTTATTTTAGCCTTAGGTCTATTGATCGGTCGTGCGGCTTATATTCAAGTGTTAGAGCCGGGCAAACTTATCCAAGAAGGCGATTTGCGTTCACTTCGCGTGAAAGCACTCCCGTCAGCGCGCGGTATTATTTCTGATCGTAACGGTGAGCAGCTTGCCGTGAGTGTACCTGTACAGGCGGTATGGGCCGATCCTGTTCAAATTTATAAGCATGGTGGCATGGTCGAACAGGCCCGCTGGCATGCGCTTGCTGATGTCTTAGGCCTTGATCGCCAAAAGTTAGTTAAGCGAATTGAAAAAAATCAAAAGCGTCGTTTTATTTATTTAGCCCGTCAGGTTAGTCCTGCTATGGCGGCGTATGTGAGTAAGCTCAAGCTTGCTGGCGTAGGCCTAAAAGACGAATCCCGCCGTTTTTACCCTGCTGGTGAAGTGAGTGCGCATTTAATTGGTATGACGGGCATTGATAGCCACGGTTTAGAAGGCGTTGAACGTACCTATGATGGTTGGTTAACTGGTGAACCCGGGCGTAAAACGGTGCGAAAAGATCGCTATGGCCGCGTAGTTGAAAATATTTCGCTTAAACAGCGAGAGCCAGGTAAACCGCTAGAACTGAGTATCGATCAGCGTTTGCAAGCCATGGCATACCGCGCCGTAAAACAAGCGGTTGTCGATTACCGTGCCACGTCTGCCAGTGTGGTGATGGTTGACGTTCGGACTGGTGAAGTGCTGGCCATGGTGAATGCCCCCTCTTATAACCCTAATAACCGTGATGGTTTGCAAAGTTTTCGAATGCGTAATCGGGTCATTACTGATGCGATGGAGCCAGGCTCAACCATTAAACCTTTTGTGGTGCTAACGGCACTCGAAAATGGTGTCGCTGATGAAAACACGATTATTGATACTGGCAATGGCATTATGCAGGTCGGTGGAAGTCGAGTGCGTGACGTATCAAAAGTCGGTAAAGCCAACTTAGCCCGTATCTTACAAAAATCCAGTAACATTGGTGTCAGTAAACTATCACTAGCTATGCCTGTTGAAGCCTTGCTCGGTATGTATAGCAGTGTTGGTATGGGAGACCCGTCAGGCATTAACCTGATTGGCGAATCACAAGGTTTCTTCCCAGATCGCCGTCGTTGGTCCGATTTTGAACGTGCTACCTTAGCTTTTGGCTACGGTATTTCGGTTACACCCATTCAGTTAGTACGTGCTTACGCAACCTTGGGTGCGCTAGGTGTGAGCCGTCCGCTCTCCATCCTAAAAACGGATGATGTTATTCCTGGGCGCCAAGTGGTGTCTGTTGAGAATACGCGTAAGTTACTAAAAATGCTTGAAATGGTAACGGGGAAAGAAGGCAGTGCTAAACGTGCTGCGGTACCTGGTTACCGCGTGGGTGCCAAAACGGGGACCGCAAAAGTTGCTGCCGCTGGCGGATACAGTGATGAATACATTGCGATGACGGCGGGTCTTGCGCCTATCAGTAATCCGCGTATTGCTATGGTTGTCGTCGTAAATGAGCCTCAGGGTGATCAATATTATGGCGGCGCAATTGCGGCGCCGATATTTGCAGATGTGATGGGAAGTGCACTGCAAATTTTGAATGTGCCGCCAGACGCGGGTTCTGGCGAAAAGTTAAATGTTGTCCATAACAGAGGCACCTCGAATGCCGATACATAATCAGAACAAAACTATCGGATGCTTACTGGCACCTTGGTTGTCAGTAGCAACAATATTGAGCGATGAAATAAGCGCATTAGCACCGTCATCATTTACGTTAGACAGTCGTGATGTTAACAGTGGTAGCTTGTTTGCTGCTGTTAAAGGTCATCAGATCGATGGTCGTCGCTTTATCGATAAAGCGATAGAGCAAGGTGCCATTGCGGTGTTGGCTGAAGCTGAGGGCGAGGCTTTACACGGAGAGGTACGCCTACAGCACTGTGTGCCAATTATCTATTTTTCGCAACTGAACCTACATCTATCTGCCATCGCCAAGGTTTTTTATCAGCAACCGGATGAGCAGCTAAAACTGGTGGCGGTGACGGGCACCAATGGCAAAACAACGATTAGCCAAATTCTGGCACAGTGGGCAGAGCTGGTCGGTTACCGTGCTGGCGTTATGGGCACTACAGGTAACGGTTTGCTGAGCAATCTAATACCTGCAGCAAATACCACTGGCAGTGCGATTGAAATTCAACATGTACTGGCTGATTTATACCAGCAGGGGGCGTCTTTTGCTGCGATGGAAGTCTCGTCGCACGGGTTAGTGCAAGGGCGTGTTAAAGCACTGCATTTTGCAGCCAGTATTTTTACCAACTTGAGTCGAGATCACCTAGATTACCACGGTGACATGGCCAATTACGCAGCGGCTAAACAAACCCTCTTTACTGAACATCACGCAGGTGTTGCTGTCATTAATATGGATGACGAAGTTGGGCGCCAATGGCTAATGACCTTACCTGATGCTGTTGCGGTGACAACACAAGCGAGCGTTGCTGCTGAGCATCAAGGGCCCGCATTGTGGTTAACCGCGGTGACGTACAGTACTCAAGGTGTCACGCTGAGTGTTGATTCATCATGGGGAGCTGGGACGTTTACTGCGCCATTGGTTGGTTCGTTTAATGTCATGAATATTATGTTGGCGTTAGCGACGCTACTGGCGACAGGGCATGATATCGCTCAGCTTATTGCGACCGCACCAAAGTTAAACGCCGTGATAGGGCGAATGGAAGTTTTTCAAAAAGCTGACAAACCTATGATGGTGGTGGATTATGCTCATACGCCAGATGCGCTAGAAAAAGCTTTGCAGGCATTACAAGTACATTGTGACGGTAAGCTATGGTGTATTTTTGGTTGTGGCGGTGATCGAGATACCGGCAAACGTCCAATGATGGCGGCAATTGCAGAGCAGCAAGCTGATCATATTATCTTAACTGATGATAACCCGCGCAGTGAAGATCCAGAGCAGATCATGCTGGATATGAAAGCTGGGTTGGTGAATGCAAATCAAGCATCAGTGATCCACGACCGATTCAGTGCTTGCCAATATGCAATGCTGCACGCTAGCGAACAAGACATTGTTTTAGTGGCTGGGAAAGGTCATGAAGATTACCAAATTCTAGCTGATCAAACGATCCACTATTCTGACCGTGAAACGGTTCAAACCTTATTGGAGACGCATGCATGATTGACGTGCAATTGTCTCATCTAGCCGATGAGTTAGATGCCACATTAATGGGTGATGATATCCGCATCACCTCAGTATCAACAGATACTCGCCAGATCGATTGCAACGCTTTATTTGTCGCATTGAAAGGTGAGCGATTTGATGCGCATGACTTTTGTCAGACGGCAGTTGATAGCGGCGCGAAAGCTTTACTGGTTAGTTGTTACTTACCAATTGATATTCCACAGCTAGTGGTGTCTGATACTCGATTAGCACTGGGTCAACTCGGTGCTTGGGTTGCAAAAACGCTGACGCAAACAAACGGACTTAAAACCGTTGCGTTAACAGGTAGTTGCGGTAAGACCACGGTGAAAGAAATGGTGGCGGCAATTCTTGGCCTAAAAGGCAAGGTGTTAGCCACGGCGGGTAATTTCAATAATGATATTGGTGTCCCTCTAACGTTGTTACGTTTAACCTCAGATCACGATTATGCGGTGATTGAACTGGGTGCGAATCATCAAAATGAAATTGCTTATACAACGAACCTGGTTAAACCCCAAACGGCGTTAGTGAATAACTTAGCCGCTGCGCACTTAGAAGGTTTTGGCTCATTGGCTGGCGTAGCTAAAGCGAAAGGTGAAATTTTCGAGGGTTTACCTGCTGGTGGTATCGCCATTGTTAATCTTGATTCAAATGATCTGCCTAATTGGCGTGAAAATTTGACGGAACAGCGCATTTTAACTTTCTCTGCATCCAATCCTGACGCTGATTTTTTCGCAAATGACATAATTGTTAACTCTGACGGTCGCGCTTGTTTTACAATGCGTACCCCCGAAGGAATGGGTTCGGTCATATTGACACTTGCCGGTGTGCATAATGTATCGAACGCCCTCGCTGCTGCGGCTCTGAGTTATACGCTTGGCGCGTCTTTGGATGATGTCATTCGTGGCCTTGGTCAAGTGGTAAACGTAAAAGGGCGGGTTGATATCACTCAACCGCAGGCTGGACTTCGTCTTATCGATGACACTTATAATGCTAGCGTGGCATCGGTGAAAGCTGCCATTGATTTACTTGCGTCATTTGCTGGTCAACGTTGGTTTGTGCTGGGTGATATGGCTGAACTTGGCGAAGAAAGTGCATTACTTCATCGTGAAGTTGGCGAGTACGCAAAAGACAAATTGCTTGATGGCGTCTTCACATATGGCCGTACGAGTGCCGTAGTGAGTGAGCTGAATCAAGGGCAACACTTTGATGATAAACAAACACTGATTGCGACATTGATGACACAATTAGATCAAGAACTTAAACAACACCAAGAGGTTACAGTGTTGGCAAAAGGAGCACGCAGCTCCCGCATGGAAGATGTGATTGTCGCACTGCAGGAAAATAAATAATGATTTACTGGTTAGCCGATGCACTTCAGTCTACGTTCCCATTTTTTCGTCTTTTCGAATATTTGACGTTCCGCGCTATTGTTAGCGTACTTACTGCTTTAGTTATCTCGTTATGGATGGGCCCACGTCTGATTGCACGTTTACAAATGTTGCAAATTGGCCAAGTGGTACGTAACGAAGGTCCTGAATCTCACTTTAGTAAACGAGGTACGCCTACAATGGGCGGCCTCATGATTTTGGCTGCAATTACCATTACGGTTTTGCTTTGGGCTGATTTATCAAACCCCTATGTATGGGCGGTGTTAGTCGTGATGCTGGGCTATGGCGTAGTGGGTTTTGTGGATGATTACCGTAAAGTCGTGCGTAAGAATACCGATGGCTTGGTTGCGCGCTGGAAGTACTTCTGGCAGTCAGTCATTGCTCTGGGGGTCGCATTTGCCTTGTATATGTATGGCAAAGATACAGCGGCGACTCAACTTGTTGTGCCTTTCTTTAAAGATGTGATGCCGCAACTGGGCCTGTTCTACATCGTATTTACCTATTTTGTGATTGTCGGTACCAGTAATGCGGTTAACTTAACCGATGGCCTTGATGGCTTGGCCATTATGCCAACGGTCATGGTGGCATCGGGCATGGCATTTATTGCGTGGGCAACGGGTAATGTGAATTTTGCTAACTACCTGCATATTCCTTATTTAAGTAACGCGAGTGAGCTCGTTATTGTCTGTACCGCCATTGTCGGTGCTGGACTTGGTTTCCTTTGGTTTAATACTTACCCAGCTCAAGTGTTTATGGGCGATGTAGGTTCACTAGCACTCGGTGGCGCACTGGGCACTATTGCGGTCTTAGTTCGCCAAGAGTTGCTACTTGTGATCATGGGCGGTGTATTTGTAATGGAAACGGTCTCCGTTATCTTACAAGTGGGCTCGTACAAACTTCGCGGACAGCGTATTTTCCGAATGGCGCCGATTCATCACCATTACGAATTAAAAGGTTGGCCAGAACCTCGTGTTATCGTGCGTTTTTGGATCATTACTATGATGCTAGTGTTAATTGCTCTTGCGACATTGAAGGTACGTTAAATGAATGGCTTAGGTGGGGTAAAACGCGTTGTAGTGATTGGGTTAGGAATGACAGGACTTTCTGTTGTTCATCACCTCGTGCGACAGTCTTTGGCTTATGATCTGAATTTAGAGATTAAAGTCATTGATACACGTGCGACTCCACCGGGCCAGGAATCGCTCCCGAGCAGTGTTGAGCTGTGCTGCGGAGAGTGGAATATGGCGTGGTTACTCGCGGCTGATATGATAGTTGCGAGTCCAGGCATTGCACTGGCAACCCCAGAGCTTCAGCAAGCCGCTGAAGCTGGTATTGAAATTGTGGGCGATATCGAACTATTCGCGCGTGCAGTTACCAAGCCAGTCGTGGCGATCACTGGGTCCAACGGTAAGAGTACCGTGACTAGCCTTGTCGGTGAGATGGCGAAAGAGGCCAATATCGATGTCGGAGTGGGCGGTAATATTGGCTTCGCTGCATTAGATATGCTGGCCAATGACCACGATGTGTACGTACTCGAATTATCAAGCTTTCAACTTGAGACAACCTCTTCCCTAAAACTGAAAGCGGCCACTTACTTAAACCTATCTGAAGATCATATGGATCGTTACCACGGTTTAGCGGATTACAGCGCGGCGAAAATGCGTATTTTCGAGCATGCTGAATTAATCGTGTATAACCGTGATGATCTGGCGACACGTCCAGCGGCTTCTTTTGGGTTTGATGCGCCAGAAACCAGTTTTGGCTTTGATTGCCAAGCTTATGGCTTGATTGAACAAAACGGTCAAGAGTTCCTGGCTGTCGATCAACAGCCGCTCATGCCAGCTAACGAAATTGCATTGGTTGGTCGTCATAATGTGGCGAATAGCCTTGCAGCGTTGGCACTTGCTGATGCCGTAAATATTGACCATACCGCAGCATGCCGTGCTTTACGCCGCTATACGGGCTTAGTGCACCGTTGCCAACTTGTGGTGCAACAGCATGGCGTAAAATGGGTGAATGATTCAAAAGCAACTAACGTGGCGAGTACTTTAGCGGCACTTAAAGGGCTCAGCCTTGAAGGTAAGCTTCACCTGCTGGTCGGCGGAGATGGCAAAGGGGCGGATTTTTCTGAATTGCAGCCAGTATTGGCGGCGCTAAATGTTCAGTTGTATTGCTACGGCCGTGATGGCAACCAATTTTCATCTTTGGTTGAATCGCCAATTTGTGTCGAAACGATGGCACAAGCAATGGCTTTAGCAGCGGTAACGGCGCAATCAGGTGACATGATTATGCTCTCTCCTGCCTGTGCGAGTTTTGACCAATTTCCAAATTTTATGACGCGAGGTGATACTTTTGTCACTTTAGCGCAAGAGTTACAGCATCAAGTCGCAGGAGCGAATGAATGCTAAGACAGACCAAGGAAGGAATGACATCCGTCACTGAATGGTTTACTAAGCCATCCAGTCCTTCGTTATACGATCGCCAGTTAGTGTGGATAGCATTAGCCTTGATGGTGATTGGGTTGGTGATCGTGACATCGGCCTCTGTGCCTATTGCAACCCGTTTAACGGGGATCCCATTTTACTTTGCTCTTCGCCATGCTTTTTTCCTCTGCTGTTCTATTTTTATCATAGGCATCATGGTGCAAGTCCCGCTGTCTCGTTGGCAGCAATTAAGCGTGCCCATGCTATTGGTGTCGGTCTTTTTACTTATTGTCGTGCTGGGTATTGGTCGCTCGGTGAACGGTGCGGCGCGTTGGATCCCATTGGGCATCTTTAACTTACAGCCAGCAGAAGTGGCAAAGCTTTCTTTGTTTATCTTTTTAGCGGGTTATTTGGTTCGTCAATATACACAGGTACGTGCAAGCTTTCTTGGTTTTGCTAAACCGTTAGCTGTGCTGGTGGCATTAGCTGTTCTATTGCTACAACAACCCGATTTAGGGTCATTTGTTGTGATGTTTGTGACCACGGTAGGCATGTTATTTATTGCAGGTGCCCAATTATGGCAATTCCTCGCTATGATAGCGGTCGCGATATTTGGCATCGTTATACTGATTGTCTTTGAGCCTTATCGTATGCGGCGGGTGACATCCTTTCTCGACCCATGGGATGATCCTTTTGGTAGTGGTTACCAACTTACACAGTCATTAATGGCATTTGGTCGCGGTGATTGGCTAGGGCAAGGGTTGGGTAATTCAATCCAAAAGCTAGAATATTTACCCGAAGCGCATACCGATTTTGTTTTTGCGGTACTCGCAGAAGAACTCGGATTAATCGGTGTTGTGAGTGTATTAGTGCTGATTTTCGCTTTGGTGTTTAAAGCCTTATTGATTGGTCGTAAATCATTGCAAAGCGAGCAGCTATTTGGTGGTTTCCTCGCATTTGGTATAGGCATTTGGTTTGCTTTCCAGACGTTAGTCAATGTTGGTGCTGCTGCGGGAATTGTGCCAACCAAAGGGTTGACCTTGCCACTGATCAGTTATGGTGGCTCCAGTTTATTTATTATGGCGACGGCGGTTGCGATTTTGATCCGCATTGATTACGAACAGCGGCTTCATGCTAAATATCATCCCACCGAATCGGAACCAGAAGAAAATAGTGTTGAAAAAGATTAATGACAAAAAATAAACGATTACTTGTTATGGCGGGTGGTACTGGGGGACATGTTTTTCCAGGCCTTGCGGTAGCGAAACAATTACAGCAGCAAGGATGGGACATCCGTTGGCTGGGTACCGCTGATAGAATGGAAGCGGAACTAGTGCCAAAGCACGGTATCGAAATTGATTTTATTAAAGTCAAAGGGCTAAGAGGCCAAGGTATCGTTAGGCTGTTAGCTGCACCATTTAAAATCCTAGGTGCAATCAAACAAGCACGTGCACATATTAAAGCATGGCAACCGGACGTCGTTCTTGGCATGGGTGGCTATGTGAGCGGTCCTGGTGGCGTTGCTGCATGGCTGAGTGGTATTCCTGTGGTATTGCATGAACAAAATGCAGTCGCAGGGTTAACTAATCAATGGCTATCTAAAATTGCCCGTCGTGTCTTACAGGCATTTCCTGGAGCATTTACAAATCAAGAGGTTGTTGGTAACCCTGTTCGCCAAGATGTGACTGAGCTACCACAACCAATGGAACGTTTTGCCCAACGCAGTGGTCCTATCCGTGTGTTGGTCATGGGCGGTAGCCAAGGCGCTCGTATTCTGAATCAGACTATGCCTGAAGTGGCGGGGTTACTCGGTGAAAATATCACAGTGTGGCACCAAGCAGGTAAAGGGGCACAAGCTGAGACCGAGCTGGCCTACCAAGCACAACCTGAAGCGTCAGCCGGTGTGAAAGTGACCGAATTTATTGATGATGTCGCCACTGCATATGAGTGGGCTGATGTCGTTGTGTGTCGTTCAGGTGCACTGACTGTATCAGAGTTATCTGCCGCTGGTGTCGCCGCTATTTTTGTCCCGTTTATGCATAAAGATCGGCAGCAAGCATTGAATGCCGATCATTTGGTGCAAGCGGGCGCTGCATTAATGATTGAACAGCCAGATTTAACTGCTGTGAAATTAGCACAACAACTTCAAAAACTTGACCGTCCAGCCCTGCTATCAATGGCACAGGCTGCTCGAGAAGCTGCGATCCTCGACGCCGATGTTCGCGTTGCAGATGTAATTAAATCGCTAGCAAAAAACTAGAACGAGAAACAGTGATGAACAACAAATTGGATAACGAACAATTAGCCAAAATTAGAACCATGGTGCCTGAAATGCGTCGTGTAGAGCGTATTCACTTTGTCGGTATCGGCGGAGCTGGCATGAGTGGTATTGCGGAAGTTTTGGTTAATGAAGGCTACCGGATTAGTGGTTCTGACATTGCCCCCAATGCCGTGACAAACAGCCTTGAAAGTAAAGGTGCTGAAATTTTCTTTGGTCACCGCCCAGAAAACGTTCAGGGAGCCAGTGTTGTCGTTGTATCAACGGCTATTTCGCAAGATAACCCTGAATTGGTTGCTGCACGTGAGTCACGTATCCCAGTGGTTCGCCGCGCAGAAATGTTAGCTGAACTTATGCGTTACCGTCATGGCATTGCGATTGCAGGTACGCATGGTAAAACGACCACGACAGCGCTAGTGACGCAGATTTATTCAGAAGCAGGATTAGATCCAACGTTTGTTAACGGTGGATTAGTGAAAAGTGCAGGAACGAATGCACGTTTAGGTTGCAGCCGTTACTTGATAGCAGAAGCGGATGAAAGTGATGCTTCTTTCTTGCACCTGCAGCCAATGGTGAGTGTTGTCACTAATATTGAAGCTGATCATATGGAAACGTATGGCGGTGATTTTGAAGTCTTAAAACAGACGTTTATCGACTTCCTGCATAATTTACCGTTTTATGGCTTGGCCGTAGTGTGTATCGATGATCCTGTGGTACGTGAATTATTGCCACGTATTGGTCGCCAAGTGATTACCTATGGTTTTGCTGACGATGCCGATGTGCGTCTACTGAATTATCGTCAAACAGGCCAACAAGGGCATTTTACGATTGCACGCCAAGGCAAACCGAGTCTTGATATTACCTTGAATGTTCCTGGTAAACACAATGCCTTGAATGCGACGGCTGCAGTTGCTGTTGCGACAGAAGAAGGCGTTGATGATAGTGCGATTATTCGCGCATTAGTTGAATTCCAAGGCACTGGTCGTCGTTTTGATCACTTAGGTGAGTTCGAGAGCGGGAATGGCAAGGTGATGCTAGTCGATGATTACGGTCATCATCCAAGCGAAGTTGATGTCACTATTCAGGCAGCTCGCGCCGGTTGGGAAGATAAGCGCTTAGTGATGATCTTCCAACCGCATCGTTATAGCCGCACCCGCGATTTGTACGAAGATTTTGCGAATGTGCTTGAGCAAGTTGATGTATTGGTGATGTTAGATGTTTACTCTGCTGGTGAAACGCCGATTGCAGGGGCTGACGGCCGCGCACTGTGTAGAACAATCCGTGGTCGAGGCAAAATAGACCCTATTTTTGTTCCAACTATTGAGGCGCTACCTGCCGCTTTAGCAAATATTATTGCTGAAGATGACTTGGTGCTGACGCAAGGTGCTGGTGATGTGGGTAAAGTAGCCCGCCAACTAGCAGAAATGCAGCTAAATGTTGCAACCATGCGTGAAGCGTGATTTTTAGCGCATATAACTGAGAATGTAGACCTTTTTATTGCAAAGTTTTCATCATTGAAATAGATATGAACTCAGAGTCGGCATTAAATTAACCAACAAATGTTGGAGAGTTACGGCTTGGTCGGTATAATCGACCAACTTTGCTCAAAAATCATTTATTCAAGTTGAATTAGCGTGTCGAGCATAGGTCTACACATTAATAGGTAAGGTTTTTGGCGAAATGACGGACGTAGTCAAAAAAAGCGTATTTTTAGCTTCGCCGCTACCCACTAAGCATTTAGGGGGCGTCGCTTTTTTTATTGCCGTTATCGTGTTTATTGCATGGTTGCTGAGTGCTGCATTGAGCTGGATGACAGATGCTAATCGTCTCCCGCTTTCGCAGCTCATCATCCAAGGTGAGTTAAAGCATTTAACCACCAATGATGTTCGGCAAGCCATTTTGCAGCTCGACCATTTGGGTACATTTATGACCCAAGATATTGAAAGTCTGCAAAGTGCTTTGGAATCTCTACCTTGGGTTGCCCATGCGTCAGTGCGAAAGCAGTGGCCAGAAACGGTAAAGGTTTATTTGCTAGAACATCAACCTGCAGCCATTTGGAATCAGGATAATCTGGTCAATATGAACGGTGAGGTGTTTTATGCTGATGCCAATCAGGTAGCTGACTTAGCATTAGTGCACTTATCTGGACCTGATGGCAGTAGCCAGCAACTCTTAGCTGCATTGGATGAAATGCAACCAAGGTTACAGCTTGCGGGCTTTGAAATTGATACGCTTATCTTAAATGAACGCCGAGCTTGGCGTGTTGAGTTAACTAATGGTATTCGGTTAGAGCTAGGTCGAAAAACACGAATGGAGCGTTTAGAACGTTTCATTAGCTTATACCCTGAGATAGAAATGCAGGGTAAAGCAATAGAGTACGTAGATTTACGGTACGATATTGGTGCGGCTGTAGGCTGGAAAACGATACCGAAAGAATAAGAGCGTGCGCGAATGACTAAGGCAACAGATAAAAAACTCATAGTTGGCCTTGATATCGGTACTTCCAAAGTTTGTGCTTTGGTTGGGGAAGTGCTGCCAGACAGTAATGTCAACGTTATTGGTGTTGGTAGCAGCCCGTCTCGCGGTATGGACAAAGGCGGAGTCAATGATCTTGAATCTGTCGTTAAGTCTGTTCAGCGCGCTGTCGATAAAGCGGCTTTGATGGCAGATTGTGAAATTGATTCAGTCTACTTGTCGCTATCTGGCAAACATATTCGTTGCCAGACAGAAAAAGGCATGGTGCCTATTTCTGACAAAGAGGTAACGCAAGATGACGTCGATAGTGTTATTCATACGGCGAAATCAGTAAAAATTAGCGATGAACATCGAACTTTACATGTAATTCCTCAGGAATTTGCTATTGATTATCAAGAGGGAATTAAAAATCCTGTTGGTTTATCTGGCGTTCGGATGGAAGCGAGTGTTCATTTGATTACCTGTCACAACGATATGGCGCGTAACATTGTTAAAGCGGTAGAGCGTTGTGGCTTAAAAGTGGATCAACTGATCTTTTCCGGTTTAGCGGCAAGTCATGCGGTATTAACCGCAGATGAGCGTGAACTGGGTGTCTGCGTAGTCGATATTGGCGGCGGCACTATGGACATAGCTTTCTGGACTGGCGGTGCTTTACGCCATGCAGAAGTGATCCCTTATGCGGGTAATGTTGTCACCAGCGACATTGCTTATGCTTTCGGTACACCTCCGGGTGATGCTGAAGAAATTAAAGTTAAATATGGCTGTGCACTCAGCGAGTTAGTTAGCAAAGACGCCAAGGTTGATGTACCTAGTGTTGGTGGCCGACCATCGCGTAGCTTGCAGAGCCAGACCCTAGCGGAAGTGATTGAACCTCGCTATAGCGAATTATTAGGTTTAGTTAATCAGAGGCTAGTAGAGATCCAAGAACAATTGCGTAATGCGGGCGTAAAACACCACTTAGCAGCAGGCATTGTTTTAACGGGTGGCGCGGCACAAATTGAAGGGCTTAATGAGTGTGCGGAACGTGTGTTCCAAAACCAAGTCCGAATTGGCCAACCACTTGAGCTAAGTGGATTAACAGATTATGTGCAAGCACCGCATTATGCGACAGCAGTGGGTTTGCTGCACTACGGAAAGGATAATCAATCGTTTAACGATAGCGAAGTAGAGCCAAAACGTTCAGTTTCGGGTTTATTTTCTAAAGTGAGCGGCTGGTTTAAAAAAGAATTTTAAAACCTGATGCGAACAGGAATAACGGAGAGAACAAATGTTTGAACCGATGATGGAAATCTCTGACGAAGCGGTAATCAAGGTCATTGGCGTTGGCGGCGGCGGCGGTAATGCTGTCGATCACATGGTTCGTGAATCAATTGAAGGTGTTGAGTTCATCACCGTTAATACCGATGCACAAGCACTGCGTAAATCGAGTGTAAGCACTGTGATTCAAATCGGTGGCGATATCACTAAAGGTCTAGGTGCGGGTGCAAACCCACAAGTAGGTCGTGATTCGGCGCTGGAAGACCGTGAAGCTATCAAGAATGAACTGCAAGGTTCAGACATGATCTTCATTGCGGCAGGTATGGGTGGCGGTACTGGTACTGGTGCGGCTCCAATCATTGCTGAAGTGGCAAAAGAACTGGGTATTCTTACAGTAGCGGTGGTGACTAAACCATTTAGCTTCGAAGGTAAGAAACGTATGGCATTTGCAGAGCAGGGCATCGAGGAGCTTTCTAAGCACGTCGATTCTCTTATCACAATTCCAAACGAGAAATTACTGAAAGTTCTTGGCCGTGGTATCACGCTACTGGACGCTTTTGCGAAAGCAAATGACGTGCTTAAGAATGCGGTTCAAGGTATTGCTGAGCTAATTACACGCCCCGGTATGATCAATGTCGATTTCGCTGATGTACGTACAGTGATGTCGGAAATGGGTCATGCAATGATGGGTAGTGGTATGGCTGTCGGTGATGATCGTGCTGAAGAAGCGGCTGAAATGGCTATTTCTAGCCCGCTACTTGAAGATATTGATCTTGCTGGTGCTCGTGGTGTTCTTGTTAACATTACAGCAGGCATGGATATGCGTCTTGATGAGTTTGAAACTGTGGGTAACACAGTGAAAGCATTCGCATCAGATAACGCAACCGTTGTTATCGGTACGTCACTTGATCCTGAAATGACAGACGAACTACGCGTAACTGTTGTTGCGACAGGTATTGGTAAAGAAAGTAAGCCAGATATTACATTGGTGACAACCTCTAAACCTGCGCCTGCTGTTGCCTCTTCACAAGAGAAGGCTGCAGTATCTGCGATTGAAGAACAGCCTAAAGCGGCTCCTTTAACGCAAAGCAACTCTGTTGAATCGCCAGCATCGTCGTCATCTTCTGCGGCTACAGCGCCAAAAGCGTCACCGCAAAGTGAACATGACTACCTTGATATCCCTGCGTTTTTACGTCAGCAAGCTGATTAAACAACGTAAATTGTTTGGGATATGACCAGATGAGTGGTAACATCAGCCCCCATTGCCTATTATGTGATAGGGCAGTGGGTGTTTTTGGCTTTCATAAGTTGAGAGAAATTAGATGATCAGACAACGTACATTGAAAAGCATTGTCCAAACTACTGGTGTGGGTCTCCACTCTGGTCGTAAAGTCACGCTTATTCTACGCCCTGCTGCGGCGAATACGGGTGTGATCTATCGTCGTACTGACTTAAATCCACCAGTGGATTTTCCTGCTAATGCAGACTCGGTGCGCGATACTATGCTGTGTACAGCCCTTGTGAATGACGAAGGCGTACGTATCTCAACCGTTGAGCACTTAAACGCTGCGCTTGCAGGTATGGGTATCGATAATGTGATTATCGAAGTAGATGCGCCTGAAATTCCTATTATGGATGGCAGTGCGAGCCCATTTATTTACTTGCTACAGTCTGCAGGTATCGACACGTTGAATGCGCCAAAACGCTTTTTACGTATCAAGAAAACTGTTCGCGTAGAAGATGGCGATAAATGGGCAGAGTTACGTCCATATAACGGTTTCCGTTTAGACTTCGCTATTGAATTCAATCACCCTGCGATTGATTCTGAACAGCAGCGTTTATTGTTAGATTTTTCTAGCCAATCATTCGTAAAAGACATTAGTCGTGCACGTACTTTTGGTTTCATGCACGATATCGAATACCTACAATCGCAAAACTTATGTTTAGGCGGTAGTTTCGATAACGCAATTGTATTAGACCAGTACCGTATTCTTAATGAAGACGGTCTGCGCTTTGATAACGAGTTAGTGACACACAAAGTATTGGATGCCATTGGTGACCTTTATATGTGCGGTCACAATATTGTGGGTGAAATGGCTGCATATAAGTCAGGTCACGCATTAAACAATAAACTATTGCGTGCAGTGTTAGCTGATCAAGAAGCTTACGAGTGGACAACCTATCAAGATGAGAAAGATTCACCCGTTACTTTGGCTCAGCCTGGTATGGTATTAGCGTAATACGTTAATTCTTTTCATCGAACGAATTTAAAAACGCCAGACATTGTCTGGCGTTTTTGTATCTGTTGTTTGTGATTATTTTTAATAGCTAAACACGGCTTAAATTATTCTGACTGGCGACGTTTAGCTAATGCAGCAATGCGCTCTAACCGAGCTTTTACTTTATCTGGTGCGTGCTGAGCGGTATAGAGTAGATAACCAGCAGCTTTTTCTGTAATGGGTTTTCGTACTATATCCGGTAATTTTTGTTGTTTACGTTCAGCATCAGCGGCGAGGTTGGGGTTAACCTTGATATCAATTTGTATAAGCTGTGGCAGTAAATGCTCTCGTAGCTTATTTATCAAACTATTTCTTTCAAAGTTTAGGCGCATTGACCAACTGGCCGATGAAACTTCAATGATCAGTGTTTGCTGACGGTAATTACTGACACGGCAATGGGCTGCACAATTTAAGTGCTGTTTAACGGCTTCATTTAATTTAGCCAGTGCTACGGCACGTTGCTGGATATTGCCAAGTGTGGAGTCATCCAATAGGTGAGCCGGTGTTTGTGGGCGATGATCTCTCATAACTCTCGCTTAAATATCCGTTATTAATAATAGAATAAATGCCACTATTGTGGGCTGACACCTAATTTTCGCATATGAAAAACTAGACTCCAGCTTTAACCATAGGCGACTTAAGTATTATGGCTTATTATATCATTCAAGTGGGTTGGCGGGGACGCTAGTATCAAGGCTTTGCTTGGTTAATATTTTCGTTTTGTGGGGATATCTACTTCGGTGTTTAACCTATAGAATGACTTTGTTTGACTGTGCCCCTTGAAACTGAAATAAAGTGCCACAATATCCAATAGTAAGCATTAACTTGGCCTTATTTGCTGCACATTGTGCACGGCTCTGTTGAGTAGGGATAGGATATCCCTGTGACAACCTGATCCTTTGATTCAGAGGCCTATTGCGCTGAATCTACATAACTTAGAGAAACGGCATCACCATGTTATCAAAACTACTGACAAAAATTATCGGTAGCCGTAACGACCGCACTCTGCGTCGTTTGCGCAAAATCGTCGATCAAATCAATAAATTAGAACCTCAATTTGACAGCCTGTTAGATGAAGAGCTTAAGGCCAAGACGGTCGAGTTCCGTGAGCGTATCGAACAAGGTGAAAATCTAGACCAACTACTACCAGAAGCATTTGCTACTGTTCGCGAAGCATCAAAACGTGTATTCGGTATGCGTCACTTTGATGTTCAGCTCATTGGTGGCATGGTGTTGAACAACTGCCAGATTGCAGAAATGCGCACTGGTGAAGGTAAAACGCTAACAGCAACACTACCAGCCTACCTTAATGCTCTAACGGGTAAAGGCGTTCACATCGTTACAGTGAATGATTACCTAGCGGCACGTGATGCCGAAACAAACCGCGCACTATTTGAATTCCTAGGTATGACTGTTGGCGTTAACGTGCCAAACATGCCGCCTCAAGCGAAGAAAGAAGCGTACCAAGCGGATGTACTTTACGGTACAAATAATGAGTTTGGTTTCGATTACCTGCGTGACAACATGGCATTCCGTCCGGAAGATCGTGTTCAACGTGAGCGTTTCTTTGCGGTTGTCGATGAAGTGGATTCCATCTTAATCGATGAAGCGCGTACGCCATTGATTATTTCAGGTCCAGCCGAAGACAGCTCTGAGCTTTACACTAAGATCAATACATTGATCCCTCTGTTAGTGAAGCAAGATAAAGAAGACAGTGAAGAGTACCGCGGTGACGGCCACTACACAGTCGACGAAAAATCGAAGCAAGCGCATTTAACTGAAACAGGCCAAGAGTTTGTTGAAGAGCTACTACAAAAAAATGGCTTGATGGAAGAAGGTGATACGCTTTACTCCCCTGCCAACATTAGCTTGCTACACCACGTGAACGCGGCTCTGCGTGCTCATGTGCTGTTTGAACGTGATGTTGATTACATCGTAAAAGATGATGAAGTCATCATCGTCGATGAGCATACTGGCCGTACTATGCCGGGTCGTCGCTGGTCTGAAGGTTTGCATCAAGCTGTTGAAGCAAAAGAAGGTGCAAAAATTCAGAACGAGAACCAAACTCTCGCTTCTATTACTTTCCAGAACTTCTTCCGCTTGTACGAAAAACTGTCTGGTATGACAGGTACGGCTGATACTGAAGCATTCGAATTCAAGTCAATCTACAACCTTGAAACCGTTGTAATGCCAACCAATAAGCCAATGATCCGTGATGACATGGGTGATTTGGTTTACATGACTGAGCAAGAAAAATTTGGCGCGATTGCTGAAGATATCAAAGAACGCGTAGAGAAAGGTCAGCCAGTGTTGGTTGGTACAGTTTCGATTGAAAAATCAGAACTGCTATCTAATGCATTGAAAAAAGAAGGCATCAAGCATGAAGTGCTTAATGCTAAATTCCATGAAAAAGAAGCTGATATTGTTGCGAATGCTGGTCAGTCAGGTGCGGTAACTATCGCAACTAACATGGCAGGTCGTGGTACCGATATCGTATTGGGCGGTCACTGGCAGAGTGAACTTGCGCAGATAGAAGAGCCAACTGAAGCGCAAATTGCCGACATTAAAGCGAAGTGGAAAGTACGCCACGATGCTGTACTTACGTCGGGCGGTTTACATATTATTGGTACTGAGCGTCATGAATCTCGCCGTATCGATAATCAGCTACGCGGTCGTTCTGGTCGTCAAGGTGATGCGGGCTCATCTCGTTTCTACTTGTCGATGGAAGATGGCCTGATGCGTATTTTCGCTTCAGATCGTGTTTCTGGCATGATGAAAAAACTGGGTATGGAAGAAGGCGAAGCGATCGAGCACCCTTGGGTGACTAAGGCTATCGAGAACGCACAACGTAAAGTTGAAGGCCGTAACTTCGATATTCGTAAGCAATTGCTTGAGTTTGATGACGTTGCCAATGATCAACGTAAAGTGGTTTATGAGTTGCGTGATGAATTAATGAATGCTGAAGATATCAGCGACATGATTTCACAAAACCACCATGACGTACTAACGTCAGTCTTTGAGCAATATGTGCCAGCACAATCACTTGAAGAAATGTGGGATATTCAAGGCCTTGAAGAGCGTCTAAAAGCAGACTTCGATCTAGCGTTACCTATTCAGGAATGGCTAGATAGCGAAGAGAAGCTTTACGAAGAAGCGTTACGTGAGCGTATCATCGAGCAAGCTGTTGCTATTTACCAACAGAAAGAAGAAGTTGTAGGTGCGCCAGTACTACGCAACTTCGAGAAAACGGTAATGCTGCAAAACCTCGATATGTTGTGGAAAGAACACTTGGCGGCGATGGATCATCTGCGTCAAGGTATCCACCTACGTGGTTACGCCCAGAAAAACCCGAAACAAGAATACAAGCGTGAATCTTTTGAGTTATTTGAAGAGATGCTTGAAAGCCTGAAATCGGACGTGATTGCGATTCTGAGCCGTGTACGTGTTCAACAGCAAGAAGATGTTGATCGTATTGAAGAAGAACGTCGTCAACAAGCTGAAGAGCTTGCTCGTCGTCAGCAATTCCAGCATCAAAATGCGGAAAATCAAATTGCAGATGAAAGTACGAGTGATGAAGAAGGCGCGGGCACTTTCCAGCGTGAAGAGCGTAAAGTGGGCCGTAACGAGCCTTGCCCATGTGGTTCAGGTAAAAAATACAAACAGTGTCACGGTAAAATCAATTAATTGATAAACTATGCTCACTAAAAAGAAAAGGTCGCTGATGCGGCCTTTTTTATAAATATAAAATAGCGATCTTCAGCTAGAGAAGAGAGCAATGGAACAAAGAGAAGTCAGAATGGATAAGCAACAACTATGGATCTCGGCAGGGATCATTCTTAATGCTCAACAAGATAAAGTGTTTATTACTCAGCGTGCGGCTAAAGCCCATCAAGGTGGATTCTGGGAATTTGCTGGCGGAAAAGTAGAGCAGAATGAAACGGCTGAGCAAGCAGTGATCCGTGAGCTTCATGAAGAGGTGGGGATCGATGTGACTGAGTTAGTGCATTTTCTTTCTTTGGCTCATGATTACCCTGATAAGTCGCTTAAGTTTGATTTCTTTTTGGTGACGGATTTTGTTGGTGATGCTTATGGCAAAGAAGGTCAGCCGGGTAAATGGGTTGATATTTCTGCATTGAATCCTAATGATTTCCCTGAAGCCAATGCTGTTGTACTTGATAAGTTGCAGCTGCGTGTAATGAGCTAATACTGCGTTATATAAGTAGTTGATGACTCTTGTTGGTTAAAATTACCGAGAGCGATGTTGTAGCTTTCGTCGTTAATGTACTCGCTTGATGTCAATTTCAGCTAAAAGAAAAGGCGCATCATGCGCCTTTTTTTACGTATCTTAATCGATAATTAATAGTTCATATCTTCTGACCAGCCATCAGAGTCTGATAAATCTGGTGCACCAGGAATAGCTTTTTCTTCTTCTGCCCATTCACCTAAATCAATTAATTGGCAACGCTTAGAGCAAAATGGACGATAGGCACTTTTTTCATTCCATTCTACATCTGCTTTACAAGATGGACATTTAACAATTGTCGGTGCGCTTGGTTGTGACACGGGCTGACCTCAGCAAATAGCAAGTTTAAATTCAATGGTATCGGCAATCGGTGCACCATCCTCAAATGGGATGAAGCGGATCGAAAAGCGATTACGATGCCCTGATATCATAGGGTATACACCGTAGCTCGGGCAAATTTGAATGCGCAATAAACATGCATCATCGGCATCGTGCTGAAAGAACCCACCACGAGCGACCTGCGGTTGAAATTGACCTTGTTCACGCGTTAGGCGTAACCAAAGCAGTAAAGCATTGGATATCTCAGATATTGCCTCTAGCCAATTGGTCATATCGCTTTGCTTGTGTACCAAGGGTAAATGCAGCCAATGGTGCAGTGCGGGTAAATCAAAGCAGCAACTACCACCCGGGATTGAAAAGCGTTGCTTGATCCCACAAAGAAAGCGATCGTTACGTAATTCTTGACCTAAACGTGATGCTGTCATCAGCTGGCGTTGCATTAGCTCGAGTTTATCCAGTAGCGTTAAAAGGGCTTGTTGGTCAACCCCTGGTACATCTAGCCAACGCTTAAGCTTGCTCGCTTGGTGGGTCAAATCTTTCGCTAACTCTGCTTTAAGCTGAATTTGCTCTAGGATCTCTAATAAATCAAACAGTGCTCGAAAGAATATTTGGTGTTGCCAGTGATCCGTTTTTTGGCAAGAAGACTGCATCTGGCGAATGAGGTATTCCAGTCGCAGGTAAATTCGCACTTTTTCGTTGAGCGGATGTTCAAAATTATTTGTCTGCATAAGGTCGGTCATCTGCTGAGTTATCCATAACGTATTAAAGCGTTATTGGTAACGTTGGCTCAATTCGAGATAGTGATGATGCAATTGCGCCACTTTATCGGGTAAGGCGCTGCTATCACCATTATTACTAATAATGTCATCGGCTGCGGCGTTGCGCTCTTTCCTTGAGGCTTGCGCGGCCAATATGTTTTTTACTTGCTCTTCGCTAACGAGATCGCGCTGTAAAGTACGTTCAATTTGCACGGACTCTTCTACATCTACGACCAATAAACGGTGAGCTAAAGACTGTAAGTTATTCTCAACCATTAGCGGAATAACCAGTAAGCAATAGGCTGATTGGCTATTATCTATTTTCGTCAGCATGCGTTGACGAATTAAGGGGTGTAACAGTTCATCTAACCAGCTTTTTAATCGTGGTTGAGAGAAAATTAACTCTCTTAACTTACTACGGTTTAATTGGCCGTCTGTCAGTAAGATGTCAGCACCAAGTTTTAGTTCAATGGCAATTAACCCTTCGCTGCCAGGTTCAACAACTTCACGTGCAATTACATCTGCATCAATAAGATCAATACCATATTGGGCAAATAGATTTGCAACTGTGGTTTTACCACTGCCAATGCCACCGGTAAGGCCTACAACCATCGTCATTTTTACAGTCCTAAGTAGCTTGTCAGATACCAATCAATAATCTGGGTTCCCCACAGCATGCTGACCCAACCCGCCATTGCTAGGTAAGGGCCAAAGGAGAATGGTGCTTGGGTATCTGATTTCTGAATTTTCATTAAGATAATGCCACAGATTGCACCAATTAACGAAGATAGTAAGATCACAAAGGGTAATGATTGCCAACCTAACCATGCACCAAGTGCCGCAAGTAGCTTGAAATCACCGTATCCCATCCCTTCCTTACCGGTCAGTAGCTTAAAGCACCAGTACAAACTCCAAAGTGACAGATAACCAAACATGGCGCCAATCAGGGCGTCTTCAATGGAAACCGGACTTATTCCTAACACCGCCAGCATTAAGCCTGCCCACATGAGTGGCAGGGTGAGTTGATCAGGTAGCAGCATTTTATCGATATCGATAAAAGTTAATGCGATTAAAGTGAAAGTGAAAAAGATCACTGCGATCGACCATTCTGATGGTGGTAGCAGTAAGGCCACCGTTGCTGTCAATGCGGCTGTGAGTAATTCCACTAAAGGATAGCGTGCACTGATAGGGTGCTGGCAGTGGCGGCAGCGGCCTTTTAGCCACAACCAACTGAATATCGGAATATTATCTTTCGCCGTAATGAGCTCGCTACAGTTTGGGCAGCGTGAGCGCGGTACACTCAGGTTGAATGCCGGTTGTTTTTCCGCTGTTTTGTCTTTTTCTTCACCAGTACCATCACCTTGTTGAAACTCAGGGAAACAGTCAATACAGTCACGTTTCCACTCACGTTCCATCATGATGGGTAAACGGTAAATCACCACATTTAAGAAGCTGCCGATTAATAAGCCGAAAAGGGCGGCGAATGCAGGGTAAAGCCAAGGGTAATAAGTCAGCAGTTCCATGATGAAATCTCTAGTCAATCTATGAGGTTATTGTAACGTGAACGCGAGGAGGATCGCGAGTATTCAAGGCGTTAGCATCAATATACTCGCAAGTTAGGTCGAAAGTGTTAGCGAAGGCGTTAGCCCATAACACTCATCAGGGTGAATATTGGCATATACATAGCTACTAATAGTCCACCGATGAGCCCACCAAGGATAATAATGATCAAAGGCTCAATGATTTTACCTAGGTTATCGACCGTATTATCGACATCGCTCTCATATAAACTGGCAATCTTATTGAGCATGTCATCCAATGAACCAGATTCTTCGCCGATCATGACCATTTGTAGCATCAGTTCGGGAAACTCATTGCATTGGCGTAAAGACAGATACAGAGGCATGCCAGCAGCCGCGGCGGTATGGGCTTGTTCGACCGCTCGCTGAATATGTAAGTTCCCTGCTGTTTTTCCCGCGGATTGCAGCCCTGATAGCAAGGGAATACCCGCGGTAAAGGTGGTGGCGAGCGTTCGAGCAAATCGCGCAATGGTGGCTTTCATAAACACGGTGCCCAGAATGGGAAAGCGTAAGCTCCACCGACTGACGGTAAGTTGAATACGAGGGGACTTTTTATAACTGAAAGTGAATATGATGATCGCAGCAATTAAGGATACTGAAATAAGTAATCCATTGGAAGTGAGTAGATCTGAAGCCTTAATCACCTGGCGAGTAAACCAAGGTAACTGCGCACCAAAACTATGGAAGATGTCGGCAAATTGCGGGATCACAAACACCAGCATCATCACAGTGACGATAATGGCAGTTAGGGTCACCATGCCTGGATAAATCATGGCTTTAATCACTTTTTTGCGCATTGCCTCGTGCTTTTCCCTGTATGTGGCAAGGCGTTCAAATATTTGTCCTAAATGCCCCGTTTCTTCACCTGTTGCGATTAAATCACAATAAAAATTGTCAAATAAAGGCGAGCTGGTATGCAGTGCTTTTGACAGTGAAGCGCCTGCTTCGACTTGTTTATTAACCTGAGTCAGGGTAGCTCGCACTTCACTCTTTTGATGACTTTCTGCGATTAATTTTAGTGATTGCACCACAGGCACGCCAGATTCAATCATAGTGGCTAATTGACGAGTGACCGCAGTGACGTCGCTGGCTTCCATCTTGTTTTTCATTCGCGCGAATGTTGATGGATTACGGCGTTTGATTTTCTTTACTTGGATGCGCTGTTCGAGCAGTTTTTCACGGGCTTCTTGCTCTTGAAAGCCGACAATGACACCAGAGACTTTTCTCCCTGAACTATTGGTCCCTCGCCAGTGGTAATAGCGTAATTTGCTCACTTGCTTCATGCTGTGTCCTAAGTAATCGTATTTATTATGGCCTGGGTTATGCTCAGGGTTATGGTCAAGGTTATAGTTCGGTTAAAAATGCAGGACGCGCTGCAATTCCGTTAAACTGGTTGTGCCTTCACACAGCTTTTCTATTCCCGCTTGATTGAGGATTTGCATTCCTTGTTGACAGGCAATTGCTTCTAATTGCAGGGTGGTCGCTTTGGCCATTAAGGCTTCAGCCAGTTCACGGCTAAAGGTCATGACTTCATAAATACCGACTCGCCCAACATAGCCTTTATTGCAATCATCACAACCTTGTTCATTGGCTTGGAAAAGTTCAGCATCAACTGGGATGGAGAGTCGTGCGCGATGAATAGCTGCGAGAGAATGAGGTTGTTTACAGTTGCTGCATAAACGGCGTGCCAGTCGCTGGGCAATAATCAGGCTAAGTGATGAGGCTAAGTTAAAATCTTCTACCCCCATATTGGTTAAACGGGTGAGGGTTTCGGCGGCAGAGTTTGTGTGTAGTGTCGATAAAACAAGGTGGCCCGTTTGGGCGGCTTTGACCGCAATAGCGGCGGTTTCGATATCACGAATTTCCCCCACCATTACTACATCGGGATCTTGGCGCAAGAATGATCGCAGCGCATCGGCAAAGCTAAGCCCGGCTTGGTTATTGATGTGAACCTGATTAATGCCGGGTAAGTTAATTTCGACCGGATCTTCGGCGGTAGAAATATTACGCTCATCGGTATTGAGGATCTTAAGGCCAGTATAAAGCGAGACAGTTTTGCCACTCCCCGTCGGCCCTGTCATTAAAATCATCCCTTGCGGTTGTTGCAATGCTGCAAGGTAAGCGGCTTTTTGTTGTTGGTTATAACCTAGAATATCAATGTTTAAGCTGGCGCTGGTGCTGTCTAAGATCCGTAGCACCACTTTTTCGCCCCACATTGTGGGTAGAGTCGATACTCGAAGATCAACTGTAACTGTCGGGCTAAGTTTGAGTTTTATTCGCCCATCTTGTGGTTGACGGCGCTCGGCTATGTTGAGCTTTGACATCACTTTCAAGCGAGTTGATAGCCGCCGAGATAGATGTGCTGCTGGCGTGGAATACTGGTGCAATAAACCGTCACAACGAAAACGAATTCGAAAGAATTTTTCGTATGGCTCAAAGTGAATATCAGAGGCTTTCTTTCGTACCGCATCAAGTAGCACTTGGTTGATATAGCGGGTAACAGGTGCGGTGTCTTGGCTTAGATCATTCTCTTGTTCAATTTCACCCTCACTCAGATCGACCAGCTGATCCAAGTCATCTTCGCTGATCCCGCGTTGGTGAGAGGTTTCACCGACATTGCTGCCGTAAATTCGGCGAATAGCACTTTCTAATTGCTTATTATCAAGTAGCAGTGGCTCGATTTGCTTGCCTGTAGCGAAACGAAATTCATCTTGGGCGGCAACATTGGTTGGATCGCTGGTGCCCAAAAATAACGTGGTTTCAGTTAGCTTTAGCGGGATAACTCGATGGCGCAGGATTGTTTCGCGCTGGCGTAAATTTTCGCAACAGCTTTGGTAATCGTATTGGTGGATATCGGTTAAAGCTATGCTGAAAATAGATTCAAGCTGACGGGCTAAATCGTCACTGGTCAGTATAGTAAGATCGACCAACGCCGAGGGGATCGAGATCCCCTCGGCGTGGGCGAAACTACAGACTTCTTGTTGCTGCATCAGGTTAAGTAAACCTGATTGATGTAACACGGAAGTAAGTGTAGTTTGCATTAGCTTGCAGGACACCAATCAGCATTACCGGCACCAGCACAAGTTACAGCCCAAACAACACCGTTGGTAGAAAGGGTTGGTGTTACTGTAACAGTACCGCTAGCAGGTAAAGATCCTTTCGCTACAACTGTAGCAACGATAGCACCAGTAGATGTACCTAGTGTTGCCTGTGCCGCAGTTGAATCAATAGTAAAGTCATCAGTTGCACTTTTCTGGAACTGTTGTGTACCTGGTACACCGCCAACGCCACTAGTACAATCGGGTTTCCCATCAATCAAACAGATACCAACGGCAGTTTTAAAGGCGGCTGTTGCATTTAGCATTTCACTTGCGTGTGCTCGCTTGGTGTAATTCTGATAAGCGGGCACTGCAAACGCTGACAAAATCCCGATAATTGCCACTACAATCATCAATTCAATCAGCGTAAAACCTTTTTGCATCTTTTTCATGTTTCTATCCTTGTATGCCCGAAGGCCTCGTAATTTGTTTAGCCAGATTAAAAGTTGGCTACAAGTGACGGAATCGAAAGGAATACTTTGCGCGGCGCAGTTTGAATAAATAGTTGGGGTATTACATTTGTTGCACTAGGTGCTTCGAGCTGGGTTGGAGCAATTGGTTATACCTGCTGAGTGTAGATCTTATTGATAAATATAGAAAAGGAGAGCATAAGCTCTCCTTTAGATATTTTAAGATTCAATACTGTGTGTATTAGGTATGAAGGCCAGTGTCGGCCATACCTTTGCTTTAACTGTTTTGAACCGAATATATTTAAGCGACTTATTTGAAACGCCTTATTGGAAGCGCATAGACAAATCCATAGCCTTAAGATGCTTAGTGAGTGCACCAACAGAAATGTAATCCACGCCAGTTTCGGCAAACTCACGAATCGTCGCTAGCGTTACGTTGCCTGAGTTTTCTAATGCTGCGCGACCTGCATTGATTTTCACGGCCTCACGCATCATCTCGGTGGTGAAATTATCGAGCATGATAATGTCAGCACCTGCATCAATCGCTTGTTGCAGTTCTGCTAAGCTTTCGGTTTCAACTTCAACAGGCTTGCCAGGGTTGAGTTGTTTTGCCGTGCTGATGGCTTGTTGAATGCCGCCACAGGCAATAATGTGGTTTTCTTTGATTAAGTACGCGTCGAACACCCCGATACGGTGGTTGTAACCGCCACCACAAGTCACTGCATATTTCAGTGCGCTACGCAGACCCGGAATGGTTTTACGGGTATCGAGTAGGCGAGTATGGGTGCCTTCAAGCTGTTTGGCGTAGGTTGCCACCGTTGTCGCACAGCCTGACAGTGTTTGGATGAAGTTCATCGCATTACGCTCACCGGTTAACAGAATGCGCGATGGGCCAGACAGAGTACACAAGGTTTGATTCGGTTCGACGGTATCGCCATCTTGAACATGCCATTCAATAGTCACTTGGCTACCCAATTGCTCAAACACTTCATCAGCCCAAAGCTGACCACAAAAAACACCGTGTTCACGGGTGATGATGGTTGCCACACCTTGGCTATCAGCAGGGATCAAACTGGCGGTAATATCATGTTCGGGATTGATCGGCTCACCAACCTCGCCACCCAAATCTTCACGCAGCGTTTCTGTGACTGCACGGCTGATTTCTTGTGGGAGTTGCTGTTTTAAGTAGGCTAAACGCGCTTGGCTATCGTGATTTTGTTCCATCTTGGTCATGCTGTATCCGTCACTATGGTTGAGGCTGTAGGCTGAGCGGGTGAAGTTATAGAAAGAGCCATGGCTCTTTTATGTAATGGATCATACCGCGACTGGTTCTCTGTTGCAGCATTTTCAGCAGAAGGTGTGATTTGGTGCTGTTCCGACTAAAATACCCTTGTTATATAAAATATCCTGGTTATAAGTGAGCGAGAATCTATTCAATGGAGCAGTTAGCTATTCAAGCCGATCACTGGCTTAGCGGTATCAAACACGTACCATCCCCTTTTTATGACTCCCGTCCACAAGGTGAAGCGGTTTCTCTGCTGGTGGTGCACAATATCAGTTTACCGCCCGGTCAATTTGGCGGACCTTATATTGAGCAGCTGTTTACTGGCAAGCTTAACCCTGACGAACATCCCTATTTTGAGTTAATTTCAACATTTCGCGTGTCTGCGCATTGTTTAATTAGACGAAATGGCGATATCATTCAGTTTGTACCACTAGATTGTCGTGCTTGGCATGCGGGTGTTTCCCAGTTTGCTGAGCGTGAAAGATGCAATGATTTCTCGATTGGCATCGAACTGGAAGGCACGGATACCCTCCCTTATACCCAAGCTCAGTATGTATCACTCACTGAGTTATCTCGGGTGCTTATGGACTATTACCCACATATTGACTCCTCACGGATCACTGGTCATGAGTTTATCGCTCCAGGGCGAAAAACAGACCCAGGATTGGCATTTGATTGGCATGCGTTTAAAACGACGTTAGCAGACCACAAAAGCTAATCACTTGATTGGAAAATGAAAGGCAATTGGTCTGACCATTTAAACATCTTATGGCTGAGTCGCACGGTTATTTGTTTCGAGCTGTGAATTAATTTGTCTTAATAAGTTTTCATAAGTTGAAATTTTTGTTAAATCCCCCTTTGTTCTATGATTTCAATCAAGTTGCCAGTGGACATCTAAAAAAAATTCTGTAAACTTTCAACTAATTCGTAAATTGGTAATACCAATTACCCACGCAGCGGACTGGCCGAAATGCGGTTAAGTATAAGAACGATAAAGAAAAAATGACTTATAAACGCATCCGTCAACCTAAGCTTTCTGACGCTATCGAGCAAGAGCTCGAGCGATTGATCCTTGAGGGAACCTTATCCCCAGGGCAGCAATTGCCGCCTGAGCGTGAGCTAGCAAAACAATTTGATGTGTCACGCCCGTCTGTTCGCGAAGCAATCCAGCGCCTAGAAGCTAAAAAGCTACTTACTCGCCGTCAAGGTGGGGGAACATTTGTAACCGAAAAACTATGGCAGAGCTTTTCGGAACCATTGTTAGAGTTGTTGGCGGCGCACCCTGAAACTCAGCTAGATTTGCTGGAAGCGCGCCATGCGCTTGAAGGACTAGCGGCTTACTATGCGGCATTGCGTGGTAATGAAGAAGATTTTACTCGGATCCGTGACTGCCATGCACGCATTCAAGACGCTCAGCAGCAAGGCGATTTAAATGCCGAAGCATCGGCAGTAATGCAATACCTGATAGCAGTGACTGAATCTGCACATAACGTGGTATTGCTTCACATCATTCGCAGCCTTGCCCCAATGCTAGAGCAAAACGTATTACAAAACTTTGAACTCCTGAATCGCCGCCCTGAAGTGGTAATGAAGGTGAGCAAACATCGAGCCGATATTGTGCAGGCGATCGTTTCTGGCGAACCGATTCTGGCTCGTGAAGCATCGCATGCACATTTGGCTTACATCGAGGAAACCCTGTTGGATTTATCGCGTGAAGATAGCAGACGTGAACGCTCTCTTCGTCGGATTCAACAACGCAAGGACGGGCTGGATTAATACCTTCATAACTATAACGTAGGGTATTAGACAGTCGCGACATTGTTAGTTTTGTAGATTATCAACGAAAGGATAGATCGCATGTCTGAAGTCATGAAGAATGACGTTGACGCACTTGAAACTCAAGAGTGGCTAGAAGCTCTTGAATCAGTCGTTCGTGAAGAAGGTGTAGAACGTGCACAGTACCTGCTAGAGCAAGTACTAGATAAAGCACGTTTAGATGGCGTAGATATGGCTACAGGCGTAACTACCAACTACATCAATACGATTCCAGCAGCACAAGAACCTGCATACCCAGGTGACACAACACTTGAGCGTCGTATTCGTTCCATCATCCGTTGGAACGCAATCATGATCGTACTACGTGCCTCTAAGAAAGATTTAGACCTAGGTGGCCACATGGCTTCTTACCAGTCTGCTTCTGCATTCTACGAAGTATGTTTCAACCACTTCTTCCGTGCACCAAACGAAGTAGATGGCGGCGATTTAGTTTACTACCAGGGCCACATCTCTCCAGGTATCTATTCTCGCGCATTTGTTGAAGGTCGTCTAACTGAAGAGCAGCTAGATAACTTCCGTCAAGAAGTTGATGGTAAAGGTATCCCTTCATACCCACACCCTAAACTGATGCCTGAATTCTGGCAGTTCCCAACAGTATCTATGGGTCTTGGCCCTATCTCTGCTATTTATCAAGCACGTTTCCTTAAGTACCTTAACGGTCGTGGCTTGAAAGATACCTCTGCGCAACGTGTTTACGCGTTCCTAGGTGATGGCGAGATGGATGAGCCAGAATCACGCGGTGCGATCTCTTTCGCTGCACGTGAGAAGCTAGACAACCTATGTTTCCTAATCAACTGTAACCTACAACGTCTTGATGGCCCTGTAATGGGTAACGGCAAGATCATTCAAGAGCTTGAAGGCCTATTTAAAGGTGCTGGCTGGAATGTGGTTAAAGTGGTTTGGGGCAACAACTGGGATGCACTACTAGCGAAAGACACTACTGGTAAGCTTCTTCAGCTAATGAACGAAACTATCGATGGTGACTACCAGACATTCAAATCTAAAGACGGTGCTTACGTACGTGAGAACTTCTTTGGCAAGTACCCAGAAACAGCTGCACTAGTTGCAGACATGACTGATGACGAAATCTTCGCGCTTAAGCGTGGTGGTCACGAGTCTTCTAAGCTGTTTGCTGCGTTCAACAACGCACAAGAAACTGGCGGCAAGCCAACTGTGATCCTAGCTAAAACTGTTAAAGGTTACGGCATGGGTGATGCAGCGGAAGGTAAAAACATTGCTCACGGTGTGAAGAAAATGGACATGACTCATGTTCAACACCTGCGCGATCGTCTAGGCCTACAAGACATTCTATCTGATGAAGATATGAAGTCTCTTCCATACTTGAAGTTGGAAGAAGGTTCTGCAGAGTACAACTACCTGCACGCTCGTCGTAATGCTCTACACGGTTACACGCCTAAGCGTCTTCCTAAATTTACGCAAGAGTTCAAAGTGCCTGAGCTAGATGCATTTGCTCCGCTACTTGGCGAGCAGAAGCGTGATATCTCTACCACAATGGCTTACGTACGTACGCTAAACATCCTTCTTAAAGATAAGAATATTGGTAAGAACATTGTTCCTATCATTTGTGATGAAGCACGTACATTCGGTATGGAAGGTCTATTCCGTCAGGTTGGTATCTACAACCCACACGGTCAAGAATACACACCAGAAGACCGCGGCGTAGTGTCTTACTACAAAGAAGCGACTTCAGGTCAGGTTCTGCAAGAAGGTATCAACGAACTAGGTTCAATGGCATCTTGGGTTGCTGCAGCAACGTCTTACAGCACCAATGATCTACCAATGATCCCATTCTACATCTACTACTCAATGTTCGGTTTCCAACGTGTTGGCGACATGGCATGGCTAGCAGGTGACCAACAAGCACGTGGCTTCCTATTGGGTGCTACTGCTGGTCGTACAACGTTGAATGGTGAAGGTCTACAACATGAAGATGGTCATTCTCATGTTCTAGCGAACACAATTCCAAACTGTATCTCTTACGACCCAACGTTTGCTTACGAGCTAGCGGTTATCATGCAAGACGGTATCCGTCGCATGTACGGTGAGAACCAAGAGAACGTTTACTACTACCTAACAGTAATGAACGAAAACTACGCAATGCCAGCAATGCCAGAAGGCGCTGAAGAAGGCATCCGTAAGGGTATCTACAAGCTAGAATCTTACGCAGGCGATAAGAAAGTTCAGCTAATGAGCTCTGGTACTATCATGAATGAAGTACGTAAAGCAGCTCAAATCCTAAGCGACGACTACGGTGTTGCATCTGACGTTTACTCTGTAACTTCATTCAATGAACTTACTCGTGACGGCCAAGATGCTGAGCGTTACAACATGCTGCACCCAGAAGCTGATAAGAAAGTACCTTACATCACAACTGCGATGGGTACTGAGCCAGCAATCGCTGCGACGGATTACATGAAGAACTACGCAGAGCAAGTACGTGCATTCATGCCGTCTGAGTCTTTCAAAGTTCTTGGTACTGATGGTTTCGGTCGTTCTGACAGCCGTGAGAACCTACGTCGTCACTTCGAAGTTAACGCAGGCTACGTAGTAGTTGCTGCACTGACTGAACTGGCTAACCGTGGTGATATTGAAAAATCAGTTGTTGCACAAGCAATTGCTAAATTCAACATCGACGCTGACAAGATCAACCCGCTATACGCGTAAGAGGCAATAAAACATGGCAATCGAAATTAATGTACCTGACATTGGTGCGGATGAGGTTGAAGTAACTGAGATTCTTGTTAGCGTTGGCGACAAGGTTGAAGAAGAGCAATCTCTGATCACTGTAGAAGGCGACAAGGCTTCTATGGAAGTACCAGCCTCTCAGGCGGGTATCGTTAAAGAAATCAAAATCGCAGAAGGCGACTCGGTTTCTACTGGCTCTCTTATCATGATCTTTGAAGCTGAAGGCGCAGCGGCACCAGCTCCTGTAGCTGAAGCGGCGGCACCTGTTGCAGCTCCAGTAGCGGCAGCAGCAGCTGAACTGAAAGAAGTTCATGTACCGGATATCGGTGGCGACGAAGTAGAAGTTACTGAAATCATGGTAGCTATCGGCGACAGCATCGAAGAAGAGCAATCTCTTCTTACGGTTGAAGGCGATAAAGCATCAATGGAAGTACCGGCACCTTTCGCTGGTGTTCTAAAAGAAATTAAAATTGCAGCGGGCGACAAAGTATCTACTGGTTCTCTAGTCATGATCTTTGAAGTTGCTGGCTCTGGTGCACCTGTTGCTCCAGCAGCAGTTGAAGCGCCAGTCGCGGCAGCTCCAGCAGCATCTGCAGCAAAAGAAGTTAACGTACCAGACATCGGCGGTGATGAAGTAGAAGTTACTGAAATCATGGTTGCTGTTGGCGATACAGTGGAAGAAGAGCAATCTCTTATCACTGTTGAAGGTGACAAAGCTTCTATGGAAGTTCCAGCACCATTCGCAGGTACAATTAAAGAAATCAAGATTGCAGCTGGCGACAAAGTGTCTACTGGCTCACTAATCATGGTCTTTGAAGTTGCGGGCGCAGCACCTGCTCCAGTTGCAGCAGCATCTGCTCCGGCAGCAGCTCCAGCTCCTGCGGCGGCACCTGCGAAAGCAGCGGCAGCACCAGCAGCAACGGGCGAGTTCGAAGCAAACAACGAGTACACACACGCGTCTCCAGTTGTTCGTCGTCTTGCACGTGAATTCGGTGTAAACCTTGCGAAAGTTAAAGGTACTGGCCGTAAGAACCGCATCCAAAAAGAAGATGTTCAAAACTTCGTTAAAGAAGCACTTAAGCGTCTTGAGTCTGGTGCAGCTGCAGCAGGCAATGGCGACGGTTCTGCACTTGGTCTACTACCATGGCCAAAAGTTGATTTCAGCAAGTTTGGTGAAACTGAACTTCAGAAACTGTCTCGTATCAAGAAGATCTCTGGCGCTAACCTGCACCGTAACTGGGTAATGATCCCGCACGTTACACAGTGGGATAATGCAGATATCACAGCGTTAGAAGCATTCCGTAAAGAGCAGAATGCAATCGAAGCGAAGAAAGATACTGGCATGAAGATCACACCACTTGTGTTCATCATGAAAGCGGTTGCTAAAGCACTAGAAGCATTCCCAGCGTTTAACTCTTCTCTTTCTGATGACGGTGAAAACCTAATCCTTAAGAAATACGTGAACGTAGGTATCGCTGTTGATACGCCAAACGGCCTAGTTGTTCCTGTCTTTAAAGACGTGAACAAAAAAGGTATTTACGAGCTTTCTGAAGAGCTAATGGCTATTTCTAAGAAAGCACGTTCTGGCAAGCTAACAGCATCTGATATGCAAGGTGGCTGTTTCACTATCTCTAGCCTTGGTGGCTTAGGTGGTACTGCGTTCACGCCAATCGTGAATGCACCAGAAGTGGGTATCTTAGGTGTATCTAAGTCTGAAATGAAACCAGTATGGAATGGCAAGGATTTCGAACCTCGCCTAATGCTTCCTCTATCACTATCTTACGATCACCGTGTGATCGATGGTGCTGAAGGTGCACGTTTCATTACTTACCTAAATGGCTGTCTATCAGATATCCGCCGTTTAGTGCTTTAAGGTTTCAATCGCAACGTCCATGCCTGTAATGACAGGCATGGAATTGTTGTGCAGCTCACAGGCTATGGCAATTTACTTTTCAGTTTGTTAACACCTCTGTAAACTTGTTGGCTAACTGAAAGTAAAAGTAGAACATAAAAGAACATCGCCTGTTAGGGATATAAGACTTACAACGAGGTCATGATGAGTAAAGAAATTAAAGCTCAAGTAGTGGTATTGGGTTCAGGCCCTGCTGGTTACTCTGCTGCGTTTCGCTGCGCAGATTTAGGTCTGGACACAGTCCTAATCGAAAAATTCAACACCCTAGGTGGTGTATGTCTGAACGTGGGTTGTATCCCATCTAAAGCTCTACTTCACGTAGCAAAAGTTATCGAAGAAGCTAAAGCAATGGCTGAACACGGTGTTGTTTTCGGTGAGCCTCAGACTGATATCAACAAAATCCGCCTTTGGAAAGACAAAGTAATTACCCAGCTAACTGGCGGTCTTGGCGGTATGGCTAAGATGCGTAAAGTTAACATCGTTAACGGTTACGGTAAATTTACTGGTCCTAATACGATTGTTGTGGAAGGCGCAGAAGGTCAAACGACTGTAAACTTCGACAACGCAATCATCGCTGCTGGTTCTCGTCCTATCGAGCTTCCGTTTATTCCGCATGAAGACCCACGTATCTGGGATTCAACTGACGCGCTTGAACTGAAAGAAGTACCAGAGAAGCTACTTGTTATGGGTGGCGGTATCATCGGCCTAGAAATGGGTACGGTTTACCACTCGCTGGGTTCTCAGATCGACGTTGTTGAAATGTTTGATCAAGTGATCCCTGCTGCAGATAAAGACATCATCAAAGTCTTCACTAAACGCATCAAGAAGAAATTCAACCTGATGCTAGAGACTAAAGTAACCGCTGTTGAAGCGAAAGAAGATGGTATCTACGTTTCAATGGAAGGCAAAAAAGCACCTGCTGAGCCTGTACGTTACGATGCAGTTCTTGTTGCTATCGGTCGTGTGCCAAACGGTAAACTTCTTGACGCTGAAAAAGCGGGCCTTGAAGTTGACGAGCGTGGCTTCATCAACGTTGATAAGCAAATGCGTACTAACGTACCGCACATTCATGCTATCGGTGATATCGTTGGTCAACCAATGCTTGCTCACAAAGGTGTGCATGAAGGTCACGTAGCGGCTGAAGTTATTTCTGGTAAGAAGCACTACTTCGATCCTAAAGTAATTCCTTCAATTGCCTACACTGAGCCAGAAGTTGCGTGGGTTGGTAAGACTGAGAAAGAAGCGAAAGCTGAAGGTCTAAACTACGAAGTGGCGACTTTCCCTTGGGCTGCTTCTGGTCGTGCAATCGCATCTGATTGTGCTGACGGTATGACGAAGATGATCTTCGACAAAGACACGCACCGTGTTATCGGTGGTGCTATCGTTGGTACTAACGGTGGTGAGCTACTAGGTGAAATCGGTCTAGCGATCGAGATGGGTTGTGATGCAGAAGATATCGCACTAACAATCCACGCGCACCCAACGCTACACGAATCAATCGGTCTAGCGGCTGAAGTATTTGAAGGCTCAATCACTGACCTTCCAAATGCAAAAGCAGTAAAGCGTAAGTAATTACCTCGCTGTTTATTGAATAAGAAAAAAGCGCCCCTTTAATGAAGAGGGCGCTTTTTTTGTATCTGATGCTTAGTCCTAAATATGCTTTAACTAGCAAAAATATTCAGTTACTTAGATAGATATTAGTACTGTGAGTCTTTAACGATCTTCTCACCATAGATGCCGTTTTGCGGTACTGGTTTGTAGCTAGAAGCCGAGTTACGCATGATACGGATCCCTTCAGCGCCTGCATTACGTGCTGAAATCACATCACCGTCTGAATCGCCGTAGTACATCTTAATGTTGTTGGCTTTAATGTACTTGGTCTTGGTGTATTCGGTTTTGCTTGAACCTGCAAAGATCACCTTATTCATTTTCTCAATGCCAAATGTATCTTTTAGGTATTGAGTTGAAATTTCACACTTAGAGCCTGTACGGCCAGTGATGAAGAAAATGCTATCACCGCGTTTTTGGTGCATGGTGATCAGCTTCTGGCCCACTTCTTTAGGTAGACTGAATTTTTCCCATTCACAGTTCATTTTGTCCCAAAATTGCTGAGATTTTAGGTAGCTGTAACCATTCGGCGAGAATTGTTGCTGACCACGGTAAAAGCCTGGTGAGCTAAAAAGAACAGTATCATCAATATCAAAGCCGACGGCCATAGGCGGCTTGCCTTCAAGGCTTTTGGCGATATCTTCAACTGATACCCAATGAAGCTGTGCAGGTTCACCCTGCTGCATGATTTGAACTGAGCTAAAGCCTGCTTCGGTACCCGGTAATTTAGGGTCGGCAAACGCTGAACCTGATGCGAAAGCACAGGCGAGTAGGGAAGAGACGGCAATTGTAGTGAGTTTCATTGTTTTGTTTTTTAGTTATTGATCAAATTGAGATGTAAAACTACCCCTCTGTGACACATTAAAATCTAGCGAGAGTCACAAAATACTAACTGCGTAGCATAATGTTATTTTACCGTTTTCGTCTATTGACAGTCTTTGTTACCGACAAAGGTGTGATTCGTAATGAGTTGTTGTCCATTAATCAAGACGATAAAAAGGAGAGCCGAAGCTCTCCTGTTATTTGCATTGTCGTATTCAGGCTAATGCTACAGCTTGAAGGTGCCCACCATGCTGTCTAGGCGTTGTGATAGAGCACGTAGCTCTTGGCTGGAATCGGCCAGTAGCGCCGCTGTTTCTGCGGTACGTTGGGTGGTGTCGTTGATCTCTTCAATGTTGCAATTGATGTCATTAACCACAGTTGATTGTTCCTCGGTTGCGGTAGCAACTTGGGTATTCATATCTGAAATCAGTGAAATACGATCAGCAATGGACACGAGTGCTGCCGATGCCTCATCAGCAGAAGAGACGCCATCAGACGTTAGCTGACGGCTTTGTTGCATCGCGCCAACCGCATTACTTGCTTCCTCTTGTAAGCGATTAATCATCGACTGAATTTCATTGGTTGAATCTGAAGTACGGCTGGCTAAGTTACGCACTTCATCGGCAACCACGGCAAAACCACGGCCTTGTTCACCTGCACGCGCCGCTTCAATTGCAGCATTCAGTGCTAATAAATTGGTTTGCTCTGAAATGCCCCGAATTGTGTCGAGAATACTACCAATTGCTTGGGTGTTATTGGCTAATGAGCCAATAACATCACTGACATTAGCGACATCATTCGACAGTTGATTGATGGTATTACGTGCCTGACCCACCACTGTTTGACCGTTCTGAGTTTCACTTTCGGCATTTTGGGCGGCATCCGCAGCTTGCGCGGCATTGCCTGCAATTTCGTTGACGGTTGCTCCCATTTGATTAATGGCAGTCACCACTTGGATAGTGCGGTCACGCTGGCTGTGGCTATTGTCGAGTGTCAGTTGTGCTTGTGAAGCGACAGCTTCTGCTGCACTACGCAATGCGTTACCTGTTTCTGCGACTTCGCGTACGGAAAGGTGAATCTTACTGATAAAGCCATTAAAGCCTTGTGATAGTTGAGCAATCTCGTCTTTACCTTCAACGTCAATTCGATGGCGTAAATCGCCTTCACCTTCTCCTAAGTCTTTAAAGGTGGCTGCAAGGTTAGATATTGGTCGAGTAATTGAGTTAGCCAGCCAAAGTGCGACAAGGGCAAACAGTGCTGCGATCACTAATGTCCATATCATGATCTGCTGGGTGGCTTTATCGAGTTCGGAGAAAATCTCTTGGTGTGGTACTTCAGCAACCACAAACCAATCCATTGAGGGAATGTAGCTGGTGGCGATAAGAATTTCTTTTCCGTCGCGGTCGACAGTCGCAAAGTTAAAATCAGTTTTATTGAGGAGCTGCTGACTCGCGCTGGCAGAATATTCAGATTGAAGTGTGGCTTTGCCTAATTTTTGGGTGTTTTTATGTAGGCGGAACGTACCTTGATTATCAACAAGGTAGATAAATCCTGTTTGCTCAAGGGTAAATTGGTTGATGAAGCTCACCATGCCGTTCATCGATTTTGATAAACCCGCAAGGCTACGTCCGTGTGGGCGCTGGTAGTTGAGGAACAGTTTTACTTCACCACTGTCTTCACGGTACACACTTAATGATTTTTCCTGACCACTCGCAACCAGCTTAGTAAACCAACCATTTTCACGGTGTTGACGAGACTCAGTGAAGCTATCCATCCAGTAAGTACCGGTATGGCGGTTAGCGATAGAGGCATCAATCAATTGGTATTGCTGCTTAACGGCTTTGAGCTCATCGAGAATCACTGTGTCCTGATTAACGCTCAGATCTTGGTTTGCGATAGGGTTAGGTTGGATTTTTTCAGTGAGTAGACGGCTATTACCAAGCTGTTCTGCTGCCGCTAATAAGATCGAAATTTCTTTATCTATGCTGCGATTAAATTGCATCAAGGTTGCAGGAAGCTCGGATTTAAGCAATCGCTGTTCAATCACATGATGTGCTTGGCGTTGGCTAACAAAACCCACTAATGAGGTAGAGATTAAAATGGCAAAAATAAAGCTAAACGCTAACTTTTGCTTGATGGTTAACTGCTTAATATTCATTTGGTATGTTATTAGGATAGTGAGCAATTGCCATACATCATGTACCGACGTTTACCCTTGTTGAACGAGATGCTTCCTGCGTGACTGAGTTATATTCTGCTGAGTTAATTAATAGAACTGGTCTAGTTGCAATTTATTGCTTTTTTGGTTTGCCAGAGGCTAAAAAGGGAAAGCCGAAGCTTTCCCTTTACGTATTGTGTTACCGCGTTATCGCTTACAATTTAAAGGTTCCAACCATAGAATCTAAGCGCTGAGATAGTGCACGTAGTTCTTGGCTTGAATCTGCCAGTTCAGCTGCGGTATCTGCTGTACGTTGGGTTGTTTCATTTATTTCTTCAATGTTGCAGTTAATGTCGTTAACCACAGTTGATTGTTCTTCAGTTGCGGTAGCAACTTGGGTGTTCATATCTGAAATCAGTGTAATACGTTCAGCAATAGAGACGAGCGCACCAGATGCTTCGTCTGCGGCTGATACACCGTCTGACGTTAGCTGACGGCTTTGCTGCATGGCATTTACAGCGTTGCTTGCTTCTTCTTGTAGTCGATTGATCATTGTTTGAATTTCGTTGGTCGAATCAGACGTACGGCTTGCTAGACTGCGTACTTCATCGGCAACAACGGCAAAGCCACGACCTTGCTCACCTGCACGAGCCGCTTCAATCGCAGCATTAAGTGCTAGCAAGTTGGTCTGCTCTGAAATGCCACGAATGGTATCTAGGATGCTGCCAATCGCTTGAGTATTGTTAGCCAGAGAACCAATAACATCACTTACTTGTGCGACATCATTTGACAATTGGTTAATGCTGTTGCGGGCTTGACCAACGACGTCTTGACCATTTTGTGTTTCGCTTTCAGCATTCTGAGCTGCATCTGCGGCTTGTGCAGCATTACCTGCAATTTCATTTACCGTAGCGCCCATTTCGTTAATAGCGGTAACAACTTGAATGGTTCGGTCGCGTTGGCTGTGGCTATTATCTAGTGTTAGTTGAGCTTGTGAAGCAACAGCTTCAGCGGCACTGCGCAATGAATTACCCGTTTCTGCTACTTCACGCACCGAATTATGGATTTTGCTGATGAAACTGTTAAAGCCAGCAGATAGCTGCGCGATCTCGTCTTTACCTTCAATGTCGATACGGCGACGTAAATCACCTTCACCCTCACCAAGATCTTTAAATACAGCGGCAAGGTTGGCGATAGGGCGAGTCACTGAACTTGCTAAAACGATAGCAACAAAAATGAACAAAGCAGCGATGCCTAATGTCCAAAGCATGATTTGTGTTGTAGCTTTATCTAACTCCGAGAAAGCTTCATGTTTTGGCAGCTCAGCAACCACATACCAATCCATTGATGGAATGTAGCTTGTTGCGACTAAAGTAGCAGTGCCATTAATCTCGGTTTCAGTGATATTAATATCGTGTTGGTTTAGGATTTTGCGCGATACATTGGCACCATAGAGCTGGTCTAAACTGGTTTTACCCATTTTGCTGGTATCTTTATGTAGGCGAACCTGACCTTGTGCATCAGCAAGGTATACAAAACCTGTTTGCTCTAGCTGGAAACGGTTGATAAGGCTAACCATGTCATCAAGTGACTTAGACAGGCCTGCCATCCCTTTACCATTCAGTTGCTGGTAATTAATGAATAGTTTGACATCACCATTCTCTTCACGGAAGACATTGAGCATGCGAGCCTGGTTGCCAGATGTAAAGCCATAGAACCAGCCATCTTGCTGGTGATTCAAGCGGCGTAAAAAGCCATCTTGGTTCCAGTAATCGCCTGTAGAGCGATTGGCTACAGATGCATCGAAAAGTTGATACTGATTTTTGGTATCATTGAGCAACTGAATTAAATTTTGTTCTTGAGCATTGCTTTGGTCTGAATTATAAAACTCAAGAATAAAGCGATTTGTTGCTATTTGCTCAGCCGCCGATTGAAGCTGCGAGACTTCTTTATCAATGGCATTACGAATTTGCATTAAAGTTGCTGGTAACTCGGAGTTGAGTAATCGGTTTTCAACAACAGTGCGAGCTTGATTTTGACTAATAAACCCCACTAAGGCAGTAGAAGCCAGCACGGCGAGTACCATCGCAAAGATTAGCTTTTGTTTTATGGTTAAACTATTGAATTTCATAAGGCTTAGCTGTTTCTTTTATAGGAATTAGTAGAAGAGTAGAACACGAAGATGATAACGAGACTTTTCCCCGCAGCTATTCAGGCTCTACAGCCCAGTTGTTATCTGCCGCTAAAGCGAATTTCTTTAGTTTTATTTGCGTTATTTTGCAGTTTTATTCATTCCGCCACTGCATTGGCGCAAGAACGTCCAAAAATAGGTGTTGTTCTTGGTGGTGGTGGGGCTAAAGGTGCTGCTCATATCGGTGTTTTGCGCGCGCTTGAAGAGATGCATATTCCTGTTGATTATATTGCCGGTACCAGCATGGGAGCCTATGTCGGTGGGCTATATGCGACAGGGATGAGCGCGAATGAAATTGAATCTTTCCTTGAGACAATTGACTGGAACAATGGCTACAAAGACCGAGTCGAGCGAAGCGATCGACGAGTGCGCGATAAGCAAAAAGAAGACCGCTTTCAAATTGGCACTGATGTTGGGTTTGATTTTTGGCAGCTGAAGGTGCCGAAAGGCTTTGTTCAAGGCCAAAATATGGCGAAGATTCTGCGTGAAACATCGGGAAATATTGCCGCTAAAGAAAGCTTCGATTTACTGCCTATCCCTTTTCGAGCGATGGCGACGGATATTGAAAATTTAACATCGGTTGAACTGAAAAGTGGCGATTTAGCCAGGGCGATGCAGGCGAGTATGTCGATCCCTGCGATTTTGCCACCATTAGAGTTAGGTGAGCAGTTATTGGTTGATGGTGGTATCACCAATAACTTGCCTGTTTCTGTGGTGAAAGCCATGGGAGCTGACATTGTTATTGTGGTGGATATTAGTAACGACTTTAAAGGGCGAGATGAATTAAAGAGTTATTTTGCAGTAATGGATCAGCTAACTGACTTTATGATTCGAAAAAACACTGAGCATCAGTTGAGTTTATTGACTGACAGCGATGTGCTGATTAAGCCCGATGTCCTCGGGATTTCAACGACAGATGTCACTAAAATGCCAGAGGCTAGTCAGCATGGTTATGACGCAACAATGGCGTTAGCACCACAATTGGCATCTTTAGGTAATAGCCGGGATTTTCAAACGTATATTGATAAAAAACAACGTCTTCGCCGTCAGTTAGAACGAGTGGATGATGTGCATGTCGATAGAATTGAACTCGTTAATGACAGCTACTATTCCGATCAAGTGCTTCTTAATCGCCTTAATTTGCAAGAAGGGCAAGAGCTTAATACCGAACAGTTGGAAGCAGGTATCAGTAGCCTCTATGCGCTGGATCGGTTTGAGCGTATTGATTATCACCTGATCCAAGAAGGGGGACAGAATGTTGTGCAAGTCGATGTACGGGAAAAAAGCTGGGGCCCTAACTATATCGATTTACGATTTGCCCTCGAAGATGATTTTGATAACGTCACCAAGTATTCATTAGGGATTGGGTTCAATGTCACTGGGCTGAGTGAATCGGGTGCTGAGTGGCGAACGGAGCTTGAATTTGGCTCAGATAAGCGAGCGAGTACCGAGCTGTATCTCCCTTTCGTCGATGAGCAAGAGTGGTTTGGCTTATTGGGTGCAGAGTACAGTGTAGAGCGCCGTAATGTGCCACTGAGCTTTATTAGTCCTGAGTTACCTGATGAGCGCTTTATTGATCCCGTAAACTATAACAGGTTGACCTTAGATGCATCGGTTGGCTGGCAACCGCAATTATGGCAGGAGTTGAACTTAGGTTATCGTTATATTTCAGGTACAACAGAATTTGTAAACTTCCCAGAATCAGGCCGACAAAAGCGCCAAAGCTTACAGGGCTATACACGATTTAATTATGACACTCTTGATGATATCGCGATGCCAACACAGGGTAACTTGCTAATGTTAGAACTCGCCGTGTCTCGTGATGATTTGGAATTTGATGGTAACGGATCTTCTAAAGATGTATCGACCAGTATTGATTTAGTCTGGAAAGGTGCTTATACCATTGATCGCCATACTTTTGTGGGCAAAGGTGAATATGGAAGAATTGACTCTGACTCGCAATTCCCTTTAGACCCTAAAGAATTAGGGGGCTTTTTGAATTTATCAGGGGCACCGAAAGACATTATTGCGGCAAAGAACAAAATATTTACAGCGGCCATCTATCGTTATCGCATTATGGATAATGACTTTGGTTTATTTAAATCGCCGGTCTACATCGGTGGCTCGGCAGAATGGGGTGGTGTGTACAACAGCACGAAATTATCGTTATCGGAAATACCGACCTATTTTGCTGGCAGTATTTTTACGGGAATTAGTACGCCTGCAGGGCCGTTAATTTTCGCTTATGGTAAAACAGAGCGTAATTACTCTTCATTTTATGTGCAATTTGGCGGTTCCTTCTAAAGTTATGCGTTGTTATTAATATATAGAAGTGTGAATGTTGTAAAAGATTGGTTGATTTTAAATTTACGTTAACAGTGGTATGGTAAATAAACGGTTTTGGCCTCTTCTTGATGCATTTGAATCTGATAAGATTTATCAATATGCGATGTTCTGACAGGGGGGCCAATCACTTCCAAGGATGTTTAACCGCAAAGGTTGAACCGAAATAAGAGGAATATGTCGTGCTTGAAGCCTACCGTAAACACGTCGAAGAACGTGCTGCAGAAGGAGTTGTTCCTAAGCCTCTCGATGCTGAACAAGTTGCCGCTCTGGTTGAGTTACTAAAAAGCCCACCAGCGAGCGAAGAAGCTTTTCTGTTAGATCTACTTGAAAACCGTATTCCCCCTGGTGTAGATGAAGCTGCATATGTAAAAGCGGGCTTTTTGGCTGCTTTAACGCAAGGCGAAGCATCGTCACCTATTGTTTCTGCTGAAAAAGCCGCTGAGCTGCTTGGCACAATGCAAGGTGGTTATAATATTGAACCCCTGATTGCATTGCTTGATGATGCAGCACTCGCACCCATAGCCGCTAAAGCGCTCTCGCATACCTTGCTGATGTTCGATGCATTTTACGATGTGGAAGAAAAGGCAAAAGCGGGTAACGTTATCGCACAGCAAGTTCTTCAGTCTTGGGCCGATGCTGAGTGGTTTTTATCTAAGCCAGAATTGGCAGAAAAAATCACATTGACCGTCTTTAAAGTGACGGGTGAAACCAACACTGATGATCTTTCTCCAGCTCCAGATGCGTGGTCTCGTCCAGATATTCCACTTCACGCCCTTGCGATGCTTAAAAATGAGCGCGAAGGAATTGAACCTGATCAGCACGGCGCAATTGGCCCGATCAAGCAAATTGAAGCACTCCAACAAAAAGGTCACCAACTGGTTTACGTTGGTGATGTTGTAGGAACAGGATCATCGCGTAAATCAGCCACTAACTCGGTACTTTGGTTCATGGGTGATGATATCCCGAATGTGCCAAACAAACGTGCCGGTGGCTATGTACTCGGTGGCAAAATTGCCCCTATCTTCTTCAATACCATGGAAGATGCAGGTGCACTGCCTATTGAAGTTGATGTTACTGCACTGAACATGGGTGATGTCATTGATGTTTACCCATTCAAAGGTGAAGTTCGTTTACATGGTAGCGAAGAAATTATTTCTACGTTTACTCTGAAAACTGATGTCTTGGTTGATGAAGTCCGTGCTGGTGGTCGAATCCCATTGATCATTGGTCGCGGCTTAACGGATCGTGCTCGCCAAGCGCTGGGCCTACCATCGTCTGACGTTTTCCGCCGCCCTGTCGCTGTGGCTGATACAGGCAAAGGCTATAGCCTTGCTCAAAAAATGGTGGGTAAAGCATGTGGTGTTGAAGGCATTCGCCCTGGCACTTACTGTGAACCAAAAATGACCACGGTGGGATCGCAGGATACCACTGGCCCTATGACGCGTGATGAACTGAAAGATTTGGCCTGTCTAGGCTTCTCTGCTGAGCTGACAATGCAATCTTTCTGCCATACATCGGCATACCCGAAACCGATAGATGTGAATACTCACCACACTTTGCCTGATTTTATTATGAATCGTGGTGGGGTATCGCTACGTCCGGGTGATGGCGTTATCCACTCATGGCTTAACCGTATGTTATTGCCTGATACTGTCGGTACTGGCGGTGACTCGCATACACGTTTCCCATTAGGTATTTCGTTCCCTGCTGGGTCTGGTTTAGTGGCATTTGCTGCTGCAACGGGTGTTATGCCGTTGGATATGCCAGAGTCCATCTTGGTGCGATTTAAAGGTGAGATGCAAGAAGGGATCACTCTGCGCGATCTGGTTCATGCCATTCCTTATTATGCGATCCAGAAAGGTCTATTAACGGTAGAGAAAGCCGGCAAGATCAATGAATTCTCTGGTCGCGTATTAGAAATTGAAGGTGTTGAGCACTTAACTGTTGAGCAAGCTTTCGAATTGTCTGACGCCTCAGCAGAGCGAAGTGCTGCGGGTTGTACTGTTAAGTTGTCACCTGAATCGATCACGGAATACTTAAGTTCTAACGTTGTCATGCTTAAGTGGATGATCGCCGAAGGTTATGGTGATCGCCGTACTATCGAGCGTCGAGTTTCAGCAATGGAAGCTTGGATTGCAAACCCTGAGCTGATGGAAGCCGATAGAGATGCAGAGTACGCACATGTCATTGAAATCGATTTAGCCGAGATCACTCAACCGATCCTTTGTGCGCCAAACGATCCTGATGATGCGCGTCTACTGTCTGATGTGCAAGGTACCGAAATTGATGAAGTCTTCATTGGTTCGTGTATGACTAACATTGGTCACTTCCGTGCAGCCGGTAAGTTACTTGAGAAGTTTGGTGGTCAACTAGATACGCGTTTGTGGATTGCTCCGCCAACCAAGATGGATAAAGATCAGCTTACCGAAGAAGGTTACTACGGTATCTTTGGTCGTGCAGGGGTGCGTATTGAAACCCCTGGTTGTTCATTGTGTATGGGTAACCAAGCGCGTGTTGCTGACAAAGCGACTGTTATCTCAACATCGACGCGTAACTTCCCTAACCGTTTAGGTACTGGGGCGAATGTTTACTTGTCATCAGCTGAACTGGCGGCGGTAGGGGCGATTATTGGCCGTATACCAACCATGGAAGAATACTTAGCGTACGCGAAGCAAATCGATGCGACAGCAGCCGATACATACCGCTACCTTAACTTCCATCGTATGGATCATTACACCAAGAAAGCCGATGACGTTATCGTGCAGACGGCGGTGTAGTTAGCCAGTTAAGCGTTACTAGATAAAGCAAAGCCCTCATACTGAGGGCTTTTTTACATTGGAAGATCTTTGTCTTCTCTGTCTCTCTTTTACACGTCAGTGTTGGTTTATTTTTTTACGTTATACAATTTGCTTCAATTATTTGTTCAGTAGCCCTAGTTTTAATACGCGTGCCACATTCGCTGATGTTAGTTCCACGTTGACAGCAGCATCGCGTAAAGCCTCTTCTAGTGAAACAGAACGAGGTACAACGCTAAATACGGCGTCAATACCGTGTTCATGTACCACATGACAATCGTTAGATAGGCAGCCCGCAATCCCAACTACTGGAATACCAAAGGCTTTCGCGCAACGTGCAACACCAATCGGTGTCTTGCCATGAATAGTTTGGCTATCGATGCGCCCTTCACCTGTAATCACTAAATCGGCACCGGCGAGTTGTGCTTTTAGATCAACCGCATCCATCACAATTTCAATGCCAGGGCGAAGGCTTGCAGAGAATAAACCAATTAACGCTGCGCCAAGGCCACCTGCAGCGCCTGCTCCCGCGGTATCTTTTACTTCATTACCCAGCTGTGTTTTGATGAGCTCTGCATAGTGAGCAAGGTTGGCATCTAATTGCTCAACCATTGATGGGGTTGCCCCTTTTTGCGGGCCAAAGATATGCGATGCACCTTTAGGACCACACAGCGGGTTATCCACATCACAAGCCACTTCAAGATGAATGTTGGCTAAACGCGGATCAACATTATCCATCTTGATGGTCGCAAGGCGTGCTAGAGCACCGCCACCATAGCCAATCTCTTTACCAGAAGCATCCAGTAGCTGAACCCCCAGAGCTTGGGCCATACCAATACCGCCATCATTGGTAGCGCTGCCACCAATTCCCACGATGATATGCTCAACCCCTTGATCTAATGCCGCGATGATTAATTCACCGGTACCGTAAGTGGTTGTTTGCAATGGGTTGCGTTGATCATTGGGTACAAGGTGCAAACCTGATGCTGCTGCCATTTCGATTATTGCTGTTTTGCCATCGCCCATTAGGCCGTAAAACGCATTGACCTGTTCGCCTAAAGGCCCAGTTACTCGACACTCAATAATTGAACCTTGGGTTGCATCAACCAGTGATTGCACTGTGCCTTCACCACCGTCAGCCATTGGCAGTTTATGGTACTCAGCGTTAGGTAACACTTGACGGAAGCCTGCTTCAACAGCGATTGCTACTTCCATTGCCGATAGGCTTTCTTTGTATGAGTCGGGTGCGATAACAATTTTCATAATCTATAAGCCTTTAAACGAAGAAACCAAATACACCAAAGATGAGTGTTGAAACAACAGCTATCATCAAGCCCACTGCTGATTCATAAGGAATCAGTTTTAAACGTTCTTTAATATCCATGTGTACTGCACCGCCTGTCGCATGGAAGAAACTACCATGTGGCATGTGGTCCATAACGGTTGCACCTGCATGGATCATTGCAGCCCCTGCAAGTGCGGGTACACCAAGTTCTAAAATAGTGTGACTAAAGACACTGGCAGCCACAGCAGTGCCTGCAGTAGTAGAGGCTGTCGCGAGTGACATCATGGCACCAGAGATAGGTGCTAGTAAGTAAGAAGGTAGACCAGACGCTGTTAAGACATCGATTAAACCCGATTTTAAGCCCGAGTTCGCAATGATGCCTGCCAGAGTACCAGTACCGAGTAACATGACAGCAACAGGTGCCATGCGGTTTAAGCCCGAAACGGCAAAGTGGTTGGTATCGCGAAGGCGACCCATTACAACCGCACCGATAAGGCCACCAAGAGGTAGGGCGATCAGTGGGTCAACATTAATGCCAGCTAATGGACGCAGTGCCAGTAGCGCAATCGCAACCAGTGGTGCCACAATTGCTGCACCGAATTTAGGAAGGCGGCTATGGTCAACAGCGACCACTTCATGCTCTTGTACCTTGCTGCCTTTATTGACCAGTTTTTTCGCGATGAAGTAAGCGAAGATCATGCCGCACAGGCCAGGAATAACACCTGCAGCCATTACAGATGTTAGGGGCACATTGAAAGCATCAGCAGCTGCAATGGCATTGGGGTTAGGTGACATGACGTTACCCGCTTTACCACCACCGACCATCGCCAGCAGAATCGCCATTTTTGATAAATCAGCACGACGGGCAATCGCCAGTGCAATAGGGGCGACGGTAATAACGGCAACATCTACGAATACCCCAACAGCGGTTAGGATCATTGTGGCGACTGCCAATGCCAGTAGCGCACGGGTTTCACCGACTTTTTTAACGATGGTTTCAGCGATAGAGGTAGCTGCGCCAGACTCAATCAGCACACCCGCTAGCACACCCGCTGCCAAAATACGCAGTACAGCAGTCACGATGCCTTGAGCACCACCAATCATTAATCCAACGGTGTCGGTAAGGGAAACACCACCGACGATACCACCAACAAGAGCACCAATGATCATGCCATAGGCTGGTGGAACTTTACGTAAAATGAGTGTGATCGCGACAATCAGTGCCGAGAGTGCGCCAAGGGTGGATACTTCTACCATAACGATGCGTCCGTACAGAGGCGATTGGGTGCATGCCCATCGCAAATTTTAATAAATAGGGGGAGGTTTGTAGGCGGCTACTCTAATCAGTCTGATCGTAATTAGCTTTGGGCAGGTGACCAAATTATCTAGCAGTAAAAACCTCGTATCTTGTGCAGTTGCACAAAATACGGTTTTTTAGCAGTTGTTTAGCACTGCAAGGTAAAGGTGGGTTTTGTCTTGTATCTTATTGATATTTAATGAAGTTAATTGTTCTATTTTTTCCATTCGGTATCTGAGCGTATTACGATGAATATGGAGTTGTTGGCAGGTTTGAGCTAAATCACAATTTTGGATAAAAAATGTCTTCAAGGTTTTTAGCAGTACACCACGTGGGTCACAGTTATTTAATTTTTGCAACGGAGCGCACAATTGTTCGTGTCGCCAAGGATCTTTTTTCAATCCAGAGAGCAACACCGGCAGCATGTAGTCTTGGTAAAACAAGATATTATTATCAGCAATATCGGCATCGAGTGTTGCTTGTGCGGTAAGGTAAGATTTTGCCAACCCCTGCAGAGAGGGGAAGTAGCCGCCTAGTGCAATTTTGATGGTAAAGCTGTTGTCTTGTGCGACCCGTCTCATTAATTTCTTGGCTCGCTGGAGTTCGGCTTCTTTCGACCAATCATCACCATCGATAGTGATGGGTTTGAGTACCACGACCTCATTGAGTGACACAGATACAATGCCAACCAGGTTATCGCGTTCAGGATGCTCTAATAAATGAACAACTCTTTGTAAATGTTCAAGCGACAGTTGCTGGCCTTTGGAAGGGAAGACTTTAACGATGGCGGCAATACGCGGTTGGGATAAGTCCAAATTAAGACGCTCAGCCATGGCAGTTAGCTGGCTTTCATTGAGTTTACTGCCATTGATCAACTGTAACACTAACTCTTCACGATGGCGTTTATCCCATTGAATTTGTGCCATGAGCGCAGCTTGTTCAACAATAAGCTCAGCGGTCATTTTGACTAACTCACCGTAATTTCTCACCTCTTCAGGTATCGCTGAGATGCCGATAACGCCAATGACCCTATCATGGAATAAGATAGGCAGGTTGATCCCCGGTTTTACGCCTTTAAGTTGGTTAGCGGTGGCCTGATTGATTTCGACAACACGGTTATCGTTGATCGCCAGAATCGCCCCTTCATGACGCTGATTGATGCGAGATGGATCGCCAGAACCAATAATGCGGCCTTGTTCGTCCATGACATTCACTGAGTAATGAATAATCTTCATGGTGCGCTCAACAATTTGACGAGCAATGGTGGCATTGAGTTGCATTCTTGTCTGATTTCCTGAAAATGTGCTCACGACAGTACCAATCTAATAGTGGCGTTGATTGGCGATACAGAAGCCACATTGTACGCATGGTTCAGAATGAGGATAGCTATGGATTACGAATTTAAAAAAAATACCTTAGATGGTAGCTATCATGCGGTATTTTCTATGGGTCATGAAGCCCTTGGCCGCTGGTTAATTGAAGAAGTAGGTAAAGACTTTACCAAAATGGATTCGGTATTGGCGCAAATTGGTGCATTGAAAAATAGTACCCAAGAATGGCGGTTGATTGGCGATGAGCTAACGTTGAGTCTGCAAGATCATGAAGCGTTGATTCAGGCTAACTTTTTGTTTTCAGAAGATGATGACGAATACGAAGAAGATCTTCACTTATACGATGAGGAAAGTATGTCGTTATGCGGATTTGAAGATTTCACGCTGGTATTAGAGGCATGGCGAGCGTTTGTGACCCGTTTTTGATCAACTAAGGTAAGATCGAGATACCTGCATAGTTTTAGTGAAAAAGCCGCACCTTTTTGGTGCGGCTTTTTTTGTGTCTGTGGCTGATGATTTATTAAGTGATTGAAAGTTAACTGTAAAAAAAGTTGGCACGTTGATTGTTTATCTAACGTTGTACGCAGCAGCATTCAATGTTTAAGGAGTAAGCAATGAAACTAATTAATGCGATTATCAAGCCATTTAAACTTGACGATGTCCGTGAAGCGCTAGCCGATGTAGGTGTTGAGGGGATGACGGTTTCTGAGGTGAAAGGTTTTGGGCGCCAGAAAGGTCACACCGAATTATACCGGGGGGCAGAGTATCAAGTGGATTTTTTACCCAAGGTTAAGCTTGAAATTGCCACACAGGCTGAAAACTTAGATGCGATTGTTGAGGCGATAGCGAATGCTGCGCAAACCGGAAAAATCGGTGACGGTAAAATTTTCGTATACGACTTAAATCATGCGGTGCGTATTCGTACCGGTGAAACAGACACTGAAGCGCTTTAAATAGTTAGGTTAACGGTGATTAGGGGATATAAACCATGGAATTATCAACCACAGTAACTGAGTTGCGTTATGCGCTCGATACTTTTTTCTTTCTAATGTCAGGGGCATTAGTCATGTGGATGGCAGCAGGATTTGCCATGTTAGAAGCGGGTTTGGTGCGCTCTAAAAATACCACTGAAATTTTAACCAAAAATATTTGTTTATATGCCATCGCCTGTACGACTTACTTGGTTGTTGGTTACAACATTATGTATGTCGACAACGGTGAAGGAGGCTGGCTTCCTTCTATCGGGATGCTGATTGGTAGCCAAGCAGAAGGAGCTGATCACTCATTAGAATCCGACTTCTTCTTCCAAGTTGTGTTTGTTGCAACAGCGATGTCAGTTGTTTCTGGTGCAGTAGCAGAGCGTATGAAATTATGGTCGTTCCTCATTTTCTCAATCATTTTGACGGCCTTTATTTATCCAATGGAAGGATACTGGACATGGGGTGGTGGTTTCTTATCAGAAGCCGGTTTTAGTGACTTCGCAGGCTCAGGTATTGTGCATATGGCTGGCGCATCAGCGGCCTTAGCTGGAGTGATTTTGCTGGGAGCTCGTAAAGGTAAATACGGTAAAAATGGTGAAATTTATCCGATTCCGGGTTCAAACATGCCGTTGGCAACATTAGGGACTTTTATTCTGTGGTTTGGTTGGTTTGGCTTTAATGGCGGCTCACAACTGATGGTTTCTGATTTTGAAAACGCAACAGCAGTGGGGCAAATCTTCTTAAATACCAATGCCGCCGCCGCAGCAGGTGCCATTGCAGCACTAGCAGTGTGTAAAACAACGTGGGGTAAAGCGGATTTAACTATGGTGTTGAATGGTGCATTAGCGGGCTTGGTTGCGATTACTGCAGATCCATTGTCACCATCACCGCTTGCAGCGGTAGCGATTGGTGTTGCGGCTGGTGCATTGGTTGTCTTTAGTATTATCGGTTTAGATAAAGTGAAGATTGATGATCCAGTTGGTGCTATTTCAGTCCACGGTGTTTGTGGTTTCTTTGGTCTGATGGTTGTGCCATTTAGTAATGCCGATGCCTCGTTTGGTGCTCAGCTACTAGGCGCCGTTGTTATTTTTGGCTGGGTCTTTGGTGCGAGCTTAGCGGTATGGGCTGTGCTAAAAGCGACCATGGGGATTCGTGTGACCGAAGAAGAAGAGCTTGAAGGGATGGATACTCATGACTGTGGTGTTGATGCATACCCTGAGTTTGTTAGCGTGAAGTAAGTTAAGAAACTAATAACATATATTCAGTTCACACCTTTTAAAAGCACTGCCAACTTGGCGGTGCTTTTTTTGTGTTTAATTGTTTCTGCTGAGTTGTGTTACTTAAGTGTTGCAGTATAATTAATCGCATTGATAACTGTTATCATTTTACTTTGCGTTAAAGGGATGAATAGATGAAAAAGCTGTTAGCTTCGGCAATTTTCTGTGCTTTGGCAGCACCTCAGGTAGCAACTGCTGCTGAAGAAGTAAACGTATACTCTTACCGTCAACCTTTCCTCGTTGAGCCTATGTTCAACGAATTTACTAAAGATACAGGCATTAAAGTAAACGTTAAGTTTGCAAAGAAAGGCTTATCAGAAAAGCTGCAGCAAGAAGGTGAATACAGCCCTGCAGACGTAATCTTAACAACAGATATTAGCCGTCTTGTTGAATTGGTAAATAAAGATCTTGTTCAACCTGTTGATAGCAAAGTAATTGAAAGTAACGTACCTGCTCAATACCGTGATAACGATGATGAGTGGTTTGCTTTAACCCTGCGCGCTCGTAATGTGTATTCATCACGCGATCGTGTTGGTCGTTTACCGGCTGATTTCGATTATGCAAATCTTGCAGATCCTGAGTGGAAAGGCAAAATTTGTACCCGTTCTGGTAAGCACCCATACAACGTTTCTTTAGTGTCTTCGATGATTGCTCATCACGGTGAAGTTGAAGCAAAAGAGTGGCTCGAAGGCTTAAAAGCAAACCTTGCGCGTAAGCCACAAGGTAATGACCGAGCACAAGTTAAAGCCGTTAAAGAAGGCTTATGTGATATCGCGATTGGTAACAGCTACTACTTAGGTAAAATGGTTAACGACGAAAAGCAAAAGTCGTGGGCTGAAGCGGTATACATCAACTTCCCTGGTCAAAAAGCGAGTGGCACCCACGTAAACGTGAGTGGCATGGCAATGGCTAAGTATGCACCAAACAAAGAAAGCGCCCAGAAGCTGATGGAATTCTTAACGGATGACAAGGCGCAGCAAATGTACGCAGAAGTAAACTATGAATACCCAGTAAAAGAGGGCGTTAAGCGCTCTGAGCTAGTGGCATCGTGGGGTGACTTCGATGCGGATACACTTTCATTAGAGAAAGTGGCCGAATACCACAATGCAGCGATTAAACTTCTGGATGAAGTGAAGTTTGATCTGTAATTGCAATTCAATAAATGGGGCGTAAGGCCCCGTTTTTTGTTTTGCGCCAAGTTTATTTCTAATCAGCTATGGTAGCGTGCTACATAGACGAATGAGGGATCATACGTTAAACCAAGTGAGTTAATTAAACTGTCTGATTGAGATGTGCTAAGTAGTTGGCAATGAAAGATAAATATATATTCTGGCGAACCAGTAGTTGGGGGCTTTCCCTGCTGCTGGTTTTGCCTATTTTGGCGATCTTCGTGACCGCTATGGGTGAAAGCGATGACGTGTTCGCTCACCTGATGAATACCGTAATGGGTACTTATACGGCCAATACTTTCTGGTTGGTGGTAGGTACGCTATTGCTTGCTTTGTTGTTTGGTCTTCCTTCGGCTTGGATCATGGCAATGTGCCGTATACCAGGCGAAAAAGTACTGCAGTGGTCGCTCGTGCTGCCATTAGCCATGCCCGGTTATATTGTTGGTTATATCTATACCGACTGGTTTGACTACGCGGGCCCTATTCAAATTTTCCTCCGTGATACCTTTGGCTGGCAGTCTGTTCATGATTATTGGTTTCCTGATATTCGCAGCTTAGGCGGCGCCTGCTTAGTGCTTGCCCTTGTGCTTTACCCTTATATCTACTTACTAGCGCGTGCTGCTTTTATGGAGCAAAGTGTCAGCTTATTGCAGTCAGCTCGGCTATTACGTTGTTCGCCATGGGAAAGCTTTCGTCGTATTTCACTGCCGTTAGCGCGTCCTTCTATAGCGGTCGGTATGTCGTTGGTCGCGATGGAAACCTTGGGTGACTTTGGCACCGTGAGTTATTTTGCGGTGAATACCTTAACCACGGCGGTGTATGACACTTGGCTGGGGTATTCCAACTTGAATGCGGCAGCTAAGATTTCAGCCATTATGCTGGTGGTGATCTTTTTATTGATCAGTGCGGAGCGCTTTAGTCGTCGAAAACAAAAGTTATTTCAGCAGCAATTTGAGCATGGTGATGATGTTCGTTATACCTTAAGCGGTGCTAAAAAGTGGTTTGCTGTGATCTGGTGTTGGGGCTTGGTCAGCTTAGCGTTTATCTTCCCGATCCTTCAACTTGGCTATTATGCATTCCATTATTTTGCAGAAAGTTGGACCACAGAGTTTCAGCAATACAGCATCAATAGTTTGTTTGTTTCCATTGTTGCTGCAGTGATCGCGGTGGGTTTAGCACTAGTTGTGAACTTTTATTGTCGCTTAGACGGTCGCTCAAAGACGGCGATTCCAATGCGATTATCGTCATTGGGCTATGCGGTTCCAGGGACAGTTTTAGCTATTGGAGTGATGATCCCGCTAACGTCTGCGGATCATTTGGTGAATGATTTCGCGCGTGATTGGGGGCTTGGTCGTCCGGGGTTAATTTTCTCTGGCACTATGGTGGCGATTATATTTGCTTTTGTGGTGCGATTTGCCGCTGTGGCAATCGGCAGTATTGAAAGTAGTCTATCGAAGATCCCACCGTCGTTGGACATGGCATCGAAAACCATGGGGTTTGCGTCTACCGCGATGTTGCGCCGAGTACACTTGCCGTTGATCCGTCGTGGTTGTTTGATTGCAGGTTTGCTGGTGTTCATTGAGTCAATGAAAGAACTGAACGCTGCCTTGCTATTACGCCCGTTTAATTTTGAAACCTTAGCAACTTATGTATTTAACTTTGCTTCTGATGAGCAGCTTGAATTAGCCGCTTTACCTGCAATTTTATTGGTTGTTGTTGGCTTGATCCCTCTGGTGATGGTTAACCGTTCTTTGGAGCAAAAGCACTGATGAGTTATGCATTATCTGTCCAAGACCTGACATGCCGTTATAACGGCCAAGCGGTATTGAAGAACCTTTCTCTACCGGTAGAGCAGAACGAGATTGTTTGTCTATTAGGTGCGAGTGGCTGTGGTAAAACAACCTTGCTTAAAGCCATTGCAGGTCTATTACCATTAGACTCTGGCACTATGCATATCCAAGGTAGAACCGTAGCGGATACGACCACTTGGCTACCGCCAGAAAAGCGCAATATCGGTATGATCTTCCAAGATTACGCCTTATTTCCCCACCTGACGGTAGCCGAAAATATAGCCTTTGGTTTACGTGATTGGGATAAAACCCGCGTTGTTAATAAAATCAACGACATGCTGGAGCTGGTACACCTTACTGGACTTGATGCTCGTTACCCTCATCAGTTATCGGGTGGTCAGCAACAGCGTGTGGCAATTGCACGTGCTTTGGCCTGTGAGCCGGATTTAATTTTATTGGATGAACCGTTTTCGAATATTGATACCCAAGTTCGCCATGGGCTGATCAAGGACATTCGCCGTATTTTCAAAAAGCAGGGTGTAACTGCGATCTTTGTTACCCATAGTCGAGAAGAAGCTTTTGCATTTGCAGATCGTATGGCAGTGATGAACAACGGTGTTATTGAGCAATTTGGTACATCGACTGAGCTGTATTACCGTCCAAGTAGCCGTTTTGTCGCTGAATTCTTGGGTAGCAGCTCATATTTACCGGCCAAGGTGCAACAAGATCATCTGGCAACGCCATTAGGTGAAGTTGCCTTAGCCGCCAGCCACCCTTATTGCAATGAAAGTAATGTTGAATGGTTACTGCGTCCGCAAAACCTGAAGGTTAAACCTGATGAGAGTGGAGAGTGTGTGATCATCGAGCAGCAATTCATGGGTGACAGCTGTCGCTACACCGTTGATCTGCAAGGTCATCGCTTGGTGGTGAATTCTAATTTATTACTGCAAGTGGGTGAGAAGGTATCGTTAAGAGTTGAGCCTCATGAGCCCGTCTTGTTTGCCGCGACGGCATAGCGAGATCAGCGAATCATATTGCGCAGGCTGTTGATGCGCCAATAATGCGGTAAAGAAAAGCCGATACGATTAAGTATCGGCTTTTTGCATTTTAGCTAAGTCACTAAGCAGCTTATGCTTTGTGGTAAATATTAGCGAGATATTGCTCAGCTTGCTCACGCATCTGCGCCTGATCTGGGTGCAGGTTGGTATGAAGGTAAAGTACGTAACAAATGCCATGAAGCAGGCCACCAAGCTGTTTAGGATCGCGATCTGCGGTGATTTCACCACTCTCAATGGCTTCAGCAAACATTTCAGTGATTTGTTTCAGGCTGTTTTTATTACCGGTAATGAAATGTGGCCAGATGTCGTCACGTACGGAAGTACTCCACTCAAACCATACTTTGATCCAATCTTTTTGGTCGATCACAGCATCGATTAAGTTATGACTGATACAGGTTAAACGTGCAGACAAGGTTTTATCTGGCTCACCGAGACACTGGTTTAGCAGCAGGTTAAAATGATTTTCGACTTGCGACAGGACTTCTTCAACCAGTGCTTCACGAGTTGGAAAGTAATTGAAAACAGTCGCGACAGAAACATTGGCCATTTCTGCGATATCGGCATGACCCGCACGGCCAATACCACGTCGAGCGAAAACGTCTAGCGCATAGTCAAGAAGTTGTTGTTTGCGCTTTTCTGGTGATAAACGTGTACGCGTTTTTTTAGTGATGGTATCCATATTCGCTTAAATCCCTAGCCTAAGTATTTATAAAGATTATTTATTTCTTTTGTTCAATAACTGTACAGGAGCAACTTAAGGGGTTCAAACGAGTTTTAGCCTAAGTGTGTCGTATAATTGACACTATTGATAAAATAACGTTTGCGTCGAAGGAGTGGTACAATGCATTCCTTTGTGATGGTTACCTACAGGCGGCTTAGCTTGCAGTCGTACTGATGGAGAGAAAGATGAAGCATACAGTTGAAGTAATGATTTCTGAGCAGGATGTTCAGGCACGTGTTAAAGAGCTAGGAAAGCAAATTACCGAGCACTATAAAGGGTCAGAAGATTTAGTCATGGTAGGTTTACTACGTGGCTCATTTGTTTTCATGGCTGACTTAGCGCGTGCTATCGATCTACCGCACGAAGTTGATTTCATGACTGCTTCTAGTTACGGCAATACGATGGAAAGTACGCGTGATGTACGCATCCTGAAAGACTTAGACGATGATATTAAAGGCAAAGATGTTTTGCTGGTTGAAGATATTATCGATACCGGTAATACCCTAAGTAAAGTTTGCGAAATCCTATCTATTCGTGAACCAAACTCAATCCGTATTTGTACCTTGCTTGATAAGCCAGAGCGCCGTGAAGTACACGTGAACGTTGACTGGTTTGGTTTTACGATTCCAGATGAGTTTGTTGTTGGCGTAGGCATCGACTACGCACAAAAATACCGTCACTTACCCTTCATTGGTAAAGTGGTTCCACTAGAAGGTTAATCCTGATATCTAGTGAAAAAAAGCGACCATAGGTCGCTTTTTTTGTTTGTCTTGTTTTATTCAAAGCCGTATTTAATGGCTTTGAATCGTCACTATCTTACACTTCACTACTTGGTAGAATAGAGGACATTGCTGCTTGGTAATTGACTTCCAATGATTCGCGGCTAGTGGATGTCATGCCTAAATCACGTAAAACACCATTGTTAATACCGTAGATCCAGCCGTGAATTTTCACTTTTTGACCACGTTCCCAGGCTTGTTGCATGATGGTGGAGTTACCCAGGTTATACACCTGTGATGCCACATTGATCTCGCACAGTTTGTTGTCACGCTCTTCACGTGGTAACGCACCAATATCAGAACGGTGCTTTAAATACAGATCGCGAATATGCAGTAGCCAGTTGTTGATTAAACCTAATTGTGGGTTTTCAATCGCTGCAGTGACGCCACCACAGCCGTAGTGACCACATATAATGATATGGCGGACTTTCAGTACGTCGACTGCGTATTGCACGACAGAAAGACAATTTAAGTCGGTATGGATAACTTGGTTGGCAACATTACGGTGAACGAATAACTCACCTGAATCGAGGCCAGTAAGTCGCTCGGCAGGAACACGGCTGTCAGAGCAGCCAATCCAAAGGTATTCTGGATGTTGTGATTTTGCTAAGTGGGTAAAGAACTCGGGAGTTTCATCCTTGATATTTTCAGACCAAGAGAGGTTGTTTGCGAATAATTGCTTAATATCTGCCATGATTGTGCCTTCTTTGATACATTCCCTACTATACACGTACTTGACTGTTAGCAAATCGGAGTAGTTAGCTAAAGCCGTTAGTTTTTATTTATAATTCTATCAGCTGCTGCGACGAGCAAATGTTGTAATTTTTTAACACAAAGAGCGCATTAGATGAACGCTTTAGAAATAAAAAATGTAAACAAAACTTACAAGGGTGGCGTTAAGGCATTGAAAAATATGAGCCTTAATGTCGAAGCTGGCGATTTTTTTGCTTTGCTTGGTCCCAATGGTGCTGGTAAATCGACAACGATAGGCATCATTAGTTCATTGGTGAATAAGACTTCAGGTGACGTAAAGGTCTTTGGCTATGATTTAGATCGTGAAGTGGTGGAAGCGAAAAATCATCTCGGTTTAGTGCCGCAAGAGTTCAACTTTAACCAGTTTGAAACGGTTGAGCAGATCATCATAAATCAGGCGGGTTACTACGGTGTTGAGCGTGATTTAGCGAAAGAGCGTACTAAGAAGTACCTGACTCAACTCGATTTGTGGGAAAAACGTCATGAGCGTGCGCGTAACCTTTCTGGTGGTATGAAACGTCGCTTAATGATTGCCCGAGCTTTGGTGCACGAGCCAAAACTGTTGATCCTTGATGAACCGACTGCTGGTGTTGATATTGAACTTCGTCGTTCTATGTGGGCATTCCTTCGTAGGATCAACGAAGAAGGGGTAACGATCATTCTCACGACTCACTATCTCGAAGAAGCAGAAATGCTGTGTCGTAATATCGGCATCATTAATCATGGTGAGTTAGTCGAAAATACCAGTATGAAAGACTTACTGAGTAAGCTCGAAGTGGAGACCTTCATTTTAGATGTTAATTTGAATGGAAATAAGCCCGATCTCGGCGATGTGAAGTGGCGCATGCCGGATAACCATACTTTAGAAATTGATATTCAAAAGGGAATGGGGCTCAACAGTATCTTTACTCAACTCACAACCCAAGGTATTGATGTTCTATCAATGCGCAATAAGGCTAACCGTTTAGAAGAGTTGTTTGTCACCTTAGTCGCACAAAGTGAAAAACAAGGGAAGCAATCATGAGACACCAATACTGGATCGCTTTTAAAAGTTTGATTAGCAAAGAAGTGAGCCGCTTTGCCCGTATTTGGGTGCAAACCTTGGTACCGCCCGCTATCACAATGACATTATATTTCATCATTTTTGGTAGTCTGATAGGCAGCCGTATCGGTGAAATGAATGGCTTTAGTTACATGGAATATATAGTGCCGGGTTTGATCATGATGTCGGTGATCACTAACTCGTATTCTAATGTTGCCTCATCGTTCTTTAGTGCTAAATTCCAGCATAACATTGAAGAGTTATTGGTTGCTCCTGTACCTAACTACATCATCATTGCAGGGTATGTTGGCGGTGGTGTACTACGTGGGATCGGTGTTGGCTTTATCGTGACGATTGTTTCACTGTTTTTTGTTGATCTGCAAATTGCTCACCTTTGGGTGATCATCGCCACTGTGCTTCTGACCTCGATTGTTTTTTCGCTTGGCGGTTTGATCAATGCCGTGTATGCACGCACCTTCGATGATATCAGTATTATTCCTACGTTTATTCTGACGCCATTAACGTATTTAGGCGGTGTGTTTTACTCGATCAGTTTGTTGCCTGAGTTCTGGCAAGGTGTGTCAAAACTTAACCCTATCGTTTATATGGTTAACGCCTTCCGTTACGGTTTCTTGGGGGTTTCAGATGTTGGGATAGGCACATCATTTGCGGTATTAGCGGCGTTTATCCTAGGCTTATACGCTTTTGCTTACTATCTGATTTCTCGCGGTATTGGTTTACGTTCTTAACGGCTAGCTTGTATTTATCGATAGTTGAATAAAAAAGCCCGCTTATCCACCTTTTGTAAAGGGGAGGATAAGCGGGCTTTTTATTGGTTTGAGCTTTAAATAAGTAAAACTCGAAACTCAGGATAGGTGTTACTCAGCTACTTCTGGTGCCGCAACAGGTGCAACAGGTGTTAGCTCAACCACTTGGTTGTCGATCAAGCGTGCTTTACCAAGATGTGCAGACATCAGGATAACAGCTTGCTTAGTCTCGTCGCCAACGGGCTGTAATGTCGCAGCATCACGGATGTAGCTTTCATCTGGCTGTAGGCCTGCAGCACGAAGTTGATCGTTCGCATCAACCACTAACTCAGAGTAATCGGTACGACCACCACGCATTTGGCTGCTGATCCAACGCATGGTACGAGCCAGTACAGGGGCGCGTTGACGTTCATCAACGGTTAAGTACCCATTACGAGAACTTAATGCAAGGCCATCCATTTCACGTACGGTTGGTACGCCAATGACTTCGATGTCCATTGCCATGTCTTCTGCCATTTGACGGATAAGCGCTAGTTGTTGGTAATCTTTTTCACCAAAACAGGCAACGTCAGGCTGTACTATGTTAAAGAGCTTGGTCACTACGGTTGATACGCCACGGAAGTGACCTGGGCGTAGTGCGCCCTCGAGCATTTGTGATAATCCAGGTACATCCACAGACGTTTGGCGATCCAGGCCTTGTGGGTACATAACATCCGGTGTTGGTGTGAAAACCAGATCAACCCCTTCACCATTCAGCTTAGCGAGATCCTCATCTAAGGTGCGTGGGTAGTTGTTAAGGTCGTCTGCTTTATCAAACTGCATAGGGTTAACAAAAATGCTTACCACAACCACATCAGCATGTTCACGTGCTTTGCGAACTAGAGTCAGGTGGCCTTCATGCAGATTGCCCATGGTGGGAACAAACGCAATACGACGACCTTCACGACGCCATGTACGTACTTGTTCTCTAATTGGACTAATCTCATCGAATGTCTGCATTGTTATTCCTTACTCAAAAGTATGCTCAGGACCAGGGAAAGTCCCTGCTGCAACCTCTTCAATGTAGCGAGTTACAGCTGCACGCATTTCACCGGTTTCTGTCAGATAGTTCTTAGAAAAACGCGGAATGTAATTAGCGGAAATGCCGAACATGTCGTGCATTACCAAGATTTGACCATCAGTTGCGTTGCCAGCACCAATACCAATAACGGGTACTTCAACTGCTTTCGTGATGCGCTCGGCAAGACTTGCTGGCACACACTCAAGTAAGATGATCTGAGCACCTGCATTTTTCAGCAGAATAGCATCTTTTACCATCTGCTCAGCGTGGTCGGAGTCACGTCCTTGTACTTTATAACCACCAAAAATATTGACCGACTGTGGTGTCAGGCCAAGGTGGGCACAAACAGGAACTGCGCGCTCGGTCAATTTAGTTACGGTTTCAGCAAGCCAAGCACCGCCTTCTAATTTTACCATGTTCGCACCAGCACGCATCAACTCAGCAGCGCTCTCGCAAGCTTGCTCTGGGGTGCTATAACTCATAAATGGCATATCAGCCATTAGTAGAGCATTTGGGCTACCAGCGCGTACACAGCGCGTGTGGTAAGCAATATCAGCAACGCTGACAGGTAGCGTATCGGGTTTACCTTGTAAAACCATGCCTAACGAGTCACCGACAAGCATGACTGGCATTTCTTGTTGCTCAAATAGTTGAGCAAAACTCGCATCGTATGCGGTGACAGATGCAAACTTACGACCTTCTTGCTTCCATTTCATCAGGTCGTTAATTGTTACCTTTTTCATTGTCTCTCCCTCTTCCCCTGCGGGTTAGTCAGTCCAGATGGACAAACCATTACGGTCTACGTCAGCCAGCAGTGTTTGCAACGCTGATTGATCAGGTAGTACCAAATCAGGGGCTATTTCAGCTAGTGGATAAAGCACGAATTCACGTACTTTCATTCCATAGTGTGGAACGGTTAACCGTTCACAGTGATGTTCTAGATCACCGTACAAGATGATATCGAGATCCAGTGTTCGCGGACCCCAACGTTCATCTTTACGCACTCGGCCATGTTCTAACTCGATAGCTTGCGTGCGATCGAGTAAGGACAATGGTGATAATGTGGTATCAATTGCAACAACAGCATTGATGTAATCGGGCTGATTTTGTGGCCCCATTGGTGTGCTGCTGTAAAGCGATGAAGCCGCAACAACCTGAATATCAGGCTGCTGCTTTAAGATTTCAATCGCGCTTTTTGCTTGGGCAACAGGTTCACTGAGATTGCTGCCAATAGCAATATACGCGCGAATCATGACGGTTTGGCTTGTGGCTTACGACGACGTTGCTGCGGTTTACGACGGCGTGGACGGCGGCTGCCGCTACCATCGTTAATTTGTTGCACCATCTTATTACGATTGGTGTTGTCACCGTGTTGGAAGTCATTCCACCACTGCGCCAATTCACTAACATCATCGCCTTCAAAGTTGCTACGCATTTCTAGGAAATCGTAAGCAGCACGGAATTTTGGATGTTCCATTGCCTTGAATGCACGCTTGCCCGTACGACGAGTAAAGCGCAGTTGTTGCTGCCAAATATCACGCACAGTTGTGGTATGACGACGTGGAATTGCGATGGTTTTCACCTGCTCATCCAGAATGTCATTCGCAGCAACCATGAAGGCATCGTAGTACGATAACCCGCTTGTGATCGAAATCTCTTCTGCGCGTGTGGTCATTGGGTACCACAGCATAGCTGCGTACATGAAGGCTGGATTAACGCGCATATCTTTGGCGATACGTTTGTCAGTTGCCTTCAAAATGTATGCAATCATTTTTTCAGTGTCGCTGTTTTTATCTTCAGTGAAGTGTTCACTTTGGATAGGAAACAGCTGCTGGAATAGATTGTATTCACGCAGCAACTCGTAAGTTGCAAAACCTTGGCCTGATTGCAGTAGCTTTAAGCTTTCTTCAAACAGACGTGCCGCGGGAATATCACGTAATAGTGTCGACAACTCTTTAATCGGAGCCGCAGTACGCTCTTCAATGGTCATATCCAGTTTCGCAGCGAAGCGTGCCGCACGTAGCATACGTACTGGGTCTTCACGGTAACGCGTTTCTGGATCGCCAATTAAGCGAATGATGCGGTCTTCAAGATCTTGTACACCGTTGGTGTAATCGCTGATCGAGTAATCATCAATGTTGTAGTAAAGCGCGTTGACAGTGAAGTCACGGCGCTCGGCATCTTCATCAATTGAACCGTACACATTATCGCGTAGTAACATCCCTTCCTGATTTTGCGCAGAAACGGGTTGTTGCTTCTTATTATTACCTGCTTGTGGGGCGGGTTTAGCATCTTCGTGGTGACCACGGAAGGTAGCGACTTCGATAACATCACGGCCAAATAAAATATGCGCCAAACGGAAACGGCGGCCAATTAGGCGGCAGTTACGGAACAGATCTTTGATCTCTTCAGGCGTTGCATTGGTCGCGATATCGAAATCTTTGGGTTGTTTGCCAAGTAAAATATCACGTACACCACCGCCAACAAGATAAGCATCAAAGCCTGCCTTATTTAAGCGATATAGTACTTTCAGCGCATTTTCGCTGATGTCTCGACGTGAAATACCGTGCTCTTGGCGTGGAATAATTTGCAAGGTTAGGTCCTCGGTAGTGCGAGTACTGTTCTCAATATTCAATACCTTACGGCAAAAGCTGGCGACTCGATTAAAGATAATACACCCCATTTTCGTGCATCGGATTCAACAAACAGCCGCATATCATATATCACAGCACGCCATTTTTGAATGCTAGTGTGATAGCGGTCGACTTTGGCAATGTATTATGTTGCCAGTTCTGGACACCCCAGTTGAGGATTTCAGCTAAGCTTGCTTGGCCGAGTGCCTCGGGTGGTGTCATCGCCAAGAAGCGCATTGCAGCCAATAAGGCTGGCTTGGGCTGTTGTTTATCAATGGCGGGCGCATGATTTTGTTTCGATAGCTTATTACCATTTTCGGTGACTGCCAATGGTAAGTGCAAGTAGCGTACTTCTGGTTGATTTAATTGACGATAAAGGCCAATTTGTCGGCCTGTAGGTTCAATTAAATCGGCACCTCGAACCACCTCGGTAACGCCTTGTTCGATATCATCAAGCACGACCGCGAGGTTATAAGCAAATAACCCGTCGCGACGGTGGATAATGAAGTCTTCTTGCGCCAGCGAGAGTGGGATCTCGATACGACCATGTAATAAGTCATCAAATTCAGTGATTGGCGCATTCACTTTTAAGCGAACAGCGCATCCTTGAGCTGACAAGTGCAAGTCACGGCATGTGCCAGGATAAAAACCACCAGCTTCTTTGATTTGCTTACGCGTACATTGGCAGTAATAAGCGTGTTGTTCGCTTAACCACTGATCAATCTGGGCTTGATAAGCATCATGGCGTTGGCTTTGATACATCACATCGCCATCCCAATGTAAGCCATAGGCTTCAAGAGTACGGAGAATATCATCAGCAGCACCGGGCATTTCGCGTGGGGGATCAAGATCCTCCATGCGTACTAACCATTTCCCTTGTTGAGATTTTGCTTGTAAATAGCTACCAAGGGCTGCGATTAAAGAGCCAAAGTGCAAAGGTCCTGACGGGGAGGGCGCAAAACGACCTACATAGCCTTGTGTTGTACTTATCATGCGTTACTTGGGGTTACCAAAGTCGTTATACCTAAATGAACAACTATCTGATCATTTTCTTAATAATCACCTACTCACATAGGGATAAGCAAAGAAAATCAATCACATACTTATTCAGATCGATATGGGCGGTATTGAATGTTCGAATGGTTATAAATGAAAGAGGGAGCTAACGCTCCCTCTTCACAGTGGTTGAAATACGTAAGTATTAGCCAGCCATCTGTTTTTCTTTGATTTCTGCCAATGTCTTACAGTCGATACAAAGATCAGCTGTTGGGCGAGCTTCAAGACGGCGGATGCCAATCTCGATGCCGCAAGAATCACAGAAACCAAAATCATCATCTTCGATACGTTGAAGCGTTTTCTCGATCTTTTTGATCAGTTTACGTTCGCGGTCACGGTTACGAAGCTCAAGACTGAACTCTTCTTCTTGAGCTGCACGGTCAACAGGATCCGGGAAGTTTGCTGCTTCGTCCTGCATGTGATTCACAGTACGATCAACTTCTTCACGAAGCTGGTTACGCCACGACTCAAGAATGACTGTGAAGTGCTTTAGTTGCGCTTCACCCATGTATTCTTCACCAGCTTTTTCCTGGTATGGCTCAACCCCAGCAATAGCCAGGATGCCTAGCGATTTTTTAACGTTGCTCTCTGGCATATAGCGTCTCCTAATATACCTAATAACCGTCACTGGTTAATTTTGGGCGGTATCTATAGCAGAAAGGTGTATTGGTGGCAATTGCTGCATATATTCAATTTTATACCATTGTGAAGAAAGCATCATTTTTCACGACGGATGACTAAATTCTATACAAGTATGCAATTCGATATCATGCTGGCTCAAGTTAGCCTTGTAGCTGATAATTTCGACGCCTGCCTTTTCTGCTTCTTTTATCAATTGGTGATAGTTCGGGTCTATATGGTGTGCCGCAGCCACATTTTCAATCCCTGAGTGCAAAATAGCGAAAAAAAGTACGGCACGTTGCCCACTCTGTGCGACTTCCATTAATTCTCTTAGGTGTTTTTGCCCACGAGTAGTCACCGCATCTGGGAAATAACCCTGTCCATTTTCCAGTAATGTCACGCTCTTTACTTCAATATAGCAGGCTGGTTTAGAGTCATCCTCTAAGAGGATATCTATCCTGCTGTTTTCGCTACCATACTTAACTTCAGTTTTGAGTGATGAATAACCAAGTAATTCTGTGATAGCGCCCTTGTTTATTGCCTCAACAGCTAACTTATTCGCTTGAATGGTGTTTACACAGATCCAGTCTCCAGCCAATGTTTGGGTGAGCTCCCAGCTATTGGGGTATTTTCGTTTTGGATTGTCAGATGTTGAAAACCAAACGGTGCTGCCTGGTTCTGCACACCCTGTCATCGCGCCAGTGTTGGCACAATGGATAGTACGAATTTCACCATCAGGCAATTTTATATCAGCTAAAAAGCGTTTGTAGCGTTTGATGAGCAGCGCCGATTGTAATGGCTGAGCAAATTTCATTGAGCTTCCTGTTTTTTATTTTTATAGGTCAAGGCACCAAGGTTACTGCTGAAGCTACCTCTCGCTCGCTTGCTAGCCAGCTTAATCCTGATTATCTCAGTGTGATCAAAATCTAGCGTAAAAAGCAGTATTTGGTTTATTCGTGCATTTGACCTCTGTAGTAGGTGCCATACAATGATGGCTCACGCCCCGTAATTCAACCATGACACAAGGTTTTTACATTGTCACAGCTGCCTATTGATGCCGTTATTCCCGATCTTCTTCGCCAGTTGACCACGCACTCACAATTGATCCTCAAAGCGCCACCGGGTGCAGGTAAGTCGACTCGTTTGCCATTAAGACTATTACAAGCATCGGCAGTCACAGGCAAAATTGTCATGTTAGAGCCGCGTCGGCTGGCGGCCCGCAATATTGCGACTTACCTCGCAGATCAGCTTGGTGAAAAAGTCGGGCAGACAATTGGTTTACGTGTACGTGGCGAAACCAAAGTGAGTGCAGCAACACGGTTAGAAATTGTAACCGAAGGGGTAATGACCCGTATGTTGCAACAAGACCCTGAGTTAGCTGGTATTAGTTTACTGATTTTTGATGAGTTTCATGAGCGCAGTATTCATGCTGATACGGCGTTAGCATTAGCGCTGGAAGTACAAGAAGCGTTACGTGACGATTTACAGTTGTTAGTCATGTCGGCCACGCTGGATGAACAGGCACTGACTCAATTATTGCCACAAGCCAGTTATACCGAATCGCTAGGGCGCTGTTTCCCGGTTGAATATCGCTACCATGCAATTGCCGATGATCGTGACTGGCTCGCAGGGGTTGAGCGTGAAATTCATCGCTTGCTGAACCAAGAAACGGGTTCAATGTTGGTGTTTTTACCTGGTGCTGGTGAAATTAAACGCTTAGCAGAGCGCCTCATACCCGCTGTGGCGGCGGATACTGTTATCTGCCCACTCTTTGGTCAACTTAATCCTAAACAGCAGCAACAAGCCATTCAGCCTGCCTTAACAGGACAGCGTAAAGTTGTACTTGCCACCAATATTGCCGAAACCAGTTTAACCATTGAAGGCGTACGCTTGGTGGTGGATACCGGCTTAGAGCGCATAGCTCATTGGGATCCCAAAACAGGGATCAGCCGATTAGAGAAAGTTCGCATCGCGCAATCCTCCGCAGAGCAGCGCTCGGGACGAGCGGGGCGATTAGAGCCGGGTGTGTGCTTGCGTTTATACAGCGAAGAGTTGCTATCTCGTCAACCTGCGACCCCACAGCCTGAAATATTACGTGCAGATTTAACCGCATTAGCGATGGAGTTAGCGCAATGGGGATGCCAAGACGCCGCTGATTTACATTGGCTCGATGTTCCTCCCTCGATTAACTTGCACCAATCTCAGCGGTTGTTACAGCAATTAGGCGCGTTTGATGAGCGTTTACAAGTCACAGAGCGAGGCGTGCAGATCCAGCAACTCGGCGCTGACCCTCGCCATGCGGCAATCTTGGCATTTGCTAAACAGCATGGTCCAGCCGCGATGATAACCGCTGCAATGTTAGTGGCGGTGTTAGAAGAGCCACCACGTGGTAATCAAAACCCCGATTTACATTTTCAATTAAGTTTGCTGGAAAGTGGTAAGTTGGCGCGTACCGCTCAGTATTTGCAACGTGCCCAGCAGCATTACAGTAAATTAGATAATAAGAAAGTGGCTCGGTGGCAGCTTGAACGTGATTGGTTGGCGCCTTTACTGGCGGCTGGGTTTCCTGACCGTATTGCTTTATCTCGCAATGGGGATGGTCGCTATCAATTATCGAATGGGCAAGGGGCAATGCTGTCACCTGATGAACCATTGGCAGATAGTGATGTGTTGGTGGTTGTTGATGTTATCAAAACCCGTCAAGGTGATAGCCGTATATTTTCAGCCGTATCCGCTGACAGTGATCACTTACATTCGTTACTGCCTCATCTATTCTATGAGCGCGAGTGGCTTGATTGGGATGATAAAAAAGGGCGTCTAACCGCAGAAACCCATTGGTGCTGCGGTAAGTTGATACTGAAGCGTCAGCTACAAGGTGAACCGGACGCGGCTAAAGCCAGCGAAGCGTTACTGAATGCTGTAATGCGAAAAGGGCTGAGTGTTTTAAATTGGAACGCAAAGGCTGACAGTTTGTTAGTGCGTGCTCGCTGTGCAACACAATGGTTACCTGAATTAGCATTACCAGCCATGGATGAAAAAAGTTTATTAGCAGACGCGGAAATGTGGCTGCTGCCGTACATGAATGGAATGAAAACGTTAAAAGCACTCGCGAAACTGGATGTCGCACAAGCGTTAACGGCACGATTAGGTTGGGATAAAGCTCAAGCATTAGACGTGGCGCTTCCGACGCATTATCAAGTTCCGACGGGATCGCGTTACCCTATCCGTTACTTGGTGGGGCAACAGCCCGTATTAGCCGTTAAGCTGCAAGAAATGTTTGGTGAGAAACATTCACCACAGCTAGCTAATGGCAAGGTTTCGGTGGTGCTTGAACTGTTATCACCAGCCCAGCGTCCGCTACAAATCACCCAAGATCTAGCGGCTTTCTGGCAAGGTTCGTATAACGAAGTGAAAAAAGAAATGAAAGGGCGATACCCTAAACATCCTTGGCCAGATGATCCCGCGAATCATGAGCCGACAAAAAAAATAAAGCGACACCTATAGAGAACAACACTCGCATAACAAGGTCTGCGTGCTGTTAATGCTCTTTTGAGCATAATGATTAATCGCGTCTGAGTTTAAACCCGTGGCATAAACCAAAGTTGAAAGAACATGATGAAGTTATCTATTCGTGAGGCAGCACAAGCTCCACGAAGTGGCCCTAAGCGAAAAGCGCCAGCTAAATCTGACGGTAAAGCACCTAAAAAAGCACCGGCTAAAAAAACTGCCACGGGTAAGCGCAGCCCTAGAAAGAAAACCTCGCGTAAAAAAACAAAAGCTTCATCAAGTTGGTGGCGCAAGCTGCTTGGCTTTGGCGTTAAGCTGACGATTGTGGTGTTTGCCGTGGTGCTGATGGTCGGGATCTATCTCGATACCGTGGTGAAAAATAAATTTGATGGTCAGCTATGGAATTTACCAGCGGTCGTGTATGGCAGGGTACTTAACCTTGAACCCGGTCAAACCGTCACAATTGACGAAGTACGCCGTGAGCTGGATTTATTGCAGTATCACAAAGTGCGCTCGCCGCAACGGGTTGGTGAATACTCATCATCGTCCACTCGTATCGAGGTGATCCGTCGTCCGTTTGAGTTTGATAATGGGCTTGAAGGCAAGCGTCATGTGATGCTGACGTTTGATGGAAACCAATTGCAAAGCATCCATGAAGTGGGTTCAAAGCGCCAATTGGGCTATGTGCGCATTGAACCTAAAATGCTGGGTATGATTGGTGCGACAGGGCGTGAGCAGCGGATGTTTTTGCCACGAGAGCAATTCCCTGAAGTGTTAGTAGATGCCTTGTTGGTGACCGAAGATCGTGACTTTTATCAACATGACGGCGTTTCGCCGTTGGCAATTGTACGAGCATTATTTGCCAATATAAAAGCAGGACGCACCGTACAAGGTGGCAGTACGCTAACCCAGCAGTTAGCGAAGAACCTCTTTCTATCTCAAGAGAAAACCTTGTGGCGTAAGCTGCGCGAAGCCTATATCGCTTTGATCTTAGATTATCGTTACAACAAAGATCGGATCTTAGAGGCGTACTTGAATGAAATTTACCTCGGTCAGAATGGTGGCAAAGAAGTCCATGGTTTTGCCCTTGGTGCGCGTTTGTATTTTGGCCGACCGTTGCAAGAGCTCAGAATTGATCAGCAAGCCTTGTTAGTCGGTTTAGTGAAAGGCCCGTCTTATTACAATCCATGGCGTAATCCGGAACGTGCGCGTCAACGCCGTGATTTGGTACTGCGTTTGATGATGGATAACGGCATTTTAAACGGCAAGCAATATGAGCTAGCGGCATCGCGTCCATTAGACTTGCAGTCTAAGGCTCGGATCTCCACACGTCAGCCTGCATACTTCCAGCAGTTGCAGCGAGAACTGAAAGATAAAGTTGGCGATAAGTTTACGCCAGGTGTGGGCTTGCGCGTTTTCAGTACTTTAGATCCATTATCGCAACAAGAAGCGGAAAAAATGGTGAGCACTATGGTGCCACAACTGAACAAAAAGGCGGGGGTAGAGGTAGAAACTGCGATGGTGGCAGTGGATCGTGTCAGCGGTGAAGTTCGTGCCATGATTGGCGGTAGTCGTCCAGGGTATGCCGGGTTTAACCGCGCATTAGATGCCAGTCGTCAAATTGGTTCATTAGTGAAGCCTGCGGTATATTTAGCGGCGTTGCGCCAGCCTGAACGTTATACCTTAGCCAGCACCATCGATGACAAACCGATCATGCTTAAAGGCAGCAAGGGTAACAATTGGAAGCCGCGTAACTATGATCGTAAATTCCGTGGGCAAGTCCCGCTGTACTACGCGCTCGCTAAGTCGTTAAACGTACCAACAGTGAATCTTGGTATGGCTGTTGGTTTGAACGATGTGATCAAGACCATGGAGCAACTGGGCGTAGATCGTAATGAAATTCCGAAATTACCGTCGATCTTATTGGGTTCGTTTACGCTAACGCCATTTGAAGTCACTCAGATGTTCCAAAGTATTACCAGTGGTGGTCGTAAAGCTGAATTAACCGCATTACGCTCAGTGGTGGATCAGCAAGGTATTTTACTTTACCAAAATTACCCTAAAGCGAGGCAGGCTGTTCCGCAGCAAGCGGCATGGTTAACCACCTATGGAATGAAGAATGTGGTTAGTCAGGGCACCGCTCGTTTTCTCCAGCCACAGTTTGGTTGGGCGGCCTTGGCTGGTAAAACGGGGACAACCGATAAAAACCGTGATAGCTGGTATGTTGGTGCCGATGGTCGTGAAGTGGTGACTATATGGGTTGGACGAGACGATAATAAACCAGTGAACCTAACGGGTTCATCGGGTGCACTTCGAATGTATAGTCATTACCTTAAGTCGCGTCAACCAGAGCCATTGCGCTTATCATGGCCGAGTAAAATCTCGACAGCTAAGTTCCACCGTCAACCCAATGGAACTTTGGGTTTTGATTGCCAAGGCGAGCAATCACTGCCTGTCTGGGATAATAAGGGGCAACTTAAAGCCCGTTGTGAACCGGGTGCGGGTGGTTGGGTGAAAGATTTATTTACGTGGTAAGTCGATGATAGCTGCTGTACCTGGAGCCAATGCATTCAGAATCAATAAATTGATGTTTATTTAAAAAGATAACGGCTCGTTGAGAGAATCAACGAGCCGTTTTTATTGGTGTTTTTTCGTTTACATCACTAATGAATGAGAAACGATAAACCTGTAAGAGGATTAATCGGTTGGATCAAAATAGAAAGAGATGCGTACTCGCGGGTTTAAATAGTCATAAACCTGCTCTGGTAATTTATCGGGGGCGATAGCACGCTCGATCTTTAAATTACTCTCTTCCAAATCAATGATGGGGGCTTCATTAGATGGCACCGATGGATCGTAGAGCAATACGTTCGGAAATAGCAGACTGCTGGTATTTACCGAGATGACCAAACCTAATTGTTGGTTGGAAAGTTGCACTACGCTACCCGGTGGATACACGCCCATTAATTTGACCAGCAACGCCATGTATTCATTGTTGTATTGCGCTTTCTTATTTTTAAACAAATACGACAGCGCACTGTAAGGAATACGCGCCTTGGAAGCATCTTGTGGGTGGCACAACGAATCGTAAGCATTTACGAGGGCAATCAGCTGGGCATCTGCGGTAATTTGATCGCCTTTCAGCCCCTTAGGATAGCCAGAACCATCAATCAACTCATGGTGCTGCTCTAGTATGGGCTTTGCAGCCTCTGGGAAGGTATCTGCAAGGTTTGCAAGCTCAAGGCTATACTTTGTGTGCAAACGTAGATAGTTTTCTTCAGGTGGCGTTAACGGCGTTGTTTTTCGCAATATCGCCGTAGGTACTTTCAGTTTTCCCATATCATGGAATAAAGCCCCTAACGCTAGGTGCTTGATACTTTCCGAAGACATCCCATTCGCTTTGGCGAGCATCATGGCAATAATGGCGACATTGAGCGAATGAAAATAAATATCTTCATGCTCTTTTTTGTCATTCATTAAATGCAGTGCAACGTTATCAGACTCCATCAAGGCATCAACCATGGTGCTAACCAGATCATTGGCTTCATCGATGGCGGTAACAGGGCGGCTTTTGATTTTACTGACAATAGAGCGTAACTGCGCTAATGAGCGTGAAAAATTCTTCTCGCAGCGCTGAACCCTGAGTTTGTAGTTTTTCAGATGTTCAATACGACGCTGCTTTTCTTGCCACAGTTTTTCTGCTTGTTTCCCCAGAAACTGACTTTCTTGTTCTGAAATTGCTTCTGGTTTGGTGTCTGGGTCGAGCGGGGCATTATCGCTCTTATCAGGGATCAGGTAGACATACTTAAGATTTAAGCTTTTTATTAGACGTAGCTGTTGCTGATCTTTGATTTTGAAATGATTGAGCAGAAATGGGTGCTCGGTCCATTGCAAAGGGAGTTTGACGTATAAGCCCGGAGTTAAGCGATCGACCGCAAGTTTGATGTTTGCCATGAGTTAAATAGAACAACCAGTTAATGTTAGCGCTAACCGTGCTGGTTTCGCTTTTTAAGTCATCATAATTATTGTAGGAATTACACTCATTACTGAATATGGCACTGAGTTTGCCCTTGATATGTTACTGGTATGAGTAACAGGTGCTAAAACTAGGCTTATCAACTCGATGCGTGCGGTTTAATAGAATATTACTACCTATAGGCGACTAATATCATTGTGATAAGTTGCTTAAACCACACCATAGGTCAATGCGTTATGGCGTAATTGCTTATCATATCAATAATCACCAACTGAACAAATGTTTGTTCAAAAAAGACGAGATGGGAGGGGGGGAGGGAGTCATTTTTGACTGGTAAAAAAAAACCTCATCCGAAGATGAGGTTTTCAAAAAATGGTGCCGACTACCGGAGTCGAACTGGTGACCTACTGATTACAAGTCAGTTGCTCTACCTACTGAGCTAAGTCGGCACACTAAATTTTTGTCTTTAAGCTGAAAGTATCAACTCAAAGTTATTGGCTCCCCTTGCAAGACTTGAACTTGCGACATACGGATTAACAGTCCGCCGTTCTACCAACTGAACTAAAGGGGAATTATATGGTGCCTCGAGGCGGAATCGAACCACCGACACGAGGATTTTCAATCCTCTGCTCTACCGACTGAGCTATCGAGGCAAAAGTCACACCGAAGTGTTAACTTTTGCAAATCTGCTAAAAGCAGAACTTGCTAAAGAATGGTGCCGACTACCGGAGTCGAACTGGTGACCTACTGATTACAAGTCAGTTGCTCTACCTACTGAGCTAAGTCGGCACACGAATCTTTTTTGTTACCAAGCAAAAGCTTGTTAACGAATTTGGCTCCCCTTGCAAGACTTGAACTTGCGACATACGGATTAACAGTCCGCCGTTCTACCAACTGAACTAAAGGGGAATTGTATGGTGCCTCGAGGCGGAATCGAACCACCGACACGAGGATTTTCAATCCTCTGCTCTACCGACTGAGCTATCGAGGCAAAAGTCACACCGAAGTGTTAACTTTTGCAAACCTGCTAAAAGCAGAACTTGCTAAAGAATGGTGCCGACTACCGGAGTCGAACTGGTGACCTACTGATTACAAGTCAGTTGCTCTACCTACTGAGCTAAGTCGGCACACGAATTCTTGTTTGTCATCAAGCTATTGCTTAACAACTAAATTTGGCTCCCCTTGCAAGACTTGAACTTGCGACATACGGATTAACAGTCCGCCGTTCTACCAACTGAACTAAAGGGGAATTGCTATCGTTGCTTGCACCATTTTTAACTACTAAAGAGAAGTAATGGTGCCTCGAGGCGGAATCGAACCACCGACACGAGGATTTTCAATCCTCTGCTCTACCGACTGAGCTATCGAGGCAACGGAGCGCATTAAAAAGGTTTTCGGCTTTGTCGTCAACGATTTTTTTCAATCTATCGCTTAACTTTGGTTTTTTTGCTCTGATTGATTAGAAAGTACCCCGTAATGCGTTTTTTTTAGGTTGGAAGGGCCTGTTGCTCTTTGAGCAGCGCACGCATTAAAGCCGGGCGTTGTGACACAAAAAGGCGGTATTTTTCGATATTCGCAGGAAGTTTCTGTTTGAAGGCCGTTGCCCAGTTCAGGGTGTGGGTCAAAATAAGATCGGCAACGGTGGGCAGGTTGCCGAATAAATAATCACTCTCGGGGAGCCAATGTGAGGCAACATTAATGGCTTTCTTAAATTCCCAACTGGCGACGGCTTGCATTTCGGGTAAACGAATCGGTTCTGGTAGGGCATAGCGATGCTTCCCGATGTTCCACAAAGGTTGTTCTAGCTCGGTGATGATAAAACTGATCCATTGATGATGGCGAGCTTGTTGTTGCAGGGATTGATGCGGCAGCCAGTGTGGACCATAACGTTCAGCAAGATACAAACAAATTGCGGTTGATTCGCATAGCGTGAGATCGTTGTCGATCAGAGTGGGGACTTTGCCTTCAACATTATGCTGTAAATAGTCTGTCGTTTTTTGCTCGCCTTGCTGAAGGTTGACCAAGTGATATTGCCAATCTAGCCCTAGCTCTTCCAATAGCCATGAAACACGTAATGACCGACTACGAGGGTATCCGTACAAGGTGAGCATATATCGTCCTTTTACTGAGTGACATTGTTAACACTAGACGAAGAATAGCTAACGCGAAAAGACATCATGGTATTTTGTTCTGAGTCGCTAATGGTGGATGTTGGTTTGAATAAAAAGAGGGAGAGTGGTGTGGATGGGCTGATAAATTGCAGACACAAAAAAGCCTCATCCGAAGATGAGGCTTTTTCACTCTAGGATAACCTAGATAATTTGGCTCCCCTTGCAAGACTTGAACTTGCGACATACGGATTAACAGTCCGCCGTTCTACCAACTGAACTAAAGGGGAATTGTATGGTGCCTCGAGGCGGAATCGAACCACCGACACGAGGATTTTCAATCCTCTGCTCTACCGACTGAGCTATCGAGGCAAAAGTCACACCGAAGTGTTAACTTTTGCAAATCTGCTAAAAGCAGAACTTGCTAAAGAATGGTGCCGACTACCGGAGTCGAACTGGTGACCTACTGATTACAAGTCAGTTGCTCTACCTACTGAGCTAAGTCGGCACACGAATCTTTTTTGTTACCAAGCAAAAGCTTGTTAACGAATTTGGCTCCCCTTGCAAGACTTGAACTTGCGACATACGGATTAACAGTCCGCCGTTCTACCAACTGAACTAAAGGGGAATTATATGGTGCCTCGAGGCGGAATCGAACCACCGACACGAGGATTTTCAATCCTCTGCTCTACCGACTGAGCTATCGAGGCAAAAGTCACACCGAAGTGTTAACTTTTGCAAATCTGCTAAAAGCAGAACTTGCTAAAGAATGGTGCCGACTACCGGAGTCGAACTGGTGACCTACTGATTACAAGTCAGTTGCTCTACCTACTGAGCTAAGTCGGCACACGAATCTTTTTTGTTACCAAGCAAAAGCTTGTTAACGAATTTGGCTCCCCTTGCAAGACTTGAACTTGCGACATACGGATTAACAGTCCGCCGTTCTACCAACTGAACTAAAGGGGAATTATATGGTGCCTCGAGGCGGAATCGAACCACCGACACGAGGATTTTCAATCCTCTGCTCTACCGACTGAGCTATCGAGGCAAAAGTCACACCGAAGTGTTAACTTTTGCAAATCTGCTAAAAGCATAACTTGCTAAAGAATGGTGCCGACTACCGGAGTCGAACTGGTGACCTACTGATTACAAGTCAGTTGCTCTACCTACTGAGCTAAGTCGGCACACGAATTCTTGTTTGTCATCAAGCTATTGCTTAACAACTAAATTTGGCTCCCCTTGCAAGACTTGAACTTGCGACATACGGATTAACAGTCCGCCGTTCTACCAACTGAACTAAAGGGGAATTGCTATCGTTGCTTGCACCATTTTTAACTACTAAAGAGAAGTAATGGTGCCTCGAGGCGGAATCGAACCACCGACACGAGGATTTTCAATCCTCTGCTCTACCGACTGAGCTATCGAGGCAACGGAGCGCTATTAAACGGGTTTTGGGCGTTGTCGTCAACCATTTTTTTTAGATAAAACAGTAAATCGGCCTGCTTGCTGGAATTTTACACATAGGGGTGGAAGGATCGCACATTTAAGGTAGTAGAAACCCCAAAATTGGAGTAGGTGAGGTAAACGATGTTTTTGGGGCTGAGGGATTTTGCCGCTGATTTGTCGTTGATTTTCTGTCGCGCCACTTTAAGGAAGTGGCGCGAGGTGAATAAGTGAGCAGCTTGCTAGATCTTGCCTTGATTAAATTCTTTTTGGAAAGTCGTTACCTTTTGTAAGTAACGTCGAGCTTCAGCTTTCGGGTGTTTATTGGTTAATGCCCAATACACTTGGTTGGGTTTCAAGTTATTGAGATCATTCATTGCGCGTTTACGATCATTACGATTGAACGTATTGAGTACGCCACCAGTCCCGCCGTTATAAGCAGAAATCATGCTGTAATGCAGTGAAGTAGGGTGTTTTACATCCCTTAAATAACGGTTTTTTAAGATGTAAAAATATGCGGTTCCGGTATCAATATTTTTGACTGGGTCAAAGAGGTACTCGGGCGAGGGTACGCCTGATTTCTTTTTCACCAACTTAAAAACATCAGCCCCTGCGGTTTTGGGCACCACTTGCATTAGACCATAGGCATTAGCGTGGCTCACTGCATAAGGGTTAAAGCTGCTTTCTGTTTTGATGATCGCGTAAATCAAATCTTCATTAATACCGTAACGTTTCGATGCGTCGCGCACGATGCTGGCATATTTGTAACCCCGCTTATCAACGTGATCGGCCACCATTGGGATTTCCACGTAATACGCTTGTTGAAAACGAACCTTGCGCTTTTTGATTTTATTTTTGACTAAGTAGTCGGCAAAGCGATTAGCACGCCACGACCATTCAACGGGTTTTTTATCTTGATCTAATACTTGGCCAAACAGGAAGGGTTTACCTCCGACTTGAATTTTTTGATCCGAGTAAAGATCGACCCCAGCAGGATCATCGGGAGTAAGAAGGGTTGTTACGATGGCGGCTTTTAAGTGTTTTTCTGGTTCTGTTTTTGCCACGGTTCCAATAACAACAACGCCTCGGTCGAAATCAACGTGGGCACGGCTTTGATAACCGTCGGTGTATTTTACGTAGTGGTGCTTACTGGCAATCATGCCTTCATTGCCCCAATAGCGTTCGACTTCACCATTGAATGAGTTGATCAGTTTATCTAATGCCACTAAATCTTTGGTGAATTGGCCAGGAAGCGGTGCAAGGTTGTTGGCGAAACGGTTTGTCGTGCTGTAGTCAACGTCGTAAATTTTTTCAATAAATTCACGGCTACAACCATTTAATAGAGCTAAGGACAACAATAAGAGAGCGCGTTTTTTCATAACACCGACAGATAAAAAAATGACATCATTTATGTAGCGACAAATGATGTCATTTTCTGAACCTTACGGTAAGCCTTTTTCACCGAAATGATAACAAACCGTGACGTTCAGTAACTATATCGACAAAGATACAGTGCAATTACTCACTCGGCGGTGTGTAACCGTCGATGATCACGTCTTGACCTTCAAACAGGAATTTAACCATCTCTGTTTCAAGCAATTTACGGTGTTCGACATCCATCATGTTGAGCTTTTTCTCATTGATCAGCATGGTTTGTTTACCTTGCCATTCAGTCCAAGCTTCTTTAGAAATGTTGTCGAAAATGCGTTTACCAAGTTCACCAGGGTAAAGTTGGAAATCTAAACCTTCCGCATCTTTTTTAAGGCGAGTACAAAATACAGTACGGCTCATTGAGCGGCTCCTTCAGTCATAACCTACTTACGTACGCAGCTAGTTATACCAGAGTGTCGCGACGGCTGCCAGAACTCCCATGCGTATCACAAAGCCATTAATTTTCTAGGGTTAACCGTTCACAAGCTGATAGTGCAAACTCTCTAAAATTTGCTGAACGGGGGCGGCTAAGCCAATTTTTGCAGGTTGACGTAAGTTATACCATTGGCCGTTTTCTCGTATTTCATGTGGTAGCTTGTCTAATGTGAAATGTACCGGTGTAATGTCGAGATGATAATGGCTGAATGTATGACGAAAAGCGGTAAGCTGCTCTTTCGCGACCACTCTGGATTGATCCGAGAGGCGCTGTTCAATGATGTCTGTGAGTTGATCGTTATCGTGCTGAGGGAAACACCATAATCCGCCCCAAATACCGGTTTGTGGGCGCTGTTCCAGCCAAACTTCATCGCCATGCTGCAAAATTACAAACCATGTTTGTTTTTCAGGCATCGTTTTCTTTGGCTTTTTACCTGGGAACTCGGCTTGGCGCCCTTGCGCTTTAGCTTGGCAAATATCATTGACTGGGCATAATTCACACTTAGGTTTGCTTCGGGTACAAATCATAGCCCCCATATCCATCATGGCTTGGTTGTAACGTTCTACGCCGTCAGCGGGCGTATTGGTTTCCGCTATTTCCCACAGTGCGTTTTCTACGTTTTTTTTCCCCGGCCAGCCTTCGATGGCATAGCAACGCGAAAGGGTACGTTTGACGTTACCATCTAAAATTGGATGATGCTGCTTGAGTGATAGTGATAGAACCGCACCTGCGGTTGAGCGGCCAATGCCAGACAAGGCTTGTACTTGGTCGATATCTGAAGGGAAGATACCGCCATGTTCGTTCACTATGCATTGCGCTGCTTTGTGTAGGTTGCGAGCTCGTGCGTAGTAGCCGAGTCCTGTCCACAAGTGAAGTACTTCATCTTGCTCTGCTGCTGCCAGATCTTGCACGGTTGGAAAGCGTGCCAAGAAGCGTTCGAAATAGGGGATGACAGTTGCAACTTGAGTTTGTTGTAACATGATCTCGCTTAACCATACTTTATAAGGCGTTTTTTCTAATTGCCAAGGCAAGGTTTTGCGGCCAAATTTATCGTACCAAGCTAAAATAGCGTGGGAGAAGGCATTACTGACAGGATTGCTCACAGGACTCTACTTAGGCGCATTGGTAGCACGCTCTTTAATGTGTTTGTTATTGTGTATAGCGACTCTATATTCGAGGTGGATTGCACCATAAAGTAAGCATTCTCGCAATGAAAGTCAGGGCTGTCGTAATGAACCGTCGGTGGATTGATTAGGGCGGTATCTGCTCGGTTAATGTTTTTTTTTGTAGTTGATGGTATAAGCAGGGTGCTGAATTCGACATCAGACTTGCACTTATCCCATAACTTTGGATAATGCCGTCGCTTAGTTTTTATTCTTTTCTAGTTTAGGAAACCCCCCATGAGTGAAGTTACAAAGAAGTCTGGCGACGTTACGCTGACTGAATTTACTGAAGACGGTAAGCTGGTTCGTAAGATCCGTAGCTTCGTTCGTCGTGAAGGTCGTTTAACCAAAGGCCAAGAAATGGCAATGGATAAACACTGGCCGACTATGGGTGTGGATTTCGTTAAAGAAAACCTAAACTGGGCTGAAGAATACAACCGTGAAGCACCTGTTGTGCTTGAGATTGGTTTTGGTATGGGCGCTTCGCTAGTAGAAATGGCGAAAAACGCACCAGAGAAAAACTTTATCGGTATTGAAGTACATAGCCCTGGTGTTGGCGCATGTTTAATGGCGGCAGGTGAAGCTGAACTGACTAACCTTCGTGTTATGTGTCACGATGGCGTGGAAGTGTTTGATTACATGATCCCAGACGGTAGCTTAGATACCGTTCAACTGTTCTTTCCTGACCCATGGCATAAAGCGCGTCATCACAAACGTCGCATCGTTCAGCCAGAATTCGTTGAAATGCTACGTAAGAAGCTTAAAATCGGTGGTGTATTCCACATGGCGACAGACTGGGAAAACTATGCAGAGCACATGGTTGAAGTGATGAATGCAGCCCCTGGCTACAAAAACACGGCAACAGATGGCGACTATATTCCTCGTCCAGAAGATCGCCCATTAACTAAATTCGAAGCACGTGGTCACCGTTTAGGTCACGGCGTGTGGGACATGAAATTCGCGCGTACTGAGTAATTCGTAACGTAAAAATGTACTGAATTTACAGTCACCGTAAATTAAAAAGCCAACCTAGTGTTGGCTTTTTTGCCCTTGGAGTTGAAGAAATGAAACCAACAGAAGAGTTACTCGCTGGTATTTTGGATGAAGTCAGGCCCTTAATTGGTAAGGGAAAAGTGGCTGATTATATTCCTGCCTTAGCCGAAGTTTCGCCGAACAAACTTGGCATCGCTGTGTGTTACAACGATGGTGAGATTATTCAAGCGGGCGACAGTAACGAATGTTTTTCTATTCAATCGATTTCCAAGGTGCTGAGTCTGACATTGGCGATGACCTTGTACGAGCCAGAAGAAATCTGGCAACGAGTAGGAAAGGAACCATCGGGTCATGCATTTAACTCAATGATCCAGCTGGAAATGGAAAACGGTATTCCGCGTAATCCTTTTATTAATGCGGGGGCGTTAGTGGTATCAGATTTACTGCATAGCCGCTTGTCTGCTCCACAATATCGAATGCTGGAACAAGTGCGTGAACTGGCTTGTAACCCACACCTTATTTACGATAAAGCGGTAGCGAGTTCAGAAATGCAACACAGCGATCGTAATGCATCCATTGCCTATTTAATGCGTTCGTTCGGTAACTTTGAAAATGAAGTGATGCCAGTTCTAACTAACTATTTTAGCTACTGTTCGCTGCGGATGAGCTGCGTTGATTTGGCGCGTACCTTTAGTTACTTAGCAAATAAGGGACTTCCTTTAGGCGCAAAAAAAACCATTATCAGCCAAACTCAGAGTAAGCAAATGAATGCATTGCTTGCGACCTGTGGTTTATACGATGGCGCTGGCGAGTTTGCTTACCGTGTCGGTATGCCGGGCAAATCTGGTGTTGGTGGCGGTATTGTTGCGATTGTGCCGGGTGAAATGACGATCTGTGTATGGTCGCCAGAACTGGATCCTTCCGGTAATTCATTAGCAGGTACGGCAGCACTGGAGTTACTTGCAGAGCGTATTGGCCGTTCAATTTTTTAGGGTGATCTTGGTATAGTCCGTCGCCCTTTGCCGTTTAAAGGGGATGAGATGACAGGACTGAAGAGAACACTGAGCAGAAAACGAATAACGATCTTTCGTGCATTAGCTCGTATGATATCTGCGGCACTGGTTGTGGTGGGGATGTTAGGTGCCTCTGTTACACTGGCATGTGAGCCAATATGGCACAATCAGGTGTCGGTTGAACAAGGTGCGCTTTCATTGAATGATGGGCAGCATGCGTTTACTGTTAATGCTGAAGGTAAGCTCTATTTTGGTGTGCATCGCGTGGCATTAAGCGCGGAACAGCAGCAGGTTTTATCGGACTATCATCAGTTGATGCTTGCGGATTTAGCGCAATTATTTCCGATAAGTGATGAGGGTGAAATCAGTGATGAACTGTGCCAAAAAGTAGCGGCGCGTCAACAAAAAGAACAGCAAATTCAATCGACTATTCCAGCACTAAAAGCATGGCGTACAGTGACACTATAAGTTTTAACCAGCCCTAAGTTATTGCAGAAGTGTCGGATAGATAAAATAAAAAACGCGAATGTGGTGAGCATTCGCGTTTTTTGTTTTTAAGCGAAAACGGGATGTTATTCGTCGTCTTCAGCGACAAAAGCGGCCAGTAAATCGTTTAAAAATAGTTTTCCGTGCTCGGTGATCTGCCACTGCTCGCCTTGATCTTGCAGGAAGTTTTGCTCGATCGCCCAATCCATTGTCGGTGCGATAGTACTTAATGGTAAGCCGGTACGATCAATAAAATCTTGCTTTGGACAGGCTTCTAGTAAGCGGAAGCGGTTCATGAAGAATTCAAACGGACGATCTTCAATCGTCACTTCTGTTGCTTGATCTAGGTACGGTTTCGCGGGGTTCAAATAGCCACGAGGATGTTTTACTTTGACGGTACGAACAATACGTCCATCGGCAAAACTGACTTTACCGTGCGATCCACAACCTATGCCAAGGTAGTCACCAAAACGCCAGTAGTTAAGGTTATGACGACACTGATAGCCTGGTTTGCTATAGCCAGAAATCTCGTACTGCACATAACCCGCTTCAGCTAATAGCTGGTGGCCTTGCTCGAAAATATCCCACAAATTGTCGTCATCAGGCAGCGTTGGCGGCTTTGAATAGAACAAGGTGTTGGGTTCTATGGTGAGTTGGTACCAAGACAAATGCGGTGGATTTTGAGCAATAGCTTGCTGGAGATCCGACATCGCATCATCCAGTGACTGATCCGGTAAGCCGTGCATTAAATCGAGGTTAAAGCTGTTTAAGCCAGCATTGGTGGCCAGTAGTGCCGCTTTTTTTGCTTCGTCACTGCCGTGAATGCGGCCTAAGCGGGTTAACTTTTCATCTTGGAAGCTTTGTACCCCGATAGAAATGCGGTTAACACCGACTTGGCGATAGGCGTCAAAACGTCCTGCTTCTACTGTGCCAGGATTGGCTTCCATGGTGATTTCAATGTCGTCACTAAATGGAATACGCGCTTGGATCCCAGCGATGAGTCGACCAATTTCTGGAGGTGAGATCAAGCTTGGCGTGCCACCACCAATAAAGATTGAGTGAAGCGGTCGCGCACGATCATCAAGCTGATAAGCGGCTAAATCGATATCAAGATCGTCGAGCAACGCATCAATGTAGTCGAGCTCGGGAATATCCGCTTTTAAGGCGTGCGAGTTGAAGTCGCAGTATGGGCATTTCTGAACACACCAAGGGATATGAACGTATAAGCTAAGCGGTGGTACTTGCATTAGGCTTCCTTTAGCGCAGCAAAGAGTTTTTGCAGTGCTTTACCACGGTGCGACAGTTGTTTCTTACGTACAGGCTCTAGCTGTGCTGATGCGCATTGATCTTCTGGTACCCAGAATACAGGATCGTAGCCGAAGCCATTGTCACCGTGGGTTTCGGTCAGGATGCTGCCTTCCCAGCTACCGTGGCATACCAAAGGTGTTGGATCGTTTTCATGACGCATCATTACCAGCACACAATGGAAGCGTGCAGTGCGTTGGTCTGCTGGTGCATCTTTCATCGCCTCAAGTAGTTTCTCGATGTTCTGCTGATCGCTTGCACCTTCGCCAGCGTAACGCGCGGAATAAATACCTGGTGCGCCTTTTAGGAAATCAACCTCTAAACCTGAGTCATCCGCGATAGCAGGTAAGCCCGTTTCTTTAGCGGCATGACGCGCTTTGATAATGGCATTTTCAATGAAAGTGGTGCCAGTTTCTGCCACTTCAGAGACGTTGTAATCACTTTGTGCAACCACATCAAAACCGAAATCGGCCAGAATATTAGCCATCTCTTTCACTTTGCCTTGGTTGCCTGTTGCTAGTACAAGTTTGCTCATTACTTTTCCTCTGAAATGCAGTCATTGTATCTGGGGCGCATCATACCCCATTCAATCTACTGGTTCAGTAGATTGCGGATCTGATTCTGTGAGCAGAAAAGAAAAAGGCGTCTAAGAGTAACTTTAGACGCCTGATATTACTGATTTAACTTGAGTCTTAATCGACAAAGAAAGTTTGTTTAAAGTTGATGGTGCCATTGGTACCATTTTGGCTTACATCGATATTAAACTTTAAGCTTTCCTCATTAGCATGGCTAATTTCTGCAATGTAATAAATAGCTTTGCCTTCACGGACTTCGCGAAAAGATAAGCGCTTTTCATTACCCAGTAAATTCCGTGCCGTACCTGACAGTACCGCCGCCACTGCGGGTTTTCCTTGCTGGCTTTTATCCAGTACGGTGACATTGACTACCGCAGAGTAGCGGCTACGTTGGATACGGTAGGTACTGGCCACTTCTGGCGTTAGGAAGGTCGACGGGAAGCTAGAATAGTGTACTTCTAGCTCACCAATATTCTTAAGTTGCTCGGCTTGGGCTGGTAAGGCGCTGAATAAAAGCGCAGACAGTAAAAAAAACATATTTTTCATGACATTATCCTTTTGTTACTCACTTAGTTTTATTCGTCGTTAATTAATAAGACCTTGGCGGTGTTATTTAATTACTCCAAGCATAAGTGGGTAATACAGCGACTCCCCTAAGTATAGAGGAGTCGGGCAAATCCTTATGTGAAGCAGTCACGCGCAACACGATGAAAGGCTGCGGCTACTGTTCGTCTATTCGAGCAGTGGTGCTACGCTGTCAGGCAGAACTTTAGGGCTTTCAATGCGTACTTGCTTATGACGCCCTTGCATACCTTTTTCAATACACACTTGCCCTTTAGCCACTTTAAATTGTTTGGCTAGATATTTGGCAAGGTGGGCGTTGGCTTTACCGTCGACTGGCGGCGCGGTAATGGCGATTTTTAGTTCATCGCCATGTAAACCAACGATTTGATCGCGACTGGCTTTCGGCTGTATATACAGCCGAATAATAAGATCATCACCAGCACGAGCAACAGCGGGTTGACTCATAGTTGGAACCAGACTGGGCCTATTAAGTCACCCATTAGGAAGTTGGCGAACTGCAAGCCGATAAACAGCACAAGAACACTTAAATCCAATCCGCCCATTTGTGGCAAGATACGACGAATAGGGGCCGTTAGTGGTTCAGTTAGCTGATGCATAACGTATTCAATAGGGCTACGACCTTGGCTAACCCAGCTAAGGATCGCACGGATCAGAAGTACCCAGAACAGTAATCCACCCGCTGCTTTTAGCATTGCCAGCGCACCGACCCATAAGAAGTCAGGGCTGAACATCATGTTTCCGCCGCTCACAACCATTTGTAGTGACAGGAACTTCACAACGCTTAGTACGTACGCCAGTAATAAGGTCGCTAAATCTAGCGAGCCGATTGATGGAATAATACGGCGTAGCGGTGCCACGATAGGTTGGGTTGCTTTAATCACAAATTGCGAAAAAGGATTATAGAAATCCGCTCGCGACCACTGTAACCAGACACGCAGTAATACGACCATGATGTAGAGGTCAAATACCGTATTTAATAAAAAAGCCATTGCATTCATATAGTAACCTTAAAAAAGTTTTTCCATTTCTTCAGCGCGAGAGACCGCAGCACGCATTGCTTTGGCTACTGTATCACTCAGCTGATGTTCGTTAAATGTGCGAAGCGCTTCCGCCGTTGTACCACCTTTGGATGTCACTTGTTCGCGCAGGGTTGAAAGTTCGAGATCAGGGTTGGCTTGAACCATTCCTGCTGCCCCCAATGCGGATTGCTGAACCAATAAACGGGCTGTATCAGCATCAAAGCCTTGCTTGATCGCTTCTGCTTGCATGGCTTCCATGAATAAGAAGAAATACGCAGGTGCACTGCCTGCCGCGGCGATCACAGCATTAATGCCAGACTCTTGTTCGACCCAGCATACTTCACCGACAGCTTGCATTAAGTGCTCTGCAAAGGTTTTATCTTGCTGACCAACAATTTCAGATGCGTATAAGCCGCTCATTCCTTTCCCGATTAAAGACGGGGTATTGGGCATTACACGTACGAGCTTTAGTTCGCAAGCTAGCATTTCATTTAATCGCTGTGCTGAAATACCCGCCGCAATTGAAATCACCAGTTTGTTGGTGAAGTTAATACCTTGCAGTTTTTCACACACACAAGCCATTAACTGAGGCTTAACCGCTAATACAATAACATCGGCATGCTCGGCGGCACGTACGTTATCGTCATCGGTGTGAATGCCGTATTGGCGAGCAAGCGGTTCACGACGTTCTGCACTCGGTGCTGTGGCTGTGATGAGGTTCGCGTTGTAACCGCTAGTCACTAACCCTGCAATAATTGAGTGGGCCATGTTGCCTGCACCAATAAAGGTGATTGAGCGTTGTTCCATTGAATAAGGCTCCTTGCCTGTTAAACCTTACCCTTTTAGTTATGGGGGTAAGAAATCATATTTTCTAGAGCAAATGCTATTAACACATACTCGATGGCGGCGGACTAGGCTTTATTGCTGTAGTCACGAGCACCAAAAATCGCGGTACCGATACGAACAATGGTACTGCCAGCAGCAATGGCTGCATCCATATCACCACTCATTCCCATTGAAAGGGTATCGAGTTGGGGGTGATCGGATTGGAGTGCCGCCATGGCATCAGACAATGATTGAAAAGCGGCAAGTTGACTGTCGTAGTCGTGCGCTTTTTCAGGGATTGACATTAAACCGCGTAATACCACATTGGGCATGGTGGCAATATCAGCGGCTACGCTAGGTAGCTCATCAAAGGTTAAGCCTGATTTACTGGCTTCACCGCTGGTGTTGACTTGTAATAGCACGTTGAGCGGTTGGCATTCACTTGGGCGTTGATCGCTAAGCCGACGGGCAATCTTGGCACGATCAATTGAATGCACCCAATCAAAGTGTTCTGCAATAGGGCGAGTTTTATTCGACTGAATGGGGCCGATAAAATGCCAGTCTAAAGCCTCGGCATAAGGTGTTGCACGAAAGTGTTGCACTTTCTCGACACCTTCCTGCACATAGTTTTCACCAAATGCGCGATGGCCCGCCGCTATCGCGTCATCGATAGCAGCAATAGGTTTTGTTTTACTCACCGCCAACAGTTGCACTGAATCGGCGTTTCGGCCGCATTTTTCAGCTGCTGCAGCGATCTGAGTGATGACCTGTTCAATATTTTGCTTGATACTACTCATAATTGATTCTGTGGGGAAAATTAATGGATATCACCGAACTACTGGACTTTAGTGTAAAGCATAATGCCTCTGATCTGCATCTTTCTGCAGGGGTTCCACCAATTATTCGTGTTGATGGTGATGTACGTAAACTGAGTTTACCTGCTTTAGCGCATAGCGAAGTGCATCGCTTAGTTTTTGATATTATGAATGATGCTCAGCGTCGAGAGTATGAAGAAAAGCTCGAAGTGGACTTTTCGTTCGAATTACCTGATGTGGGTCGCTTTAGGGTGAATGCGTTTCACCAGTCTCGTGGTAGTGCTGCTGTTTTTCGTACCATACCTATGCATGTGCCAACGTTGGAATCACTCAGTGTTCCTGACATTTTCTATGATATTGCCCAGCTACCCCGTGGATTAGTGTTAGTGACGGGGGCGACAGGATCGGGTAAATCAACCACGATTGCAGCTTTAGTGGATTACATTAACGAAAACTACAACCGTCATATTCTAACGATTGAAGACCCGGTGGAATTTGTTCATCACAGCAAACGTAGTTTGATTAATCAGCGTGAAGTGCACCGTGATACCCACAGTTTTCAAGCAGCACTACGTTCATCGCTGCGTGAAGATCCCGATGTTATCTTAGTGGGGGAGTTACGCGATCAAGAAACAATCAGCTTGGCACTAACAGCGGCAGAAACGGGTCACCTTGTATTAGGAACCTTGCATACCAGTTCGGCGGCTAAAACTATCGACAGGATCATCGATGTTTTCCCTGGTAATGATAAATCCATGGTGCGCTCGATGTTATCGGAATCATTGCGGGCGGTAATTTCACAAAGCCTGCTGAAATGTACCAGTGGTGGGCGTGTTGCATCACATGAAATTATGATGGCGACCCCAGCCATTCGAAATTTAATTCGTGAAGATAAAGTGGCGCAAATGTATTCGATGATTCAAACCGGCTCGGCAGTCGGTATGCAGACCATGGAGCAGAGTATCAAAATGCTAGTGGCGCAAGGAACGGTCGAAGCGGAAGAAGGCCGACGTATCCTCGACAGTGCCGCAAATCGAATGTAGGAGCGGGTGATGATTTTACAAGACATTCTTAATCAGATGGTGGCGAGTAAAGCCTCGGATCTTTACATCACGGTTGATTCACCGTGTTTGTTAAAGATTGATGGTCAGTTGCAAGCTGTGGGTGAAAGGCTGGATCGTGCGGGTGTTGATGCTTTTTTTGCTGAAGCGCTGGATCCTAAATTAACCCACGAATTTGAGACCACCCGTGAAGCCAATTTTGCGTTAGTGCGTGATGAACTTCGGTTTCGTGTTAGTGCTTTTTGGCAGCGTGAGTTGCCGGGCATGGTGGTGCGACGTATTGAAACCCAGATCCCTAAATTGGATGAGTTATCACTGCCGATTGATATGGAGCGGATGGCACTGGCAAAACGTGGTTTGGTCCTTGTTGTTGGTGCAACGGGATCGGGTAAATCGACGTCGATGGCGGCTTTGACTGGATTTCGCAATCGACAGCGTAGTGGTCATATCTTAACGGTAGAAGATCCGATTGAGTTTGTTCACCAACACGACAAGTGCATAGTGACCCAACGTGAAGTCGGACTGGATACCGAAAGCTACGAAGTTGCATTGAAAAACTCACTGCGCCAAGCGCCCGATATGATTTTGATTGGTGAAATTCGTACGCCTGAAACTATGGAATACGCGATGAACTTTGCCGAAACGGGCCACTTATGTATGGCAACCCTACACGCCAATAATGCCAACCAAGCGCTTGAGCGTATTTTGCATTTGGTGCCGAAAGAGCGCCGTGATCAGTTTTTGTTTGATCTGTCACTGAACCTTAAATGTGTATTGGCACAGCAGTTGATCCCCGATGCGCATGGGGTAGGTCGACACGCGGCCTTTGAGTTGTTGATCAATACACCGCGAGTTGCCGATCTGATCCGACGCGGAGAATTACACGAGATCAAAGACACGATGGCGAAAGGGACTGACTCGGGAATGATGACGTTTGATCAGTCACTGTTCGAGTTGTTTAATGGTGGAAAGATCACCGAGCAAGATGCTCTACACCATGCGGATTCTGCCAATGATTTACGCTTAATGATCAAAAAAGGCGATAAGTTTCAGCAAGGCAATAGCAGCTTAGAAGGGGTGACCGTTAGCTTTGATTAAGATGGCCTCACCATTAGTAATATGATGATCGAATAGCTTTAGGGTTATCATGATCTAAAAGTGACTAAAACCAAACGATAGTATTAAGCCTCTATTTTATAGAGGCTTTTTTATATTCGCGGATCACAGTGATCAGCGATATGAGCTTTTGAGTATATGTAGTCTAAAAGCTGTACAAGCTGATCAACCCTTACGCGTAGCGGATCGAGCAGGATCGATAAAGGAAGAAAGATAAGCTGTGCAGTGATTGGCTGGATAAAAGACAAAAAGCTGATCTTTTATTGTTATTGTTCCAACGTCAGGTTTCTAGCGTGCAACAAAAACGGCGCGACAGATAACTGTTCGCGCCGTTTTAAGTCTTTACTGGGTGCTCTTATTCGCCGTATTGGCGCTCGAACCAACTTTCCAAAATCACTACGGCTGATTGGGAATCAACATTGCCTTTACTGAGTGAGCGGTAGCCACCTTGATTGAATAAATCGGACTTAGCTTCCACTGTCGTGAGGCGTTCGTCGTGTAGTTCAACCTGGTAGCCAAAACGGCCATGGAGGCGGTTCGCGAATTTTTTTGCGCGAGGTGTAATCGCTGGCAGTTCATTACCTTCTAAATCAAGCGGTAGACCTACCACGATTAAGTCAGGTTGCCATTCTTTTAGTAGTTTTTCGATGTCATCCCAATTAGGCACACCATCACGTGCCTTAAATGCACTTAATGGACTAGCTGTACCGGTTAGCTCTTGGCCAATGGCAGTACCTATGCTGGTGGTTCCATAGTCAAACGCTAATACACTTCGTGAATTGCTCATGCATGTCCTTTATCAATAGAAAGATTTGCGGCATTGATACCCAGTTTCGCCACGGCTTTGTGCCAGCGTTCGTTGATCGGAGTATCGAATAGTATAGCGGGATCCGCTTCAATGGTTAGCCAATGGTTATCCACTAACTCTTGTTCAAGTTGTCCGGCATCCCAGCCTGCATAGCCTAAAGCGACGAGGAATTTTTCAGGTGAGTCATCGGATCCTAAAATTGCCAAGATATCTTTAGAGGTGGTGACACTTAGCGTTGGTGTAACCTGAATGCTCGAACTAAACACACCACTATGGTTATGCAGAACAAATCCTCGATCACTTGATACTGGACCGCCATTCAAAACGGGCTGATCTAAATGCTGTGCCTGAGTCACAGGTAAACTGCGCTCAAGGTCGAGTTGTTCCAGCATGTTATTTAATGAAATGTCGATAGGTACGTTAACTACAACGCCCATCGCCCCCTCATCATTATGCTCACACACATAAACCACACTACGCTTGAAGCTGGAATCTTGTAAGGACGGCATCGCAATCAAAAAATGATTTGTCAGATCCATCATTGGTTGTACCTCATTGCGTATCTAAAGAGAGGGGGGTTAGTGATAAGTATGCCGAGGAATGGCGAAACTGTCGATATATCATCAAGATTAAACGTAAAACTGGGCATAAAAAAACGCCCACCAGCTAAGCTGATAGGCGTATTAAATTTAGAGAAGCAGACAATTATGCGTGAGCGTTTACACGGCGCTCAATAGCATCCATCAACTTACCTGTGATTGAAATATCGAAAGCCGCTTCGATTTCACGGATACAGGTTGGGCTAGTAACGTTGATTTCTGTTAGCTTGTCGCCAATGACATCAAGGCCAACAAAAATCAGACCTTTTTCTTTTAGTACTGGGGCGACAGTTTCTGCGATTTTACGGTCTGTTTCACTGATAGGACGTGCTTCGCCACGGCCACCAGCTGCCAAGTTGCCGCGAGTTTCCCCTTTGGCTGGAATACGCGCTAGGCAATATGGCATTGGTTCACCATCCACTACTAAGATACGCTTATCACCGTTGCTGATATCAGGTACAAACGTTTGTGCCATACAGTAGTTTTCACCCATCGCCGTTAACGTTTCGATGATCACTGAAACGTTTGGATCGCCTTTCATTACACGGAAGATAGACGAGCCACCCATGCCATCAAGAGGTTTTAGGATCACATCACCATGTTCTTGGTGGAAAGCTTTCAGCTTATCTGCACGGCGTGTTACTAAGGTCGTTGGCGTCAGTTCAGGGAACCAAGCGGTGAACAGTTTTTCGTTACAGTCACGTAGGCTTTGTGGTTTGTTGACGATCAGTGCACCTTCGTTTTCTGCGCGTTCAAGAATATAAGTCGCGTAGATGTACTCAGTGTCAAACGGCGGATCTTTACGCATTAATACAGCATCAAGATCAGACAGGGCGATTTCTTGCTCGCTTTGGAATTCAAACCAGCCGTTTGGATCTTCTTGTAGCGTTACAACGCGAGTGCGGGCAACCGCTTTACCTTGTTCTAGCGATAGGTCATTCATTTCCATGTAATGAATTTCCCACCCACGGCGCTGAGCTTCCATCATCATGGCAAAGCTGGAGTCTTTTTTAATGTTGATAGACTCGATAGGGTCCATCACGATACCCAGTTTGATCATTGCTGTTATCCTCTTGTTAGCCCAGATCGCCGAAGCGAACTTGTAATGCAGTAATAGCTGTCATTGCTGTTGTCTCGGTACGTAGTACGCGAGGACCTAACAATACTTCATCAAAAGTATATTGTTCGGTCATTGATATTTCATCGGCAGATAAGCCGCCTTCAGGGCCAATCAGTAATTTCACTTTGGTCACTGGCTCTGGCAGGGTATTAATCGAATAAGTTGCACGTGGGTGCAGATTCAGTTTTAAGCCGTCGTACGCTTCGGCACACCAGTCTTCTAATTTCATCACTGGGCGAATTTCTGGTATGACATTACGGCCGCATTGTTCGCAGGCTGCAATCACAATCTTTTGCCATTGATCGAGCTTTTTCTCAAAACGTTCAGCATTAAGTTTAACGCCACAACGCTCTGAAATCAGTGGGGTAATGGTTCTAACACCTAGCTCTACTGATTTTTGAATGGTGAATTCCATTTTTTCACCACGAGAGATCACTTGTCCAAGATGAATATCTAGCGGCGATTCGACGCTGTTTTCATTACGAGCTTGGATTTCAACCTCAACATTCTTTTTGGTTGCGGCAGTGATCACGGCTGGGAACTCGGCATCGCTGCCGTCAAACATCAGCACTTCTTGACCTGGCTGCATACGCATTACGCGGCCGACATGGTTGGCTGCATCATCACAAAGCATCACTTTTCCTTGGGATGGTAGTGACTCTGGGTGGTAAATACGTGGAATTCTCATGGTTAGGTCGATAACTCAATAGTAAATAAATTGGCAAGCAGAATACTAACATGGATACGCGCGAGGTGAATTACAAGAGGGCGATTGTGTTTATCGCCCTTTTATTCAGGATTATGCCCCGAGGTATCCAGTTTGCTGTGGGAAGGTTATAGCTTAGCTTGGTTACAGGCTTCTAAAACAAACGGGTTGTTAGTGCCTTGTGTTTTCTTAATGCGGCGGTCACGTTCACACTCCCATTGGTCAACAGGGTATTGGCGGTTCCATGCTTCCATTAGCTGGCGCTGTTGGCGTGATAGGTTTAACTCGCGGTATTCTTGTGCCATGTAGAGGTAAATACGAGAAATCGCACCGCGAGAAGCTACAGGTGGATCGACGCGTTTATTTTTGAAATCGACCTTCATGTCACACTGGCCATAGAAAGCGCCCTGATTGCCATTCCACGGTAGGAATTGATAGTTAGAGCGGTCGCCATTCACTTCACCAATCGCTGGCGTTAGGTTGTGTAAATCGGACTCCATGACTTTAAAACGTTTGTCTTTACGGCAATTTTTACGGCCGCCGTCTTGCCAGCATTGCAGCTGGTGACCAAATTGCCACGCAGGGACAACGTGTTCCCACTCAATACGGCTGGCGCGTTTTAGCTGTTTACGCACTTGGTAGCCGCAATTATCAAGATCTGGGATCCCTTTTTTGCCTTTCCATTCAATATCACAGCCGCAATAAAAACTAACTGGATGATCTTTATAGATTTTAACCGCTTGTTTTTTTGCATTGGAAAATGAGGTTGGGTGTTTACCTTCAGCATGGCTCGCCGTTGGTAATAACAGCAGACCGAGAAGGGCGATGTAGGCGCGTTTCATGGATTGTATTCGCTCGCAATAGGTTTGATAGGTTTATCAATATTTTACTATTTTAGAACCATATCACGCCATGATGTACCAATAACTTACGCGATTACATAATGCTGAGAGCGGGGAGTATGAGCTATTTGGAGTGACGCCGCCGATATTAAGCGCACAGCGTGAGTGGTTGGCGGCACTGTCGGCAGTGGTAACTGGCTTGCCCGCGTGCCACTTTATTGTGACGGCGTACAGTGAGTTGATGCTGGCTACATTGGCATTGATAGGGGAACGTTTTGCCTTGAACTGAGCTGACATCAAAACTGTGAGTGGTGCGTGCCGGGATACCAAAGACTTGGGTCATGATGGTTTGCCACTCTTTGCCATGCGGGCGAACGCGACCAAAAAGCTTAAATGTGATCAAGTGCGCCACTTCGTGTGGAACCACTTCATTCAGAAATGCTTGTGGATTTTCTTCGAGTAATACGGGGTTAAAACGAACTTCCCAGCCTTGTAAGCGTGCGCTACCTGCGATTCTTCCTCGTTGGGTAAAGTTGATGGTTGGAATGACAAAGCGTTTTTGCAGGCGTTGGTTTGCATGCAAAATACAGTGTTCAACTTTAGCGATAACTTGAGATTGAAGTGAGGACATGGGTAACTTGAATGGCTGGTGGAGTGGGCAGTATAAATAGTTTCAGTAATCGCGACAATAATCGCCATTTTATCTCACGCTTTTTTGGTAAGAGTGAAGAGGGGATTTTAAGCTGGCAATAAAAAAGGAAGCCGAGGCTTCCTTTTTTCTATCAAAATGCAGTTGGCTGAGTGCCAAAGCGAGCTTATTTGATATTGGCGAAATCGCGTAGGATTGCAGCTTTGTCAGTTGCTTCCCATGGGAATTCCTCACGACCAAAGTGGCCGTATGCCGCCGTCTTTTGGTAGATAGGCTGAAGTAGGTTCAGCATTTCTTGTAGACCGTATGGGCGTAGGTCGAAGTTCTGACGAACCGCTTCAATGATGATGTCGTGAGATACTTTTTCAGTACCAAACGTTTCCACCATGATAGATGTTGGATCTGCAACACCGATAGCGTAAGAAAGTTGGATTTCACAACGATCAGCTAGACCTGCAGCAACAATGTTTTTCGCAACGTAACGTGCTGCGTAAGCTGCTGAACGGTCAACTTTTGATGGATCTTTACCAGAGAATGCACCACCACCGTGACGTGCAGCACCACCGTAGGTATCAACGATAATCTTACGACCCGTTAGACCACAGTCACCCATTGGACCACCGATAACAAAACGGCCGGTTGGGTTGATGAAGAAGTTAGTGTCTTTGCTGATCCATTCTGCAGGCAGTACTGGCTTGATGATTTCTTCCATTACGGCTTCACGTAGTTCAGGTGTGGTTACTGAATCACAGTGTTGCGTTGAAAGAACAACGGCATCGATACCAACAATTTTACCTTGGTCGTATTGGAAGGTAACTTGTGATTTCGCATCTGGACGAAGGAAATCTAGTTTACCACTTTTACGTACTTCAGCTTGTTTCTTAACAAGTAAGTGAGAGTAAGTAATTGGCGCAGGCATTAGGATGTCAGTTTCGTTAGTTGCGTAACCGAACATAATACCTTGGTCACCAGCACCCTGTTCTCTAGGGTCTTCTTTATCAACACCTTGGTTGATGTCTGGTGATTGCTTACCGATGGTGTTCAGAACAGCACAAGAATTAGCATCGAAGCCCATGTCTGAATGAACGTAACCAATTTCACGAACAGTTTCACGTGTGATTTCTTCGATATCAACCCAAGCTGAAGTCGTGATTTCACCGCCAACCATTACCATGCCGGTTTTTACGTAAGTCTCACAAGCAACACGTGCTTTTGGGTCTTGCTCTAGGATTGCATCCAATACTGCATCAGAAATTTGGTCTGCAATTTTATCTGGATGACCTTCAGATACGGACTCAGAAGTAAACAGGTGTTTTGCCATGAGAACTCTCACTTTTAAGTATTCATTGAATTAATATAAGTAGCACTTTTATGCGGGCTAGGTGCCGTTCTATTCACACGTATGTACGTTCGTATGTATAGAGCTACTTCCGTCTAGACGGCTATAATACGCAAGTGAGAGTGAAAATCAACAGTACTTATTTTGTGGTTTATAAATATTGATGACGCAAACGTTTACTTTAACTGCGCGAAATCTCTGCGTTTTTGTGACATGGAGCCAGCAGCTTATTGAAAACAGACTTATTTTGTTCAGGAAATCGTTTGCAGTAAGGGCAAATACTTTGCGACAATACCCGCCCGCCGATTCCTGGTTAATTTGCTGCGCCTGATATAGGTACTTTAAGACAAGCAAATAACCATATTACAACAGTCTACGAACCTCTGGAGCAGACATGTCTTCTCGTAACCTTCTTTCAAAGAAAGAGCTGGCTAATGCAATTCGTGCCCTAAGCATGGATGGTGTACAACAAGCAAACTCAGGCCACCCTGGTGCACCTATGGGTATGGCTGATATCGCTGAAGTACTGTGGCGTGACCACATGAACCACAACCCACAAAACCCTGAGTGGGCTGATCGCGACCGTTTTATTTTGTCGAACGGCCACGGTTCAATGCTAATTTACTCTCTGCTTCACCTGACAGGTTATGATCTTTCTATCGAAGATCTGAAGAACTTCCGTCAACTGCACTCTAAAACACCGGGTCACCCTGAATACGGTTACGCACCGGGTGTTGAAACAACAACGGGTCCACTAGGCCAAGGCATCACCAACGGTGTTGGCATGGCAATGGCTGAGAAAGCACTTGCTGCACAATTCAACCGTGAAGGCCACGACATCGTTGACCACAACACTTACGTGTTCATGGGCGATGGCTGTCTAATGGAAGGTATCTCTCACGAAGCATGTTCACTTGCAGGCACATTGGGCCTAGGCAAGCTAGTAGCATTCTGGGATGACAACGGCATCTCTATCGATGGTGAAGTTGAAGGTTGGTTCTCTGACGATACGCCTAAGCGTTTCGAAGCATACGGCTGGCATGTAATTCCTGCGGTTGATGGTCACGATGCTGACGCAATCAATGCAGCGATTGAAGCGGCGAAAGCAGAAACAGGTCGTCCAACGCTTATTTGTACTAAAACGGTTATCGGTTTTGGTTCACCAAACAAAGCAGGCACACACGACTGTCACGGTGCGCCACTAGGTGCTGAAGAAATTACAGCAACCAAAGCACAACTTGGCTGGAACCACGGTCCATTCGAAATCCCTGCAGACATTACGGCTGAATGGGATGCGAAAGAAGCTGGTGCAGCGAAAGAAGCAAGCTGGAACGAGAAATTTGCAGCGTATGAAGCTGCTTTCCCTGAACTAGCGGCTGAATACAAGCGTCGTGTAAACGGTGATTTACCTGCACAGTGGGAAGAAAAAGCATCTGCAATCATTGCTGATCTTCAAGCTAACCCAGCAAACATTGCATCACGTAAAGCATCACAAAACGCACTAGAAGCGTTTGGTGCTATGCTGCCAGAATTCATGGGCGGCTCTGCTGACCTTGCGCCTTCTAACCTCACTATGTGGTCGGGTTCTAAGTCGCTAACAGCAGCTGATTTCTCGGGCAACTACATCCATTACGGTGTACGTGAGTTCGGTATGACAGCTATCATGAACGGTATTGCGCTACACGGTGGTTTCGTACCATACGGTGCAACTTTCCTAATGTTCATGGAATACGCGCGTAACGCAATGCGTATGGCTGCACTGATGAAAATTCAGAACATCCAAGTGTACACGCACGATTCAATCGGCCTAGGCGAAGATGGTCCAACGCACCAGCCTGTTGAGCAAATTGCATCACTGCGCCTAACGCCAAACATGAGCACATGGCGTCCATGTGACCAAGTTGAATCTGCTGTTGCTTGGAAACTGGCAATTGAACGTAAAGATGGCCCAACATCGCTAATCTTCTCGCGTCAAAACCTTGCACAGCAAGATCGTGATGCAGAGCAAGTAGCGAACATCGCGAAGGGTGGTTACATCCTGAAAGATTGTGCTGGTAAGCCTGAACTTATCTTTATCGCAACGGGTTCTGAAGTTGAACTAGCAGTAGAAGCGGCAGCACAACTAACGGCTGAAGGTCGTCAGGTTCGCGTTGTTTCTATGCCAGCAACGGATACGTTCGACAAGCAAGACGCAGCGTACCGTGAAGCAGTATTACCAGCAGCTGTTACTGCTCGTGTTGCTGTAGAAGCGGGTATTGCTGACTTCTGGTTCAAATATGTTGGCCTAAATGGTCGTATCATTGGTATGACAACATTTGGCGAATCTGCACCTGCAGGCGAGCTATTCAAAATGTTTGGTTTCACCACTGAAAACGTAGTGAACAAAGCAAAAGAACTACTAGCATAATTGCTGGGTTCTTCTGCTAATGAAAGGCTTCCTTTGGGAAGCCTTTTTTATTTGCTCTCTATGAATGGAAATGCAAATGAAACAGTATTTATTGGTACTAAGCATATAAAAGCTAAATGGTGAGAAGAATCACATTTATGATGATTCTGAGCAACGCTTGTTATACACTTGCACGGCTTAATTCTTATGTAGCACGGATATGACACTAAAAGTCGCAATTAACGGATTTGGCCGCATCGGTCGCAGTGTGTTACGCGCCCTGTACGAGAGCGGTAAACACCAGCAAATAGACATCGTGGCAGTAAATGAGTTGGCTGAGCCTGAAGCAATGGCCCACTTGTTACAATACGACACTAGCCATGGTCGTTTCTTTAAGCCTGTCTCTCATGATCAGGAGCACTTGTTTATTGCCCATGAAAATGGCGAACAAGACTCTATTCGTATCCTTCATCAAACAGATATTAATTTACTGCCTTGGCGTGACCTCGATGTTGACATTGTGTTTGACTGTACGGGGATTTTTGGTTCGCGTGAAGATGGCTTAGCCCACATTCAAGCGGGCGCTAAGAAAGTGTTATTTTCTCACCCTGCTGCAACGGATATCGACAATACAATTATTTATGGTGTTAACCATGAAACATTGAAACCAGAAGACCGTATTGTGTCGAATGGTTCATGTACCACTAACTGTATTGTGCCTGTTATTAAAGTGCTGGACGATGCCTTCGGGATCGAGTCGGGCACTATCACAACGATTCACTCTTCCATGAATGACCAACAGGTCATTGATGCGTACCACACTGATTTACGTCGAACTCGCGCTGCGAGCCAATCAATTATTCCTGTTGATACTAAATTACATTTAGGTATCGGTCGTATATTTCCGAAACTTTCTGACAAGTTTGAGGCGATTTCGGTTCGTGTACCTACAATAAATGTGACGGCGATGGATTTAAGCGTCACAGTTAAAACAAATGTGAAAGTTAATGACGTAAATCAATCACTGTTGGACGCGACTCGTTGTACATTAGCAAATATAGTGGATTACACAGAAGCACCGCTGGTCTCAATCGACTTTAATCACGATCCCCATAGCGCGATAGTCGACGGTACACAAACCCGAGTCAGTAATCAGCATCTTATTAAAATGCTGGTGTGGTGTGATAACGAATGGGGATTTGCCAATCGGATGTTAGATACCGCATTGGCGATGCATCAAAGCTACGATGGTCTCCCAACGGGAGAGTAGCCTTTTAGCCTGTACTAACGGCTGAAAGTAGATAGACAGATAAAGTAAAGAATTCGTGAGTTTGGCACAGTGCCGAGCTTGAAAGATTTTAGCTAACTTTGAAAAGGGACAAAGAATGTCTGTAATCAAGATGACTGACCTGGAACTTGCAGGTAAACGCGTATTTATCCGTGCTGACCTAAACGTGCCAGTAAAAGACGGTAAAGTAACTTCAGATGCTCGTATTCTTGCATCTCTACCAACTATCAAAATGTGCCTAGAAGCTGGCGCAAAAGTAATGGTTACTTCTCACCTTGGTCGTCCTACTGAAGGCGAATACGCAGAAGAGTTTTCGCTAGCACCTGTAGTTAACTACCTAAACGACGCACTAGATTGCGACGTTAAACTAGCAAAAGATTACCTAGACGGCTTAGAGCTGAACGCAGGTGAGCTAGTTGTTCTTGAAAACGTTCGCTTTAACAAAGGCGAAAAGAAGAACGAAGAAGCACTATCTAAAAAATATGCTGCACTATGTGACATCTTCGTGATGGATGCATTTGGTACCGCTCACCGTGCACAAGCATCTACACACGGCGTTGGTACTAACGCTCCTGTAGCATGTGCGGGTCCTCTACTAGCCGCTGAACTTGAAGCTCTTGGTAAAGCAATGGACAACCCAGCGCGTCCACTTGTTGCTATCGTTGGTGGTTCTAAAGTATCTACTAAACTGACTGTTCTTGAGTCTTTATCAAAAATTGCTGACCAACTTGTTGTTGGCGGTGGTATCGCAAACACATTCATCGCAGCTGAAGGCCACAACGTTGGTAAATCACTGTACGAAGCAGACTTAGTAGAGACTGCTAAGAAGCTAATGAAAGAGTGTGCAATCCCTGTAGCGACTGACGTTGCATGTGCGAAAGCATTCGACGAAAACGCAGAAGCAGAAATCAAAAACGTTGCTGACGTTCAAGACGACGACATGATCTTCGACCTTGGTCCAGATTCAACTGCTGCACTTGCTGAAATTATCAGCAATGCAAAAACAATTCTTTGGAATGGTCCAGTTGGCGTATTTGAATTCAAAAACTTTGAAGCAGGTACTGCAGGCATTTCTAAAGCAATCGCAGATTCAGAAGGCTTCTCTGTTGCCGGCGGTGGTGACACGCTAGCAGCTATCGATAAGTTCGGTATTAAAGCTGACGTTTCTTACATTTCTACTGGTGGTGGTGCATTCCTTGAGTTCGTTGAAGGTAAAGTACTTCCTGCAGTTGCAATGCTTGAAGAGCGTGCAAAAGCATAATTATTAATGTGGGAGCCTAGTGCTCCCATATTTAAATGTTTGTGAATTCGGTCAGGTTTTTATAGAATACTGTCCCAGTAGCAAACGTTTGCAAAGATTTAATATTCACAAAGACAACAAGTTATTAATAGGACTATTGTTATGTCTAAGATCTTCGATTTTGTAAAACCTGGTGTGATTTCTGGCGACGACGTACAGAAAGTATTTGAAGTAGCAAAAGAAAACAAATTTGCTCTTCCAGCTGTAAACGTAGTTAACACTGATACTATCAATGGTGTTCTAGAAGCAGCGGCTAAAGTTAAAGCGCCAGTTGTAGTTCAGTTCTCTAACGGCGGTGCTGGTTTCTTCGCTGGTAAAGGCGTTAAACTTGAAGGTCAAGGCGCACAAATCCTTGGTGCAGTAGCTGGTGCAAAATACGTACACGCTGTTGCTGAAGCTTACGGTGTTCCAGTTATTCTTCACACTGACCACGCAGCTAAGAAACTTCTTCCTTGGATCGACGGTCTACTAGACGCTGGTGAAGCATTCTTCGCAGAAACTGGTAAGCCTCTTTTCTCTTCTCACATGATTGACCTTTCTGAAGAGTCACTAGAAGAGAACATCGAAATTTCTGGTAAGTACCTAGCGCGTATGGCGAAAATGGGTATGACTCTAGAAATCGAACTAGGTTGTACTGGTGGTGAAGAAGACGGCGTTGATAACTCTGATATGGACGCATCTGAGCTTTACACTTCTCCTGAAGACGTTGCTTACGCATACGAGAAACTAACGGCTATTAGCCCACGTTTCACTATCGCTGCATCTTTCGGTAACGTACACGGTGTTTACCAAGCTGGTAACGTTGTACTGACTCCAACTATCCTACGTGATTCTCAAGCATACTGTGCTGAGAAATTCGGTATCGCACCGAACGCACTAAACTTCGTATTCCACGGTGGTTCTGGTTCTTCTGAAGCAGAAATTCAAGAGTCTATCGGTTACGGTGTTATCAAAATGAACATCGATACTGATACACAGTGGGCATCTTGGGATGGCGTTCGTACATACGAAGCTGAAAACCGTGATTTCCTACAAGGTCAAATCGGTAACCCAACTGGCGAATCTGCGCCAAACAAGAAGTACTACGATCCACGCGTATGGCTACGTGCTGGTCAAGCTTCTATGGTTACTCGTCTTGAGAAAGCATTCTCTGACCTTAACGCAATCGACGTACTATAATTTTATAGTCGCCTATTGCTTTAAAGCATTTAAGCTTATGAAAAGCCCGCATTTTGCGGGCTTTTTTTTATTTAAAATCACCCAAATGATAAGATTTTTTTGTCATTACGATAAGATTTATTATTTTATTGTCAGGGAAGAATGGCTGATAATGCCCCGCAAATCATAAAATCGCTGTTATAGTCACTTATGATTATTCTATTGGGTATATAGGCCAATATAGGCGAGTTAATAGAGAGAGAGTAAATATGACCGAGAGTGTAGCCGACAAGGTAGTCGACACTATTACTGATAATGAGTTAACGTCAGGCGTACTTAATGCAGGTACTTGGGTTACTGATAACCAAGATCTTCTTGTCCAGTATGCCGTTAACTTAATTTCTGCTTTGCTGATTTTGTTCATTGGTAACTTGATCGTTAAAGGCATTGCGAATGGCGTAGCGAAAGTGCTGCGTAAGAAAAAAATGGATGATGCAGTCGTTGAGTTTCTTCACTCACTCGTGCGTTACCTGCTATTTGTTATCGTATTAATTGCAGCTTTAGGCCGTTTAGGTGTTCAAACCGCTTCAGTGGTTGCTGTGATCGGTGCCGCGGGTTTAGCGATTGGTCTAGCGCTGCAAGGTTCACTGTCTAACTTTGCTGCGGGTGTATTAATTGTTAGCTTCCGTCCATTCAAATCTGGCGATTACGTTGAGATTGGTGGCGTAGCGGGTTCTGTTGAGTCTATCCAAATTTTCTCGACAGTACTAAAAACACCTGATAACAAAATGGTTGTCGTTCCTAATGGTTCAGTAATTGGTAGCCCTATTACTAACTACTCCCGCCATGCAACGCGTCGAATCGACTATGTTATTGGCGTATCTTACGATGCAGATCTTAAGAAGACTAAAGAAGTTTTAACGCGCGTTGTTGCAGCTGAGCCTCGTGTGCTTAAAGATCCTGAACCAACTGTTGGTGTGGTAGCACTGGCTGATTCATCTGTGAACTTTGTGGTTCGCCCATGGGTGAATACAGAAGACTACTGGGGTGTGTACTTTGATTTGCTACAAGCAATTAAAGAAGAATTGGATAAAGAAAATATCGGTATCCCATACCCACAAATGGATGTGCACCTTAACAAGCAAGAAGGCTAATACCGTTTTTGCTTGATGGATAGCATTAAAAATGGCGCTCAATGAGCGCCATTTTTTTATATTGGGTTCTGATTATGCAGGGACATCGGCGGGTAATCGAATAACCTGATTTGGCAAAGTTGTTAAGAGTGCATCAAGATGCTTGGTCTCAAACGCAAAGGTGTAATCCGGTTTACCTGGTGTGTACATCAGTTCTTGATGTAAATAGACCACAGGGTCGACTAAAATGATCACGTCTTCCGGTAGCGCAAAGGGACAAACAGCCCCTGGCACACAACCTGTTGCCGCTACCATTTCGTCGTTACTGCACACAGATACTCGCTTGCCGACCACTTGCTTGACCAGTTTACTGTCAAGGCGGCTATCACGGTGGGTTAAGAGCAAACAGTGACCTCCACCTTTGATTTTCATGAATAGGCTCTTGCTTGGTGATGCCGTCCAACCCAGTTCATTCGCAATACGAGCGTCTGTTTCGAAGTCTAAAATCGGTTCATGTTGCCAAGCTTGATAAGGTACATCCGCTTGGTTGAATAAGTTGATGTTGGTCTGGTAGATCTGTTCTAACGTATTAAGCGACATACTGTATCCAAAGTCCGTTGGCTAAATGAGTAGCAATAAAGAGCATCATAGCGGCAACAGCAAGATCGATACCGCGCTTTACCTTGGGTTTTGACAATGTTGGGCCTAGTTTTGCCGCGCCAATCGATAAGGTATAGAACCAAGCAAAAGACGCGAAAATTGTACCAATGGCGAAAGCGACTCGATCGCTGCCTTCAAACTGACCGCCAATCGATCCTAGAATCACCACAGTGTCTAAGTACAAATGTGGGTTGAGTACCGTCACAGCTAGTGCCCCCAATATAACGGCTCTACGACCTCGAGCTGTTACTTGTTGGGTTTGTTCTTCTGTATTTTGTGGTTTTAGCGCACTACGCAGCGATAGGCTGCCGTAAAAAAGTAGAAATAAAATACCGCCGACAGTGACGGAGGTCAGTAAGGTTTCGTTACTTGAAAGGAGTGCACCGCCGCCAAAAATACCAAGGCTAATGAAAATTACATCACAAACACTACAAATGGTTGCCGTGGTCAGATGGTGATTACGTTTTATGCCTTGATTTAAAACGTAAGCATTCTGTGCACCAATTGGAATGATTAAGCTCGCGCCTAAGCCAAATCCTTGTAATAAAGCCCAAATGCTCATTTTCTACTTACCTTATTATTGTGTTTTAATGTCATACCTAACTATCGTATCAGTATGTTGAAATGATTAGCGCAAGCGTACACTTAGCGATAGGATTAAGTACAACTAATAAAATTTATGTATCATAAGTTTCTCTAATGATGAGTAACTGAAGTAAGGAAAGCTGATGAGAGGGTTAGATTATCGTTGGGTTGCCGCATTAGATGCGGTGGTGGCACAGCGTGGTTTTGAGCGGGCGGCAGAGCACCTTTGTATTACACAATCTGCGGTGTCTCAACGGATCAAGCAACTTGAAAAGCTGATGGCGCAACCCTTGTTAGTCCGCGAGCAACCACCACGACCGACCGCCGCAGGACAAAAGTTACTAGGGCTATATCGTCGAGTACGATTGCTAGAGCAAGAGCTTTTACCTGAACTCACGCCTGATGACATCAGCCAACCATTGTCGGTGTCTTTAGCGACCAATGCCGATAGTTTGGCAACATGGTTATTACCAGCCTTAAGTCCATTATTGAAAGCACGTCGGATCGAATTAACCTTATTGATCGAAGATGAAGCACGAACCTTAGATAGACTGCGTAGTGGCGAAGTCGTCGGGGCGATCAGCATGGATCAAACGCCAATGCCTGGGTGTGTTGCAGATTATTTAGGGCGAGTGGACTTTCTGTGTGTTGCCAGCCCTGAATTTAAAGCGCGTTATTTTGCTGATGGAACGACGCGCGATAACCTATTTGCAGCGCCCGCGGTAGCGTTTGATCATCATGATGATATGCATGAACAATTTATTCAACAGCACTTTAATTTACCTGTCGGCAGCTTGATGAAACACACGGTACGATCCTCGGAAGCTTTTGTGAAAATGGCGACCGAAGGTCTTGCATATTGCTTGATCCCTCGTATACAGATTATTGATGAACTTGCGGCGGGCGACCTTGTAAACCTTACCCCAGATATTACGTTAATTCGTCGTTTATACTGGCATCATTGGGCGTTAGAAAGCGGGGTTCTGACTGAATTATCTGAGCGTTTGGTGCAGCATGCTCAGCAGGTTCTACCGCAATAATTGCTTATTTTGTTCGTACATCTTGACGTAAATTTACAATAAAACACTGTTCAAATTAAAGGTGGTTTGATAGAGTGCGGTTTCATTAGGATAAATCCTAATATTTGTTGTCCAAGACATACTCATGCTTGTAGGAGAAATAGAATGAAAAAGACGTTACTGGCCACTGTACTTGGTGCGACAGCACTACTATCTATGAATGTATCTGCTGCTGATGTGGCGTTTCCACATCTTGTTACTCAAGGTAACGGCGAAGTGACCGTTACTGCGGATATGGCTATTTTGCATGTTGAAGTCGCCGAAAAGCGTGAAACGGCTAAAGAAGCAAAGCAAGCGGTTGATAAAGCGGTTGTGGCTTTCATGGCACGATTAGAGAAACAAGGCGTGAAACGCGAAGACATTAAGAGTGCAAATATTTCATTAAACCCAGAATACACTTATCCGAAAAACAAAGAGCCAAAACTGATTGGCTACCGTGCGAATCGTCAAGTGACGGTAACGGTGAATCAGTTAGCTAAACTGAATACCTACCTGGATGGATCTTTGGTTGATGGTATTAACCGTATCCAGAATATTGAGTTGAAAAGCAGTAAAGAAACCGAAATTAAGCAGCAAGCGCGCTTAGCAGCGATTAAAGATGCCCAAGCGAAAGCTGAGTCGATCGCAAGTGGCTTTGGTGAAAGCTTAGACGGGGTATGGAAAATTACCTACCTGACACAAAATGCGCAGCCTTATTATGCTCAAGCGCGTATGGCTGCTTACTCAGCAAACGATGCTGCTGAGAGTTACCAAAACGATCAGCTGGTGATTAAAGATCGTGTCGACGTGGTATTTAAGCTGATTGATTAAACTCAGTCCCAGCGATAATGGAACAAGAAAGGCCGCATGATTACATGCGGCCTTTTACGATCTAAGGATCTGAATATTACTTAGCGTCTAACACCAACACCAACACCTAGTGCTTAGTGTAGAATACGCGCCCTAATCGTCCCTTCAATTTGCTTGAGCTTACCGAGAGCTTCTTCTGAACGCTCAGTTTCAACATCAATGACAACATAACCAATTTCAGCACCAGTTTGTAGGTATTGTGCGGCGATATTGATGCCTTCTGTCGCAAAAATCGTTGTTATCTGGTTTAGAATACCAGGGCGGTTTTCGTGAATGTGGAGTAAGCGTGAGCAGTCACGATGTTCAGGTAGTGATACCTCTGGGAAACCAACCGCTGATAATGTTGAGCCATTATCTGAGTATTTCGCCAACTTACCTGCGACTTCAAGGCCGATATTTGCTTGGGCTTCTTGGGTTGAACCACCAATGTGCGGCGTCAGTAATACGTTGTCGTATTGCATTAATGGTGATTCGAACGGGTCTTTATTGGTTTTTGGTTCAACAGGGAACACATCAATCGCTGCGCCCGCAATGTGCTTACTTTCCAGTGCACTGCAGAGTGAATCAATATCTACCACAGTACCACGAGCGGCATTAATGAAGATTGAGCCTGGCTTCATGCGGGCAAACTCTTCCGCCCCCATCATGTCTTGTGTTTCTGGTGTTTCAGGTACGTGAAGGCTAATTACATCACATTTATTGAGCAGCTCGCTCATTGAGAACACTTGGGTGGCGTTACCCAAAGACAGCTTGTTTTCAATGTCGTAGAAGTACACTCGCATTCCGAGGTTTTCTGCCAGAATACCCAGTTGTGTACCGATATGACCGTAACCAATAATGCCTAGGCGTTTGCCTCGGGCTTCAAAGGATGCATCAGCTGATTTGAACCATTCACCACGGTGAGCTTTAGCGTTCTTTTCTGGAATGCCGCGCAATAGTAATAAGATTTCTCCTAACACTAATTCAGCAACACTACGGGTATTAGAGAATGGGGCATTGAATACTGGGATACCGCGACGAGTCGCTGACTCAAGTTCAACTTGATTGGTACCGATGCAGAAACAGCCAACGGCTGCGAGTTTTTTCGCAGCGGCAAAGACTTCTTCGGTCAGTTGAGTACGAGAACGGATCCCGACAAAATGTGCGTCTTTGATGGCTTCGATTAGCTCATCACCTGCCAATGAGCCCTTGTGGTACTCAATGTTGGTGTAACCCGCTTGTTGAAGTGCTTCAATTGCTGAAGGGTGGAGGCCCTCAAGTAGAAGCACTTTGATTTTTTCTTTATCCAGTGAAACATTATCCATGGGGTTCTTATCCTTAAAAACGCAAGTGAAGTCAAAGTACGCTAGCTATCCAATTTGTAGCACCTAGGACGTTATACTAAAAATACTGTAAAACGATGTAAAACAGCAGGATATAAGTAGGTTGTAGGGGAACGGTTGATTGAGTCCGATACGATAGAGCCTAGCTTGAAAGCGTATATTGGTTAATAACGTATCAAAAAATAATCAATAAGGGTAAGAATATTACAAAGAAATGCATAAAAAACGGCGCAGAGGGCGCCGTTTTGTAATCAAGCAACATAACGTATCGGGAATACGGTTACTTTTCGAATTTTTTCACGCCTTCAGGGCTACCCACTAGTAGGGCGTCAGCGCCACGTTCTGCGAAAAGACCCACAGTCACTACGCCTGGTAGTGCGTTGATCTTTTTCTCAAGATCTTTGGCGTCGGTAATTTTCATGTTGTGTACATCAAGAATGATGTTGCCGTTATCAGTCACACAGCCTTCACGGTAAACGGGATCACCACCAAGTTTAACCAGTTCACGACCAATGAAAGAGCGAGCCATAGGGATCACTTCAACTGGCAGTGGGAATTGGCCAAGTACATCAACTTGCTTAGTATCGTCAACAATACAGATGAATTTCTTCGCGATTGCCGCCACGATTTTTTCACGGGTAAGTGCAGCACCGCCGCCTTTGATCATGTCGAAATCGCCATTGATTTCGTCTGCGCCATCAACGTAAACATCAAGGCTTGATACTTCGTTAGCATCAAATACAGGGATACCAATTTTCTCTAGGCGTTCAGTTGACGCGACAGAGCTTGATACAGCACCTTTAATTTCTTCTTTGCGCGATTCAAGAGCATCAATGAAGTGATTTACGGTAGAGCCTGTGCCCACACCGACAATGCTGCCTTTTTTTACGTAGTCTAGTGCAGCCCAGCCGGCAGCTTTTTTCATTTCATCTTGAGTCATGCTATATCTCCTGGTCGTAATGATGACGAGCGTTGGGAGCGCTGATTATAGCTAACAGTGTGGCCTTCGTCAGAATAAAATGTTGACCTATGTCTCTGTTCCATCAATAAAAACCAAGATGACTTTGAATTACAGCGACTTAGCGGAAGGAATTTTTATGCTTTGAGCCAATCGTTTGCTTTTCCTTTCTTATTTGGAGCTATAGGCAAGACGAATTTCTTATGTTTACCAGTGGAATGTGTGCGATGGAGTAATGATCGTAGGCAAGGGGACATCCCAAATTTCATGCGGCAGTTGATTGACGTGCTGGCAGTCATGGGCAAGCCCCAGTGGGTAGGGCAATTGGCGAAAGTGGTGCCAAGGTGCTAGCGTTCGATCGTAATAACCGCCTCCCATACCAAGCCGTTGGCCTGTGGTATCAAATGCGACTAGCGGCGTACAAATAACATCAAGTTCACGTGCCGGTTTGACGAGGCGAATGTCCAAGCAAGGTTCGCTAATACCATAATTGTTGGTGGTCATTGCTGTGGTGGTGGTATAGCGTAAAAATAATAAATGACCACGGCTGAAGGGGTGTAAAACGGGTAAGTACACCGATTTACCTTGTTGCCATAACCACTCTATTAGTGGTTGGGTACTGACTTCACCATCGTTAGATAGGTACAGTGCGATATGCTGAGCTTGAGTAAAGTGAGGTGATTGTTGGCATTGATTCAGCAACTGTTGAGCGGCTTGGCTTTGTTGTTCAATAGAGAGAGCGCGACGACGAGAACGGATCTGTTGGCGAATGTGTTGACGAGAAGAAAGTGTAACCGTTGAGCTCATAGGTCATCCAATGACGAAAGTGAACCGGTAATAGATTGTGTCAAAAAGGGAAGAGCGGTACGGCGTATATCTACAGCCTAACTTTGTACAACCTCATAGAAAAGGTATGCCCCAAGGTGCCGTCGTAAATCTAAGCCCTTGAACCAGATGTTCAAGGTGGATCAGCAACATTAACCGTAGGCTTCTCAGTCGGGCTGAGCATGCTCAATAGCTAATAAAAAAGCCAATCCTGGGTATTTGCTTATCGGCTCGGGGACGTTGATTCACTAACGAGCACCCCAGGGTCAATTCATTATCAACGCTTTGGTTGATTTTGCAATGCTTTATCTAACGTTTCTGCTAATTGATTGATACGATTGGATAAAACATCGTCTTTATTGTCTTTTTCTCGGCGATCACTATGCAATTCACTGCAAATGTTAAGCCCCGCGAACATCAAAAGTTGTTCTGGATTAGAGACTTTGGTGCGTTCGGACAATGTTGTTAAACGCTGATCGAAATCTTCGGCAGCAGCAATAAGAGCTGCTTCTTGGCCTGTAGGACAGTTTACCTTTAAGGTACGACCGAGAATTTTGATTTCAACTGCCTGATTACTCATAAAGTCTCTTATCTGCTCCGTGTCAGCGTGTCTTAAGTTACACCCTGCTTGCGCTTAGGAGTAAATATAGAATAAAGCCCTTTGAACATGCAAGCATACACGCGGTGCTTTGCGGTTCAACACCGTTTGACTACTCAGTTAATAGGCAGTCTGGTGTAAACATCACCCAAATGATAACCACTATGATGGTTCAATCACAACTGGGGGCACCCTCGTTATTTATGCCGCAAGGTATAAGTGGTAGCATACCACAATAACGATTTACGCCAATCTAGATAAGGTAATCACCGCATGAGTGAAGCAAAACTACCCGCTTACAATGTTCTTGATAGTGAACTAAAAAATCACAGTTTAGCGGTATCACCGTCTGAGCTTCATGGCTTATTGATGGGCATGATTTGTGGTGGTTTAACGGTATCGGATGAAAGTTGGGTCGCGGCAGTGAGCGATTATGCTAACCAAGGCGATCCGTTACTAGACAGTGCGAAAGCCACTGTTCGCCAAGTCTTTGATGCCGCTTCTGGTGAGTTGCACAGCATGGCACAAGTTTTATTTACCTCGACTGCTGCTGAATTGGCAGAAAGCCAATTCGAAGTGACGTTATTACTGCCCGCTGAAGACGAGGCGCTTGATGTGCGAGCGGAGGCATTGAGTGAGTGGGTAACTAATTTCATCTCAGGTATGGGCCTGATGGGGATGAAAAAAGCTGAATTAACCCCAGACGTTACTGAAGCGGTGGCGGCACTAGAAGAAATTGCTCAGCTTGGCATCAATGAAGATGAAGACATGGAAGAGCAAGCACTGCTACTAGAACAGATTATTGCGTATGTTCCTGAGTGTGTACTGAGTTGTTTAGTTGGTTTAGGCCAACGACCTGAATCTGTTGAGCAGCCGAATATTCCTGGTATGCCTGCGGATGATGAGCCAACGTTACACTGATCCAATTTGAAGTAAGGGATGAATGTGAAGCACTTTGATGTGGTGATTGCGGGGGGCGCGATGGCTGGAGCCTCGTTAGCTATGGCGATCGATACCCTCAGCCAGCAAGGTTTGAGAGTCGCTGTTGTTGAAGCCGTTGAACCTCAGTTAGATAGCCACCCCGGGTATGATTCGCGCTGTATCGCATTATCGCTTGGGACTGCCGCATTGTTAGATACTATCGGCGTGTGGCCTGCATTGCGTCAAGAGGCGACTGCGATCTCTAATATTCACGTCTCTGATCGAGGTCATGCTGGCATTGTCCGTTTGAGTGCGCAGCAACAAGCAGTTGATGCACTGGGTTATGTGATTGAGTTGGCTGATGCCGGACGCATCTTCCACCAGCATTTAACTGAGTGTCAGCAAGTTACTATGTATTGTCCCAATAGCATCGTGGGCATTGAACGGCAGCAAGACAGTGTCACACTCACATTGAATGCTGGTGAGCAGATCGTCACTCAATTACTGGTTACTGCTGATGGTGCGCTCTCTGGTTGCTGTGAGATGCTGGGTATCGAACGTGAAGAGCATGATTTCGAGCAAGTGGCGGTGATTGCGAATGTGACGACGTCAGAACGTCATCAAGGTCGTGCTTTCGAGCGGTTCACCCCTTACGGCCCTGTTGCTTTACTGCCAATGTCTGACGGGCGCAGTTCGTTAGTGTGGTGCATTAAACCAGAACATCAGCAGCAAGTGATGAACTGGAGCGACAATGAATTTTTGACTGAGCTTCAACAGGCATTTGGTTGGCGCTTAGGAGCGATGGTTAAAACAGGCCAACGAGCTTCGTACCCTCTGTTACTGCGTCAGGCTAAACGCATTACGACTCATCGTGTCGCGGTAGTGGGTAATGCGGCGCAAACTTTACACCCTATTGCAGGCCAAGGTTTTAACCTTGGAGTGCGAGATGTCATGACATTGGCAGAAGAAATCGTTACGGCTTTCGAGCAAGGTCGCGATATTGGTGGAACAGCAATGTTGAGCTGTTATCGTCAGCGCCGCCAGCCTGATCGCCAAGCGACAATCACCATGACGGCAGGATTAGTCGGATTGTTTGCCAATGACAGTTTGCCATTAGTGGCAGGACGAAATTTAGGTTTAATGGCCATGAGTGCTGTTGATTCGTTAAAAGCACCGCTGATCAGGCGTGCCATGGGACAGGTAGAAAGATAATCATGATGCAAAGTGTTGATGTCGCCATTATCGGCGGTGGAATGGTTGGATTAACGCTAGCGGCTGCGTTAGCGGATACCGAACTGCGAGTTGCGGTGATTGAAGGTAAATTACCTGAACCTGAGCTATCTGATTTACCCGATGTACGCGTATCAGCGTTAAGCCGAGCGAGTGAGCGTATTTTACGTAATGTTGGTGTTTGGCCGGGTATTGAGGCTCGTCGCTTTGCACCGTATTCAAAAATGCAGGTGTGGGAACAAGATAGTTTTGCTTGTATCGATTTTGATGCTGCCCGTTTAGCTCAGCCAAACTTAGGTCACATTGTTGAAAATCGAACGATTCAACTCGCTTTACTCGACCGTGTAAAGCAGCTTAATAACGTGACATTGTTGGCGCCAGAGCGTTGCCATAATATCGCATTTGGTGAAACAGAAGCATGGCTGAGTCTTGAATCTGGTCAAAGTCTAACCGCTAAATTAGTGGTGGGCGCAGACGGTGCTAACTCATGGCTACGTAACCAAATGTCGATCCCTTTAACGCATTGGGATTACGGTCATAGTGCGATTGTTGCGAATATTCGCTGTACTGAACCGCATGATAATACGGCTCGTCAAGTCTTCCGCCCAGAAGGTCCGTTGGCATTCTTACCCTTGCATGAGCCTGATTTATGCTCGATTGTATGGTCAGTCTCGCCAGATAAAGCACAAGAGTTATGTGCGTTAGATGACGCGGAATTTAATAAAGCACTGGTTGCTGCTTTTGACGGTAAATTAGGGCTTTGTCAGGTGGAAGGAGAGCGTCAGGCGTTTCCTCTGAAAATGCGCTACGCCCGTGATTTTGTGCGTGAGCGTATCGCATTGGTTGGCGATGCAGCCCATACGATTCATCCGCTAGCGGGTCAAGGGGTTAACCTTGGTTTACTTGATGCTGCAAGCCTTGCTCAAGAAATCAAAACGTTATGGCAACAGCAGCAAGATATAGGCAAACGTACGAACTTACGTAATTATGAGCGCTGGCGTAAAGCGGAAGCGGCTAAAATGATCACGGCGATGCAGGCGTTTCGTGACTTGTTTGATGGTAGCCACCCAGCCAAAAAGTTAGTACGTGATTTAGGTATATTGATTGCCAATACTGCGCCAGGTGTAAAAGATGAATTTATGCGTCGCGCACTGGGTTTATCAGGCTCATTACCGGACCTTGCCAAGTACCGCTAATTAACAAATGTGTTGAAATAGATAACCAGAAAAGCCGCGATACAGAGACCTGTATCGCGGCTTTTTTATATCTGTTTTATATATAGAATCGAACAAATTTGTCCTATTTGGTACTTTTAATCTACATTCATTATCAGTGCATTTATGTGTGAATAATGCACAGCCCCTTCCTGTATATACAGCGCGTTTTGACATGGGCGACGAGCTGTTTTTCATAAGGATGTAAACAATGAGTTATGTACCATCTGAACTACGCTTTACCAATACGCACGAATGGATCCGCGATGAAGGCGACGGTGTGTATACCATCGGGCTGACTGATCATGCCCAGTCTTTGTTGGGAGACATGGTATTTGTGGACTTACCTGAAATTGATGCCGCAACCGATGTGGGAGAAGAGTGTGCTGTCGCCGAATCAGTGAAAGCGGCCTCTGACATTTATGCTCCCTTAACGGGCATAGTTGTGGAAACCAATGAAGATCTAGAGGGATCCCCTGAGCTCGTTAACAGTGATCCATATGGCGATGGCTGGTTGTTTAAATTGAAGTGCGATGATGAAGAGGAGCTTGACGAGCTGTTGGATGCTGAACGCTATCAAGACCTCATCTCTGATTCAGAATAGACATACTCAGGAGCCGCTTCTATAGCCTCAGACTGTCATGCGATGAGCACAAAAAAGCCCACTTACACGTGGGCTTCAATAATCGAACATGTTCCTGTTAGTACACGCGAATACGGCGGATTTCCTGATTCACCTCATTCACGGTTTGGTAATGACGCTGTTCTGCCTTTACCGGTACTAATAACAATCCATTGTTAAATTCATAACCGCCACGGCCATCTATGTAAACTCGGCCGCTGAATAAACGACTAACGTGCTTTGCGACAAGCTTTGGCATGTAACGTTTGAACATTCGCATAAAAACCTAACCTTCCATTGGTCTTGAACAGTGCCATTATAAAACAACACGCATTTCATTTTTGTGATGTTATCAGCATAACGCCTCGATTATTTCCTATTGATTGGTCTATTGATTTGCTCATATTTGCATAAGCAGTGAATTACTCTGCTGTGGTGGGTTTCTCATCAAAGCATAGTATTGGTGAATAAATTCTTGTCTCTGCATATTACTTAAAGCTTAGCTATTGTTTTAAAAGGAATTAAAAACACTTACTTTGTCATTTTATAAGCTTATTTATGCTTATTGATTCTTTTGCTTGTTTAATGTTTGAACAGCTCAGCTTTGTTCGTCATTTATATTTAGTGTTTTGTGCTGTTATCAGCGACTGGTATTAGCAGTTGATTTGTTTTGGATCAATACAGAGTTATTGGCATACGCCAATAATATGTTTATAGCATATGCCAAAAACGAAAGAGAGTACGATGGCTCGACCTAAACTTGCACGCCGTATCGGTTGCCGCCCTGCGTATAGTTGCTTTAAACCCAATGGGGTTCCAATGTCGGAGCTGTCACATCATCAGCTTGCGGCTGATGAGATTGAAGCCATTCGCCTCGTTGATTTTATTGGATTACAGCAGCAACCCGCAGCAGAACAGCTGGGAGTCTCTCGCCAAACCTTAGGTAATATTTTGGTCTCTGCGCGAAAGAAAATAGCGCAAGCCTTAGTAGAAGGTATGGCGTTAGAGCTGCAATCAGCATCGCAATCAACGCCGTTAGCTGAAAAGAAATCTATTAATAAATAAGCCGTTATCAGTAAAGAAAAGTATTAACAAGTAAATGTTAACGAATAAAATTGAATCAGAGAGAATCACGATATGATAAAAGCAATAGCCGTGAATGCTGCAAATAATGTAGCGGGCCACTTTGGTAAAGCCCCTGAATTTGCCGTATATGATGCCCAAGGCCAATTGGTTGAGCGCATGACGAATAGCGGCAGTAAAGCCGTGGGCTGTAAGCATAAAAAGCAGCTACAACGCCGCTTTGGTGAACTGGGTGTACAAGAAATTGTATTAGGCAGTATTGGTCAACGTTCGTTGGCACGCTTACTCAGTGCGGGCTTTGTCGTTAGCCAAGTCGCAGCGCGTACCTCGATTGGTGATGTATTAGCGGGTACCGCACATAAATTGAATTTGACGGAAGCGGAGCAAGGGCGACCTTGTAAGCGTGAAAAGGGCGATTGTGGTTGCGGGTGTGGAACGAAGAAAGCAGCAGCGCCTAAAATTGGCATGATGATGAATACCATGACGCGTTTATCGGGTCTTAGTGGTATTAAGCTGAAATAAGAGGCGCAAGTTATGACGTATTTATTAACGCTAGCAGTTTTTTTATGTGTGATTGCTGCAATGGCGATTGGCTGGATCGTAAAGAAAAAAACAATCGCGGGTAGTTGTGGTGGCTTAGCCAACGTAGGGATTGATAAAGAGTGTGACTGTGAAGAGGTGTGTGATACTCACAAACTTTATCAAATTCAAGAACCAACAACTAAGCCTTCAGCCCAATAAAACCGTGATTATGGGTTATCTCCGTTAGTGAGAAGAATGCCGAAGCGCATGGACGCGTTTGGTAACGGTTTCTTTCACGACTTGGCGTAACCAAGTGAGTTTTGGATGTTCGGTATTACGGCGTTGCCACAGCAAATTAATATCAAAATCAGCAATGTCGACGGGTGGTGGGCATTGTGTCAGATCATCGTTGAATATATCGAGCTGTGCCATTAAGCGAGAGACTACGCAAATCAAATTACGACCCGTTAATAAATGACGGATGGTTAAGAAGTTACGCGATCCCAGCGCGATATGACGTTGAAAACCCTGATCGGCGAGCTGTTTATCAATGCCGCTACACAATATCCCATCTGGCGATACCAGAGCATGTGGTGTCGTGATATAACGCGCTAAACTCACTGGCGTCGTTAATCCTGTCGCTGCACTATCAAACAGACAAACGTGATCTTCGGTATATAAGTATTGGCTGTCTAATTCTTTGTTATTGGCAACCATAGAGCCAATGACGATATCGACATGACGATCGTTAAAAGCGTTAAGGTAATTGTGTCGATCAATATTACAAAAACTGAGGTGGCACTGGGGGGCGAGCTGCTGCAAAGTATCGAATAAGACTGGTGCAAACAGCATTTCAGCATAATCCGTTAAGCCGATAGTAAAGGTGCCTGTGTAATCGTCTGGTACGAAACGTTCTGGCTGCAAAACTTGATTGGTGATCATTGCCAAAATAGTATCGACAGTTGGCGCAAGATCTAAGGCGCGAGCAGTAGGCACCATAAGGTGCCCCTGACGTTCAAATAAAGGGTCGCCTAACAGCTGGCGTAAACGAGATAAGTTATGGCTCATCGCGGATTGGCCTATCGATAACTTATCGGCTGCGCGGGTGACACTACGGTGCTCCATCAGTGCTGAAAACGCGACTAATAAATTAAGATCCACGCCTCGCCAATTAATCGCTTTCATGACTTCCCTTTATTTAATTTAGCTGCCATGGCTTATGGTGCTTAACGACAAATATCAGCCATCATAGGATCACACAAGATCAACAGATCATCGGTGCTCAGCTCAACCCCTGCCATACGGTCACCACTACTAATATTGACCAACTCGTGTTGCTGAATACTTTGATCGAATATTAGAGGTAATGGATTTTTAAGGCCAATAGGCGCGACGGTACCAATGACTAACCCTGTGACTTTTTCAACATCGGTTGCATCGGCGCAGGTCATGCGGCGACAGCCAAAAATATCACGGACTTTTTTGGGATCCACTTGCGCAGGCCCTGGTACGCAGGCTAATACATGAAACCCACTCATATCGCGTAATAAAATGGATTTCACCATTTGCTGAGGATCAACGCCACGTTCTTGAGCGGCTTCTTCTATGGTTTTTGCTGGCTTACTGTGTGGTAAAAGGCGGTATTCCACGCCTTCATCTTCAAGTAACTGAATAACAGCGGTTTGTGTAACTAAAGTCGACATGCTGTTATTCATCATCCAACGAGTAAGGTAAAGCTTGAACTGTCCATAATGCTTCTGGGTGTTCCGCTAATCGGAACTGCGTACCTTCATCAAGATCATTAGGTAGTACCACTAAGGTGATCGCTTGGTTATCTGAAAATTGATAACCCGCAATGACAGTCCCCCCTTTACGCCAGTTTTCGCCTACGCTGCGCTCTAATACATCACCCGCTTGTGGACATTGCTCGCTAGCACCTTGTAGTTGGTACATGGCACGCTTATTAGTGCCACGGTATTTGGCGCGAGCAACCGTTTCTTGACCGACATAACAGCCTTTTTTGAAGCTGATACCGCCAACGGCGTGCAAGTTCATCGCTTGTGGAATAAATTCAAGTTCTGTGGCCGCTTCAATACGAGGGAATGCCGCTTTTATATCGTAAAGATCCCACAAGCTTGTTGTCGCGAGTTGGGCGTTATTTGCCAGTTGAGTGGCAAGTGTGTCTGCATGATCGGCAGCGACGGCGATTAACCAACGTTGCGCGTCTACTTTAACGGCAGTTCCACCTTCAAATGCACGTACATCATCACTGCCTGGGAAGTGTTGATCGATAACGGTTTGGGCATTTTCGCCGCATAGGCCAAGTAGTACATCCTGACCTTCTTCAATATCTACCTTTGAGAACACGGCGTATTTTTTTAGCTCAGGCAGTTGGGTTGCCATGATGCTTTTTCGTTGCAGTAAGGCATATCCTTGCTGGTGGTGGAAAATACGGAAAATAGTACGCATTTTACCTTTGGCATCACAGTGAGCACCGAATGTTGAATGCGCAGGATCGAGTGTGACTACATCACAGGTTACTTGACCTTGTAAGTATGATTTTTTGTCATCGCCCACTAAAGTAACGAGTGACCAATCAGACAGATCGATCAGTGATAAAGTCGGCAGAGTATCGCTGCTAGCTACTGGAAGATGTTCAAAGTGTAAGGTAGTTGACCAAGTGCTCATAAGGCGTATCCACAGTTTGGGTAACCACGTTAGGCAACAGCACTTTGGCTGGCGGACGTAATCACAATAATGAAGTATATGTTGCTATGGTAATGGGCTAAGGGAGATTTGTCAGCTATCGATCAGATGCAGCTCTCATCTTGGCAGATTGCTTGTCTTTGCGCATAGTAGCGGCTATTAGTGACTGATACTATATCGCTAAAATTAACAACCAAGTTGAACATTGAGGTTGAACATGATCAGTGCAGATGAAAAAGCACGCGTTAAATGGGCTTGTCGCCGCGGAATGCTTGAATTAGATGTCATTATTATGCCGTTTTTTGAAGAGTGCTTTGATGAATTACCAGAACAAGAGCAACGCGATTTTATCTCTTTGCTAACGTGTGATGATCCTGATTTATTTATGTGGGTAATGAAGCAAGGGCGTAGTGAAAATGCGGCTCATGCTGCGATGGTGGATAAAATTGTTGCCCTTAACGACAGCAAACTTCGTTAATCTTTCGATTTCACCTTCTACATTTCAAATAGCTGCGCTGCATATTCTTTATGCATGCGTGGCTATTTTTCTTTGTGTCGCGGCTAGCGGCTCAATGACGGCTTTTTTGCTCATCGCTTTTTTTATTGATGTGTTACTGACTGAATGGTTATCTCACATACACACGATGTGGCAGCAACGGGGCTGTTTACAGATCAATGAAAATGGCGATATTCGTTGGCAAAAGGGTGAATACCTCCAATCAGGTCAATTGACGAAGATCCCATTACAAACAAGTTATCTCATCGTTATTTCTGTGACATTTCCTTCGCATCAATCCCGACGCAAGAAAGAGCGATATTTTGTCATTAGTCGAGATTGTTGCCATGGCGATGACTTTCGCACTCTATCTCTTTATACCCGCAGTATTATCAACTCTAAATAGGGTAGTTGCATATCAAACTCCATGACTATATCTAGAGCTAACCTCTTAAGCCGTGTCGCGCGAGGTGGCATTTAAATAACGTTAAACCTTGAGGTGTTATGGCCGATAAAGCTACTTATAACAATTATATCAATAATGAATTTAAGTTTTTTAAAGGACCATTGCCGTGAAAATAAAACATAAGCTATTGGGCTTAACGGGGATCTCCGTTAGTGCCTTATTGTTATCATTAACATTGAGTTGGTTTGCCAATGAACGTGTAGCTGCTATTGATAAAGCAACACTGACTGTGAGTGAACTGGAAGTGACATTATTGAATTTGCGCCGAAATGAAAAAGACTTTCTCGCGCGTTTTGATATGAAGTATCAAGAGACATTCAATAAAAATACGGCATTATTTGAGCAGCAGCTAACGAGCTTAAATTTGAGCGTGACAGGGCTGGATCTCCATCTTGCTCAGATGAATACCTTGCCGCAATATATTCAAAGCTACCAACAAGGCATGATGGCGGTGATTTCTGGCTATCAAGTGTTAGGGTTAACGTCGCAGCAAGGATTGAATTTAACGTTCGAACAAGCGGCAGAAACGTTGCAAAAAGCGGCTTCTCGTCAGCTGGATTCCCAAGCGATCTTCTCTATCATTCAAGATGCGAAGCTGTTTACTGCAACTCAACATTTAGCGTATTTCCAAGATTATCAAGCGGCATACCAGCAAGAACTTGCGTTAGTTGGCGCTCGTGTAAAAGCACCCTTAGTGGCATTTAATGCCGCGCTTGAGCAGGTGCTCGCGCAGAATAAGGTTATCGGGTTAGATCATAAATCAGGTCTACGCGGCGATATTCGTCAACAGTCACATCAACTTGAGCAAGCATTCAATGAGATGTCGCAGCAATTGCGTAAGGTTGGTGACAGCCAGCGTCAAAGCATCATGACGATCACGCTTGTTTCGGTAATGATAGTGATTGCTGCGTTATTGGCACTTTCCATGTTTATCAGCCAGTCAATTCAGCAACGGATCAGTGCGATGAGTAACCTGATGACGGATATAGCGGCAAGCCATGATTTAACTCGCCGTGCTGATGAACAAGGTAACGATGAAATCAGTGATATGGCCGTTAACTTTAATTATTTGCTTACCGGGTTACGTCGATTAGTGAGCGATGTGCAAGGGGCGATCACTGAGTTAGGAGCTGCCTCGGAGCAATTACAACGCCGTAGTCGTGATACGGAAACGTCGATGGCGCAGCAGCAAGCTGAAACGGACTCAGTGGCTACAGCAGTGACAGAGATGGGCGTTACCATTCGTGATATTGCGATGAATACAGAAACTGCCGCAGGTAATGCACATAGTAGCCACGCGGGGGCAGCTGAAGGCTTACAAGAAGTGAATGCAACCAAAGCGCGTATTCGTCAGTTGTCGGATGATTTAGCGCAGACCAGTGATGAAATTGCCAATTTATCGGGCTTATCTGACAACATTGGTTCAGTGCTGGATGTGATTAAGGGTATAGCAGAGCAAACCAACTTGTTGGCACTGAATGCTGCGATTGAAGCCGCGCGTGCGGGGGAACAAGGACGCGGTTTTGCCGTGGTAGCCGATGAGGTGCGAACGTTAGCACTGCGTACGCGTCAGTCGACAGAAGAAATCACTACGATTATTGGCTCGCTGCAAGGGCAAACAGAACAAGTGGTCTCTCACATTAGTCGTTGCCGTGAACAGGGTGATATGAGCGTTGAGCAAGTAGATAGCGCAGAACAAAAAATCAGCCAAATTATGGGTGATATGCAAGCGATTATGGATACCAGTACACAGATTGCAACGGCGGTAGAGCAGCAATCTCATGTGTCTAATGAAGTGGCACAAAATGTAACAGTGATCCGTGATATTACGATGTCGAACGCGGAAGTTTCACACGAAAATGCACAAGCAGCCAACGCTGTCGCGGATCAGGCGCAAGGCTTAGCGAAAGCCATTGCCCAGTACCAGGCCTAACGATTAAACATCTACGACGGCCATTGCAGCTTATGTCTAGTTGTCATTAAAGCGGAGTAATCGCACAGCATAAAAAAGCCCAGTTCACAGCATGAACTGGGCTTTTTAATGTGACTAACTAATCAGCTTTAGCAAGGTTGATCTGGGGTTAGAATTGTCGGCTTCGCCTCGGTATCTACTTCAGGATAATCCAAGGTATAGTGTAAACCGCGACTTTCTTTTCGCTCCATAGCACAGCGTACCATTAACTCGGCAACTTGGACCAAATTACGCAGCTCAAGTAGGTTATTCGAAACACGGAACTCGCTGTAGTATTCATGTATTTCTTGCTTGAGTAGCTGGATGCGGCGCATCGCTCGCTCTAGGCGTTTGGTTGAACGCACAATGCCAACGTAATCCCACATAAAGAGACGAAGCTCATGCCAGTTATGCTGAATGACGACTTCTTCATCTGAACAGTTTACTTGGCTTTCATCCCAGCGCGGTAAGTGATCGGGGAGTGCGACATCATTAAATTTTTTGGTGATACTTTCAGCTGCTGCCCATGCATACACCACGCATTCGAGTAGCGAGTTAGATGCCATGCGGTTGGCACCATGTAAGCCGGTATAGCTGACTTCACCAATGGCATATAAGCCATCCAAATCGGTACGACCTTCTTTATCGACCATCACACCGCCACAGGTGTAGTGGGCTGCAGGTACAATAGGGATCGGCTCTTTGGTGATATCGATTCCAAAGGTCAGCAACTTGTCATAGATAGTCGGAAAGTGTTTAGTGACAAACTCTGCAGGTTTATGGCTAATATCGAGGTACATGCAGTCTGCACCTAAGCGCTTCATTTCGTAGTCGATAGCACGTGCGACCACATCTCGAGGGGCTAATTCTGCGCGTTCAGGGTCGAAATCCAGCATGAAACGGCTGCCATCAGGGCGACGTAAATATGCCCCTTCACCACGAAGTGCTTCCGTCAATAAATAGTTGCGCGCATCGGGGTGGAATAAACAGGTTGGGTGAAATTGATTAAACTCTAAATTGGCAACTCGACAGCCCGCTCGCCATGCCATCGCAATACCATCGCCCGATGATACATCTGGGTTCGAGGTGTATTGGTATACTTTCGATGCACCACCTGTTGCGAGTACCACAAATTTGGCCCGCACGGTTTCCACCGCTTCAATATCGCGGTTCCAGATGTAAGCCCCTAAAATACGGTTTGGCTCATCGGTATTACCGAGTTTTTGGTTGGTAATAATATCCAGTGCGTTATGGCGTTCTAGCACATCAATATTGGGATGGTTCAAGACATTTTCTTGCAGTGAGTTTTGTACTGCCATGCCAGTTGCATCTGCGGCATGAAGAATTCGACGGTGACTGTGGCCGCCTTCTCGAGTGAGGTGATAGCGAGGTTGTTCATCATCTGATTCTTCCTGATCAAATGGAACACCACCATCTATTAGCCACTGTACACATTCTTTTGCATTTTCAGCAATAAAATGAACTACATCTTCATCACAAAGGTGTGCCCCTGCAATTTGCGTGTCTTCAACATGTGACTCAATACTGTCTGACTCGTCGAAAACGGCGGCAATTCCGCCTTGAGCGTAATACGTCGCTCCTTCGCTGCGAGGTCCTTTGCTAAGCACGATAACTTTGCCAAGTGGCGCTAAGCGTAATGCCAGCGATAAACCAGCAGCTCCACTACCAATAACGAGCACATCGCACTGATGTTCGCGAATTTCGTTCATATTAATTTCATATCCCTGTGGCAATCCGCATAATGGTATACCAATATGCGTAACTATGTGAATCAAACCACATTCATTGTGGTGGAATTGCCGTCAAACCATAAGCGAGTTAAGTTGTTAACCGCATTGTTATTCAGCGTGAGAAAGCTCACATGGTATTGCGTTCCATTTTTTAGCTTGTGCCTGCTGCATCTTTATAATGAATGATGCTTATCATCGAATAATCTTGAGCTGAGATGATTCTTCGGCGGCGTAACCTTGTATACTGGTGGTATTTTGCGCCACCGTGATAAAAAAATCGCGCATTATTGTAGAGAAATTATTTTTTATCTTTGGGAACTTTACCTAGTTCAGCAAGTCTTAAATTGTGCTCATGTTATAAAATGCTTTTATATTGCCGCGTGCCAGTGTGGTTAGGGTTGATAGAAAGTTTAGCCTTTGCGCTGAAACTCATGTGGGACAACGTAGAAGTATTGGTATTCACTTGAGGTTAATAAAGTGATGCACGAGTGCAAGACAGATATAGGAGTAACCGCTCGAATGAGCGAGCAGCAAACTGATCAGGTATTAATTGAGCGAGTACAACGCGGTGACAAGCAAGCCTTTAATTTATTGGTCGTTAAGTACCAAAATAAGGTGTGTAATTTAGTTTCCCGTTATGTCAGTAACTCTGGTGATGTGCCCGACGTGGCGCAGGAAGCGTTTATTAAAGCGTACCGAGCATTACCGACATTTCGTGGTGAAAGTGCTTTTTACACATGGCTTTACCGTATTGCCGTTAATACTGCGAAGAATTATTTAGTGGCTCAGGGGCGTCGTCCGCCGGCTTTCGATGTAGATGCAGAAGATGCGGAATACTATGAAAGTGGCAGTGCGTTGAAAGAAATATCGAACCCTGAGAACCATATGTTGTCTGAAGAATTAAAGCAGGTTGTGTTTAGTACGATTGAAGGACTACCTGATGACCTCAAAACTGCAATCTCGTTACGTGAACTGGATGGTCTAAGTTACGAGGAAATTGCTGAGGTAATGGGGTGTCCTGTTGGTACTGTACGTTCACGTATTTTCCGAGCGCGAGACGCGGTCGAAAAACGCATCCGTCCTTTGATGCAACATTAATGTTGAGCCAAACGGTGAAAAAAATGGCTGATAAAGAAAAAATTTCGGCGTTATTAGATGGCGAAGATTTAGATCAGAGCATTATAAATGCGCTGACAGTCGATACAGAAAGCGAGCAAGCCTGGCAAGACTTCAACCTTATTGGTGATGTCATGCGAGGTGATGCACCTCAATGCAAAGAATGGAATATTGCAGGGAGTGTTGCGTTGGCGCTAGAAGCTGAGCCAGCCCATACAGGTGCTGACGTGATGGTTGATACGCAAGATGATATTGCGCCTGTTGTCGATTTGAATACGGTTCGCGAGATCCCTGAATCTCAACCAAGCCCACGCGAAGCGCGTCGTACCTTACCTCATTGGTTAACCCAGTTTGGTCAAGTCGCGATGGCTGCTGGTGTATCGTTAGCGGTGATTGTTGGTGTACAACAATACAATGGTGGCGATGATGGAGCCTCTATCGAGATGGCATCATCAGATTCACAGCTGTCAGTTTTATCAACAGTCCCATTTTCAGGTACAGCTGAGCCCGTAAGCTTAACGCGTGATAGCGTTAGAACAGCACACAACAATGGTCCAAGCGAAGCTCAGATTATGGAGCAACGTCGTCGTATTAATGCCATGCTGCAAGATTACGAATTGCAGTTACGCCTTAATGCTGAAGACGGCAGCATTGATCGTTCATTGTTGAATGCTCAGTAATTCAGATTGAAGCAGTAACAAGCCACGGTGAGTTACTGCAATATTGATGGCGGATACATGAAAAAATTTCTGGTCGGTGCGGCGACACTGGTCAGCCTGATGATGCCATGGCAAGCCTCCGCAGAAGAACCTGTTTCTTCCGCGGAGGCTTTGTTGCATCAGATGGACGTAGCAAGTCGCGAACTTAGCTATGAGTTGTCGTACATTCTTATTAAGAAAAACAGCATTGAGCCATTACGGTATAGCCATGCGCAAATCGATGGCGAAACCTTTGCTCAGCTAGTGTATTTAAGTGGTCCTCCTCGGGAGGTGATCCAGCGTGGTAGCGAAGTCAGTTACTTTGAGCCTGGGTTGGATGCATTTACCATCGACAGCAACAAAATGGTGGCACCTTTGCCACCTATGATGAAAGTTGATGTTGAAGAACTAGCGGCAAACTATGACTTCATCTCTATGGGGCGTGCGCGTGAAGCGGGCGTTGCTTGTGATGTCGTGCGCATTGCGCCTAAAGATGGTACTCGTTATTCGTATTTGCTATGGGTTGCGACCCACAGCAATTTAGTGATGCGCGCCGATCTTCTGGATCGTGATGGTGAGCCTTTAGAGCAATACCGTGCGGTATCGTTCGTGGTGAATCCCAAAATTAGCGAAGTGCTAAAGAAACGTTTGGTATCGGTTGAGCGACCTGTCGTGGTGCAATTACCGCCACAACCGCAAGCTGAACTGGGTTGGCAGGTGAAGTGGTTACCGCAAGGTTTTGAATCGGTTTCTCGTAACCGTCATCGCTTGTTAATGACAGAGCGTCCGGTTGAAAGCAAAATGTTCAGTGATGGCTTATTTAGCTTCTCAATTTATGTGGGTGAAGCCGATGGCTTTACTGTACGTGAGCAGTTAGTACGTCAAGGGCGAAGAACATTGCATAGCTACATGAAAGGCAACGTTGAAGTCACGGTTGTTGGCGATATCCCACCCGCAACAGCGCGTCGTGTTGCTGAATCCGTTGCCTTTACAGCGCAGCCTCCAGCGAAAGCGGAAAAAGTCCAATGATGCGATCTTTAGCAACGGTAATTGCAGTTGAAAGCAACGCAATTACCGTTAGCTGCCAGCAGCTAACCAGTTGTGGGCATTGTGCCTCACGCGATAGCTGCGGGACGGGTATTGTATCTAAAGCGATACCCGGCCGTGCGCATCAACTGACAATTAAAACCCAAGAGTCCATTGCTGTCGGTGATGTGGTTGAAATTGGCTTGGCAGAACAAAGTATGTTGAGTTCCGCCTTGCTGGTTTATTTACTTCCGCTACTCTTCTTAATAGTGGGCACTATTATTGGCCAGTGGGTCTTTGTTGATTTAGCGGCCAGCAGTGAACTGGGGGTGATAGCGATGGCTGGTGCCTGTGCGGCACTGGGTTTGGTTATTGCGCGCCATATTGCTAAGCGTATTGAAGGGCAGTCAGCTTACACTCCGAGCTTAATTCGGGTGCTAGGGGCTCAAATATCCAACGATAGCGTAATAAATGCCGCAAGCAAGGATAGCGACTAGGCGGGAAATTCGGTAGAATCCGTCAACTTGATCGCGAGATCCCATTCATTTAATCACGAGTTAGTCACGTCAATTCATGAAGCACATTCGTAATTTTTCGATTATTGCACATATCGACCATGGTAAGTCGACCCTATCCGACCGCTTGATTCAAGTCTGTGGTGGCCTTTCCGATCGTGAAATGGCTGCTCAGGTTTTGGATTCCATGGATCTTGAACGCGAACGCGGTATCACCATCAAAGCACAAAGTGTGACGCTGGATTACACAGCGAAAGACGGTGAAACCTATCAATTAAACTTTATCGACACCCCAGGACACGTTGACTTCTCATACGAAGTTTCGCGTTCACTTGCTGCCTGTGAAGGTGCATTGCTGGTGGTCGATGCTGGTCAGGGCGTAGAAGCTCAAACACTAGCAAACTGTTACACCGCGATGGAAATGGATCTGGAAGTAGTGCCAATCTTGAATAAGATTGACCTTCCAGCTGCTGATCCTGAGCGTGTAGCAGAAGAAATTGAAGATATCGTTGGTATCGATGCGCTAGAAGCGACTCGTTGTTCAGCGAAAACCGGTGTTGGGGTAGATGATGTTCTTGAGAACATCGTCACTGCGATTCCAGCACCTGAAGGTGATCCTGATGCGCCGCTACAAGCGCTGATCATTGACTCATGGTTTGATAACTATTTAGGCATTGTTTCTTTAGTTCGAGTTAAAAATGGCTCACTGAAGAAAAATGCTAAAATCAAAATGATGAGCACAGGTCAAGTGTGGGGCGTTGATCGTCTGGGTATCTTTACACCAAAACAAATTGACACCACTGAGCTAAATACAGGCGAAGTAGGTTGGGTTGTATGTGGTATTAAAGACATCCTAGGTGCACCTGTTGGTGATACCATTACACTGGCTAAAGATGGCTGCGAAAAAGCGCTACCTGGCTTCCAGAAAGTGAAGCCTCAGGTTTACGCGGGTTTGTTCCCTGTCTCTTCTGATGACTATGAGAACTTCCGTGATGCATTGGGCAAGCTAAGCCTGAACGATGCGTCATTGTTCTATGAACCAGAAAGTTCATCAGCACTTGGCTTTGGTTTCCGTTGTGGTTTCCTTGGCATGTTGCACATGGAAATTATTCAGGAACGTCTAGAGCGTGAATACGATCTTGCACTGATCACGACGGCACCGACGGTAGTTTATCAAGTGGAAACAACACGTGGCGAAACGCTACTGGTTGATAGCCCATCGAAACTGCCAGCCGTGAACGATATCGAAACCATCGGTGAGCCAATTGCACGTTGTAATATCTTAGTGCCAGCTGAATACCTAGGTAACGTCATTACTTTGTGTATCGAGAAGCGCGGTGTTCAAGTTGATATGGTTTACCACGGTAACCAAGTTGCACTAACTTACGATCTTCCGATGTCTGAAGTGGTACTTGATTTCTTCGACCGCTTGAAGTCAACATCCCGTGGTTATGCATCACTGGATTACAACTTCCAACGCTACGAACCATCGAACATGGTACGTGTTGATGTCATGATCAACGGCGAGCGTGTTGATGCACTGGCGATTATTACGCACAAAGACAACGCAAATGGTCGTGGTCGTGATTTAGTCGACAAGATGAAGGAATTCATTCCTCGTCAAATGTTTGATATTGCGATTCAAGCTGCCATTGGCGGTATGATCATTGCCCGCGCAACGGTTAAGCAATTACGTAAAAACGTAATCGCGAAATGTTACGGTGGTGATATCAGTCGTAAGAAAAAACTCCTGCAAAAGCAGAAAGACGGTAAGAAGCGAATGAAGCAGATTGGTAACGTAGAACTGCCTCAAGAAGCCTTCCTTGCTATTTTGCACGTGGGTAAAGATAAATAGAAATCCAGATGACACCTTGCCAGCAATGGTGTTAACTGACGGTTTTTATTAATTAAAAGAGAAAGTCTGAGTTTAAGATGTTTAAACTTGCGCTTTCTCTTTACTGTTGAGTAAGGCTGCAAAATTACGGGGCTTACTCACTGTTTTACTTTGCGAGTTCGCAAAGTGGGTTCAACTATTAGGGATTATAATGGCAAATGTTTTTTCGTTAATTCTGGTATTGGCAACCTTGGTTACCGGTATCGTTTGGGCATTGGATAAGTTTGTCTGGGCACCAAAACGTCAATTGAAAATTGATGCGGCTGCTGCCAATGCGGGCGATGAGATAGATGCTGAAGTTCTTAATTCTGTTGCACCACAACCGGTATGGGTCGAGCAAACTGCTTCGCTTTTCCCGGTTATCGCACTAATAATGGTGTTTCGCTCATTTATTTATGAGCCGTTCCAGATCCCATCCGGTTCAATGATGCCGACGTTACTCGTAGGGGATTTTATTCTGGTTGAGAAATTTAGCTACGGTTTGCGTGATCCTGTATTCCGCCACAAGTTGGTAGAAAACGGTGAACCTGAGCGTGGCGATGTGGTGGTATTTAAGTACCCCCCTCAACCAAACATCGATTACATTAAACGTGTTGTCGGTTTGCCTGGTGATACTGTTCGCTACAGTGCGAACAAACAAGTTTGTATTGCTGCTAAAGGTACATCGGATTGCCTGCCTGTGCCATTGACCAATATGGTTGATAGTGAATTTCAGCAAGGCATGACACAGTTGGTTCAATTTAATGAAAAACTTGGTGACGTTGAACACCAAATTTTGATTCACCCTCTCAAACGTGATCGCACATTAGCGTATCAACCACGCCCAGGCGTGAGCGAGTGGGTTGTACCTGAAGACCAGTATTTTGTAATGGGTGATAACCGCGATAATAGTGCTGACAGCCGCTACTGGGGATTCGTACCAGAAGCGAACCTAGTGGGCAAGGCGGTCGGGATCTGGATCAGCTTTGAGTTTGAACGAGGTGCAGACAGTGCACTACCTTCTTGGATTCCTACCGACGTACGATTTAGTCGTGTCGGTGGCATAAACTGATCGAGATAAAATGACATCTCCAGCAAATAGACTTCAGCGTAAGCTGGGGTACCAATTTAACAATTTAGAACTAATGACCTTGGCGATGACGCACCGTAGCGCCAATGGTACGCATAATGAACGTTTAGAGTTCCTAGGCGATTCGATTTTGAGCTTTGTTATTGCGGATGATTTATACCACCGTTTCCCACATGTGGATGAAGGTGATATGAGCCGTATGCGTGCTACGCTCGTTCGCGGTAAAACGCTGGCTGAGCTTGGTCGTGAGTTTGATTTAGGCGACCACTTACTACTTGGCCCTGGTGAATTGAAGAGTGGCGGTTACCGTCGTGATTCAATTTTGGCTGACTGTGTAGAAGCGATCATCGGTGCGGTTTACTTAGATAGCGATATCGAAGTTGTTCGCGGCATTATTTTAAGCTGGTACCAATCTCGTCTTGATACTATCGAGCCGGGTATTAACCAGAAAGATCCTAAAACACGCTTGCAAGAGTGCTTACAGGGGCGTCGTTTGCCACTGCCAGCATATACAGTAACTAAGGTTCATGGTGAAGCTCATAACCAAGAATTTACTGTACAGTGTGAAGTAACAGGTTTGGACAAACCTGTGATCGGTAAAGGCGGCAGTCGGCGCAAGGCAGAGCAGGCAGCAGCAGAATTTGCTCTTAAGCAGTTGGAATCATGACAGAGAAGCAACATTGCGGCTTTATAGCCATTGTAGGCCGACCGAACGTTGGTAAATCGACGCTACTTAACCGTTTGGTTGGGCAGAAGCTTTCGATTACCTCACGTAAACCTCAAACAACGCGCCACCGTATTATGGGTGTCGATACCCGTGACGGTTACCAAGCGGTGTTTATCGATACTCCTGGCCTTCACATTGAAGAGAAGCGTACGATCAACCGTTTGATGAACCGTGCGGCAAGTAGTTCTTTGACTGATGTTGAACTAGTACTGTTTTTGGTTGACGGTACAGTATGGACAGCTGATGACGAAATGGTACTGAACAAGCTTAAGAAAAGTGAGTTGCCAACAGTACTATTGATCAACAAAGTTGATAACGTTAAAGAAAAAGGCGATTTATTCCCACATCTTGATGCATTGTCTAAAAAAATGGACTTTGTGGATGTTGTGCCTATTTCAGCGAAAAGCGGTACTAACGTTGAAGCGGTAGAAAAAATTGTTCGTGACCATATTCCTGAAGGTGAGTATTACTTCCCTGAAGATTATGTTACTGACCGTTCTCAGCGTTTTATGGCCTCTGAAATCATTCGTGAAAAACTGATGCGTTTCTTGGGTGAAGAACTGCCGTATTCGGTGACGGTAGAAATCGAACGTTTCGATTTCAACCCACGTACCAACGGTTTTGATATCAATGGCTTGATTCTGGTTGAGCGTAAAGGCCAGAAGAAAATGGTGATCGGTAAAAATGGCGAGAAGATGAAAGTCATCGGCCGTGAAGCCCGTATTGATATGGAAGACCTGTTCGAACGTAAAGTGTACTTAGAACTGTGGGTTAAAGTGAAATCTGGTTGGGCTGATGACGAACGTGCATTGCGCAGCCTAGGTTACATCGACGACCTATAAGGGACGCTATGGAAGGGCTACAACGGTGTTTTGTCCTTCACTCTCGTCCTTACAGTGAGACGAGCCTGATCCTTGATGTTTTTAGCGAGGATTACGGCCGTCTTACTTTATTGGCGAAAGGTGCACGGCGTAAACGCTCCAACCTCAAAGGCGCACTTCAGCCTTTTACTCCGTTATTTATGAAATGGACGGGGCGCGGCACCATGCCCATTTTGACCCAAGCTGAGCCCATCTCTATCAGCCTGCCTATGCGCGGCTACATCCTATATTCAGCGCTTTATGTTAATGAACTTATCGCTCGTGTACTGGAAACAAATACCCCCTATCCAGTGTTGTTTCTGGATTACCTGAATGTGCTACGTGAATTGGCACAAGCGGATAACCCAGAACCTGCATTACGACGTTTTGAATTAGCCCTATTAAATCACCTTGGTTACGGTATCGATTTTCTGCACTGTGCGGGGAGTGGTTTATCTGTTGAGGACGGTATGACCTATAACTACCGTGAGCAGCGAGGCTTTATTGCGTCAATGATGACCAATCAATTGACGTTTACAGGGAATCAACTCAAAGCGATTTCTGCACGTCACTTTACCAGCCCAGATCAGCTTCGGGCGGCAAAACGCTTTACACGTATTGCCTTAAAACCTTATCTTGGCGGGAAACCATTAAAAAGTAGGGAACTGTTTATCCCTCGATCAAGGAGTACCGGAAAATGAACAATATACTACTCGGCGTCAATATCGATCATGTGGCAACTCTGCGTAACGCGCGTGGCACACGTTACCCTGATCCTGTGCATGCTGCGGAAGTCGCTGAGCGTGCAGGTGCTGATGGTATTACGATTCACCTTCGTGAAGATCGTCGTCATATTAATGATCGTGATGTCCGTATTTTGCGTGAGACCATTCAAACACGTATGAACCTTGAAATGGCCGTAACCGATGAGATGGTTGATATTGCGCTTAAGACCCAACCTGAATTCGTTTGTTTAGTACCTGAAAAACGCGAAGAATTGACCACTGAAGGTGGTTTAGATGTGGCTGGTCAGCTGGACAAAATCAAAGCAGCAACAGCGAAACTGACGGCTGCGGGTATTAAAGTCTCGCTATTTATTGATGCTGATCGTACCCAAATTGATGCCTCGCTTGCGTGTGGTGCGCCGTATATTGAGCTTCACACTGGCCACTATGCCGATGCAAAAACAGAAGAAGAGCAGCAAGCTGAACTTAAACGTATTGCTGCTGCTGCAAGTTATGCTGATGGTTTAGGCATTAAAGTGAATGCAGGCCATGGTTTGACATACCACAACGTAAAACCGTTAGCAGCACTGCCTGAAATTTACGAGTTGAACATTGGTCATTCAATTATGGGACGAGCAATGTTTGATGGCTTAAATAAAGCCGTTGCGGATATGCGCGCTATCATGCAAGAAGCGCGTAAGTAATGGCTATCCTTGGCTTAGGGACGGACATCGCGGAAATAGAGCGGGTCGAAAAAGTATTAACTCGTCGTACGGGTGAGGCTTTTGCTGAACGTGTTCTAGTGCCGTCAGAGCTGGCTGCGTTTCATGCACTAAAGCTTAAAGGACGTTACTTAGCTAAGCGCTTTGCGGTGAAAGAAGCGGCTTCTAAAGCATTGGGGACTGGTATTGCGTGTGGTGTTAGCTTCCAAGACTTCACGGTGACCAATGATGATTTGGGTAAACCTGTCTTAACCTTATCGGGCAAGGCGGCGGAATTAGCCGCGGCAATGGGCGTAAATCATGTTCATTTGACGATTGCGGATGAAAGGCGATACGCCGTTGCTACAGTGATCCTAGAAAGCTAAACCGTAAAGTAATGAAAAAGGAGAGCCGAGGCTCTCCTTTTTATGGTCGTAATATTAGCGTGACGGTATTAGTGACGATACTCTTTTGATGCTTTAACCACATTATTCATTTCATCGATAAGCTCTAATAGTTCAGGCTCAATATCATCTTGTTTCGCATTGGCTTTTAGCTGAGTTTCAATGGTATGGCACAAGGATTTCAAGCGCGGTACTCCGCTGTATGCACAGCTACCATGCAATTTGTGAATTGACGGCCATAGCTCAATCTCTTTGCCGTCGAGTGCTTCATTTACCAACATTTCGACTTCCGGCATGTAATCGAGCAGCATTTGTAACATGTCTTTGGCGAGATCCTCTTTGCCTGCTGCTTGCTTTAAGGCTAAGGTCCAATCCCAGCTGATACTGTTGTCATACTGCGAGGCTTCTTCCTGCTGTTTTTCGATCGGTGTGAAGATTGCGTCTTCAACCTCATTGTCTGTTGATTGATCGTCTGGATGAGTCCATTTTGACAATATTTGCTGCAAGATATGTTCTTCAATAGGTTTGGTGAGGTAGTCATCCATACCAGCCTTGATAAGACGTTCCCGCTCACCAGCCATCGCATGTGCTGTTACAGCAATCACTGGCGTATGGTGGTTTAGTTCAGTCTTATGGATCTCCTCACAGGCGGTAACCCCGTCCATTTCAGGCATTTGAATATCCATAAATACTAAATCAAAGGCTTTCTGGTGGGCATATTCCACCGCCTTACGGCCACCGGTTGCGGTTATAACTGTTTCTACACGCTCACTCAATAGGGCTGAAATCAGTTTAAGGTTGGCAGGATTATCATCAACGGCCATGACAGTTAATGGCAAAATGGTTTGCGTTGGCTCAGACAGTAATATGGCTTCTGGCTCTAGCAATAAATCATTGCTGCCTGCGAGCGCCTCAAACAATTTACGCTGTGCTAATGGTTTACCGAGACAAGCTGATACGCCCGCTGCCAGTAAGCGCTCTGAGAGTGCCAACTCTGTAGCAGGTAAGCTCACAATAACTTTGTCTGCCACCTGCTCGGCTTTGAACACATTATCAAGCAGAGTCGCAATCGGAGGTTGTTCACCCGGAGAGAGGCTTAACAGGGCAAACTGATGCGGCTCGATATCTTCAGGCATAGTCGAGCGATAGGTGACTTGCAGGCCAGCATTAATCAAGCGTTGCTGCGTTACGGACGCTGCCTGCATGTTTGGCTCGATCAGCAGGAGTTTTTTACCGATCAGAGCTTCAGTGTCTATTGGCTGTGAAACTGGCAAATCAGTTTTCATTAGACGTAAGCTGAACCAGAACGTCGACCCTTGGTGCAAGCGGCTGGTTAAGCTGATTTCACCACCCATTTGGGTGACCAGTTTTTGAGTGATAACTAGACCTAATCCCGTACCACCATAGCGGCGTGAAATACTGGCATCGGCTTGGCTAAATGCTTGGAATAGCTGAGCTTGCTGGCGCTCAGAAATGCCAATACCGGTATCACGAACAATGAATTGCAGTTCGACGTTTTCTTCTTTATCAGCTTTGAGTTCCACCGAGACATCAATGTTACCGCGCTCGGTGAATTTTACTGCGTTACCAATGAGGTTCGTCAGTACTTGCTGAATACGCAGTGGGTCACCAATTAATCCCGCAGGAATACGATTGTCGATCTTTAACGTCAGCTCTAGCCCTTTTTCGTGGGCGTTTGGTGCCAGTAGACGCATGACCTCATCAAGTGATTCGGTAAAATCGAACGGAATATTTTCAAGCAACAACTTACCAGCTTCAAGTTTCGAGAAATCGAGAATGTCATTGATGATCGTGAGTAGATTATTAGCCGATTTTTCAATGGTCTGTAAGTAATCTTGCTGGCTCGAACTTAAACGGGTTTTAAGCATTTGGCGGGTAAAACCAATGACACCATTAAGTGGTGTACGCAGCTCATGCGACATGTTGGCCAAAAATTCCGACTTCACTCGTGCCGCTTCTTGAGCGCGTTTTTTCGCAATATCGAGCTCAACGTTCTGAATCTCTAGCTGTTCAAGCGTTTCACGTAGATCTGAGGTGGCCTGATCGATGCTTTGCTGCATTTCGATATGGTATTCCGCCAGTGAAATAGCCATGGCATTGATACCGTTTTTCAAGGTATCGAGTTCACCCAATAGTTGCCCTTCGATACGCACATCCAAGTGACCACGGCGGATACGGTCAACTACGCTTACCATATGTGATATAGGGCGGGTGACATCTTGCATCAATCGATATGCAAACAAACAAGACAATGTCAGCCCAAGTAATAGCACCATTAAAGCGGTAAATACTTCTTGGTATTGCTGTAAGCGCAGGCTGCTTAAATCGAGTTCTAACGCAATATAGCCCAGCGTGCGTTCTTGGCCTTCGATACCTGATAGCTGACCAAACTGACCTTCGCTGATGATTGGTGCTCGCAATATCATCGAATTTTCATTGAGGCGTGTATCTAAGAGTAACGGGATCGGCTCATCGTCTGGGTACATCAAGGCTTCGAAATTACGATGAAAGTTTGAGGTAACAAACAATTCGTTGTTGGCATCGAATACCGCAATACTGCGTATAATTTGAGAGTGTTTTCGATGGGCGTAGCCAATTAACCGACGTACGGCTTCTCGGTTATCTTTGGTCATACCAAATTCGGTTGAAATGGCCAGCGGCTCAATAATGCTTGCGCCGGTAGAGACAAGTTGATGTTCAAGGTCCTGATAGCGGCTCATAGTGAAAAAAGCGCTTAATAACAGGCCGATAATCAGCGTTGGTGCTAATGTCAGGGTGAAGACCCTGGCACGAAGTCCATATTTGGTCATGGTTCTCTTAATTACAAGAAAGCGATTCTATGGGAGAATTAGTATCCATCAGTGGCCTAGCTTAAAGAAAGTCAGGCCATTCGACAAATTCTCAATGTCTGAACAGTGAGCGAAACACCTATGGCACGCTTTTTTAAGCCTCAAAAACGAAAAATTACCGACACTAAGCACAAGGAAATCACGATAAGTCGCTTAGACCATGTAGGCGCTGGAGTGGGCCACCTGAATAAAAAACCGGTATTTGTTGACGGTTTATTACCAGGCGAAAAAGCGGTTGTTCAGTTTACTGAAGACAAAAAACAGTACGCACGTGCGACTGTGATCAAGCGTCTAACCGATAATGCCGAGCGTATTAAACCGCATTGTCCAATCTATGACCAGTGCGGTGGCTGTAACTTACAACATTTATCCCATTCAGCTCAGGTAGTTGCCAAGCAGCAATCCTTGGGTGAGCTGATGACAAAGTTTGCGGGAGCTGAGGTCGAGATCCAGCAAGCAAAACCAATTGTCGCACAAGATTTTGAATATCGCCGTTGTGCACGTTTCGCGGTAAAGCTCAGTGCCAAAGGGCAACTTGCGTTTGGTTTCCGTAAAAAGCAAAGCAAAGATATTGTCGATGTCGCACATTGCCCAATCTTAGCGGCATCATTGAATGAACTTTTACCGTCATTACGTACTCTGTTAATGGGGTTAAAGGGACGAAAAAACCTTGGGCACGTTGAGCTGGTGGAAGCCGATAATGGCCGTGTTGTGTTGATCCGCCATTTAAAGCCGTTTTCTGACAGCGATATGTCACAAATTAATGCGTTTGCTGATAAAAATGACATCACGTTATATCTAGCGCCTGAGAGTGATGAGCTCAATCATGTGCGTGGTGATAAACCACACTATGGCTTGGACGGGGTTGAACTGACGTTTTCACCAAAAGATTTTATTCAGGTGAATGCGAATGTGAACAAACAGATGGTTGCTCAAGCGGTTGAATGGTTAGATGTGCAGCCAGAAGATCGGGTGCTTGACCTATTTTGTGGTTTAGGTAATTTCAGTTTACCACTGGCAAAACGTGCAAAATCACTGGTTGGTGTTGAAGGTGTCGATGAAATGGTTCATCGTGCTACTTATAACGCCGAAAAAAATGGTATCGATAACGCAACCTTCTATCAGGCTAACTTGGAAGAAGACGTGACTTTGTTATCATGGGCAAAAGAACCCTTTAATAAAATATTACTCGACCCTGCGCGCGCGGGCGCAGCAGGTGTTATGCAGCACGTTATAGCACTTAAACCACAGCGTGTGGTGTATGTGTCATGTAACCCTGCCACGTTGGCGCGTGATAGTCAGGCACTGCTGCAACAAGGTTATCAGTTGGAGCGTCTTGGTATGTTGGATATGTTCCCACAGACAGGACACTTAGAATCAATGGCGCTATTCGTAAAAACGGTTCGCTAAAACGATCGAGTCATACGTAAACGCCATTACAAAAAGCAAAACAGGATAGAGAAATGGTCGCAGTTCGCGGTGCGCATTTAAAGGAAAACGATACATTTGAGCTTTCAGCATGGGTTGATAGTTTGCAGCAAGACGCCAAGATATCGAAGCGTCTAAAAAGCACCTATCAGCGGTGTATCGACATAACATCAACGGAAGATTCAGCAGCATTGTTGCTGTGGCGTGGCCGCGAAATGGTTGAGATCCTCGTGATGCTCAGCATGGATGCAGAAACCTTGGTCGCAGCTTTGCTGTGCCCATTGGTTGAAGCGGGTGTCTACGACTTAGAACAAGTCAAAGAAGACTACAACACTGCAATCATGCAGCTGGTGGCGGGGGTTGACCAAATGGCAGCTATCCGCCAGCTTAGTGCAACCACTGAAGGGGCGGCGCAATCAGCACAGGTAGATAATATTCGCCGTATGCTGCTATCGATGGTGGATGACTTCCGCTGCGTGGTCATTAAACTTGCTGAGCGTATTTGTAACCTACGTGAAGTGAAAGATGAGCCTGATGAGGTACGCCGCGCTGCTGCGAAAGAGTGTGCCAATATTTACGCACCGCTGGCTAACCGTTTGGGTATTGGTCAGTTGAAGTGGGAAATAGAAGATTACGCTTTCCGCTACAAACACCCTGATACTTATAAGAAAATTGCGAAGCAACTGTCGGAGCGCAGGATTGTACGTGAGCAATACATCGAGCACTTTGTCACTGATTTAGCTGACTCTATGGTGAGCTGTAATATCAATGCCGAAGTGCAAGGTCGTCCTAAACACATCTATAGCATCTGGCGTAAGATGCAGAAAAAGAACCTTGATTTTGACGAACTTTTCGATGTGCGTGCAGTACGTATTATTGCCGACCAGCTGCAAGACTGTTATGCCGCGTTAGGGGTTGTACATACTAAATACCGTCATCTGCCAAAAGAGTTTGATGACTATGTCGCTAATCCTAAACCGAACGGTTACCAGTCTATCCACACGGTAGTGTTGGGGCCTGAAGGTAAAACCATCGAAATTCAAATCCGCACCAAGCAGATGCATGAAGAGTCGGAATTGGGTGTCGCAGCACACTGGAAATACAAAGAGGGTGGCGCGGCAGGTGGTAATAAATCATCTTACGATGAGAAAATTGAATGGCTTCGTAAGCTGCTTGTGTGGCAAGAGGAAATGTCAGACTCTGGCGAAATGCTGGATGAATTACGCAGCCAAGTCTTCGATGATCGCGTGTATGCCTTTACCCCAAAAGGGGATGTGGTTGATTTGCCTTTGAATGCGACGCCGCTTGATTTTGCATATCATATCCACTCTGAAGTGGGTCACCGTTGCATTGGTGCTAAGGTGGAAGGGCGTATCGTTCCATTCACCTACAACTTACAAATGGGTGATCAAGTTGAAATTATCACCCAAAAAGAGCCTAACCCATCACGCGATTGGTTAAACCCGAACTTAGGTTTTGTTACCTCTAGCCGTGCGCGTGCCAAAGTACATGCTTGGTTTAGAAAACAAGCACGTGATAAGAACTTGATCGCAGGGCGTGAAATGTTGGAGGCCGACTTACATAAGTTAGGCGCCACCATGAAAGACGCAGAACTTTATGCGTTGAAACGCTTTAATGCCAAAAACCTCGATGAGTTGTTTGTCGGCGTCGGCAGTGGTGATTTGCGTATTAATCAAGTGGTTAATCATATTAACACCTTGGTGAATAAACCCACCGCAGAAGAAGAAGACAAGCAACTGCTTGATAAGCTGACGGAAGCCAGTGAAAAGAGCAGCACCAGCACCCAAAAACCACAACGAGATGCGGTTGTGGTGGAAGGGGTGGATAACCTGATGACCCACCTAGCGCGTTGTTGCCAGCCGATCCCAGGTGATGACATCACGGGGTTTGTGACTCAAGGACGGGGTATTTCGGTTCACAGGAGTGATTGTGAACAACTGGACGAGTTACGTCATCATGCACCAGAGCGTTTGATTCAAACGGTGTGGGGCGGTGGTTTCGTTGGTAACTACAACATTACAGTGCGTGTGATTGCCTCTGAACGAAATGGCTTGATCAAAGAACTCACGAATACCTTAGCCAATGAGAAAACCAAAGTCTCTGGCATGAAGAGCCGTATCGACTATAAGAAACAAATGTCGATCATGGATTTTGAGCTAGAGCTAACGGATTTAGAAGTGCTCAGTAAGGTACTTAAGCGCCTAGAGCAAGTGAAAGACGTCGCCGAAGCGAAGCGTTTGTACTAACGTTGTACAGAACAATAAAAATAAATAACGGGAAGCCTTAGTGCTTCCCGTTTTGTTAAGCGAGATAAAAATGGAAAAAATGACTCCAGCAGCAATGACACAACTACTTGAAATTATGGCGACGTTACGCGACCCGCAACAAGGTTGTCCGTGGGATATCAAACAGACGTTTGACTCGATAGTGCCGCATACTATTGAAGAAGCCTACGAAGTAGCTGATGCTATTCATCAGCAAGACTGGCCTGAAGTAAAAGCTGAATTAGGGGATTTACTGTTCCAAGTGGTGTTTTACAGTCAAATGGCGAAAGAGCAGGGTTTATTTGATTTTGATGATGTAGTCGCAGGACTAAATGAGAAACTAACGCGCCGCCATCCTCATGTTTTTAGTGAAAAAGAATTTGCTGACGATGCGGAAATTAATGCTAATTGGGAAGCAGAGAAAGCCAAAGAGCGCGAACAAAAAGCAGATGACTTGAGTGTATTGGCAAATATTCCACTTGCGTTACCTGCATTGAGCCGTGCTGATAAGATTCAACGTCGTTGTGCCAAGCACGGTTTTGACTGGGATACGCTAGGCCCTGTGGTCGATAAGGTCAAAGAGGAAATTGATGAAGTTCTAGAAGAAGTCATCCAAGTTGAACCAGATCAAGCCAAAATCGCGGAAGAAATGGGGGATTTACTGTTTGCTACAGTTAACTTTAGTCGCCACTTAAAGGTCAACCCAGAGCAAGCTTTACAGTTGGCGAATAAAAAATTTGAGCGTCGATTTCGCCAAGTGGAAGAATGTGTGCTAGAACAAGGTTTGCACCTTGAAGACTGCTCGCTGGAAAAACTGGATGGCATCTGGGATCTTGTAAAGCAACAAGAAAAGTCGAATTGCTAATCAAATTATACTGTTATTGCTCGGTTAAATAGTATGCGGTTAAGGAATAGTTTTGTTGTTATTTTACACGAACAGTTTGTGCAACTCGTATAATTGATTTGAAACAAATAATACTCATGATTGCTGTGATAGTTTTCACGTTGTGGCGATAAAAGGTGTCTGGTATCATTGCTCTCCGTCCAGATAGTTTTTATATCCTCTACACCAATCTTCCAGGTTAAATATGACAACGAATTACATTTTTGTTACGGGCGGGGTTGTTTCCTCTCTAGGTAAAGGTATTGCTGCTGCATCTCTAGCGGCTATTCTAGAAGCACGTGGTCTTAAAGTGACTATGATGAAACTAGACCCTTACATCAACGTTGACCCAGGCACAATGAGCCCAATTCAGCACGGTGAGGTATTCGTTACGGAAGACGGTGCAGAGACCGACCTTGATCTTGGTCACTACGAGCGTTTCATTCGTACTAAGATGACCAAGCGTAATAACTTTACAGCGGGCCGCGTGTACGCGGACGTACTTCGTAAAGAGCGTCGTGGTGATTACCTAGGCGCAACCATCCAGGTTATTCCACACATCACTAACGCGATCAAAGAACGCGTTATTGCAGGTGCTGAAGGCCACGATGTTGCTATCGTAGAAGTGGGTGGTACTGTTGGTGATATCGAGTCACTACCATTTATGGAAGCGATTCGTCAGCTAGCGGTTCAGCATGGTCGTGAGAACACTATGTTCATGCACTTAACACTAGTGCCATACCTTGCAGCAGCAGGCGAAGTGAAAACTAAGCCAACGCAGCACTCTGTAAAAGAACTACTTTCTATCGGTATTCAGCCTGACATCCTTGTATGTCGTTCTGACCGTATGATTCCAGCTAACGAGCGTGCGAAAATTGCATTGTTCTGTAACGTTCCTGAAAAAGCTGTAATCTCAATGAAAGACGTAGATTCAATCTACAAGATCCCTCAACTGATTAAGGCTCAAGGTCTAGATGACCTAGTATGTCAACGTTTCGGCATCACAGCGCCAGAAGCAAACCTTGCAGAGTGGGAACAAGTCATTTACGAAGAAGCAAACCCTACCGCTGAAGTTGTTATCGGTATGGTTGGTAAGTACATTGAACTACCAGATGCTTACAAATCAGTAAATGAAGCATTAAAACATGCTGGTTTGAAAAACCGTCTTTCTGTGAAGATCAAATACATTGACTCACAAGATGTAGAATCAAAAGGCGTTGAAGTTCTAGAAGGTCTAGATGCAATCCTAGTACCTGGTGGCTTCGGTAATCGTGGTGTTGAAGGTAAAATTCAGACAGCACAATACGCTCGTGAAAACAAAATTCCGTACTTAGGCATTTGTCTGGGTATGCAAGTGGCACTGATCGAATTCGCACGTAATGTTGCGGGTCTGGCTGATGCGCATTCAACTGAATTTAACGCAGAAACTAAGAACCCAGTAGTTGGTTTGATTACTGAGTGGGTTGATGGCGAAGGAAATGTTGAAGAACGTACAGATAAATCAGATCTAGGCGGCACAATGCGCCTTGGTTCTCAGCTATGTCACCTAGCGGACGGTTCAAAAGCACGTGAGCTATACAACAGCCCAACAGTGCACGAACGTCACCGTCACCGCTATGAAGTAAACAACAACCTACTTCCTACACTAGAGAAAGCAGGTTTGAAAGTTTCTGGTCTGTCTGCAGATAAGAAACTGGTAGAGATTATCGAGTTCCCTAACCACCCATGGTTTGTGGCAGCTCAGTTCCACCCTGAGTTCACATCAACGCCTCGTGATGGTCACCCATTATTTGAAGGTTTTGTAAAAGCGGCAGGTATTAACCAACGCGGTGAACTTAATCAGTAAGGATTACTGGTAGCAGTGGCGGGGGATGCTACTGCTATTTTTTAGCTTTTTATTTTGAAGATAAAGCAAGAGGAAACATAATGTCTAAGATCGTTAAAGTTCTAGGTCGTGAAATCATCGATTCACGCGGTAACCCAACTGTTGAAGCTGAAGTACACCTAGAAGGCGGTTTCGTTGGTATGGCGGCAGCACCATCTGGCGCATCTACTGGTTCTCGCGAAGCTCTTGAGCTACGTGACGGCGACAAATCACGTTTCCTAGGTAAAGGTGTTCTTAAAGCAATTGAAGCTGTAAACGGCCCAATCGCTGAAGCACTAGTTGGCAAAGATGCGAAAGCACAAGCTGACATCGACCAAATCATGATCGACCTAGACGGTACTGAAAACAAATCACTTTTCGGTGCTAACGCAATCCTAGCTGTTTCTCTAGCGAATGCTAAAGCGGCTGCAGCGGCTAAAGGCATGCCTCTTTACGAGCACATCGCAGAGCTAAACGGCACAGCTGGCGTATTCTCTATGCCTCTACCAATGATGAACATCATCAATGGTGGCGAGCACGCTGATAACAACGTTGACATCCAAGAGTTCATGATTCAGCCAGTTGGCGCTAAAACTCTTAAAGAAGGTCTGCGTATCGGCGCTGAAGTATTCCACAACCTAGCTAAAGTTCTTAAGTCTAAGGGCTACAGCACTGCAGTTGGTGATGAAGGTGGCTTCGCTCCTAACCTTAAGTCTAACGCTGAAGCGCTAGAAGTTATCGCAGAAGCTGTTGCAGCTGCTGGTTACGAACTAGGTAAAGACGTTACTCTTGCTATGGACTGTGCAGCATCTGAGTTCTTCGACAAAGAAGCTGGCATCTACAACATGAAGGGCGAAGGTAAAACTTTCACTTCTGTAGAGTTCAACCACTACCTAGCTGAGCTAGCGAACAACTTCCCAATCGTTTCTATCGAAGACGGTCTTGACGAGTCTGATTGGGATGGCTTCAAGCACCAAACAGAACTTCTAGGCGACAAGCTTCAAATCGTTGGTGACGATCTGTTCGTTACAAACACTAAGATTCTTGCAGAAGGTATCGAGAAAGGCGTAGCTAACTCTATCCTTATCAAGTTCAACCAAATCGGTTCTCTTACAGAGACTCTAGCTGCAATCAAGATGGCTAAAGATGCTGGTTACACAGCAGTTATCTCTCACCGTTCTGGCGAAACTGAAGATGCAACTATCGCTGATCTAGCGGTAGGTACAGCTGCAGGTCAAATCAAAACTGGTTCTATGAGCCGTTCTGACCGTGTTGCTAAGTACAACCAACTTATCCGTATCGAAGAAGCTCTAGGTGCTAAAGCTCCTTTCAACGGTCTTAAAGAAGTTAAAGGTCAAGCTTAATCATTAAGCTTTGATTTTGGATAATTAATTATCCGACGACTTTATGGAAGCCGCCTCGAATGAGGCGGCTTTTTTTATGCTTAAATAAAAAAGACATGCGTGCGAACGCTAGTCAGAAATCGCGTATTGTGGGATGATTGCCGAGCGTGTTGAAGGCGTCTTATTTGCCGAGCTTATGATGAATTGCATTTGGGCTCGGCAAATAGGTATGAATAACAAAACAAAATAGAGTGGGATTTCCATGCGTTTGTTAACTGTACTGATGTTATCCGTGCTGTGCTGGCTACAATATGAATTCTGGCTTGGAAAAAACGGCATGATGGAATACTTGCAGGTTAAAGATAACGTTGAGATTCAGCGTCATGCGAATGCTGAAGTCGCGCTGCGTAATCAGCAAATGTATGTCGAAATCTCCGATCTTAACCGTGGCCTTGAAGCGGTAGAAGAGCGAGCAAGAAATGAACTTGGCATGATAAAACCGGAAGAAACATTTTTCCGTATTGTTGGTGATAATTAATTATCATTGTATTGCCATTATGAATAGCGAACTTCTAACATGACCCAACAACTGACTGCTGTCGTTCCAGCGGCAGGAGTAGGTAGCCGCATGGCTGCTGACCGACCTAAGCAATATCTATCCATTGCGGGTAAAACAATTTTAGAACATACCATCGACCGCTTGTTGAGCCACCCTGCTATTCAGCATGTCGTTATTGCGATTACTCCCTCCGACCCTTATTTTGCTGATTTGCCGCTAGGGCAAGATCCGCGAATTACGGTTGTTGATGGTGGTGCCGAGCGGGCAGATTCCGTGTTTGCAGGTTTGGCAAAAGTACCGAATGATAGCTGGGTATTAGTGCATGATGCTGCTCGTCCATGTTTGCGTCAGAGCGATCTTCAAAATTTGATCGATGCCGCTTTACATAGTGATTGCGGGGCAATCCTAGCATCGCCTGTGCGCGATACCATGAAGCGTGGTAACGGTGAACAAGGGATCGCAAACACCGTTGACCGAAGTGATTTATGGCACGCGCTGACTCCGCAAATGTTTAAAGCTGAAGAGTTACGTGAGGCCTTACAAACTGCATTACGTGACGGCGCGATGGTGACAGATGAAGCCTCTGCGTTGGAACACTGCGGTAAAACACCACGTCTAGTGAAAGGGCGTGCGGATAATATAAAAGTAACCCAGCCTGAAGATTTAGCGCTGGCTGAATTTTATTTGCAATTATTGGTAAAGGAACAAGCATGATGCGAATTGGACACGGCTTTGATGTGCACAAATTTGGCGGTGAAGGCCCAGTAATTATTGGTGGCGTAGCCGTACCTTATGAGCAAGGGCTGATTGCCCACTCAGATGGGGATGTAGCGCTTCATGCTGTTTGTGATGCTTTACTCGGCGCGATTGGCGCGGGTGATATTGGCCGTCACTTCCCAGATACTGATGCTGAGTGGAAAGGCGCAGATAGTCGATTTTTGCTGCGTGACGTTTACCATAAAGTAAAAGCAAAAGGTTACCGCTTAGGTAACCTAGATGTCACCATTATTGCGCAGGCGCCTAAAATGGCACCGCATATTGATGACATGTGTAAAACGATTGCTGAAGATTTAGAAACAACAATCGATAATATTAATGTTAAAGCAACAACCTCTGAGCGTTTAGGATTTACTGGACGTAAAGAAGGTATCGCATGCGAAGCAGTTGTTTTAATTCACAAGGCTAACTAAGCAGTAGCCCACTATAACGGTGTGATTATGTCTGATGTAATGGACAACTTTTTATGGCTTCACGGTAAGCCAACCTCACAAGGCTACATCAAAGTATTACCTGAACACTTTGTTGTAAAAGAGAATCTCGGCTTCTCATTTGCGGGCCATGGTGAGCACTTTATGGTCAAAATCCATAAAGTGGGTGAGAACACTAAATATGTCGTGAACGAGCTAGCAAAAGCATGTGGGGTCAAATCACGTGATGTAAGCTGGGCGGGCTTGAAAGATCGCCATGCAGTAACAGAACAGTGGTTGAGTGTTCATTTACCAGGTAAAGATGATCCTGATCTTGCTCAGTTTGAAGCGGAGCACCCTGGCATTAAAGTGTTAGAGACTGCTCGCCATGATAAAAAATTACGTCCAGGTGATTTAGTTGGTAACTGGTTTGAATTGCGTCTAACCGATATTGATACGCCAGCGGCGGTAATTGAACGATTAGAAAAAGTGCAGCAACAGGGTGTGCCTAATTACTTTGGTGAGCAACGTTTTGGCCGTGGTGGTAATAACGTTGTTAAGGCGCGTGCTTGGGGTAACGATGAATTTCGTGTTCGCGATAAAAGCAAACGTAGTTTTTACTTATCTGCTGCGCGCTCATGGTTATTTAATATGGTGCTATCTGCGCGTATTGAACAACAAAACGTGCACACTGTCATATTAGGTGACTGCTTACAAGCGCAAGGTCGTCATGACAGTACGCTGGTTGAGTCTCTTGACGGTGATTGGCAAAGTAAAGTGGATGCCGGTGAACTTGCGATTACGGCACCTATGGTCGGTGATAATGCTTTACCAACCAGTGCTGATGCGGAAGCGTTGGAACTGGCTGTGATTGATGCAGAACCGCCATTGCTCAAATTGATCCGTGATAACCGTATGCGTCATGAACGTCGCCCACTGTTGCTTAAACCAGATCAACTCACATGGCAGCAAGAAGATAACGATATTGTTGTTTCTTTTGCTCTGCCTGCAGGCTGCTTTGCAACGGCAGTAGTACGTGAATTAATGACAGTACGAGAGCAAGAAGGCGAATACTATGCGAATTCTGATCAGTAACGATGATGGCATTTTTGCAGAAGGGATAAAAACCCTAGCCGAGTCGTTAGCTGAGCTGGGAGAAGTGATTGTTGTTGCCCCTGATCGTAACCGTTCAGGCGCATCGAACTCGCTGACATTAGATATCCCGCTGCGCATCCGTGAAGAAGGTCAAGGGCGTGTGTCTGTTGAAGGCACACCAACCGACTGCGTACATTTTGCGTTGAATGAATGGTTAGATTACCGCCCTGATTTAGTGGTTGCTGGCATTAATCATGGTGCCAATTTAGGTGATGATGTGCTTTATTCTGGTACGGTGGCAGCCGCAACCGAAGGACACTTTTTAGGTGTACCTGCGATTGCGGTATCATTAGTGGGTAAAACACACTTTGCAACAGCAGCACAGGTTGTGAAAGAGGTGATTGTAAATATGCAGTCGACCCCTTTACCGACCAATAAAATTCTAAACATTAACGTGCCTGATTTACCCTATTCTGATCTTCAACCTTGGCAGGTTACACGTTTAGGTGCTCGTCATCGTGCCGAAGATATGGTGAAAGAAATCGACCCTCGTGGCAAAACAGTTTATTGGTTAGGCCCTCCAGGTGCATGCCAAGATGCTGGCCCTGGTACGGATTTTTACGCAATAGAACAAGGTGCTGTGTCGATCACACCATTACAAGTAGATTTAACCGCGCATGATGCCCTTTCAGGCATGAAGCAGTGGATGCAAGATGTGGAGATAAATTAAGGATGCGTCATGTGAGAGAGCGGCATAACCTGATGACATTTTTGAAACAGCAAGGTATCACCAATGAGAGTGTACTGGCTGCAATTGAAAATGTACCAAGGGAGCTGTTTGTCGATGAAGCCTTTTCTCATCAAGCTTATGAAAATAATGCCTTGCCAATTGGCAGTGGTCAGACAATTTCGCAACCTTATATCGTTGCGAAAATGACACAGTTACTGGCGCTGACGCCAGATTCAAAAGTGCTAGAAATAGGTACTGGGTCTGGCTATCAAACGGCAGTTTTAGCACATTTGGTAAACCATGTTTGTTCGGTTGAGCGAATTAAGGCGCTTCAATGGCAGGCCAAACGTCGCTTTAAAAAGCTCGAACTCCATAACATTTCAACAAAACATGGTGATGGTTGGCTAGGTTGGCACAATAAAGGGCCATTCGATGCCATTATTGTTACAGCGGCAGCTGAAAGTTTGCCCGTTGAGTTGTTGACGCAATTAACCCACGGTGGCCGCTTGATTATTCCTGTGGGTGAGCACCAGCAAGTGTTAAAGCAAGTCACGCGTCAGGGTGATGAGTTTTTATATCAAGATATTGAAGTTGTACGTTTTGTTCCGCTAGTAGCTGGAGAGTTAGCGTAAAGCATGATTAAAGGCGTGTTAGGGAAACACTATTGGCGGGTATTAGCGGTAGCAACGAGTTTGCTGCTGCTGTCTGCTTGTAGCTCGAATCCGCCAGCCCCAGTCTCGAGTATTAATAGTAAATACGGTAATGTCGAACGTGGCAGTTTCCGTGGTAGCTACTACCAAGTAAAAAAAGGCGATACATTATACTTTATCGCCTATGTTACTGGTCGTGACGTTAAAGATATCGTTGCGAATAACCGTTTGTCTGCTCCATACACCATTTATCCAGGACAAAAGCTTCAACTTTGGAAGCCGAAATATACAGCGCCATCGTATGGAAAGTCAGCGCCTGTCATCGTGGCTAAAACACCTTCTAAAACAACCAAAAGCCAAGCAAAGCCGAAACCCAAGCCCAAGCCTAAGCCGAAACAAACAACCCCAGTGAAAAAGGCTCAACCCCAGGCTGCACAAAAAACCGCCAATAAAAAAGTTGATCAGGCTCGCACAAAGGAGTACTCTCAAAACACCAAAAGTAACAAAGTTGTTACAAAAAGTGCAAGTTCCAATAACAAGGTTGACCGTTGGATTTGGCCAACGCAAGGGCGACTTATTGCTGGTTTCTCTAACTCTGAAAATGGTAATAAAGGGTTAGATATTGCAGGTCAACGGGGACAAGCGGTAAAAGCATCGGCGGCTGGCCATGTGGTATACGCAGGTAATGCACTTAGAGGCTATGGCAATTTAGTGATCATCAAACACAGCGATGACTATCTAAGCGCTTATGCCCATAACGATAAGTTACTGGTGAAAGAAAAGCAGGCAGTTAAAGCAGGTCAGAAGATAGCTTCCATGGGAAGTTCTGGCGCTAAGAGTGTCCGTTTACACTTTGAGATCCGTTACAAAGGTAAGTCAGTCAATCCGATGCGCTACTTACCGAAAAAATAGACAAGCTGAAGTTGTAATGTCTTGCTAACTCGCCATCTGGGAGGCGCTATGAGTAGAAGCAGCACAGCCAAAAACATCGAAAAATTTGATTTTGATGAAGACATGGAAATGGAAACCCCTACCGTAACAGAAAAAGCGGAAGCCGCTGAAACTGAAGCCGATGATGTAGAAATTTCACGTTACGGAACAACGCAAAAAGCACTTGATGCGACCCAACTTTATCTTGGAGAAATTGGTTTCTCCCCCCTCCTTACCGCAGAAGAAGAAGTGCTTTACGCTCGTCGCGCCTTACGTGGTGACGAAGTTGCCCGTAAACGTATGATTGAAAGTAATCTCCGTTTAGTGGTGAAAATTTCTCGTCGTTACAGTAACCGAGGACTTGCCCTTTTAGATCTTGTTGAAGAAGGTAATCTAGGTCTGATTCGTGCGGTTGAGAAATTTGACCCTGAGCGCGGCTTTCGTTTTTCAACTTACGCAACATGGTGGATCCGCCAAACCATTGAGCGGGCGATCATGAACCAAACGCGTACTATCCGTTTGCCTATCCATGTGGTTAAAGAGTTGAACGTATATTTACGTACTGCACGCGAGCTAGCGCAAAAACTGGATCATGAACCCACCGCGGAAGACATTGCCCTCAAATTAGAAAAACCCGTTGATGATGTCAATCGGATGCTGCGTTTGAACGAACGTGTAGGCTCGGTGGATAACCCGATTGGTGGTGATTCAGAGAAAGCCTTACTTGATATTATTCCAGATGAAAAAAATGGTGGACCTGAAACCTCAACTCAAGACGATGATATCAAACACTCAATAGTGGCATGGCTACAAGAGTTGAACCCTAAGCAGCGTGAAGTGCTAGCCCGTCGTTTTGGACTACTGGGTTATGAAGCATCAACCCTCGAAGATGTCGGCCGAGAAATTGGTTTAACACGTGAGCGCGTTCGTCAAATTCAAGTTGAAGGGCTTCGCCGTTTACGTGACATGCTAACCCATCAGGGCTTAAGCATTGAATCTTTGTTTAACCAAGATATGTTATAGCAACGTAGTTACTATCCTAGCTGTACCGAAAAATTGGGTACATCCATAACGTTAGTATACCAACGAAAAAGAGGACGCATTATGCGTCCTCTTTGTCTTTTTAGTCGTTATAGCCACCAGCTGAACGCTTGATTATAGCAGCGCTTTTAAGCGGTAAAGTTCATCCAGAGCTTGACGTGGCGTCATCTCATCGGGGTTAACTTTGGCCAATGCTTCTTCTACTTCACTTGGTTCTGGGATCAGCGTGAGTTGGTTTTCTTCTTTTGGCACACCACCTGTAGGCTTGATGGCCTGTTGGTGACCGCTCGCTTCCAATTGTTGCAGTTTACTCTTAGCACGTTTAATGACGGCTTTAGGTACACCCGCTAAACTGGCAACGGCCAAGCCGTAAGATTTGCTGGCAGCACCTTCTTGAACGGCATGCATAAAGGCAATTTCATCGCCGTGTTCAACCGCATCTAAGTGAACATTCGCCAAGCCGTCCATCAATGACGGTAGCTCGGTTAATTCAAAGTAGTGGGTCGCAAATAGTGTCATTGCGGCAATTTTTTCAGCTAACCATTCAGCACTGGCCCATGCTAGCGATAGGCCATCATAAGTACTAGTGCCACGGCCAATTTCATCCATTAGTACTAAGCTATTTTGGGTGGCATTGTGCAATATATTCGCTGTTTCTGTCATTTCGACCATGAAGGTTGAACGGCCAGAGGCTAAATCATCAGAAGCACCAATACGGGTGAAAATGCGATCAAGAGGGCCAATTTTAACGGCTTCCGCTGGTACAAACGAACCCACATGGGCCATTAAGGCAATCAAGGCGGTTTGACGCATATAGGTCGATTTACCACCCATATTTGGACCCGTAACGATCAGCATACGGCGATCGTGGTGGAGTGAGATAGGGTTAGCGATAAAAGGTTCGCTTAGCACTTGCTCAACGACAGGGTGACGGCCTGCGGTTATCTCAATCCCAGTTTGTTCGGTGATCTCCGGACGGCAGTAATTTAGAGTGTCGGCGCGTTCTGCAAGGTTCGCCAGTACATCTAGTTCAGAGAGTGCGTTGGCGATTAACTGCAGTTGTTCGAGGTGCGGTAGCAACAAATCAAACAACTCTTCCCACAGTTTTTTCTCTAATGCTAATGCTTTAGATTTTGAATGCAGCACTTTATCTTCGTGTTCTTTTAGCTCGGGGATAATGTAACGTTCGGCATTCTTTAGCGTTTGTCGACGCACATAGTGCGCAGGGACTAAGTGGCTTTGACCACGGCTGACTTGGATAAAGAAACCGTGCACTTGGTTAAAGCCAACCTTTAAACTATCGATATCGTGATGTTCACGTTCGCGCTTTTCTAATTCATCAAGGTAGCGGGTTGCACCATCAGCAAGATCGCGCCATTCGTCTAACTCGGCGTTATAACCTTCAGCTAAAACACCACCATCGCGCATGACGACAGGTGGATTCTCTTTGACGGCACGTTCGAGCAATTCGCAGATGTCATCCATAGGCGCAGCGTGCTGAGCTAACTCTTTAACACGAATTTGGTCAGTGTCAGACAGAATATCGCTGAGTTCTGGTAAGTGCTGTAGCGCGGTACGCATGCGGGCTAAATCGCGTGGGCGGGCAGAGCGTAATGCAAGGCGTGCCAAGATACGCTCAAGGTCGCCCATATTGCGTAGGTTGCTTGCCACATCCATGAATAGACCAGAGTCTTTAAATGCCGCAATAGCATCAAGACGACCATTGAGTTGTTGGCGATCGCGGATCGGTTGGTGCAACCAACGTTTTAGCAAACGGCTACCCATAGGGGTCGCGGTATGATCCAGCACTGATGCCAACGTGTTATCAAAGCCGCCTGCAAGGTTTTGGGTTAGCTCTAAGTTACGACGGGTCGCAGCATCAAGAATCACAGCATGATCTTTACGATCTAAGGTGATCGCGCGAATGTGTGGTAGCGCAGTACGTTGCGTGTCTTTGACATATTGCAGCAAGCAACCAGCCGCACATAAGCCATGCTCCGCTTTTTCAACACCAAAACCCACAAGATCACGGGTGCCAAACTGCAAGGTAAGTTGCTGGCGTGCTGTCTCAATATCAAATTCCCACAATGGGCGGCGACGAGTGCCTTTGATATGTTCAATAATGTGCTGGTGGCTGAAATCTTCAGAGTAGAGTAACTCTGCAGGACTGGTGCGTTGTAATTCAGCTTGCATCGCTTCTTCAGTTTCAGGCTCTGACAACATAAAGCGGCCAGAGGTAATATCGAGTGTGGCATAGCCAAATCGATCACCCGAGTGGAAGATAGCAGCAATAAGGTTGTCGTGACGCTCATTAAGTAACGCCTCATCACTGACTGTACCAGGTGTGACAATACGAACAACTTGACGTTCAACTGGGCCTTTGCTGGTTGCAGGATCACCGATCTGCTCACAGATAGCGACTGACACACCTTGTTGAACAAGCTTTGCTAAATAGCCTTCAACAGCGTGATGTGGCACACCTGCCATCGGGATTGGCTCGCCGTTAGATGACCCACGTTTTGTTAGGGAAATATCTAATAGCTGAGAAGCATTCTTGGCATCATCAAAAAATAGTTCGTAGAAATCCCCCATACGATAAAACAACAACACATCAGGGTTTTCAGCCTTGATCCTTAAAAACTGCTGCATCATTGGGGTGTGCTTTTCTAAACCTTTCACTGTCACGATATTGCCTACTTAGTTTGTTCTGAGATGCCAGATGAAATTCTGGAGAGTAAGGATACGTGAATCCGATCTGGTGGCAAAGTGGTAGCGAGGATTTTCTTCACTTGCACTTGGCGTTAGTATCAAGGAAGTAATACATCAGGAAACGGCATGAGCCACACTCAGGAGAATAGTATGGAATCCACAATACAATTAGCCACTCTATTAGGCGACGCGTTACTAAAACAAGGTTGGACTGCCACTACCGCAGAGTCGTGCACTGGCGGTGGGGTTTCTGCGGCGATTACCGATATTGCTGGAAGTTCAGCGTGGTTTGATCGGGCGTTTATCACTTACAGTAACGAAGCCAAACAGCAGATGCTAGGGGTGAGCGAGTACGCCTTGATAGCAGAAGGTGCCGTGAGTGAAACCGTGGTTGAGCAAATGTCCACTGGGGCATTATTGCATTCTATGGCCGATATTAGCGTGGCGATCAGTGGCATTGCTGGCCCAACAGGTGCAACGGAAACTAAGCCTGTTGGTACTGTGTGTTTTGGCTGGGCAGATAAGACGGGTTGGCATCAACAAACGACCTGTATATTTGCCGGTGATCGCACTCAAGTTAGAGCCCTCGCGATAGAAAAAGCACTGAGCGGAATGGTAGAACGCTTGCAGCAGTTGGGCTCACCAGTGATGTAAGACTATTTACCATAAAAAAAACTCAACCAGTGCTAGACACTGTATGAATAGACAGTATACTAAGCCCATCAACCTTATTTCATTATCCGTTGGAGAGTCGAATGGACGACAACAAACAAAAGGCTCTTGCCGCAGCGTTAGGCCAGATTGAAAAGCAATTCGGTAAAGGTTCAATCATGAAGTTGGGCGATAACCGCACAATGGATATTGAAACTATATCTACCGGTTCATTGTCACTGGATATCGCACTCGGTGCTGGTGGCTTACCAATGGGACGTATTGTTGAAATCTATGGTCCTGAATCATCAGGTAAAACAACGTTAACGCTTGAAGCTATTGCATGTGCACAAAAAGCAGGTAAGACATGTGCATTTATCGATGCTGAGCACGCACTGGATCCTATCTACGCGCAAAAACTGGGCGTTGATATTGATCAGTTATTGGTTTCTCAGCCAGATACAGGCGAACAAGCGCTAGAAATCGTTGATGCACTAGCACGTTCAGGTGCTGTTGATATGATTGTTGTCGATTCAGTTGCAGCACTGACACCTAAGGCTGAAATCGAAGGTGAAATGGGCGACTCACATATGGGCTTACAGGCACGTATGTTATCGCAAGCAATGCGTAAGCTAACAGGTAACCTAAAGCAATCAAATTGCATGTGTGTTTTCATCAACCAAATTCGAATGAAAATTGGTGTGATGTTCGGTAACCCAGAAACAACAACTGGCGGTAATGCGCTTAAATTCTACGCTTCTGTACGTCTTGATATTCGTCGTACGGGTGCAATCAAAGATGGTGACGAAGTTGTGGGTAACGAAACCCGCATCAAAGTTGTGAAGAACAAAATTGCTGCACCATTTAAGCAAGCTGAAACCCAAATCCTATATGGTCAAGGCTTCAACCGTAACGGTGAGCTGATTGACCTTGGTGTTAAGCACAAGCTTGTTGAAAAAGCCGGTGCGTGGTACAGCTATAAAGGCGATAAGATTGGCCAAGGTAAAGCGAACTCTTGTAAGCACCTTGTTGAAAACCCAGCTATCGCAGCTGAAATTGAAAAATCACTGCGCGATATGTTGCTAAGCAAAGAACCACTGGCTGAAGACGAAAGCATTGAAGGTATCGATGCTGCAGAAGGCGAAACGTTTTAATTAACGGCTCTCCTTGTGACGCAATCAGCGATAAAATGAATTAATGACGGGCTCTGTATGAAAATACAGAGCCCGTTTTGTTTGGATGAAATAATGACTGATAACGCATCTAAAAAAAAACAAGGGAAAACTACACCTAAAAAGTCGGTAAAAGAAGCTGCTGTCGGGTATTTATCTCGTCGTGACCACGCTGAAAAAGAGCTGCGGCAGAAATTGAAGAACAGTGGTTATCGTGGTGAAGAGATTGATCAAGCGATCGACTTTTGCCAAGACTATAACTGGCTGGATGATGTTCGTTATGCCTGCATTATGATGAGAAACGGGATAGCGAAAGGGTGGGGGGAGCTGCGTATTAAGCAAGAAATGGAAGTGAAAGGGATCGCGAGCGGTATTATTGATCAGATCTTTGAGGGGGCAGAAACAGATTGGTATGAACATGCTCGCGATGTTGCTATTCGCAAATTTGGTCAGACGGCAATAGATACGCAGAAAGAAAAAGCAAAACGCTATCGATTTATGCAATATCGCGGTTTTAATTTTGACCAAATCGCTTATGCATTCAATCAAGATGAAGAATATTAAAGAATCCTGCTTTTTATTGCGGCTTTTCGCAACATAACATTTCCAGTTACTGCCACCGTTGTTTTACAATAGCCCCCAAAAAATTTATCTTAGAGCGATTCGAGCCCTCACGATTACGTGGTTTGCAGCAAACAGCAAAGCTACATATTGTTAAGGGAATCACTCTACGTGATTATTCTGTCATCAATACAAAGCATTTATTCAGGATTTGCCAATGTACATGAGCACTGATGAGATTCGCCGTGCGTTTCTTGCGTTTTTTGAGAGCAAGGGCCACCAAATTGTGGAAAGCTCTTCGCTTGTACCAGCGAACGACCCAACGTTGTTGTTCACTAATGCAGGTATGAACCAATTTAAAGACACTTTTCTAGGTCTTGAAAAGCGTAACTACACACGAGCGACAACTGCTCAGCGCTGTGTACGTGCGGGTGGTAAACACAATGACCTTGAGAATGTTGGCTTTACAGCACGTCACCATACGTTTTTTGAAATGCTGGGTAACTTCAGCTTCGGTGATTACTTCAAGCAAGATGCGATTAAATACGCATGGGAATTTCTAACGGTTACGTTGAAATTGCCAGAAGAACGCCTGCTGGTAACCATTTACGAAACCGATGACGAAGCTTTCGACATCTGGAATAAAGAAATGGGCATTCCAGCTGATCGCATCGTTCGCATTGGTGATAATAAAGGCGCACCGTACGCGTCAGATAACTTCTGGCAGATGGGTGACACAGGTCCTTGCGGTCCTTGTACTGAAATTTTCTACGATCACGGTGAGCACATTTGGGGTGGCCGCCCTGGTACGCCTGAAGAAGATGGCGACCGTTTCATCGAGATTTGGAACAACGTATTCATGCAATTCAACCGTCAAGCTGACGGTACAATGGAACCGCTGCCTAAGCCTTCTGTTGATACAGGCATGGGTATCGAGCGTATTGCTGCAATCATGCAGGGCGTTCACTCAAACTACGAAATCGATATTTTCCAAACGCTAATTAAAGAGTCTGCGAAAGTTATCGGTCACGATGACCTGTCTAACCAATCACTGCGCGTTGTGGCTGACCACATTCGTTCGTGTGCATTCCTGATCGTTGATGGCGTTATGCCTTCAAACGAAGGCCGTGGTTACGTACTTCGTCGTATTATTCGTCGTGCTGTTCGTCACGGTAACAAGCTTGGTGCACAAGGTGCATTCTTCTACAAACTTGTAGGTCCTTTAGCTGAAATCATGGGCACAGCCGGTGAAGAGTTGAAGAAACAGCAAGCGATCGTAGAAAAAGTACTGAAAATTGAAGAAGACAACTTTGGTCGTACACTGGATCGTGGTCTAGCTATTCTAAATGAAGCGCTAGAAAGCCTAGATGGCAAAGTTTTAGATGGCGAAACAGTATTTAAACTTTACGATACTTACGGTTTCCCTGCTGACTTAACCAACGATGTAGCGCGTGAGCGTGGCTTCTCTATCGATGAAGATGGCTTCAATGAAGCAATGGAAGCGCAGCGTCAACGAGCACGTGAAGCGGGTTCATTCGGTGTTGATTACAACAACGCGATCAAAATTGACGCATCAACAGAATTCTGTGGCTACACGGCAACACAAGGCGAAGGCCAAGTTGTTGCGCTTTACTGTAATGGTGAAGCTGTAGATAGCGTTAATGCTGGCGAAGAAGCACTTATCGTACTTGATAATACGCCTTTCTATGCTGAATCGGGTGGCCAAAGCGGCGACGCTGGTGTGATCAGTGCTGCTGGCGTTAAGTTTGACGTTGCAGATACTCAGAAATTCAGCGATGCTATCGGCCATTCTGGCGTAGTGGCTGAAGGCGCTATCAAGATTGGCGATAAAGTAGTCGCAAACGTTGATACTGCTCGTCGTCAAGCGATTAGCTTAAACCACTCAGCAACACACTTACTGCATGCTGCGCTGCGTAACCTACTAGGTGAGCACGTTGCACAGAAAGGTTCTTTGGTTAAAGCTGACTCACTACGTTTTGACTTCTCTCACCTTGAAGGTGTGAAAGCGGAAGAACTTCGTGAAGTAGAGCGTGTTGTGAACGAGCAAATTCGTTTAAACAACACCATCGAAACGAATGTGATGGACATTGAATCGGCGAAAGAAAAAGGTGCGATGGCACTGTTCGGCGAGAAATATGACGATGAAGTTCGTGTACTAAGCATGGGTGACTTCTCTACAGAGCTTTGTGGTGGTATCCACGCTGCAAATACGGGTGACATTGGTCTATTTAAGATTGTGTCTGAAGGTGGTATCGCTGCCGGTATTCGACGTATTGAAGCGGTAACAGGTGCTGGCGCAATTGCAGCGTTACATGCACAAGAAGCACTACTGTCTGAAACTGCGAGCTTAGTTAAATCTGATGCGGCTTCAGTAGCAAGCAAAGTGGGTGCACTGGTTGCTCATAGCAAGCAGCTAGAGAAAGAAATTCAGCAACTGAAAGATAAGTTAGCTGCACAAGAAGGTGCAGACCTTATTAGTCAGGCGCAAGAAATTAACGGCGTTAAAGTGTTAATTTCTCAACTAGATGGAGCGGATAACAAAGCTCTACGCGGTATGGTTGACGAACTGAAAAACCAACTGGGTAGTGGTGTTGTTGTTCTTGGTAATGTAAGCGATGGCAAGGTAGGCCTTATTGCTGGCGTAACCAAAGATCTTATCGGCAAGGTAAAAGCAGGCGAGCTAGTTAACTTAGTAGCGCAGCAAGTTGGCGGTAAGGGCGGTGGTCGTCCTGATATGGCACAAGCAGGCGGTACTGATGCAGCGGCATTGCCAGCAGCATTAGAATCTGTAACGCCTTGGTTAGCTGAAAAACTGTAAAACTGGAGAGGTGAAGTGGCACTATTGGTGCAGAAATTTGGTGGTACTTCGGTCGGTAGTATCGAACGTATTGAAGCGGTGGCTGAGCGCGTGATTCAAACGCGCCAGCTTGGTCATAAAGTAGTTGTTGTTCTATCAGCAATGTCAGGTGAAACGAATCGCCTGCTGGGCTTAGCAAAGCAAATTGATGAGGTGCCAACACCTCGTGAGTTAGATGTGTTGCTAACAGCTGGAGAGCAAGTCTCTATAGCGCTATTGGCGATGGCCATTAATAAACGAGGCTTCAATGCTGTTTCGATGACAGCAGATCAAGTCACTATTCGAACGGATAATGCATTTAATAATGCCAATATCATATCGATAGATACAGACAGACTGGAAAGCCAGCTTGAGCAAGGTAAAATTGTGATTGTGGCTGGCTTTCAGGGGCGTGATAGCGATAACAATATTACGACTCTCGGTCGCGGTGGCTCTGACACCACGGCGGTTGCAGTGGCGGGTGCGTTGAAGGCTGACGAGTGTCAGATCTTTACGGATGTGGACGGGGTGTACACTACCGACCCCCGTATTGTGCCTTCAGCGGCTCGTTTACCAGAGATTCATTTTGACCACATGCAAACAATGGCTGCATGTGGTGCGAAAGTGCTACAATTACAGTCAGTTGAATATGCGCGTATGCATAAAGTACCCTTGAGAGTACTTTCTTCATTTGAAGAAGGTGAGGGTACGCTAGTTAACTTTGAAACGCAGCACTCACCAGTGATGGTTGGGATTGCGTTACAGCGTCAACAAGCTCTAATTCATATTGATGTGCCACTGGCTGAATTACAGCAACAGGTTGATCTGTTTGGTTTACAGGTTTGGGCTGTTACAAATACAGCACAGAGTGCACAAATTGTTGTCGCTAATGATGATTTAGCACGGCTACGGCTAGTGTTTGATAATAAAATGCGCCATATTAGTGATGTATCGACCCTGTCAATGGTTGGTGATAATGTTGTAACGGTTGCAGAAGCTGTTGTCACAACGTTAAGCAACACGAATATTCAGGTGCATCATAACAAGCAAATGACTGATTGCGTTTCGTTGCTAATCAATGAAGCTGACCATCAAACCGCGGTTGAAGTAATTCATCGTCAGTTTGTTGTGAATCAGGAACTTTTGGGCAATCCATCACTTCTAGCGGTTTCTTGAGTGGGAACTATTTACGAAGTCGTAAAAATTGTTGGATAATGCTCGTTAATATTTATAGAAGAGATTACTCAAGGAGCACATGAATGCTAATTCTGACTCGTCGCGTAGGTGAGACGTTAATGATTGGTGACGAAGTAACTGTCACTGTACTGGGTGTTAAAGGCAACCAAGTTCGCATCGGCGTTAATGCACCGAAAGAAGTTTCTGTACACCGTGAAGAGATTTACATGCGAATCCAAGCGGAAAAAGAAGCTGGAACACCAAATTCTGGTAACTTCTAATTAGAAGAAGGTCGGCCTTTTTATTGCTGGCCTTTTTTGTATCTGGCGGAAAAGTTTTCCTCCATCATTTTACTGCTAAATCAGACATAAATTAGTTAGATACCTCACAACAATGCCCGATTAATTACCTTCTTGGTTACTTACTGTGCATGCGTGAGTTTGTGGGCCATTTTTATCAATAAAGTGTTTGACTTATTTTTGGCTGGCAGTAATATGAGCCCCCGCAACACGGTGAGGTGGCCGAGAGGCTGAAGGCGCTCCCCTGCTAAGGGAGTATACGGTTTATCCCGTATCGAGGGTTCGAATCCCTCCTTCACCGCCATTATCTTTTTAATGGGGTTGCAGCAAAGAAATGACGGAGCGCGCGTAGCTCAGCTGGATAGAGTACCTGGCTACGAACCAGGCGGTCGGAGGTTCGAATCCTCCCGCGCGCACCATTCTTTCTTTTATGAATTTAAACGACAATGAAATGTGTTTAGCTACTTTTCATTGTGGTAAAACAAATTAGTGCGCGCGTAGCTCAGCTGGATAGAGTACCTGGCTACGAACCAGGCGGTCGGAGGTTCGAATCCTCCCGCGCGCACCATCGAATTTGTGTGGTGAGGTGGCCGAGAGGCTGAAGGCGCTCCCCTGCTAAGGGAGTATACGGTTTATCCCGTATCGAGGGTTCGAATCCCTCCTTCACCGCCATTCTTTTGCTATTCGCTAAATATGATGTATTTAGAGTTTAGCCTGTTATCTCTTATAGCGAGAAGATAACAAAGCAACACCCGGAGCGCGCGTAGCTCAGCTGGATAGAGTACCTGGCTACGAACCAGGCGGTCGGAGGTTCGAATCCTCCCGCGCGCACCATTATTTACAAACAGTGATAACCTCAATGTTATTATTGTCGTAACACAGAATTAAGTGCGCGCGTAGCTCAGCTGGATAGAGTACCTGGCTACGAACCAGGCGGTCGGAGGTTCGAATCCTCCCGCGCGCACCATGAATTTGTGTGGTGAGGTGGCCGAGAGGCTGAAGGCGCTCCCCTGCTAAGGGAGTATACGGTTTATCCCGTATCGAGGGTTCGAATCCCTCCTTCACCGCCATTCTTTTACTATTCGCTAAATTATTTAGAGTTTAGTCTGTTATCTCTTATAGCGAGAAGATAACAACGCAACAACCGGAGCGCGCGTAGCTCAGCTGGATAGAGTACCTGGCTACGAACCAGGCGGTCGGAGGTTCGAATCCTCCCGCGCGCACCATATTTACAAGCAGTGATAACCTCAATGTTATCGTTGTAGCAACAAACAGTGCGCGCGTAGCTCAGCTGGATAGAGTACCTGGCTACGAACCAGGCGGTCGGAGGTTCGAATCCTCCCGCGCGCACCATATTTACAAGCAGTGATAGCCTCAATGTTATCGTTGTAGCAACAAACAGTGCGCGCGTAGCTCAGCTGGATAGAGTACCTGGCTACGAACCAGGCGGTCGGAGGTTCGAATCCTCCCGCGCGCACCATATTTACAAGCAGTGATAACCTCAATGTTATCGTTGTAGCAACAAACAGTGCGCGCGTAGCTCAGCTGGATAGAGTACCTGGCTACGAACCAGGCGGTCGGAGGTTCGAATCCTCCCGCGCGCACCATATTTACAAGCAGTGATAACCTCAATGTTATCGTTGTAGCAACAAACAGTGCGCGCGTAGCTCAGCTGGATAGAGTACCTGGCTACGAACCAGGCGGTCGGAGGTTCGAATCCTCCCGCGCGCACCATATTTACAAGCAGTGATAACCTCAATGTTATCGTTGTAGCAACAAACAGTGCGCGCGTAGCTCAGCTGGATAGAGTACCTGGCTACGAACCAGGCGGTCGGAGGTTCGAATCCTCCCGCGCGCACCATATTTACAAGCAGTGATAGCCTCAATGTTATCGTTGTAGCAACAAACAGTGCGCGCGTAGCTCAGCTGGATAGAGTACCTGGCTACGAACCAGGCGGTCGGAGGTTCGAATCCTCCCGCGCGCACCATTATTTACAAACAGTGATAACCTCAATGTTATCGTTGTAGCAACAAACAGTGCGCGCGTAGCTCAGCTGGATAGAGTACCTGGCTACGAACCAGGCGGTCGGAGGTTCGAATCCTCCCGCGCGCACCATCATTTAAAAGCTCAGCTTCGGCTGGGCTTTTTTTATGCCTGTCATTCTCTGTTACCACTTCTGCTACTCATCGCGATTGCACAGCCACACCTACAATGCCTTTATTACTTCATTGTTGCGTTTATTGCAGTACGGCAATTTGTGCGCATGCTTGTTACGAGTGATAAATTGCGTGTTATCTCGCACTTTTATACATTTCTGCACTACGATAGTTACTTTTAACTAAATACGCAGAATCCGTTAATTACCCTCTAATGATGACATTAGTATCAATGCGTTACGGGTCATTTGATTTATAGATGAAAAGCATATCAGAGTGATGAATTCTGATATTTATTGTGGTTGAAAGGGGGATCACCAGCTTTTTGATTGGGCTTAGCTGGATCGAGGGGGGAATGAAAACTGTGAGATAACGCTTTGATCTATGATCGCTATTGTCAGATCTTGGGTTTACAAGATTACCATTACGTTAACGTAAGCTTTTTGTGTTCCATTTTTATATCCTCATGATCTATAAAGTTTTAATTTTACATTCGGCATTTACCCTATTCGCTGATAGTGATTTATCTGGCAGAAATATGATTGTTTTTACGACTTATCGGCAACTGTGGGAAAATAAGAGTAGTTGACGTGTTTTTATTGCTTCTTTGTTAATCAATTTGACTTGTTTTTGTTTGTCATGATAATGCTTAATCGCCAGTCACAATAATGAAAGGAAGCAATAATGACTGATTTAGGTAGTGTGCTAATGGAAGCAGCAACCATCATGATCACCGGAATGGTCGTGGTTTTTGTGTTTTTAAGCATTCTTATTTTTTTAGTGCAGCTTTTGGCAAAGATTGCCCCTGCCGATCCTGAAGTGGTGAATACACCTGCTCAGATGGCGGTAAAAAGCTCGGATACGGTTCAGCCTGAAATTGTTGCTGCGATTGCAGCCGCGGTGAATCAGTATCGTCAGCGCCAAGCATGATCTTTTTAGGACACGGTTTATTACAAGGAGTTTGCGAGCATGTCTAAACCTTTAGCGATTACAGACGTCGTATTACGCGACGCCCATCAATCTTTATTTGCCACGCGTCTTCGTTTAGAAGATATGTTACCGATTGCCGAACAGCTAGATAATGTTGGCTACTGGTCGTTAGAAACTTGGGGTGGTGCAACATTCGATGCTTGTATCCGTTACCTTGGAGAAGATCCGTGGGAGCGTTTGCGTGCGTTAAAGCAGGCAATGCCGAAAACCCCGATGCAAATGCTACTGCGTGGTCAGAATTTATTAGGCTACCGCCATTATGGTGATGACGTGGTTGAAAAGTTTGTTGAACGCGCTCACCACAACGGTATGGATGTGTTTCGTATCTTTGATGCGATGAATGATGTCCGTAACTTTGAAAAAGCCGTTAAAGCAACAGTGGACGTTGGGGCGCATGCCCAAGGGACCATTTCTTATACTACTAGCCCTGTTCACACGATAGATACGTGGCTTGATCTTGCTAAGCGCCTTGAAGATCTCGGTTGTCACTCATTATGTATTAAAGACATGTCTGGGCTTTTAAAGCCTTATGAAGCGTATGAGCTCATTTCCCGTATTAAAGCATCGTGTGATGTGCCTTTGGCATTGCACTGCCATGCAACAACTGGGCTTTCTACCGCGACAGCCGTTAAAGCGGTAGAAGCAGGGTTAGATATTTTAGATAGCTCTATTTCTTCAATGAGCCAAACATACGGCCACACGCCAACCGAAACGGTTATTGCGATGCTGGAAGGCACTGAGCGTGATACTAATTTGAACCTAGAGCAGCTAGAGCCGATTTCAGCTTACTTCCGTGAAGTCCGTAAAAAGTACGCCAAGTTCGAAGGTAGTTTGAAGGGAATTGATGCACGTATTCTATTGGCTCAAGTCCCCGGCGGTATGCTGACTAACATGGAAAGTCAGCTTAAAGAGCAAGGTGCAGCTGATCGTTTCGACGAGGTATTAGCAGAGATCCCGCGTGTCCGTAAGGATCTTGGTTTTATTCCATTGGTTACACCCACCTCACAAATTGTTGGTACACAGGCGGTACTTAACGTACTAACTGGTGAGCGTTATAAGAGCATCACAAAAGAAACCGCGGGCATATTAAAGGGCGAATACGGAACAGCACCTGCACCCGTGAATGCGGAGCTACAGGCACAAGTGTTAGGTGGTGCCAAACCGATCACCTGCCGTCCGGCAGATCTGATTGATGATGAGCTAGCAGCACTGACGACAGACCTTATAACGAAAGCGAAAGCTGAAAAGATCACGTTAGCTGATCAAGAAGTTGACGATGTACTGACCTATGCTTTGTTTCCACAAGTTGGCCTTAACTTCCTTAAAAATCGCAATAACCCTGCAGCCTTTGAACCTGCGCCGCAAGCTGAATCTACCGTGCCTGTTACTACTAATGAGCATGTGACAGCCCCTATGGCCGCAACGGGAGGCATAGAAGCTTATAGCGTTAAAGTGAACGGTCAGGTTTATGATGTGGAAGTTGGCCCGAGTGGTGAACTGACGTCTGTGGTATCAGCAACAACCGCCACCAGTGCTCCCGCAGCGCCAGCGGTGAGTGAGGCTGAGTCAATTGCAGCACCATTGGCTGGGAATATTTTCAAAATTAATGTACAGCCGGGTCATCAAGTGTCAGAAGGTGATGTATTGGTAATACTGGAAGCAATGAAGATGGAAACCGAGGTGCGTGCTGCCCGTAGTGGGGTAATTCAAGCGTTGCATGTGAAAGAGGGTGACTCGGTATCGGTAGGCTCTCCGATTTTGAGCTTAGCGTAAGAGGTATACCATGGACGGTTTATTAAAACTCTGGTCGGAGACCGGGATCGCAAACTTTGAGCTTGGCCAAGTCTTTATGATGTTTATTGGTTTTGGCTTGTTGTTCTTGGCTATTCGTAAAGGCTTTGAACCTTTGCTGTTATTGCCGATTGGCTTTGGGGCGATTTTAGCCAACATACCTAACGCTGGTTTTACTGATGAAGGTGGATTGTTGTATTACATCTATCACGTCGGTATTGAAACGGGTATTTTCCCATTGCTTATTTTTATGGGCGTGGGGGCAATGACTGATTTTGGTGCTTTGATTGCTAACCCGAAAACCTTGTTATTAGGTGCCGCTGCTCAGTTTGGTATTTTCTTTACTTTATTTGGCGCCATCCTACTTAATCTTGTGCCTGGGATGGAGTTCAGTATGGCTGATGCTTCATCTATCGCGATTATTGGTGGAGCCGATGGTCCAACCGCAATTTTCCTTGCGAGTCGATTATCGCCTGACTTATTAGGTGCCATTGCTGTCGCTGCATATAGCTATATGGCCTTGGTACCTATTATTCAGCCGCCGATCATGAAAGCGCTAACCACACCAGAAGAGCGTCAAATCAAGATGCAACAGCTTCGTCATGTCAGCAAAGCGGAGAAGATCTTGTTTCCGCTCGCGGTTTTGATGATGACGGTTTTATTCTTACCTTCAGCAACACCTTTAGTCGGAATGTTCTGCTTGGGTAACTTGATGCGTGAGTCTGGTGTTGTAGATCGTTTATCTAACACGGTACAAAATGAACTGATCAATATCGTCACCATTATGTTGGGTCTCGGGGTTGGTTCAAAACTTGAAGCCGATATTTTTTTACAGCTTGAAACGCTTGGTATCCTATTACTGGGTGCGGTGGCGTTCAGTGTCGGCACGGGTGGTGGTGTATTAATGGCGAAGCTGCTTAACCGCTTTAGCAAAGAAGATATTAACCCGCTCATCGGTGCGGCTGGCGTTTCTGCTGTGCCTATGGCTGCACGGGTCGTGAATAAGGTTGGGCTAGAGTCAAATCCTCAGAACTTCTTATTAATGCATGCGATGGGACCCAATGTTGCCGGTGTTTTAGGCTCTGCGGTGGCTGCGGGTATTTTATTAGCCTTAGTTAGCCCATAGCAGAACACGCTTAATTGCGTGATATCGATATATATTGAAACGGGTAGCAATAAGCTGCCCGTTTTTTTTGTGCGACGAGTTAGGTATAACTAGATCCATAAGAGTAGGATGAATGTTGTCTCAACTCATAGCCCTATAAGGAAAATACCATGGCTTTTTATCCAATGGCTTCGCTTCCCGCCTCGACTCAACAACTCGCTATCACCGCGTTTGGTGAAGCAAATACGCTACAGATACAAACGTCTGCGTTATCCGAGCCACAAGATAACCAAGTCATGGTTGCTGTGGATTTCTCTAGTGTGAACCCCATCGATGCTAAAACACGTGCAGGACTGGGTTGGGCTGCGGCCCAGAACAAAGATAATCTGCCTTGGGTTCCGGGTTATGACATCGCAGGCCATGTGGTTGCAATAGGCGATAATGTGACGCACTTTGTAGTGGGAGAGCGTGTCAGCGGGTTTATTGGTTTTCCTCTCCAAGCGGGGGCGTATAGTCAGTATGTCAATGTGGAGGCGGCAGATTTGAGCATCCTGCCAGATAACGTATCGTTGCAAGTTGCAGCAAGTCTACCGTTAGCGGGACAAACTGCCTGGCAAGCGCTAGAAAAAGTGAAAGTTAAGGCCAGTGATCGGGTCTTAATCTTGGCTGGAGCTGGTGGGGTTGGCCATATCGCGGTGCAGCTCGCGGTTGCTTTGCAAGCGACAGTCTTTGCGACAGGCTCGGCAGATAACAAGGCGTTTATTGAGCAGCTAGGCGCTACGGCGATTGACTATCGTTGTGGTGAGATAGCAAACCAAATTGAACCTGTTGATATTTTGATTGATTTAATGGGTGGCGATGTTGGCATGGCTGCGTTAATGAGTGTGAAGTCGGGTGGGCGAGTGGTGACGATCCCAACGATGACTGCTGAACAAGTGTGTCAGCAAGCTCAATCGCTAGGTTTAGAGGCGACAGGCATGTTGGTTAGCCCAACGGTTGAACAAAACAACACTATGCTTGAAATGGTTGCTAAAGGTCAGCTGAATGTTGAGGTAGCGGCGATCTACCCTTTGGCTGACGGAGATAAAGCGCATCAGCAGATAGAGTCAGGACGTACTCGCGGCAAAATTTTATTGGCTGTAAATAACGCATGATCTCAACATTAGTCAACGGTGATTCGGCCTTATGGGTTTTATTTTCGACTGGATTTTTAAGCGCAACGCTACTACCTGGAGGCTCTGAAGCTAACTTAGTGGCGACGCTGAAGCTGGGTGACAATGCAGTATGGCTGGTGGTGGCTGTGGCCACATTGGGTAATACATTAGGTGGCATGACCAATTATTGGCTTGGCCGTTTGCTTCCAGATAAAACTTCTGATGAAAAACAGGGTCATAGAGCTTTATTGTGGTTAAAAAAATATGGTTACTGGTCGTTGTTTTTTAGTTGGCTGCCGATCATTGGTGATCCCCTTTGCCTCGCGGCTGGTTGGTTACGTATGAATCACTGGCTCAGCTTTCTCATTATTATGATCGGTAAAGCTTTACGTTACACCGTGTTAGCCATGATTGTGGTTGGCTTTTTATAAGGATGTCTTTTGTGCAAAAGTGGTTATTAAGTGCGGCGCTGCTGTCATTTGCCGGTTACCCCTCTCATGCAGCGTTCGCCGCTGCCTCTTCGTCTTCTGTGGCAGCCACTGCTGCACTGCCTGACGGTATCAGTTTAGTCGAGCAGGTTGGGGTTACTGACCCGAATGAACCTGTGATCCCTTACAATAAATATGTCCTCGATAACGGTTTAACCGTTGTATTGCACCAAGATACTTCCGATCCTTTGGTGCATGTTGATGTTACCTACCATGTAGGCTCGGCACGTGAAGAAGCGGATAAATCAGGTTTTGCCCACTTCTTTGAGCACATGATGTTCCAAGGCTCTGACAATGTCGGGGATCAGGAACATTTCCGCTTAATTACCGAAGCGGGTGGGTCGCTTAATGGCACCACCAACCGTGACCGCACTAATTACTTTGAAACCGTACCTGCTAACCAGTTAGAAAAAATGCTGTGGTTAGAGTCGGATCGCATGGGCTTTTTACTGGGCGCCGTGTCGCAACGTAAATTTGAAATTCAACGTGATACGGTGAAAAACGAGCGTGCACAAAATTATGAAAACCGTCCATATGGCTTAATGTACGAACGTATTGGGGAAGCACTTTATCCTCGAGAGCATCCGTACTCATGGCAGACTATTGGTTACATCGAAGATTTAAACCGTGTTGATGTTAACGATTTAAAAGCGTTTTTCCTGCGTTGGTATGGCCCTAACAATGCCACATTAACGATTGGCGGTGATATCGATGTGGCGCAGACGCTAACGTGGATCAATAAATACTTTGGTTCGATTCCACGTGGACCTGAAGTTGAGAAAGCTGACAAGTGGCCCGTCAAAATTGATAATGATCGCTTTATTACGCTGGAAGACAAAATTCAACAACCTATGCTGATGATGGCATGGCCAACATCGTACAACGGCGCGAAAGATGAAGCCTCGCTTGATATGCTCGCGAAAGTGATCGGTGGCGGTAAAAACAGTCTGCTTTATCAAAACTTAGTGAAACCAGGCAAAGTGGTCGATGCAGGCGCATTCCATGATTGTGCCGAATTGGCATGTACCATGTATGTCTATGCGATGGGCCAGAGTGGCGATAAAGGTAACCTAAAAGCCATTCGCCAAGAAGTGACATCGGTATTAAATGGACTTGAACAGCGTGGCGTTAGCGAAAAAGAGCTGAATGAATTAAAAGGCATGGTTGAAGCTAATGCCATTTTTGGATTGCAAAGTGTCAGCGGAAAAGTGTCGCAACTGGCGGCGTATGAAACCTTCTTTGGTGACCCTAACTACTTGCAGCAAGAGTTGGGTAATTTGCGCGCGGTTACCACCAAGAGCATGGAAGCCTCGTACATGCGTTACCTTTATGGCAACCCAAGCGTCACTTTGAGTGTGGTGCCTAAAGGTAAAACTGAACTACAGGCAGCCAAACCGAACTACACGCCAGCAGAGCGAGTACTACCTGAGCACAAAAAAATCACAGAAAAAGAATTAGTCCTACGTGAGCCTATCGACAACTTCGATCGCAGTGTGATGCCACAACCCGCGAAACCTGTTGAAGCCAAATTACCGAATGTATACGACTTTACATTAGCAAATGGTATTAAGGTGCTGGGGGCGAAATATCAAGAAACGCCAACGGTTGAAATTCAGCTAATTTTGCCTGCAGGGCGTCGCTTCGAGCCGCAAGGCAAAGAAGGAGTTGCAGCGTTAACGGCGGCGATGATGGGCGAGGCGACGACGCAATCGAGTGCTGAAACTTTATCGTCAAAGTTAGATGTATTAGGCAGTACCGTACATTTTAGTAGTGGCTTATACACCACAACAGCCTCGGTGACGGCACTGGCGAAAAACTTACCTGCGACTCTAGCTATTTTGCAAGAGAAGCTGTTTACGCCTGCCTTTAGTGAGCAAGACTTTACCCGTTTGAAAGCGCAAGCGATTGAAGGTGCGGTCTACGAGCACCAGCGCCCTAATTGGTTAGCTGCGCAAGCAACACGTGAAGTGCTGTTTAAAGACACCCCAATGAGTATTCCAAGTGAAGGCACTAAAGCTTCATTGGAAAGTTTAACATTGGCTGACGTAACTGCTTTCTATCAAAACTTCTACACGCCTAATGGTGCTGATGTAGTGATTGTAGGTGATGTGAAGCAACAATCTTTGGCCAAAGACCTCGATTTCTTAGCGAAATGGCAAGGAAAACCAGAGCCGAAATTATCCGATTTCACACTGCCGACACTGGGTAAGCAAGCGATCTGGTTAGTCGATAAACCTGGCGCACCACAAACGGTGATTCGCTTGGTTCGTCAAGGTCTACCTTTTGATGCCACGGGCGAGCTTTATGAAACACAATTGGCGAACTTTAACTTAGCAGGTAACTTTAATAGCCGTATTAACCTAAATCTACGTGAAGACAAAGGCTATACCTATGGTGCGGGAGGCTATCAAAGTGGTGGTCGTGAAGTTGGGCTTTCGGTGTTTTATGCGCAAGTTCGTGCTGATGCGAGTTTACCTGCATTGAAAGAGTTCCTAGCCGAGCTTGATAAAATCAGCAAAGACGGCATTACAGATAAAGAGCTGGCATTCATGCGCTTAGCCGTTGGTCAAAAAGATGCATTAAGCTATGAGACGCCAGCTAAAAAAGCGCAGTTACTTGGCCAAATGCTGACGTATTCTCTATCTAAAGACTATGTCAGTGAGCGAAATAACATCGCTGCTAGTATTGATAAGTCACGCTTAAATGCCTTGGCTGAAAAGTGGTTTACGCCGACGGATTACCAGATCATTGTGGTGGGAGATGCAAAGAGCCTGAAACCACAACTGGAAACCCTAGCGATACCAGTAAAAGAAATGACACCGATGAAATAGGGCTTAAGTCATACAGGCTTTAGCATGACGAGATTAAGCCACGATTATTGCGGGACGGTAATATTGTTTCACCAGAATAATCGTGGCAATCGTCGATAATTATGATTACCCTAGTTTGTTATACATAAGATCAAAAATGAGAACAGCTTAGATGGATTTTTCACAACGGTTGCAGCAACTTGCCGCAAATCCAGACGCATTGACTCGCATTGGCCGTGGTTTAGAACGCGAAGCATTACGTATCACGCCACAAGGTAAGCTTTCTAGTGCGTATCACCCTGCGGGGTTAGGTTCGGCACTCACCAATAAGTGGGTGACAACTGATTACGCCGAGTCTTTGCTTGAGTTTATTACACCAGTATCGCGTGATATCGGTGATCTCTTGTCGCAGTTGAGTGATATTCATCAGTTTACTTACACTCAAATGGGTGATGAGAAGCTGTGGCCAATGTCGATGCCATGTTTTGTTGGTAGTGAAGACGATATTGTCTTAGCTCAATACGGCTCATCGAATACTGGCAAAATGAAAACACTGTATCGCCAAGGATTGAAAAATCGTTATGGCAGTATGATGCAAGTGATTTCAGGCGTGCACTTTAACTTCTCTTTCCCTGATGAATTTTGGGATCAGTTGTTTGGTGAACAGTCAGAAGAGCAACGCCAAGCATCAGTGTCGGATGCCTATTTTGGTTTGATCCGTAATTACTATCGCTTTGGCTGGCTTATTCCTTATTTATTTGGTGCATCACCAGCGTTATGTGGTTCATTCATTAAAGAGAATACGGACACTCAGCAACAGTTTAAGAAAACGGGCTGTGGTACGTATTTCTTACCAACCGCAACGGCATTGCGTTTGAGTGATTTGGGCTACACCAATAATGCGCAAAGTGTGCTGAAAATAGGCTTTAATGGTATCGAGCAGTATGTTGATGGCTTACAAAAAGCGATCCGCACACCTTCTGCTGAATTTGCCGATATTGGTGTGAAAGTAGATGGGGAACACCGTCAACTGAACAGTAACGTATTGCAAATTGAAAATGAGCTGTACGCGCCAATCCGCCCGAAACGTGTCGCGCGTGACGGTGAAAAACCATCGGAAGCATTAAGCCGCGGTGGTGTTGAGTACATTGAAGTTCGGTCATTAGATGTAAACCCGTTTAGTCCGATTGGTATTACAGAGCAGCAAGTACGTTTTCTCGATTTATTCCTAACGTGGGCGGTATTAACGCCTTCAGCAGAAATGGATGATGCCGAGCTTGAGTGCTGGCGTGATAATTGGAACCGCGTGGTTGTTGATGGTCGTAATTCCGATCTTATGCTGAAGATTGGTTGTAACGGCGAACGCCTTTCTTTACCTGCATGGGGGCAACGTGTATTTGCGGAACTAGAAGAAGTCGCTATTGCGATGGATCAAGCCGCAGGTAATAACTGTTATCAACAAACTTGCCAACAGTTACTTGAGTGGATTAATAACCCCGAGCTGACGTTATCAGCGCAGATGCTGAAGATGATTGAAGCGCAAGAAGGCATTGGTAATGTTGGTGCTGAATTGGCTCAGCAGCATGCTGATCAGCTAAAACAGCGTAGCTATGCTTTTTACTCGCAACAAGAGTTTGAACAAGAAGTGAAAGTCTCGTTAGAAAAACAAAAGGCGATTGAAGAGAGTGATACTCAATCGTTAGATGCATTTTTAGCGGATTACTTTGCTGATTTGAAGTGATTGACGTATAGCGTTCGTCAACATTCATCAACCTGTTGATGGATAAACGACAGGTGAAAAAATAGGCGGCTACCTTGCCGCCTAGAAAAAAACAATTTCGCAGGGATGACGACAGTTTTACTGCCAGTCATTTATTCTGACTTTCATGAGTGCATTTAGTTCCCAATGAGTAAGAATATGTTTTCGGTAGTGCGCCTTTTATCGCTATTCAGCGTGTTTGCCCTATTGACGGGTTGTGCCACACCACCGCCAAAAGACCAATCTAATGTGTGTAATATTTTCCGTGAAAACCCTGATTGGTATGAAGATGCTATCGATATGCAGCAGGATTGGGGAACGCCTATTCATGTTGCGATGGCGTTCATTAAACAAGAAAGTAGCTTTCGCCATGATGCTCGCCCCCCGAAAGACTATATATTAGGCTTTATTCCATGGGGACGTGTTAGCAGTGCATATGGTTATGCGCAGGCACAAGATCCTGCTTGGTCTGATTACCAAAAAGCGACTCGCAATGGTGGCTCTCGTACCGATTTTGGTGATGCGCTACAGTTTGTTGGTTGGTATACCAGTGAAACTAACCGGCAATTAGGAGTCTCGAAATGGGATGCCTATAATCAATATTTGGCTTATCACGAAGGACGTGGTGGCTATAAGCGTGGTAGCTATAAAGGAAAACCCACCCTTATTAAAATCTCGCGTAAGGTAGAGCAACAAGCCAAAAACTATGGCTGGCAGCTTAAACAATGTAAAGCAGAATTAGAGGATAACCGTAGCTGGTGGTCGTTCTAATAATTGCGTGTTAATAGAATTGGATTCACCACGGCATCAATGTTTGTCGTGGCAAGTTGAGTGCCTGATGAGGGTACAGACGAGGCAAAGGAGAAGGAAGTAATGCCATTATTAGACAGTTTTACCGTTGATCATACTCGCATGCATGCCCCTGCGGTACGTATAGCGAAAACAATGACAACTCCGAAAGGCGATACCATTACAGTGTTTGATCTACGTTTTTGTCGTCCAAATGCTGAAATTTTAACTGAGCGTGGCATTCATACATTGGAACACTTGTTTGCCGGCTTTATGCGTAATCATTTAAATTCAGATACGGTTGAAATCATAGATATTTCCCCTATGGGCTGCCGTACAGGGTTTTACATGAGCTTGATTGGTACACCAACAGAAGCTGAGGTTGGCGCAAGCTGGACGGCGGCGATGGAAGATGTGCTAAAAGTAGAGTCGCAAGATAAGATCCCTGAGCTAAATGAGTATCAATGTGGTACTTACAGCATGCACTCGCTAGATGAAGCAAAGCAGATTGCGACAAGTATCGTGGAGCAGGGTGTTAATGTGAACAAGAACGATGATTTAGCGTTACCGCAAGGCTTACTGAATGAGCTAAGCGTGAAGTAATGCGATAAGCTTTCGTGAGTAAAGTGCACCTAATATTGTTAGTTGCATCCAATAAAAAGCCGACGTGATGTCGGCTTTTTTGTTTTTGGTGTCGCTTGAACGATGTAAGCAATACTGTTAACCGGTTTTTTGTAACTGGCGAGGCAGTACTTTTACCAGCTTAATCATGTTCTCTGATACATCGATGATTTCCATCTGGTAGCGATCAATCTGTACGCTCACTTGAGCATCTGGGATATCTTCGAGATGTTCTAAGATTAAACCGTTTAATGTACGCGGACCATCGGTTGGTAAGTTCCACTTTAAGCTCTTATTAAGGTCGCGGATGTTAGCGCTACCTTCAATGATCAAGCTACCATCTGGCTGTGGAGTGACTTCTTCTGCTAATGTTGGTGCAATTGAGGTTGTAAACTCACCGACAATCTCTTCCAAAATATCTTCGAGAGTGATTAAACCTTGAATGTCGCCATACTCATCAACAATCAAACCGATACGTTCTTTATTTCGCTGAAACTTCAGAAGCTGGATATTCAGTGGCGTACCTTCGGGAATGAAATACACCTCATCAGCGGCGCGAAGTAACACTTCTTTACTGAAATTATTCTTATCCATCATCAAGCGGTACGCTTCACGAACGCGCAGCATCCCGACCACTTCATCAATAGTATCGCGGTATAACACAATACGGCCATGCGCAGAGTGACTTAGCTGGCGCACAATGGATTTCCAATCATCGTTAATGTTGATTGCAGCAATTTCACTGCGCGGCACCATTAAGTCTTCAACCGTCACATTTTCTAAATCAAGAATAGAAATTAGCATGTCTTGGTGGCGGCGCGGGATCAAGCCACCAGCTTCATCCACCACAGTACGTAATTCCTCAGAGCTTAATTTTGAGTCGTTCATACTGTCGACTTTTAAGCCTAGGATAAGCAAGAAAGTGTTGGTAATGCCATTTACAAACCATACTAATGGGTAGAGTAACTTCATAAGTATGTTAAGTAAGATACTGCTTGCGTACGATACGCGCTCGGGGTAAATCGCCGCCAATGTTTTTGGTGTGACTTCCGCAAACACCAGTACCACCAAGGTGAGTGCACCTGTGGCAATAGCAACACCGAAGTCGCCGTACAGGCGCATACCAATAATGGTTGCAATAGCAGAAGCAAGAATATTGACAAGGTTATTGCCGATCAGAATTAGGCCGATCAAACGGTCTGGGCGAGAAAGTAACTTTTCAACTCGCTTGGCCCCGCGGTGGCCTTGGTTTGCTAGGTGTCTCAGCTTATAGCGATTGAGAGACATCATGCCTGTTTCAGAACCGGAGAAGTAACCGGAAATGACGAGTAGTAATACCAGAAGGGAGAATAGTACTCCCGTGGATATGTCGTCCAAAAAACTGTCCTTTAGCGATAGCGATAGTGTGAATCAACGTAATAAATATAGTTCTACGCGATTAGGTTTGTGTGTCAATGATCAAAGTGGTGTTTTATTAACCGCCGATAATGATCTCCTTGACGAAACGACTACCAAAATAAGCAAGGGTGAGTAAAAACGCCCCCACTAAGCTAAACCATACAACGCGGCGTCCACGCCAGCCTTTATGGTAGTGACCCCATAAAAGAATGCTATAAACACCCCAAGCCATCAGTGATAACAAGGCTTTATGCATTTTACCTTGGGCTAGCATATCTTGAATAAAGATAAAGCCAGTGACCAATGTAATGGTAAGAAGAGAATTACCCACTAAAATGATCTTGAAAAGCTGACGTTCCACCATCATTAAAGGGGGGATGTTAGGATTGATCAGCAAACTCTTTTTAGTTTTAAGCTTGTGATCGAGCCACGCTAACTGGATGGCATATAAAGTGGCGATCATTAACGTAGAATATGAGAACAACGCCAGAGAAATATGCAGTAAAACTTGCGGGTGGCCTTCTAAATGGGTAATAAAAGAGCCCGGCAATAAGGTGGCGGCTGTTAAGTTAATTGCGGCAAAGCAGTAAACGACAGGTAACAGGAACCACACGCGCATTTTTAGCGTGGCGAAGGTTGTTAAGGTCGCGATAATGAAACTGATCAGCGAAGCAACGTTTAGAATACTCAGATTCTGGCCGACACCACCAAGAATTAAATCTTTTAATAGTAAGATATGTAACGTTATTGCTGCCAAAGCAGCAATAAAAACAGGTTTGGTTTTTATGCCATCGCTATTGGTTAGGCCCGGAATAACAAGGCCTAAAGCCAGTAAATAGAAGCAAGCTGCCGTAATGGCAATCAACATATCCATAGTAAAAGCGTAACTATCTAAGATGGTTAGAGGTCGCAATTATACCTTGCTGAACACAGAGTCGCCATTGCTACATGAAAGCAGGCGCAGGATTGCGGTATACTAGCGGTAATTTTTTAGAATTATGCCCATTAGAGAGCGGATTTAGCGGTTTTAATTGTTAATCTTTCTATGGGTATAAAAGTTTTGTTGCGAAACGAGCGAGTAGCACATGTTCGAGAATTTATCGGAGCGTTTATCCAAAACGCTTAAAAATATCAGCGGCCGTGGCCGTCTGACCGACGACAATATCAAAGATACGCTGCGTGAAGTACGTATGGCGTTACTTGAAGCGGACGTTGCGCTTCCGGTTGTTCGTGATTTTGTTAAGCGTGTAAAAGAGCGTGCGGTAGGTACAGAAGTATCTAAAAGCCTAACGCCAGGCCAAGAATTCATCAAGATCGTTCAAGCTGAGCTTGAAGCGGTAATGGGTGAATCAAACGAAGAGCTTGATCTTGCTGCGCAGCCACCAGCAGTTATTTTAATGGCAGGTTTACAAGGTGCGGGTAAAACAACCAGTGCTGGTAAACTAGGTAAGCTATTAAAAGAGCGTAATAAAAAGAAAGTATTGGTGGTGTCTGCCGATGTTTATCGCCCAGCCGCGATCAAACAGTTGCAAACCCTAGCATCTGATATTGGCATCGATTTCTTCCCTTCTACAGCAGATCAAAAGCCTGTCGACATCGTTACTGATGCTGTCGCACACGCTAAGCTTAAATTTTACGATGTCTTGATTGTCGATACCGCAGGTCGCTTGCACGTCGACGAAGAGATGATGGACGAGATCAAAGACGTTCATGCTGCTGCCAACCCAGTTGAAACCTTGTTTGTGGTTGATGCCATGACAGGTCAAGATGCGGCGAACACAGCAAAAGCCTTCAACGATACCTTACCACTAACGGGTGTGATCTTAACCAAGGTTGATGGTGATGCACGTGGTGGTGCGGCACTGTCTGTTCGTCATATTACGGGTAAACCGGTTAAATTCTTGGGTGTGGGTGAAAAAACCGACGCACTAGAACCGTTCCACCCCGATCGTGTGGCATCACGTATTTTAGGTATGGGTGACGTACTGTCACTGATTGAAGACCTAGAGCGTAATGTTGATAAAGATCAGGCTGAAAAACTGGCGCAGAAGTTTAAAGAGAAGAAAGGCTTCGACTTAGAAGACTTCTTAAGCCAGCTGAAACAAATGAAGAACATGGGCGGCATGATGGGCATGCTAGACAAAATGCCGGGCATGTCTCAGTTACCTGACAATATGAAAGATCAGGTTAACGACAAAATGTTTAATCAGATGGAAGCTATCATCAATTCAATGACGAAAGGTGAGCGTGAGCGTCCAGAGTTAATTAAAGGTTCGCGTAAGAAGCGTATTGCGGCGGGTTCAGGTACCCAAGTGCAAGATGTGAACCGTCTGCTTAAACAATTTACCCAAATGCAGAAGATGATGAAGAAAATGCAGAAGGGTGGCATGAAGAACATGATGCGCCAAATGAAAGGCATGATGCCCGGTGGCGGCATGTTCCCTGGCCGATAATAAACATTAAAAACGGGATATTTTCGTTAACTGGTGAAAAATTAGCTAAAGAAGTTGCATTCGTCAGTTTAAAGAGTAAAATTCCCGAGCTTAATTTGGCACGGCCCCCGTTGTTTCAGCGGGGGCAATTTTTATTCACAGTAATGCAAAGAGGACGATATGGTTACCATTCGTTTGGCTCGTCACGGCGCTAAGAAGCGTCCTTTCTATCACATCGTAGTTGCTGATTCACGTTGCGCACGCGACGGTCGTAACATCGAACGTATCGGTTTCTTCAACCCTGTTGCTAAGGGCCAAGAAGAGCGTCTACGTCTTGATCTAGATCGCGTAAACCACTGGGTTGGTCAAGGTGCAACAGTATCTGACCGCGCAGCTAAACTAATCAAAGATGCAGCGAAAGCAGCAGCTTAATTAGTCTTTAAATCTGGGTAGAAGATAAACGATGAGTTTAAAAAACCAAGACCACATTGTAGTCGGTAAACTAGGTGCCACCTATGGTATCAAGGGTTGGCTCAAAGTTTTTTCCTATACAGAACAGTCTGAAAGCATTTTTTCTTACGCGCCTTGGCTTGTAAAAGTGAAAGGCGAGTGGAAAGAGCTTCGCGTTGAATCGTGGAAGCGCCATGGCCAAGGGTTGGTTGCTAAGCTTGAAGGTTTGGATATTCGCGAGGATGCCCAAGTGTTCACTAATGCTGAAGTAACTGTACCTGCAGGTCAGCTACCTGCGTTGTCGGATGAAGAATTCTACTGGCGCGAGTTGTTTGGCATGTCTGTTTTCACTACTGAAGGTTACGACCTAGGTAAAGTAACTGACATCCTGGAAACAGGTTCAAACGACGTATTAGTAGTTAAGGCTAATCTAAAGGATGCTTTTGGACAGAAGGAACGCTTAATCCCGTTCCTCGATGAGCAGGTCATCAAGTCGATTGATCGCACTGCTCAGCGGATCGAAGTTGACTGGGATCCTGGATTCTAATCCCCGGTAATAGGTGAACAAATGAAGGTAGGCATAATCAGCCTTTTCCCTGACATGTTTAATGCCATTACCAATTATGGGGTGACAGGCCAGGCGGTAAAAAAAGGCCTTTTGTCAGTAGAAACGTGGAATCCCCGCGATTTTACACATGACAAACATCGTACGGTTGATGATCGACCATATGGTGGCGGACCCGGTATGTTAATGATGGTACAGCCTTTGCGCGATGCCATTCATACTGCCAAACAGTCCGTTGAAGGTCAGGCTAAAGTCATTTATCTATCACCTCAGGGCCGTAAGCTTGATCAAGCTGGTGTTGAGGAGTTAGCTCAGAATGAGAACCTGATTCTTATTTGTGGGCGCTACGAAGGGGTAGATGAGCGCATTATCCAACAAGAGGTGGACGAAGAATGGTCTATCGGGGATTTTGTGCTAACTGGGGGCGAATTGCCTGCCATGACGTTAGTTGATGCAGTTGTCCGGTTTGTTCCGGGCGTGCTGGGAGACTTTGCGTCAGCAGAAGAAGATTCTTTTGCAAATGGCTTGTTAGATTGCCCACATTATACTCGTCCGGAAATGTTGGATGGGCAGGAAGTACCAAAAGTATTACTGTCAGGAAATCACAAGGACATTAGTCGCTGGCGATTAAAGCAATCGTTGGGCCGAACTTGGCTAAGAAGACCAGAGCTCCTGGAAAACCTAGCTCTGACTGACGATCAGGAATTCTTGCTCGCGGAGTTTATCCGTGAACATAGAGCAAGCATTTAATTAATTTAGTATCAGTTTATTCTAGGGTATACACCAATGAGTAACATCATCAAGCAGCTCGAAGACGAGCAACTAAAACAAGACCTACCTACTTTTGCACCTGGCGACACTGTTGTTGTTCAGGTTAAAGTAAAAGAAGGTGACCGTGAGCGTCTACAGGCGTTCGAAGGCGTGGTTATCGCTAAGCGTAACCGTGGTCTACATTCTGCATTCACAGTTCGTAAAATCTCGAACGGTGAAGGCGTTGAGCGTGCGTTCCAAACTCACTCTCCAATCGTTGACAGCATTACTGTTAAGCGTCGTGGTCTAGTACGTCGTGCCAAACTGTACTACCTACGTGAGCGTTCAGGTAAAGCGGCTCGTATCAAAGAGAAACTTGCTCGCAAGTAATCGAACGTGTAAGACGTTTATCGAAAAAGCCCACCTTATGGTGGGCTTTTTTTTGTCTGCAATATAGAGCATACCGTAATCAACTTCATTTGCTTATAGCTTAATAAGTAAAATGCAGACCTAAGGTAAGCGTATTCAGTCGAGCTTCTTGAGGCAGAACGATGTACTGGGTTTCTAACCCAATCAATAAATTATGACTGAGGGGGGCTTTAATACCAAAGGCGAGGTAGGGACGAACACCTTGAAGGGTTTCTTGTTGATTATTGCCATCCTGCCACTGTTCGTATTTAACGTGTGTGTAAGCCGCGCCAAACTTTCCGTAGGCATAAAAACGATTCATGACCGGTACTTCACCACGTAGAGCCAGTATTCCACCTCGATAATCTGCATTCACGGGCTGTGATGTCGCATTACTTTTTATATTGTCATCATCAGCGATATTAAGAAATGAAGCGACTTCAATCGCCATCCCAGGGGTTAATGCATAGCTATAACCAAGCTGAGTGATCCAGCTGTCGTCTTGTTGCTCGCCTGTACTAAAATTACCATAACCCGTATGTACATAGACTTGGTTTGGGTAGTAAGCCGAAGCGGAAAAACTTATGGTGCTACACAGCAGTGCGATGCAAGATCGAGAAGAGAGTAAAGTCATAGCCTATGCATTAATAATGCTCAGTAAAAAACTGAGTGTTATGTGATTTTTGAATGAGTCAAAAATACAGGAAAGGCTGGGTAATAGGAAGAAATGACATAAAAAAGCCAGCTCGAAAGCTGGCCTTGATCGTTAGGGGAACGGGGGAATAAAGGTGCTACACAGTTTCTAGTTTGCCATCATCTTCATCTGCAAGGTCAGTTTCGCCTTTGCCTTTTGATTTTTTAATAACGATGACCGTAACTGCTAGGCTACTTACGATGCCAACAATGGTGGACAGCGTCATTGGTAAGCCAAAGCCCAGTTGCGCATTACTTAGGATAAAGGTGATACATACGGTTGTCATAAAGATAGCTGGGATAGTCGCGACCCAGTGCAGTTTGTTATGACGAAGTAGGTAAGCAGATGCTGTCCATAACATCATTACGGCTGTTGATTGGTTAGCAAAGCCGAAGTAACGCCAGATGATACCGAAGTCAACTTGAGTTAGCACACCACCCAAGACGAATAGTGGTAGCGCCATTAGAAGACGATTACGTAGTGTTTTTTGTTCCATGTTGAAGTATTCAGCAAGGATCAAGCGGCTAGAGCGGAACGCCGTATCCCCAGATGTAATTGGTAGGATCACGACACCAAGGAAAGCTACCACACCACCGACGACACCGAGCAGGCCGATAGATGAATCATAAACGACACTACCTGGGCCACCGGTTTTCACGGCTTCTGCTAATGATTCCACTGAACCGAAGAAAGACAAGGCAAGAGCACACCAGATCAGGGCAATTACACCTTCACCAATCATTGCGCCGTAGAAAACAAAACGTCCATTCTTTTCATTTTCCATACAGCGCGCCATCAATGGTGACTGGGTTGCGTGGAAGCCCGAGATTGCACCACAGGCGATAGTGATAAATAACGCAGGCCAAAGTGGTAAGTCATTTGGGTTCATATTGGTGAACATCTGACTCATTTCGTAATCGCCAAGTAGTGAATGCTCACTGGATACGGCGATAGCAGTAATCAGACCAACTGACATGAATATCAGTAGAGCGCCAAATAGCGGATAGAAACGACCAATGATTTTATCAACTGGCACGATTGTCGCGATGATGTAATAAGCAAAGATAATCACGACCATGGTTGTCATCGACAAGTTCATGCTAGTTTGTTCGTTAACTAGATTCGTTATCATACCTGCTGGCGCAGATACAAAGACCACACCCACAAGCAGCAACAGTACGATAGCAAAAATGTTCATAAAGTGTTTTGCACCGTTGCCTAAGTAGCGACCAGTTAATGTTGGCACTGATGCACCGCCATTACGTACCGATAGCATCCCTGAAAAATAGTCATGCACTGCACCGGCAAAAATACAGCCTAATACAATCCAAAGCATGGCTGCAGGGCCGTATAAGGCACCCATAATTGGACCAAAAATTGGGCCAACACCTGCGATATTGAGTAGTTGTACTAGGTAGACTTTCTTTGTCGACATCGGTACATAGTCAACACCATCCGTTTTGGTATATGCAGGCGTTTGGCGTTTTTCGTTAATGCCAAAAACTTTTTCAATGAATGCTCCGTAGATGAAATATCCACCTATCAGTGCGGCAACGCAGAGTAAGAACCAAGTCATTTTGTTTTCTCGCTGTGTTTGTTTGGGGGAGTGCTTATCGTGCCATCTTACGAATCTAGAGCAGAGATGCACTGAATAAACCAGTGAGTGGTTGTATAGCGAGGTCAGTGGTCGGTGAGTTGATTGAGTGGTTTTAGTTGAGTGCTCGTTTGTCGGTAGATAGATTTTATCTTTGCGAGGTAAGTCCATAATTGCGACAGAGAATTCAGTCTTGGTTAAGTATTTTAACCTATTGTAAATTGGTCATTGTTATCGGTGGGGAAAGTTATGTTGAAGGCGATCAGTGTGACAATTATATTAATTTCATTATTGGGTGGATGCTCTACGACCATTTCTACACAGTCGTTAATAACTGATGAAAACTGGTCTCAGCTTGGATTTAATAAAGGGCGACGAGGAGAAAATCCAGTTGCGGAGGCTGTTCTTCAAAAGACAGTTTCTGAAGTAAACGACATTGTTAATCTTGATTACGATACTTACCTTAAGGGGTATCAGAAAGGGTTGGAGTCTTATTGCTCACTGGAACAGTTACGTCAAATGGGCATGGAAATGAAAATGGACTGGGGTGTTTGCGAATTTCGCCGCGAAGGCGAGGGCCTGTATCAAGTGTATTGGAAGCAAGGGTTTGATCGCAGCATGTCATCGGATGGTATGGCTGGTTACTGACCTTTGCCTGTAAGCAAAGGTCATAACGAGCTTAGCTGAGCCCATATCTGTCTTTGAGTTCTTTGAGGTAACGGCGGCTCACGGGGACTTGTGAACCATGTAACGTGGTGATTTCAGCTAAACCATTTTCAAGTAATTTGATTTCCCTGATCGCTTGCGGGTGGATCAGATATTGGCGATGGCAACGGATCAGCGGTGTTTTTTCTTCGAGCACTTTTAGGGTGAGTTGCGTCGTCGCTTGGGTATTTGGGGTGATCACATGTACCCCCGAGAGATCAGAAAAAGCGGTTTCAATCTCATTTGGGCGTAGCAAAATAATACGGTTATGACCGCAGCACGGGATCAATTCAAGCATGTCATTGGTTATTGGCGAGTAGTCTTGAATCGCACATTCACGTTTAAGGCGCTTGATGGTTTTTCGTAAGCGGTCGTTCTCAACGGGTTTGAGTAAATAATCAAAGGCATTATCTTCAAAGGCTTTGAGGGCGAATTCATCATATGCGGTGACAAATACGACTTTAGGCATAGTGTCGGGGTCGAGCATGCTCAGCATTTCAATCCCTGTGATTTGCGGCATTTGAATATCCAAAAAAATCACATCAGGTTTTAGAGTATTGATTTTTTTCAGTCCCTCAATTGCATTAGGGCACTCATCAATCACCTCTATTTCACCACTTTCAGTCAGTAAATCGATCAGCTCTTCACGGGCATATAATTCATCATCTATCACCAGTGCTTTAATCATGTGAGGGTTTCTCCGTTGAGGCTGATTGTAATTTTAACTGTTGGTTGAGCGGCGCTGTATTGGTAAGTAGCGCTGCGGGTAAAGTGATGACGGCTTCTGTCGATTCGTTCGGCTGGCATTTCATGCTAACGCCATATTGTTTACCGAACATATTTTTAAGGCGTTTGTCGACAATCTTCATACCAAGCCCACTTTCTTCACCTACAGGTTGGTAGCAGCCTGCATTATCAGCGACAACGAGTGTGATCGTCTGATCATGAACGGCGCCGCGAATATGAATAATACCATTCTCTAATAGGGTTGAAGTACCGTGTTTGATGGCGTTTTCCACTAAAGGTTGCAAGGTAAAGGTGGGCAGCTTAAGAGTGAGTAAAACCTCTGGCACATCAACCTGTACATTTAGGCGATCAGAAAAACGAGCCAGTTCAATCTCTAAATAGGCATGAATATGTTGAAGCTCTTCTTTGAGTGTTACCGTTTCGATGTTTTGTTTTAAGTTACGACGGAAAAATTGCGATAAGTGCTGGATAAGCTGACGGGCTTTATCGGGATCACGGCGTACAACGGCATTGATGGTATTGAGTGCATTAAATAAAAAATGGGGATTCACTTGTGCTTGTAGCAAGCGCAACTCTGCTTGTGTTAACAAGGTCTGTTGCTGAATATAACGTCCGGTCAAAATTTGGTTTGAGAGTAATTTGGCTATGCCTTCACCCAGCGTCAGATTAACGGTCGAGAATAGCTTTCGCTTGGGTTCGTATAATTTTATGGTGCCTAGTACTTCATTATTACCACCAATTAGCGGGATCACTAAAGCGGAGCCTAACCGACATTTCTCATGGAGTGAGCAGCAATAAGGGATGTCGTAACCGTCGGCATACACCAGTTCACAGCTATCAATAGCGCGGCGGGTATAGCCTGATGAAATGGGGGTGTCCGGTAAATGGTGGTCGTCACCTATGCCGATAAACGCGAGAATCTTTTCTCTATCAGTAATGGCTACAGCGCCAACCTCGGTTTCTTCGTAAACAATCTGAGCAATTTTTTTAGATGTTTCTTTATTGAAGCCTTGGCTCAAAATCCCAACCGAGCGTTGTGCAATTTTGAGTGCTCGGCTAGAAAAGGCAGCAGAGTATTTTTCGTATATGGTTTTACGGTCTTGGATAATACTCATAAACAGAGCGGCACCCAGTGAATTCGCAATTACCATCGGCAAGGCGATAGCGCTGACTAAATGTAGGGCTTGATCAAATGGTTTAGCGACCACCAGAATAATCAACATCTGCATGATTTCAGCAAAAAGCGTAATAATAAAGACGATAAAAGGCTTAAAAAGTTGTTCAACTTGACCTGAACGAACTAAATATAGGTGCAGCAACCCGCCCATGACTCCTTCCATGGTCGTCGAGATAGCGCAGGCGACATCAGTAAACCCACCCATAGAATAGCGGTGCATTCCGCCCGTGAGCCCCACTGCAAATCCGACGATCGGGCCGCCTAGTAATCCGCCCATTACGGCCCCAATAGCGCGAGTGTTGGCTATTGCATCGTCGATGTTTAAACCAAAGTAAGTACCTAAAATACAGAACAAAGAAAACAAAATGTAGCAGGAAAACCGTTGCGATAACCGCCCAGAAATAGTCGTGATGGGCATGAATAATGGTGTTTTACTCAGGAGGTAAGCAATAACTAAATACACACTGAGTTGTTGCAAAAGCGAGAAAATCAGTTCCATGAGGCGGCCTATGACGGTGATTAGCAATATGGTAACCAGCTTTGAGGGATAACCCCAATATTTATTGCGTGTAAATTTAAATTTACGAATGGTAAATATTGTTTACACCCTGTTGCAATGGGAGGAAAAGGCTTGTTAATGTGACTCTTAACATGAAGCAGAAAAGATTCTGCTAGCATAAAAAGACTGAGACAGATTTTACAGGGAAGCCAACATGCAAAAAGACCAACTCAATAATATTCACATTCAAGATGAACAAGTATTGATCACGCCTGATCAACTCAAGGATAAGTTGCCTGTTAGTGAATCTGCTTTTGGCTTTATTCAACAATCTCGTCAAACCATTGCCGACATTATTCATAAACGCGATCATCGTTTACTGGTGGTGTGTGGCCCATGTTCTATTCACGATGTTGAAGCTGCAAAAACGTACGCGAAAAAGTTGAAGCAGCTTTCTGAGCAACTCGACGATCAGCTTTACATCGTAATGCGTGTGTACTTTGAGAAACCTCGTACCACGGTGGGCTGGAAAGGTTTGATCAATGACCCACATTTAGATGGCTCTTTTGAGGTTGAAGAAGGTCTCCACATTGCGCGTCAGCTATTGATTGATTTGGTTGAAATGGGTATTCCATTAGCAACCGAAGCCTTAGACCCAATCAGCCCGCAGTACATTGGTGATTTATTTAGCTGGGCAGCCATTGGTGCTCGTACGACTGAATCACAAACACACCGTGAAATGGCAAGTGGTTTATCTATGCCTGTTGGCTTTAAAAATGGTACCGATGGTAGCCTCGGTACTGCAATTAACGCGATGCAAGCTGCAGCTTCAGGTCACCGCTTTATGGGGATCAACCGCCAAGGACAGGTTGCTTTGCTAAATACCCAAGGTAACCCGGATGGTCATGTGATCCTCCGTGGTGGTAAACAAACAAATTATGATTCTGTCTCTGTGACTGAGTGTGAAAACGAGATGAGTGCTGCAGGCCTATCTCCGTCTCTGATGGTAGACTGTAGCCATGCAAACTCGCGCAAAGACTACCGTCGTCAGCCTTTAGTTGCTGAAGATGTCATTCACCAAATTCGCGAAGGTAACCAATCAATCATTGGTTTGATGCTGGAAAGCCACATCAATGAAGGTAACCAAAGTGCAGACCTAGCACGTAACGAAATGGCTTACGGTGTGTCAATTACCGATGCCTGCATTAATTGGGATGATACCGAGTCACTTCTACGTCATGCGCATAAAGAACTAGTCCCTTTTTTACAAGAACGTAATCAATAAGTACGGAAAGCAGAGTCATGGTCGCGGAACTGAGCAAATTAAGAGATCAAATCGATGAGGTTGATCGCCAGATGGTTGAGCTATTAGCCCGCCGTCTGTCATTAGTGGAAGATGTTGGTCACGTAAAAAGTCAGCATGGGTTACCTATTTACGCCCCCGATCGTGAAGCGGCAATGCTAGCTTCTCGTCGTGAAGAAGCCGAAAGCAAAGGGGTACCACCTGATCTGATTGAAGATATTTTGCGCCGTACCATGCGTGAATCATACTCCAGTGAAAATGACTCTGGCTTCAAATGCCTCAAGCCTGATCTGCGCCCGATTGTCGTGGTAGGTGGTCATGGTCAACTGGGTGGATTGTTCTGTCGTTTATTTGAACTGTCGGGTTACCAAGTACGTAAGCTAGGTAGTGATGAATGGGATCAGGCAGATGAAATTTTAGCGGATGCAGGTATGGTTGTGGTTTCGGTGCCAATCAACGTTACCGAACAAGTGATTGCCAAGTTAGGCAATTTACCTGCAGATTGTATCTTAGCGGATTTAACCTCGATAAAAAGTGGTCCGTTACAAGCCATGCTTGAAGTACATAAAGGACCGGTTATTGGTTTGCACCCAATGTTTGGCCCTGATATTCCAAGTCTTGCAAAGCAAGTGATTGTGTACTGTGATGGGCGTAACCCAGAGCATTACCAGTGGCTATTAGAGCAGTTCCAAATTTGGGGTGCGAGCTTAAACCGGATCAGTGCGATTGAACATGATCAGGGCATGACGTTGATCCAAGCGTTGCGTCACTTCACTTCATTTGTCTATGGGGTACACCTTGCCGAAGAAGATCCACGATTAGACCAATTGCTTTCGCTAAGCTCACCGATTTATCGTTTAGAGCTTGCAATGGTTGGGCGACTATTCGCGCAGGATGCACAGCTGTATGCCGATATCATAATGTCTGCCCCGCAAAACTTGGCGATGATTAAACGCTTCCATCAACGTTTTGGCGAAGCGATTACCATGCTTGAAAGCCAAGATAAGGCCGCATTCACTCAAGCCTTTGACCAAGTTGAAAATTGGTTTGGTGATTACGCCCAGCACTTCTTAACGGAAAGCCAAGGGTTATTGCGCCAAGCGAATGATTCGACCCACAGATCATAAACCACAACATTATTCAGGCGAGAGTGGTTATTCATTTTCGCCTGTATTCTGTAAAGCTTCTTGCTCGAGTATTCCAAAATTGCACAATTCCTTTCTCCCTGCGTTTGCGCTAACTTCCAATAAAAACGTAACCGAGTAATCACTCACAAACATTGTTTGCGAGTGAGAGCGTTTTAATTTTACTGCGCAATATGAATTTGCTCGATATTATTTATGCTAACACTCTAATTAAATGGATGTTTATACCTAATCTCTCCCTGTTATTTGCTTCAACTACAGATATTAAGATATTAGGAGAGGGGTAATAATATGGATTCGAGAATGAAATTAAAAATGTTAGTTGGCGCGTTAATCTTGTCTAGCTCATCGGCGATGGCGTTTAGTTTTGGTAGCTTAACAGGGGATGGTTTACCCAGCTTAACGTCCAGTCGAACCGAAGGTTTGGGGATTGCTCAAATTTCAGTACCTTATGCAAATAGCGTTAACTACTTTGGTTATATTGATAAAAGCTCAAAGCCATCAGCAAAAATTAAAGGGAAAGATGCGTACTACTTGTATGTGTGGGTGCCTGCTGCATTGGATGAATTGGGTGTGCGTATGATTTCACCTGTGGGGGATTTAGCTGAACCAACGAGTGATGATTTCGTTCAAAAAGGCTTTGAGAAAAAGCTCAAGAAAGATGCGGATAAATGGTTTGATACTTGGATCCGAGTGGAGCGTATGAGCGTGTTCTCACCCGATAAAATCAAAAATGCCAAGAAGGTCTTTAGCGTATTAGATAATGATGATGATGGCGATGACACTTATGAAGAAGAGCGCCATGCTAAATACAATTCCTTAGTTCGCATTGAAACACAGGTAAATAAACCAGAAAAAGCCCTAACGCGAGGTTTGTACCGTGTTGCATTTACCACCTTTAAAAAAGGGAATGTCAGTGGTTCATTTGTTGCAACGGTTGGTACCAATGTACCGGGTGTGAAAATGGCAACCTCATTGTCTGAACTGCATAAAATGGTTAACTAAATTGTTATCTTCTCAGTAATTACCATTGGCATCAGTGGTTGTTCAAAATAAAAAACAAGGGAGCCTGATGCTCTCTTGTTTTATTTTAGTTATTTGAGTCTGTTTCGTTTTATCAAAACTCAATATCAACGGGTTTTACATTCTCGCTTGGGTAGCAACCTAGCACTTTAATGAAGCGGGTTAAGCGCGTGAGTTCTTCGAGTGCGCCTTGCATCACTTCCGATTTTAGATTCTGCTCAACATCAAGGTAGAACATTTCTTCCCACGGATTGCCAATAACGGGACGAGACTCTAGTTTAGTCATATTGATATTGAGGTTACGCAGTACCACTAAACACTCAACCAAAGACCCCGCTTTCTGAGCGGTAGACATGATTAAGGTGGTTTTAGCGGGGATCAAAGACGTCACTTCCACGGGTTTACGGGCAACAACAATAAAACGCGTGAAGTTTTCTTGTTGGTTCGCAATACCTGACTTCACCGCTGTTAAGCCATATATTTCACCGCTGGAGGCATTGCCAATCGCTGCGACATCAGCACGTTGCAGTTCAGCCACTTTTTGCATCGCTTCAGCAGTACTCGAGCAATACTCTTGGTTGATATTTCCCATTGTATGTAAATATTCACTGCACTGCTGGTGGGGCTGTGGGTGAGAGTACAGCGTGGTAATTTGGTCTAGGCTAGTATCGGTTGCGACAAGTAAGCAGTGCTCAATCGGTTGGGTGATTTCACCGACAATCGACAGGCTAGTATGTTGAAGTAAATCGTACACTTCATTGATAGAGCCAGAGCTGGTGTTTTCAATGGGAAGCACCCCATAGTCAGCATTGCCTGTTTCGACGGTATTGATGACATCACGGAACGTCGAACAGCTCATCTCAACCAGTTTAGTTTGTTTTTTACTGAAGTAGTTACGGCTGGCAAGGTGAGAATATGACCCTTGAGATCCTAAGAAAGAAACTCGAGCTACAGGTTGTAAACTTTCTGGGTTGGTGAGTTTTTGCAAATATGCCTGCTGGTATAAGACTGAATCTTCAATAATGGTATGAAATATTTGGGTTACATACTGTGGATCGAGTTGTAGTGCATTACCCGCATCAACTAAACGCAACAACAAGGCTTGTTCCCGCGTTAAATCACGTACTGGTTTAGCTGTTTCAATTTTGCTTTTTGCGACTTCAAGACTAAGTTGGCGACGTTCAGCTAATAGCTGCAAAAGTTCGTTATCTATTCGGCTCACATTCTTGCGAATATCGTCCAATGAATATTGTTGTTCTGTCATAAGGATCCTTGTTATCGCGGCAACTTATCGGTTAATACGGTATATATGTTGTGAATACATGCAAAAAAGCCCCCCGTTTGGGAGGCTTTCTATTCGTCTTTATCTTCTTTCTTGCATAACGAATAGCCTCCACTAAGGGGACATAAAAAAGAAGGTAAAGAAAAACAGGTTTGTTATAAGCATTTGTAGAGAACACTCGTTTCGTATATGTAATAATTTGTTTACAGTCTTGTATCCCTTATGGGATTAAATCACCATATTGTGGTTGGCTAGGGTTGTCAAGGTGAAACCCTAGCCAAAACGAACAAACCCCGCACAGGGCGGGGTTGTTATCAATTCCTCTTCAAAGCTTGCGGTTATACGTCAGCTTCTTCTTCTACCTCTACTTCAGCAAGCTCGGGTTTGTCACTGTGGCTTGCTCGGCGCGCAGAAGGCTTATGCGCTTGTTTATTCAGTTGGCGTTCGAGTTTTTGATAGACTTCAGTAATTGCACCGTACATGTCGTCGTGCTCTGCTGAGGCAACAATATTACCTCCCGGAATAGCAGCAGATGCTTCAACTTTAAATTTACGGCTAGGCTCAGTGCTAACAACGGCATGCTTGTTAATTAGCGGCACTTGATACTTTTCTAACTTATTGAATTTTAGTTCAATTCTCTCACGGATAGCAGGGGTGATATCTAGGTTTTTGCCGGTGATTTCTACTGTCATAATTATCTTCCTCTTTTGCTACCCTTCGTTGGGTTGAGTTCAGATTACTAAATTCAGGCGATGATAATGTGATCTGCGTCACGTTTTGTTTTTTTAAAATATATCCAGAATAATTCTGTGATCAAATCGGTTTTGTCGTAAAAAACTTTCACGAAAAGGCTTGTTTATACCGATCAGGTTAAGGCAGTATGAAGGAAGATAAAACGCTGGCGGCTGGTGCTGACTAGGGGACTTTTTCGATTAGTTACAAACAGTTGTGTTATTTTTGTCCGTTTCGTTCTCGGTGTTATGAGCCACGTAATTGGTGAGCGACAGGCAATGATTAACCAAAACTGGGAAAATTATTAAATTGATGGTGTAACTCGAGTTCTAAAATCGAATGTTTATTATATTGAAATGGACGAGATGAATTGAGCCCGCGTTAATGCATTACTTCATTATAGAATTCAAAAAAACGGCAGCCTGAGGCTGCCGTTTTTCGTTTATGACATTAGTTTATCAACTTGGATTCAGCGCAATTTGCTTTTTAGTATTGGCAATGGGCTCTTCAAGTCCTAATGCTTCATATGCGGTTAGCATTAAATCCAATGACTTACGCGCCGCTTCAGTGTCTGGGTATAAACGTTGGATTTGCTGGCAGCGGTTAACGGCAGCTACCCATGCTTCACGGCGAACATAAAAGTCAGCAGTGGCTAACTCGTAATCAGCAAGACGATTTTTCAGGAAAATCATACGAGCTTTCGCATCAGCAGCATATTGGCTATCTGGGAAGCGATCGAGTAAACGTTTAAAGTCACGGAAAGCCGTGCGTGCAGGTACGGGATCGCGGTCGTGGCGATCGACACTAAACAGATCGTGCATAAAGCTACGGTCTTGTGCCATATGAGTGAGGCCACGCATGTACATCACCCAGTCTGTTTTTTCATGAACTGGATTTAAACGATTAAAACGGTCAATGGTGGCTTCACCTAACGCGAGATCGTCGTTCTTGTAGTAGGCATAAATGAGATCCAATTGTACCTGTTCAGAGTAGGCACCGAATGGATAACGTGAGTCGAGCGTTTCCAAACGTTCGATGGCTTTTGTCCAGCTACCACTTTGTAGGGCTTCTTGCGCAGTGGCATAAAGCTCAGAAGGTGGTACATCTGGCACAACTTCATCAGTGCTGGAACAGCCCGAAAGAAGGGCGACAGCAAGAATCGCTGTGAGAGTCAGGCGTTTCATTACGGCGTCAGATTCCTTGATCAAAAATTTTATTTCTGTGATCCATTACGGTGAGAGCCGTTAACAGATACAATGACACTATTAGGTTATTTTACTCAGCGTTTGGCATTTAGTCTCACGCTTTTTGAAAAAGTTCGCTATGGCACAGCAAATAGAGTTAACAAATACAGTAAATGAGAGCCAGCTAGGCAAACGTCTAGACCAGGTTATCGCAGAATTATATCCAGATTACTCTCGATCTCGCATCAAGGATTGGATTCTTGGCGACATGGTGTCGGTTAACGGCAGTGTCGTTAATAAGCCACGCGCAAAAATGATGGGTGGCGAAGAGCTGCACATTATTGCAGAGATTGAAGATGAAGTTCGTTGGGAAGCACAAGATATTCCGTTGAATATTGTGTATGAAGATGACGATATTATCGTGATCAACAAACCTCGTGACTTCGTGGTTCACCCAGGCGCCGGTACGCCAGATTGCACGGTATTGAATGCGTTATTGCATCATTGCCCGTTGCTTGCTGAAGTACCGCGAGCTGGTATTGTGCACCGTTTGGATAAAGACACGACCGGTTTGATGGTTGTGGCTAAAACAATCCAGTCGCAAACACGTTTAGTGCGTGCGCTACAAAAGCGTAAAATTACGCGTGAATACGAAGCTATCGCTATTGGTAGAATGACGGGCGGTGGCACGATTGAAAAGCCAATCGGTCGTCACTCGACTAAACGAATCTGCATGGCTGTTCACGAGTTAGGTAAACCTGCAATTACACACTACCGTGTTGCAGAGCACTTCCGTGAACATACGCGTTTGATTTTACGTCTTGAGACGGGTCGTACGCACCAGATCCGTGTTCACATGTCATACCTGACTTACCCGCTAGTGGGTGATGTGCAATACGGTGGCCGTCCGCGTCCACCACGCCATGCATCTGATGAGTTAATTGCCGCGTTACGCGCATTTGACCGTCAAGCACTGCATGCTCGTATGTTGCGTCTTGCTCACCCAATGACGGGTGAAGTGATGGAATGGCATGCACCGCTACCAAACGATATGGTGGCGATGATCGACATTCTACGTAAAGATAAAGTCGAGCATGGCGTTGATGACTATTAATATCAGCAGCTAGCGTCAGCTAACACCAATGGATGTGATGAGATGATGACAACGCAAATTATCCCTGACTGGCCTGCACCTACGAATGTGAAAGCAATTAGCACAACACGAGTCGGTGGAACCAGCGTAGCGCCCTACCAAAGTTTTAACTTGGGTTTGCATGTGGGGGATGATCCTCTGGCGGTTTGTCATCATCGTGATAGTTTGCAGCAACAGCTACAACTGCCATCATCACCGGCTTGGTTAAATCAAACACATAGCACGACAGTCTTAACGCTAACGAAACCTTTGCTTGAAGTTGTCGATGCAGATGGCAGTTATACCCAGCAATCGGGTATCGCCTGCACTGTAATGACTGCCGATTGTTTGCCTGTTTTATTGTGTGATAAAGCGGGTACGCAAGTCGCGGCTGTTCATGCGGGGTGGCGCGGTTTAGTCGATGGCATTATTGAACAAGCATTAGCATTATTTAATGCGCCAAGTAGTGACATACTTGTATGGTTAGGCCCTGCTATTGGCCCACAGCAATTTGAGGTGGGAGAAGAAGTACGCCAGCAGTTTATGGCTGTGCTTCCTGAAGCCGAGTGTGCATTTACAGCACACGGTGAAAAGTGGCTAGCTGATATTTATCAGTTAGCTCGTCAGCGCCTATGCCATAGCGGTATTACCCATATTTATGGGGGAGAGCACTGCACCGTGACTGAATCTGATACTTTCTTCTCTTATCGCCGTGATGGTGTGACGGGTCGTCAAGCGAGTTTGATTTGGATTGAATAATCTTTTTTAATTAATCCGTAGCGACAATGAAAAAAGCCCTGCAAGCATTACCTTGCAGGGCTTTTTTATGTTCTGAGATTAAGCCATTAGTTAATAATGGTGATATTCATCGGGTTTGCTTGTGACAGCTGAACTACATTTGCACCAAAGGGGACAGAGTACAGCTCGTAGCCGTTGTCTTTTGCACGGTAGAATCGTTGGTTTACGGTATCGTGTAGCAGCACAACACCTTTATAACTGACTGTGCGCATCATGGCATTTTGAATAACCACAATATTTGTCGCTGCCGTTTTGGGATTGCGACGGTTTTCAATGCGATCTTCAGTACGGGATTCAACTCGTGCTTCTTGACGTACTTCTTGGCGTTTTTCCTGAATATCGCGTTGCGCCATAACATGAGTAGATGAAGCAAGTGCGGCAATGATAACAGCGCTGGTAGTTAGGCCTTTCTTGAACATGATTTTTCCTCGATATGGAACGTCGTATTGATTAAATGGTACGGCATTCTATATTTGGCTGTCAATATTTAGAATGGCATTCCATTTAAATTATCGTTAATGAAGAAAAATTAGTTTATATGTCTGGGAGGGAATATAGATCAGGCGTTATTTAGTAAGTTTGCATAACAAACTCTTCGCGGTTGTGTTGAAATTCTGAGAGATCAACTCCATATATATTAGAGAGAAATAATATCGATATGGGAGGACTTATGCGTCTTGACCGATTTACCAGTAAATTTCAAATGGCGATATCTGACGGACAATCGCTTGCATTAGGGCGAGACCATCAGTATATCGAACCCGCTCATTTGATGTCGGCGTTGCTGAATCAAAATGGCAGTACGATCCGCCCGTTATTGACCATGCTGGATGTTGATACAACGCAATTACGTTCTCGCTTATCAGAACAGCTTGATAAATTCCCTAAAGTGACTGGCATTGGTGGTGATGTTCAGCTTTCACACAGTATGGGGATGTTGCTGAACATGTGTGACAAGCTGGCACAAAAACGAAAAGATAAATACATCTCCTCTGAGTTATTTATTTTGGCTGCCGTTGACGATAAAGGTCCATTAGGACAGTTACTGAAAGAACTCGGTTTAACGGCGACTAAGGTAGAAAAAGCCATCGACCAAGTGCGTGGTGGACAAAATATTGATGATCCTAATGCTGAAGAAAACCGCCAAGCGTTAGAAAAATTCACCATCGATCTGACTGAGCGAGCAGAGCAAGGCAAACTTGACCCTGTGATCGGCCGTGATGATGAAATCCGCCGTACGATTCAAGTCTTACAGCGTCGAACTAAAAATAATCCAGTGATCATTGGTGAGCCAGGTGTGGGTAAAACGGCCATTGTTGAAGGGCTCGCACAGCGGATTGTGAATGGTGAAGTACCAGAAGGTCTTCGTAATAAACGAGTATTGTCACTGGATATGGGCGCATTGATCGCAGGTGCGAAATACCGTGGTGAATTTGAAGAACGCTTGAAGTCTGTTTTGAACGAACTATCTCAAGAAGAGGGGAGTGTCATCCTCTTTATTGATGAGCTTCATACTATGGTCGGCGCAGGTAAAGGCGAAGGCTCTATGGATGCGGGTAACATGCTAAAGCCTGCATTAGCGCGGGGTGAATTACATTGTGTTGGTGCGACAACACTGGACGAATACCGTCAATATATAGAGAAAGATGCCGCGCTTGAACGCCGTTTCCAAAAAGTGCTGGTGGATGAACCTACGGTTGAAGATACCGTGGCAATTTTACGTGGTCTAAAAGAGCGCTACGAACTTCATCATCATGTGGAAATTACCGACCCCGCAATTGTTGCGGCTGCGCGTTTATCGCAGCGCTACGTGTCAGACCGTCAGTTGCCCGATAAAGCAATCGATCTGATTGATGAAGCAGCTTCCAGCATTCGTATGCAAATCGACTCTAAACCAGAATCACTTGATCGTTTAGAACGTCGTATTATCCAACTTAAAATAGAGCAACAAGCGCTGGCTAAAGAAAGTGATGATGCAAGCCAGAAGCGCTTGAGCGATTTACATCTTGAGCTTGAAAGCAAAGAGCGTGATTACGCTGAATTAGAAGAAGTATGGAAAGCTGAAAAAGCGGCATTGTCAGGCACTCAACATATCAAAACAGCCCTTGAGCAAGCGCGAATGGATATGGAGATAGCTCGCCGTGCAGGCGACCTCAATCGTATGTCTGAGCTGCAATATGGCAAAATCCCAGAGCTTGAAAAACAGCTCGATTTGGCCGCCCAAGCTGAGATGCAGGAAATGAGTTTGCTGCGTAATAAAGTAACTGAAGCTGAAATTGCTGAGGTTCTGTCGCGTCAAACAGGTATTCCTGTTGCGAAAATGCTTGAAGGTGAACGTGATAAATTACTGCGTATGGAGGAGGAACTTCATAAGCGTGTGATTGGTCAAGATGAAGCAGTAGATGCCGTATCTAATGCCATTCGCCGTAGTCGCGCTGGACTTTCTGATCCAAACCGTCCGATTGGTTCCTTTTTGTTTTTAGGACCAACTGGGGTCGGCAAAACAGAGTTGTGTAAGTCTTTGGCTAAATTCATGTTCGACAGCGAAGACAATATGGTTCGTATCGACATGTCTGAGTTTATGGAGAAGCACTCAGTGGCCCGTCTTGTTGGGGCTCCTCCTGGCTATGTCGGTTATGAAGAAGGCGGCTATTTAACTGAAGCTGTCCGTCGTCGTCCTTATTCTGTCATTTTGCTTGATGAAGTAGAAAAGGCACACCCTGATGTATTTAATATCCTTTTACAGGTATTAGATGATGGCCGCCTTACTGATGGCCAAGGGCGTACCGTTGATTTCCGAAATTGTGTCATCATCATGACATCGAACTTAGGCTCTGATCGTATTCAAGAGAACTTTGGTGAATTAGATTATGCTGGCATAAAAGATATGGTTTTAGAGGTCGTTAGTCACCATTTTCGCCCTGAGTTTATTAACCGTGTGGATGAAACAGTGGTGTTCCACCCTCTCGGTCAAGAGAACATTCAGCATATCGCAAGTATTCAGGTTGAACGTTTGGTTCAACGACTTGAAGAGAAAGACTATAAATTATCGTTGGATGAGAGTGCATTGGCATTAATTGCTAAAGCCGGATTTGATCCTGTGTATGGCGCAAGGCCACTTAAACGGGCTATTCAACAATATATAGAGAACCCACTTGCTCACGATATCTTGTCGGGTAAGTTAGTTCCAAGCAAAGTGATTCAAGTCGTGGCGGCTGACGGTAAAATTGTCACTAAGCAATAAAGCGGCTTGAGTCGATAGCCAACCCACTATTAGTGGTACAGCTAATAGAAAACACCGAGGTGAGTGATTGCTTCGGTGTTTTTGTATTCGTAATAACAAAACGCGCAAAGAGATGCGGCATTTATTTCCTTTACCTTAATTTACCTGCGAATTCATTTTCGATTCATCTTGAGGCTTGTAATGTGGTTGGGTAATCACACTGGCATCAGCTTATAGTAAGGAGTCATTATGAAAAGCTTAATGGATCAATTGTTAGGGCAAGCAACCAAGCTTATGGATAGCGGTAAGTCGGCGGCAGTAAGCTCATCATCGAATAAAACCGATTTACTTAAAGGCGCTGTCGGCGGTGGATTAATCGGCACATTATTAGGTAATAAGAAAAGTCGAAAGATGGTCTCGAAATATGGCACCAAAGCGGCAATGGTTGGTGGCACTGCTGTTGCTGGTACATTGGCTTATCAGGCCTATAAAAAGTGGCAGCAAGATCAGCCAAGTGAATCGACGGCTCCTCAACCTTTATCTACGTCCTCGGTTAATGATAAAGCCATTGAAGTAAAGGCAGAGGCGAGCGCAGAAAACGTATTACTATTAAAAGCGATGGTATTTGCTGCGAGATCTGATGGACATGTAGATGAAGCCGAAAAACAAGCGATAACGGGATGGGTGCATCAGCAAGGTGTCGGTGAAAATGTTGAAACCATAATTTCACGCTGGATGAATGAACCACTAGATCCTGCTGTATTGGCGAAGGACGTTACCAATCTAGAGCAAGCATCAGAAGTCTATTTAGTCTCATTACTCGCAATTGATGTTGATCACTTCATGGAAAAGGCTTATTTAGCACAGTTATCTCACGCATTAGGACTACCACAGGGTTTAGTTGAGAAAATAGAAGAGCAAGCATCACTATAATCAGAGTGATTGGCGTTGTTATTTGACCGCTTTAGGCTGATTAGGTGTAATTTTGTTCGGTCGGGTGCTTTTGTTGAAGTTATTTCAAAAAGCCCCTTGCCAATGCGATCGAAGTCTCTATAATGCGACCTCACTGACACGGAGCAAGGCGCTAAGCCCGTTACGAAGTCAGTATGTTCTTTAACAATTTGACCATGCAATCTGTGTGGGCACTCGTGAAATGAATAGTCAAAACTGTTCATTGTGACTTTTTAAGTAACAATGAATTTGGCATCAATGAACTGAGTGACCAATACAAAACTTAAGTTTACTTAAGCTTTGGCACAGTCAATTCGAATATCATGACTAGCTTCTAGTTATCGATATTCAATCAGTATTCATTGAGCCATCAAAAACTTTAAATTGAAGAGTTTGATCATGGCTCAGATTGAACGCTGGCGGCAGGCCTAACACATGCAAGTCGAGCGGTAACAGGAATTAGCTTGCTAATTTGCTGACGAGCGGCGGACGGGTGAGTAATGCCTGGGAATATGCCTTGATGTGGGGGATAACTATTGGAAACGATAGCTAATACCGCATAATGCCTACGGGCCAAAGAGGGGGATCTTCGGACCTCTCGCGTCAAGATTAGCCCAGGTGGGATTAGCTAGTTGGTGGGGTAATGGCTCACCAAGGCGACGATCCCTAGCTGGTTTGAGAGGATGATCAGCCACACTGGAACTGAGACACGGTCCAGACTCCTACGGGAGGCAGCAGTGGGGAATATTGCACAATGGGGGAAACCCTGATGCAGCCATGCCGCGTGTATGAAGAAGGCCTTCGGGTTGTAAAGTACTTTCAGTTGTGAGGAAGGCGGTAACGTTAATAGCGTTGCCGTTTGACGTTAGCAACAGAAGAAGCACCGGCTAACTCCGTGCCAGCAGCCGCGGTAATACGGAGGGTGCGAGCGTTAATCGGAATTACTGGGCGTAAAGCGCATGCAGGCGGTCTGTTAAGCAAGATGTGAAAGCCCGGGGCTCAACCTCGGAACAGCATTTTGAACTGGCAGACTAGAGTCTTGTAGAGGGGGGTAGAATTTCAGGTGTAGCGGTGAAATGCGTAGAGATCTGAAGGAATACCGGTGGCGAAGGCGGCCCCCTGGACAAAGACTGACGCTCAGATGCGAAAGCGTGGGGAGCAAACAGGATTAGATACCCTGGTAGTCCACGCCGTAAACGATGTCTACTTGGAGGTTGGGACCTTGAGTCCTGGCTTTCGGAGCTAACGCGTTAAGTAGACCGCCTGGGGAGTACGGTCGCAAGATTAAAACTCAAATGAATTGACGGGGGCCCGCACAAGCGGTGGAGCATGTGGTTTAATTCGATGCAACGCGAAGAACCTTACCTACTCTTGACATCCAGAGAATTCGCTAGAGATAGCTTAGTGCCTTCGGGAACTCTGAGACAGGTGCTGCATGGCTGTCGTCAGCTCGTGTTGTGAAATGTTGGGTTAAGTCCCGCAACGAGCGCAACCCTTATCCTTGTTTGCCAGCACGTAATGGTGGGAACTCCAGGGAGACTGCCGGTGATAAACCGGAGGAAGGTGGGGACGACGTCAAGTCATCATGGCCCTTACGAGTAGGGCTACACACGTGCTACAATGGCGTATACAGAGGGCTGCCAACCAGCGATGGTGAGCGAATCCCAGAAAGTACGTCGTAGTCCGGATTGGAGTCTGCAACTCGACTCCATGAAGTCGGAATCGCTAGTAATCGTGGATCAGAATGCCACGGTGAATACGTTCCCGGGCCTTGTACACACCGCCCGTCACACCATGGGAGTGGGCTGCACCAGAAGTAGATAGCTTAACCTTCGGGAGGGCGTTTACCACGGTGTGGTTCATGACTGGGGTGAAGTCGTAACAAGGTAGCCCTAGGGGAACCTGGGGCTGGATCACCTCCTTAAACGATAGACTGCTTGTTTGATGCAGTGTCCACACAGATTGCTTGGTTAAAATGTAAAAGAGTGAAAAATCATTAGTGATTTTTCAAGAAAGTACTTAGTCCCGTTCGTCTAGAGGCCTAGGACACCGCCCTTTCACGGCGGTAACAGGGGTTCGACTCCCCTACGGGACGCCACTTTCTAAAAACATTCGCTTGAGTGTAATTAGAAAGTGGATGTCTACGGACAAACACAATGCTCTTTAACAATCTGGAAAGCTGACTAGTAAATTCAATCGAATGATTGAATTACAATAGTTTTTATCTTTAATGATAAAAACGAGTTCTCAAAACAACACACATTCAAGTGTCTTGTGTAGAGTCCGGCGAAAAACCAATGTCCTCATTTTTCTTGATCGGAAATGAGTGACGATAAAACCTTGGTTGTTTGAACATACAGACCTCTTGGGGTTGTATGGTTAAGTGACTAAGCGTACACGGTGGATGCCTTGGCAGTCAGAGGCGATGAAGGACGTATTAACTTGCGATAAGCCCAGTTTAGATAGTAAAAATCACTTGAGACTGGGATTTCCGAATGGGGAAACCCACGTGCATAAGCACGTATCGTTACGTGAATACATAGCGTAACGAGGCGAACTCGGGGAACTGAAACATCTAAGTACCCGAAGGAAGAGAAATCAACCGAGATTCCGAGAGTAGCGGCGAGCGAAATCGGATTAGCCCTTAAGCCAGTCTTGCGTTAGGTGAATGTGCTGGAAAGCACAGCGATACAGGGTGATAGCCCCGTAACCGACAACGCATTATTAGTGAAAACGAGTAGGACGGGACACGTGATATCCTGTTTGAACATGGGGGGACCATCCTCCAAGGCTAAATACTCCTGACTGACCGATAGTGAACCAGTACCGTGAGGGAAAGGCGAAAAGAACCCCTGTGAGGGGAGTGAAATAGAACCTGAAACCGTGTACGTACAAGCAGTAGGAGCCCACTTGTTGGGTGACTGCGTACCTTTTGTATAATGGGTCAGCGACTTAATTTTAGTAGCAAGGTTAACCGTTTAGGGGAGCCGTAGGGAAACCGAGTCTTAACTGGGCGTCATAGTTGCTAGGATTAGACCCGAAACCAGGTGATCTAGCCATGGGCAGGTTGAAGGTGAGGTAACACTTACTGGAGGACCGAACCGACTAATGTTGAAAAATTAGCGGATGACTTGTGGCTAGGGGTGAAAGGCCAATCAAACCTGGAGATAGCTGGTTCTCCCCGAAAGCTATTTAGGTAGCGCCTCGGACGAATACTACTGGGGGTAGAGCACTGTTAAGGCTAGGGGGTCATCCCGACTTACCAACCCTTTGCAAACTCCGAATACCAGTAAGTACTATCCGGGAGACACACGGCGGGTGCTAACGTCCGTCGTGGAGAGGGAAACAACCCAGACCGCCAGCTAAGGTCCCAAAGTTATAGCTAAGTGGGAAACGATGTGGGAAGGCTCAGACAGCCAGGATGTTGGCTTAGAAGCAGCCATCATTTAAAGAAAGCGTAATAGCTCACTGGTCGAGTCGGCCTGCGCGGAAGATTTAACGGGGCTAAGCTATACACCGAAGCTGCGGCAATATGACTTGTTCATATTGGGTAGGGGAGCGTTCTGTAAGCCGTTGAAGGTGGTCTGTAAGGGCTGCTGGAGGTATCAGAAGTGCGAATGCTGACATGAGTAACGATAAAGGGAGTGAAAAACTCCCTCGCCGGAAGATCAAGGGTTCCTGTCCAACGTTAATCGGGGCAGGGTAAGTCGACCCCTAAGGCGAGGCCGAAAGGCGTAGTCGATGGGAAACGGGTTAATATTCCCGTACTGCTTATAACTGCGATGGGGGGACGGAGAAGGCTAGGTGGGCTTGGCGACGGTCGTCCAAGTTCAAGGGTGTAGGCTGATAGTTTAGGCAAATCCGGACTATCTTAAGGCTGAGACCCGATGTCGAGTCACTACGGTGATGAAGTCATTGATGCCATGCTTCCGGGAAAAGCCTCTAAGCGATAGGTTATAAGCAATCGTACCCCAAACCGACACAGGTGATCAGGTAGAGAATACCAAGGCGCTTGAGAGAACTCGGGTGAAGGAACTAGGCAAAATGGTACCGTAACTTCGGGAGAAGGTACGCTCCTCGCGGTGATGAGACTTGCTCTCTAAGCTGCTGGGAGTCGCAGATACCAGGTGGCTGCAACTGTTTATTAAAAACACAGCACTGTGCAAAATCGAAAGATGACGTATACGGTGTGACGCCTGCCCGGTGCCGGAAGGTTAATTGATGGGGTTAGACTTCGGTCGAAGCTCTTGATCGAAGCCCCGGTAAACGGCGGCCGTAACTATAACGGTCCTAAGGTAGCGAAATTCCTTGTCGGGTAAGTTCCGACCTGCACGAATGGCGTAATGATGGCCACGCTGTCTCCACCCGAGACTCAGTGAAATTGAAATCGCAGTGAAGATGCTGTGTACCCGCGGCTAGACGGAAAGACCCCGTGAACCTTTACTACAGCTTGGCACTGAACATTGACCCTACATGTGTAGGATAGGTGGGAGCCTTTGAAGCATTGTCGCTAGATGATGTGGAGGCAATCTTGAAATACCACCCTTGTATGCTTGATGTTCTAACGTCGCCCCCTAATCGGGGGTGCGGACAGTGCCTGGTGGGTAGTTTGACTGGGGCGGTCTCCTCCCAAAGAGTAACGGAGGAGCACGAAGGTGGGCTAATCACGGTCGGACATCGTGAGGTTAGTGCAATGGCATAAGCCCGCTTGACTGCGAGAATGACAATTCGAGCAGGTGCGAAAGCAGGTCATAGTGATCCGGTGGTTCTGAATGGAAGGGCCATCGCTCAACGGATAAAAGGTACTCCGGGGATAACAGGCTGATACCGCCCAAGAGTTCATATCGACGGCGGTGTTTGGCACCTCGATGTCGGCTCATCACATCCTGGGGCTGAAGTCGGTCCCAAGGGTATGGCTGTTCGCCATTTAAAGTGGTACGCGAGCTGGGTTTAGAACGTCGTGAGACAGTTCGGTCCCTATCTGCCGTGGGCGTTAGATGATTGAGAGGGGCTGCTCCTAGTACGAGAGGACCGGAGTGGACGAACCGCTGGTGTTCGGGTTGTTATGCCAATAGCATTGCCCGGTAGCTACGTTCGGAATCGATAAGCGCTGAAAGCATCTAAGCGCGAAGCGAGCCTCAAGATGAGTCATCTCTAGACCTTTAAGGTCTCTAAAGGGTTGTCGAAGACTACGACGTTGATAGGCAGGGTGTGTAAGTGCTGCGAGGCATTGAGCTAACCTGTACTAATTGCCCGTGAGGCTTAACCATACAACACCCAAGGGGTTTTACGGACTCCATAACGCTTGAATGCGTGTTAAGAATGAATATTGTAACTAGTTAACTTTCCCAGATTGTATTTATCGCCTGAATGGCGGTGAATAAACCGAATTTGCTTGGCGACCATAGCATTATGGACCCACCTGATCCCATGCCGAACTCAGTAGTGAAACGTAATAGCGCCGATGGTAGTGTGGGGTCTCCCCATGTGAGAGTAGGTCATCGCCAGGCTTCAAATTTAGATAAGTGTATTGAACGACATTTATCGGATAGACAGGCAACTGTTTATCACCGTGTGGAGCGGTAGTTCAGTTGGTTAGAATACCGGCCTGTCACGCCGGGGGTCGCGGGTTCGAGTCCCGTCCGCTCCGCCACTTATTAAAAGCCCTGCTAGCAATAGCAGGGCTTTTTTACATTTGTACTTTGGCGAATTATGGCGCGGCAGCGGTCGTTCGGTTGGTTAGCCTATTTACCTTGGAGGCGGCGGCCTATCACGCCGGGGGACACGCTGATTTTCGGTGTGGCAGTTTATTTATATAAAGTCCCGTCCGCTCCGCCATTTATTCAAAAGTCCTGCCAGCAATAGCAGGGCTTTTTTGCATTTGTATTTTGGCTAATCATGGAGCGGAAGCTGTAGCCAAGTGGGTTAGCCTTTTTATTGACGAGCGTAGCGGCCTGACACGTTGGGGCGCACTGATGTTCGGTATCGCTTCTTCCTGATGATATCTCTGTTTTGTACAAGTGTGATTATGCATAGACTTGCGTTATAAACGATGAATATGAGAAGGTTAACGCTGGAATATATTTTAAGTATTAGGGCTGATATGAAGTTTTTTTATGAGCGCAGTGAATCGGCAACAGAAGTGAACATTGTGATTAAACCACATTCACTCTATTTGATGTTGTTAATGCTTGCCGTCTGGTTATTGAATGATTTCGTGCTGCAATCAGCACCAATGGCACAAGTACTAATGCCTGCCTTTATTATTTTTATAGTGGTCCGCTTTTTTGCCATTATTAAAATCCATCGGGAAATTTTGGTGGCATTGAAAAAAGGGAATGTAGAAACCACGGGTAGTAAGTTTTCCCTCCAGAACCCACTGAAATACTGTATTAAAAAGTAATACTAAGGTGTGTTTCGCCGTCGGAGTGGTGCTTCAATGAGCTAAGCCATCCTCAGCTTTAAACTCTCTTGATGTACGGAAAACGATGATTTTCTAGCAAAGCCGAGCTCAGTCTCGGCTTTGTTGTTTATTGTTTCCAGGTGGGAAAGTATTTATTATTCTCGCGCTGCTAATCCTTTTCTCTTTATCAATGCATAATAGAATAACTATTCGCTAGATGAGGTGTTAGATGGAAAAATTCAACTGGAAGCCTTTATTGTTGGCGTGCCTAATTGTCAGTATTGGCCAGTTAAGTTTAGGGTTGGTTTTCCCATCACTGCCTTGGATCGCACGGGATCTTTCGATCACCACAGATCAAACCCAGTTATTAGTCTCGGGTTACTTACTCATGTTTGGATCGTCCCAACTGATCTATGGGCCACTCTCAGACGTATTTGGCCGTCGGCCTATTTTATTGATTGGATTGTCTATTGCGATCATTGGCTTAGTTGTTGCTGTTTGTAATAGTGATAACTTTTCAGGCTTGTTAGCTGGACGAATTATGCAGGGATTTGGCGCTGGGAGTGTGGGCGTGTTAGCACGAGCAACCATGCGCGATAGTTATCAAAATCAAAGCTTTGTTAAGGCCATGACTTGGGTCTCCATTGTGGCGGCTTTTACTCCTATTATTGGTCCCGTTATTGGCGGTATGGTTAACCATTATTTAGGCTGGCAAAGTGTCTTTATTTTGCTTCTTGCTTACATCAGTTGTATTTGGCTCATTCTTATTTTTTTCTTTAAAGAGACACTGGCTGCAACTTCTCGGCCTCAATCTGTATCCACTTTAGCGCTTTCGTATTTTTCTTTATTCCGAGAGCGTCACTTTATGAGCTTTGCAGGGATTGGTTGGGTGAACTTTACCTTGGTCGTTATCTCTATTTCTTTAATGCCTTTTATTATGCAGGTACAAATAGGCATGGACTCCGATGAATACGCGCTCTGGGCGATGATCCCTGCGATAGGCTTATTGTGTGGTGGGCTATTATGTCAGCGTATACGGCCGCGATTAGGCACCATGAAAGTACTTCAGTTAACGCCATTTATTCATGTTGTATCAGGGATTATTTTTATTTTTGCACCGCTTTCTCCTGTCACGGTAAGTGCTGGGCACTTCTTACTTGCGATGGCCAATGGGATGGCATTCCCGTGTGCGCAATCATTACTACTACTGCCTTATGCAAAAAAAGCGGGCACAGTATCTGCGTTATCTGGCGCATGCCAAATGATTATTGCATCTTTGATCAGTAGTTTTTTACTGCATATCGGCATTAATCAACTTTGGCATTTAGGCTTGGTGATGTTTGGTGCGGCGATAGTAGGTTTAGCTTTAATTTACAGTGGCAGTCATTTGGATAGTGGTAGAGAAGCGGCGGCAGCCCTGAATTAGGGGGGGAACTTGTTCTATCAGATTGGGCGATTTAGACCATACTTACTTTTATAGCCTTTTACCATTAGAGGAGACTCCTCGTGCGCTAAAGGGTGATTCACATGATACAGATTCATATTATAACAATGATGTGGCAAAGCCTCAGTGGCAGAGGATGCAAGTATGATGAAAGTGATAGTCGCAGCAATGGTGGTAGGGTTGGTAGGTTGTACGTCTCCGTATGAGAGCGGTCTGACTGAAGAGAAAAATTGGCAGGGACTGGGTGCTTACCATGGTGAGCAAGGTTACCGTGAACTAAATGAGCAGCGGTTGGGTGATTTAGGTGCGCTGAGTGAAACAGAATACGAAGAGTATCGAGCGGGTTACTTAAAAGGACGTTTTGATTATTGTTCTGGCCGCCAATCCGTATCGACGGTGGTTAATGCGGACTACCTAAATGAATGTACCTCAGATTCAAGCAGTTATGGTTTAACTGGACGAGGTTATTAGTAACGGGTGACTGTTTGATCCATTTGCTTGTTATCAATTCAAAAGGCTGCCCATTGGCAGCCTTTGTTATATCACTAATCGTTAATTGTCGGATTAGTTGTTGCTGTGAAGCTCGCTGTTTAGCTCTACCGCACTCTTATTAGTCAAACATTCAATTTGACCTGTTACTGAGTTACGACGGAACAGAAGGTCAGGTTTGCCTGCAAGGTCGCGCGCTTTAACGACTTCCACTTCTTGGCCTGATGAGTCAAGCATACGCACTTTAGAACCCGCTGTTACGTACAAGCCAGATTCAATCGTACAGCGATCGCCCAGTGGGAAACCAAGACCTGCATTGGCACCTAGTAGGCTGTTTTCGCCAATTGAGACGACAACTTTACCACCGCCAGATAGTGTACCCATGATAGATGCACCACCACCGATATCTGAACCATTACCAACCATAACACCTGCAGAAATACGACCTTCTACCATGCTCACGCCAGTTGTACCTGCGTTGAAGTTGATGAAGCCTTCGTGCATTACGGTTGTGCCTTCACCAACGTGAGCACCTAGGCGAACACGTGATGTATCAGCGATACGCACACCAGCAGGAACAATGTAATCAACCATTTTAGGGAATTTATCTACACAATCGACAGTTAACGCTTCACCGTTTAGGCGTGCTTCAATTTGACGATCGGTTAGCTCTGGTAAATCGATAGGGCCTTGGTTGGTCCATGCGATGTTGTGCAGTAGACCAAAGACGCCATCGAGTACGACACCGTGTGGTTGAACTAAACGATGAGAAATAAGTTGTAGCTTAAGGAAGGCTTCAGAAACAGAGGTTGGTGCTGCATCTGTCGCTAGAATAACAACCACAAGCGGTTGTGAAGAGTTTGCCGCTTTAGCTGCAAATTGTGCATGCTTGTCGTCGTTAGCTGCTACGAAGGCCGCTTGTAAATCAGCGCACTGAGCTGGAGTTATTTCAATTGCTTGGTTGCCTTCTTTGTAATTAACCACAGCGGCAACTGCATTAACTAAAGCATCTGTTGGGTTTAATACAGGGCTTGGAAAAAATGCTTCGATGATTTTACCGTCACGGTTTTTCGTTGCAGTACCTAAGGCAAGAGAAAAGCTAGCCATATTGAATTGTTCTCCATTTCGTAAGTGCTATAGCACTTAATTCGTCTATATATCGTTACCTTCATCATAAAGAGAGTTGTCAGAATATAGAAGAGGGGAAAGGGTAATCAGTGAAAAATGACGTAGATCTGATAAAAATGGGTTAAGAGGGCTAAATGTGGTGGAATTATCGCCATAAAAAAACCTCCAGAAGGAGGTTTTTAGGATATGTACAAAAAGTAAAAAATTAAGCGGCATCTTCCTGAGGAATATCTTCTATTGCTTCAGGCTTTGCTACTTTCTTTTTTGGTGCAGGTTTTGCTTTTTTTGCACCCAGTGCTACAAGTACTTCTTCGCGTTTTTGTGCGAGGAACATTGATAGCTCTTCTTGCTTAGCTTCATCTTCGAATAGTTCACTTTCACTAAGTAAAGCAAACATATCGTCAGCCATATCCAACATTTTGTCGTATGCGTCGGCTTCGGACTTAGAGGTGAAAGTCATCTTTTCTTCTCCGTTGCGCTCAACCACATATTTGACGATAACAGCCATGGTCACCCTCTCCGAATTGATTTACTGGCTGTTTATACAGTAGCATTAAGGGCTATGTCCAGTGATAAGCAGTGTTATGTGATGATGCGAGAAAAATTTGATCGAATTTATGCAAGAGCAGCAGAACGGAAAGGTGGTGATGCAGCCCTTGAGAGCCTGTTATCTGTCGCACTGTCTTCAGAGCAGCTTCAGCAGATCCCAGATGATCGCTGGCTCGCCGCATTTAGCCAAAAAGTGTTTCAATCTGGCATGAGTTGGAAGGTGGTACGGGCGAAGTGGCCCAATTTTGAAGAGGTGTTCTTCGGTTTTGATATCGAAAAAATGCTCTTGATGCCAACGGAAATGTGGGAACGAAAAGCAACCGACCCTGCGATTATTCGCCACTTAGGCAAGGTCATGACCATTCCTGAAAATGCCCGTATGATCCATCAAGCGGCCTGTGAATATGGCTCGTTTTCCAACATGGTCGCACAGTGGCCTTCCGAAGATATTATTGGATTATGGCAGTACCTAAAGAAAAACGGTAAGCGATTAGGGGGTAATACGGGCCCCTATACACTGCGAATTATGGGCAAAGACACCTTTATTTTGAGTGGGGATGTTGAGGCTTATTTACGTAATATTGGGGTGATTGACGGTGGCCGTGATACCAAAAAATCCCAGCAAGCGACATTAGCGGCTTTTAATGATTGGCAGCAAGAATCTGGCCGACCTTTGTGTCAGATCAGCCAAATAATCGCGTTCAGTTGCGGTGATAACCGTATCTAGGGGCATTGCAAGGTTCTAGCTCTATTGAGAGAAATGCCATTGTTGCGCGAAGGATAAGAACATTTCCATTAATGGGCTTTGGTATTTTTCTTTATGGTATAGCAGCCAATACTGACGCTGCATATCGAGCGGCAGTGGCAGAATCACTAAGCGGTGATCATTAACGGCATGTTGGACAGCAAATTTAGACAAACACGTCACGCCGAGCCCCGCAGCGCAGCAGTTGATAATAGCTTCAGTGGTGTTGAGCTCAAACGCTTGGTGCCAATATTCCAGGCGCGGCGCAATGCGGTTTAGAAAGAACTCGCGGGTGCCTGAACCTGCTTCTCGTAAAATCCATTCTGAATGCTCTAAATCGCTTACTTGTAGATTTTTTATCTGGGTCAGAGGGTGATTTGGGTGGCAAACCACTACCATTTCATCGGCTAACCAAGGCTCGATCATCAAATCGGCTTGTTGGACCTTGCCTTCCACCAATCCCACATCCAACTCAAACTCACTGAGCATGTGGCAGATCTGGCTGGTATTAGAGATAAACAAAGATTGATCATCATGTTTTGCATGTTGGCGAAAATCGCGTAGTAAAAAAGGGGTGAGTTGGTTACCCACAGTATCGCTTGATCCAATCCGTAGTTGCCCTGTTGCTGGGCCTGTTTGATTAAATAATTGTTCGATAGTTTGGCTTCGAGCAAGTAACTCATCGGCTAAAGGCAGTAAACGCTTCCCCTGTTCGTTAATGATTAAGCGATTGTTGTTACGATCAAATAACTTATGATCAAGCTGCTTTTCTAGCTCTGCCAGCGCCATACTTACCGCTGGTTTTGAAAGGAATAGCTTTTCAGCTGCAGCGGTAATGGTGCCTTCTTGGGCAACAGTGACAAAAGCATTGAGCTGCTTTAATGCAATAGGATGGGCCATATTCTCATACACCAAAAGTTGCTAATATAATGCAAGTTATATTGTTAAGCATGACTTAACCTTAGGTTAAATATATTCAGTTATTATAAAACAATAGAGTTCGATACACTCCATTTTGTGTTCAGAGTGTGTTCTCAGCCCATGAATTGGCTGGTGGAGAAATGTCATGATTAAAGCGACAAAACGTAAAGTAGCAGGGGCGCCAACCCCAATGGCAGGATTAGCATTAGGTATTGCTAGCCTTGGTTGGTGTTGGGAAAACGTGGCAGATTTAGGTGGTTTGGGCCAACAAATTGGCGCGGGTATTGCGGCTGTATTGCTATTGATTCTTACGGTTAAATTTATCTTCCACCCTAAAATGCTATGGACTGATCTTTCTCACCCTGTCGTTGGAAGCGTTGTACCGACCTATGCGATGGCAACCATGGTGGTATCGAAGGCGCTCGGTCAGTTTTACCCTGTATTCAGCCAAGGCTTATGGCTCTTTGCCGTGGCATTACATGTGGCGTTTCTAGCACTCTTTATTTATCACCGTGCGGTCGATTTTGAATTACACCACATGGTGCCAAGTTGGTTTGTTCCACCTGTGGGTATCATAGTTGCGGATGTCGCGTTTCCTGGCGGCGAGCTATTACCCTTAGCGCAAGGTTTGTTGGTGTTTGGTATGGTTGCCTATGCCGTTATGTTGCCACTGATGATTTACCGTTTAATTTTCAGTCATGAGATTCATGACAATGCGAAACCGACGATTGCGATTATGGCGGCGCCTGCAAGCCTATCACTGGCGGGTTACCTAACGGTGACTGCTGTTCCTTCACCTGTGGTGATTGGCTTACTGATTGGGATCGCCGTGCTGATGACTTTTGTGATTTATGTGGCTTTTTATCGCTTACTGCGTTTGCCATTCAGTGCGGGTTACGCGGCTTTTACTTTCCCTATCGTGATCAGTGCAACGGCATTATTTAAATCAGCGGCTTGGATGACAACGTTTGGTTTTAGCAGTGAGTACGTACAGCAGGTATTTCTCTTGGGCCAAATTGAGTTAGTAATTGCGACTGTTATCGTGAGTTATGTTGCGGTGCGTTACCTTGCTCATTACCGTCCTATCAGCCGTTTATTTCACCCTCAACTTCAGTCTCAACAAGTTTGAGTCTTAGGCTGTGAACATCATTAGCCATCTATATTGAGCAAACGCTAGACAGGTAACAATCTGTTTGGCGTTTGCAGTAAATAATGTGGCTTATTCAATACCTTTCTATTTGCTGCATTCCCTCTATTGGTAGACAATTCCTATAACTTTCTCTTTTGTGTGAGATATCTGCGTGTTTACTGTCTATCACTCCAATCAGCTCGACGTGCTGAAATCCCTTCTGGTTGAACTCATTCGCTTGCAGCCACTGGATAACCCGTTTGAACAAGAGCAAATCTTGGTACAAAGCCCAGGGATGTCACAGTGGTTAAAATTAGAATTAGCCAAGTCCTTCGGCATTGCTGCCAACATTGAATTCCCGCTGCCTGCTACTTTCATTTGGACTATGTTCACCAAAGTGTTGAGTGATGTGCCTGCGCGTAGTGCATTCAACAAAGAGTCGATGACATGGAAATTGATGGAGGTGCTACCACAGCAGTTAGATCTTGATGAGTTTGAACCTCTTAAGCGCTATTTAGAGGGCGATGAAGACGGTTTGAAAATTTACCAATTGGCAGAGAAAATTGCAGATATCTTCGACCAATACTTGGTATACCGTCCTGAATGGGTACAGCAGTGGGAAGCGGGCGAAACCGTTAAAGAGCTGGGCGACGATCACCCGTGGCAGCCTATCTTATGGCAAGCACTATATGATCAGACATTAGCTTTGGGGCAGTCGCCGTATCATCGTGCCAACCTTTATGATCATTTTATCGAGACCCTCACGAACTACGCCGCCAGTGCTGCTGAAGGTGAATTACCTGAAGGCTTGCCAAAGCGTTTGTTTGTATTTGGTATCTCATCGTTGCCGCCGCGTTATATGGATGCGTTAGCTGCACTCGGTGAGCACATTGATGTCCATTTGATGTTCACTAACCCTTGTCGTTATTACTGGGGCGAAGTGCGTGACCGTAAATACCTTGCGCGGTTAGCCGCGAAGAATCGTCTACAAGTTAAATGGCTAGATGATCACAGCGAACAGGGTGATATGGCAGAGCAGCTCAAAGGCAGCATTGAAGATAATGTGCTTGATGAGTTTCATACCGATGCTGTCGGCAATAGCTTGTTGGCCTCTATGGGTAAACTTGGCCGCGATAATTTATTCTTAATGTCCGAAATGCAGGCCAATGAAATTGAAGCCTTCGCGGACATTGAGCGTGATTCACTGCTGCATTCGATCCAAGCCGATATTCTGAATTTAGAAGATCGCCAAAACGACGATATTTTAGATTCAAGTCACCACAAACTGGCGGTGATGTTAGATGATCAATCACTTTCTATTCATGCTTGCCACAGCCCTATGCGTGAAGTGGAAGTTCTGCATGACAAGCTATTGGCGATGTTCGATGCTGATAGCAGCCTAAAACCACGCGATGTCATCGTGATGGTGTCAGATATCAATGCTTATAGTCCTGCGATTCAAGCGGTATTTGGCAATGCTCCGGGTAATCGTTATATTCCATTTTCGATCTCTGACCGTACTGCCGAGCAAGAAAACCCGATTCTGTTGGCTTTCTTACGCTTACTGACATTGCCTGAAAGTCGTTGCCAAGCCTCTGAATTACTCGAACTGTTAGAAGTTCCTGCTGTTATGGCCAGGTTTGGCTTTGATAGTGATAGTTTCGAGAAAGTAAAACGCTGGATCGAAGAAGTTGGTGTACGTTGGGGGCTTGATAGCCAAACCGCTGGCCAATTCGATTTGCCTGCACAGCAACAAAACACCTGGTTGTTTGGCATCCAGCGGATGTTATTGGGCTATGCGATGCCGTACGAGGCTGGCTTGTTTGATGGTATCTCTGCTTATGAAGAAGTGCAGGGTCTCGATGCTGAAATTGCTGGCCAGTTAGCCAGTTTTATCGACAAGTTAATTGATTATCGCCACTGTTTGGCTCAATCACAATCAGTGACTGATTGGACCCAGATTTTGAATCAGTTGCTGGATGACTGCTTTGCGGTCGATATTGACGGCGAACTGGTACTTAAATCAATTCGGGAGTCTTTACATCGTCTGCAAGAACAACTGGATGATGCGCATTACAATGCGCCTATTTCCCCACGCGTCTTGACCGAATACCTAACAGGTAAATTATCTGGTGAGCGTGTGAGTCAGCGCTTTTTGGCTGGCCAAGTGAACTTCTGTACCTTGATGCCAATGCGCTCCATTCCATTCAAAGTGGTGAGCTTGTTAGGAATGAACGACGGTGCTTATCCTCGTAGTATGCCTGCGGAAGGGTTTGATTTGATGGATGGTCGCACTAGAGCTGGTGATCGCTCTCGTCGTGATGATGACCGTTATCTATTTTTAGAAGCTATTCAATCTGCGCAGCAAACGCTGTATATCAGCTATGTTGGCCGTTCTATCCAAGATAATACCGAGAAAGTCCCGTCAGTGCTGGTGAGTGAGCTGGTGGAATATTGCCAGCAAGGCTATTGTCTTGCGGGCGATGAGGCATTACCCGTCGATCAATCAGCGGACAACATCAAGCAACACTTGAATCATTTTCACCCTTTGGTGCCGTTTAGCCCGAGTGCTTTTGAAGGTGACAAGGCCAGTTATGCGGTTGAATGGTTACCTGCCGCAGAGCGTAAAGGTCAGGCTGGTCAAGCCTTTCAATTGTCGGCGCTTGAATCTGAACCTTTTGCTGACGATAAAGTGCTAGAACTTGATTTATCAGAGCTACAACGTTTTTGGCGTTTACCTGTGCGTTACTTCTTTAATCGTCGTTTAAAAGTCTTTTTTGAGCCACCAATGGGGATCATCGAAGATGACGAACCTTTCACGCTTAACGGTTTAGACGGTTATTTAATGCGTGAGCAGTTGTTACAACAATTACTGGATGCCAAGTTAGTAAACCAAGATGAAAGCGCTGTCTTTGATGAATTTTCGGCACAACAAAAAGCGGCAGGTCGTTTACCTGTTGCAGCGTTTGGGGATTTAGATTTAGAGATCACCCGCAATGATGTGTTGGCACTCACCGAGCAGATTTTCCCGTTAATTCATGCTCCTTTGGATGATCAGGAAGTTGATTTAATCTTTAGTTATCAAGGTCACAAGGTGAACCTACAAGGTTGGCTAAAACAAGGTTATCAATCCGGTTTGGTACGTTATCGCAGTGGCAAAATACGCGCTCAAGATCTGCTTATTGCATGGATAGATCACCTCTGCTTGGCGGCAATGCAGCCGCAAAGCTCAAATCCAAACCAAGTTCAGGCTCAGAAGAGCACGCACTTGATTGGTAACGATGAATATCGTCGCTTGCTCCCGATTGATGCCGAGACCGCACGCCAGTACCTACAAGACATTATTGAGCTGTATTTTGATGGCTTAAATCAGCCATTAGCGTATTTCCCTAAAACAGCGTTGGCAGGGATCCAAGCAAGGATCGGACGCGATGGTAGTTTCAAAGACGACGACGAGACAATCCAAAAAGCGTTGAAGAAAATGGCTGATACTTTCAATGATGGTTACTTATTTGCAGGTGAAGGCGCAGACAGTTATATCGCGCGAGTATGGCCTAACTGGGATGATAATTTAGCCAATGATGCGTCACAGCTTGCTAGTCGAATATTGCAAGGTGCGGTATTAAATAGTGAAAAAGTCGAAGAGTAGGCAGGAAGTAGTGTGGCCGTCAGCAAATCATTCTTATTTGTAGGGTGTTTGCTGTACGACCACCGGTCCAGAGGTGACCATGTTTCTGGCTGCGATACTAACCAAAGCGATGGCGTTAAACTGTGAGAAAACTCTCACATTGATAGAAAGAAAACTTATTCAAGCAAGCTAACGTTTATTTCTAAGTTATTGATCACACTTGATCGTGATGAGTAACCAGACAAATGTTAACGGCGGATATTCAGCAAGGTGAACCTTGATGACACCAAAGATATTACCTAGCGTAAGCACTTGGTTGGCGGCGCCAACCCATTTACTCATTACAATCAGAGCTATGACAGAGAAGGATGGCGGGGATGAATAATAACGCAAATACACTGCACCCGATGACGTTCCCTCTTCATGGTGCGCGTTTAATTGAAGCCTCAGCAGGTACGGGGAAAACATTTACCATCGCCAGCTTGTATTTACGTTTATTGCTGGGCCATGGCAGCGTTGATAGCCGACATGGCTGTGAGCTAAATGTTGATCAGATCCTGGTTGTGACCTTTACAGAAGCCGCAACTGCAGAGCTACGGGATCGTATTCGAGCCCGTATTCATGATGCACGTTTGGCGTTTAGCCGTGGGGTGAGTAACGATCCTGTGATCCAACCTTTGCTTGAAGAGATTCAAGATCATAAAACGGCCGCGCAAATTTTATTACAAGCCGAGCGTCAAATGGACGAAGCGGCGATCTATACCATTCACGGTTTTTGTCAGCGGATGCTGACCCAAAATGCATTTGAATCGGGCAGTCGTTTTAACAATGAATTTGTGACCGATGAAAGCCAGCTAAAAAGTATGGTTTCAGCGGATTATTGGCGTCGTGCTTTTTATCATTTACCGCATGCATTAGCGCAAGAAGTTCGCAATATTTGGTCATCCCCTGCGGCCTTATTGAAGGATTTAGGTGGCAGTTTAACCGGTGCGCCGGTGAAGCTCAGCGTTGATGCGATGACGGAATCTTTGGCCGATCTTCACCAAGAAAATCTGCAACGCTTGGATGGCTTTAAAGCCCAGTGGCGTGAACACCAAAGTGATCTCGAACCTTTGATTGCGGGTTCTGGGGTCAACAAACGCAGCTATACCAAAAAAAGTTTACCGACTTGGTTAGAGCAAGTGTCACAGTGGGCAGCAACGCCAACGGTGAACTATGACTTGCCCGATAAGCTTGAACGTTTCCATCAGCAGACCTTGATTGAAAAATCGAAAGACAACCCGCCAGAACATGCGGTGTTTGCCGCGGTTGCTGAGTTATTGGATAACCCTGCTAACTTGCGTGATCCACTGTTAGCTCATGCGATTGCTGAGTGTCGAGAATTACTGGCGCAGGCCAAGCAACGTAAAGGTTGGTTATCGTTTGATGATTTGCTGACACAATTGTCGGCAGCGATTGATAACGACAGTGATGATTTACTCGTTGATCGTATTCGCAGCCAGTACCCAGTGGCGATGATCGATGAATTCCAAGATACCGATCCGCTGCAATACAGTATTTTTAGCAATATTTACACTACAGATACGGCGACACAAAGTGGCTGTGGTTTGTTTATGATCGGTGATCCGAAACAGGCTATCTATGCGTTTCGTGGCGCCGATATTTTTACCTATATTCAAGCGCGCCGTCAGGTAACTGATCACTACACTTTAGGGACAAACTGGCGCTCAACCGCCGATATGATCGCTTCGGTCAATCAGGTATTTGAACATCCTGATAGCCCATTTATGTATGACCAAGATATTCAGTTTTTATCGGTCGCTCATAGCCCTAAAGCGCCAGATCGTAGCTGGTGGTTAGATGGTCAAGTGCAGCATGCACTGACGTTTTGGCATCAAGATAGCTTGGATGGCAAACCTGTCACCAAAGGTAATTACCAAGAGGTAATGGCGGAGGCGACGGCCGCTAAAATCCAAGATATTTTGACTCAATCGCAGCAAGATAGTGCCTATTTCCAAGATAAAGACCACAAGAAATCGATTCAAGCGGGCGATATTGCCGTTTTGGTGCGCACGGGGAGTGAAGGTAAGCTAGTCCGCCAAGCCCTTGCTGAACAAGGCATCGCCAGTGTGTATTTATCTAACCGTGATAGCGTGTTTGGCAGTGCAGAAGCGGCCGATATTCAGCGATTATTACAAGCGGTATTAACCCCTGAAAATGAACGAGCGCTACGGGCAGCGTTAGCGTCGAGCTTGTTTGCTTATACTGCGGCGGATTTAGATTTATTAAATAACGATGAAACCCGCTGGGAAACTGCGGTTACTGAATTTAGAGATTACCGCAAGTTATGGCTTAGTCGTGGTGTGATGCCAATGCTTCGCGCCGTGATGAGCCGAAATGCGATTGCTGAGCGCTTATTGGCTGAAGAGGGCGGCGAGCGTCGATTGACTGACTTGCTGCACATTGGCGAGTTATTACAACAAGCCAGCCAAACGCTTGATAGCGACTATGGCTTATTACGCTGGTTAGCAGAGCATGTTGCTGAACCTAACGGCAATGCTGACGATCAAATCCAACGATTAGAGTCTGAGCGTAATTTGGTTCAGATCGTGACTATCCATAAATCTAAAGGGTTGGAATACGATCTGGTATTTATGCCCTTTGTTTGTAGCTATCGCGCCGCAAGTGAAGCGAAATACCATGATGATCAGCAAAACCTGACCATTCTAGATATTACTAAGCAGGCTGATTCACTAGAAAAAGCAGATAAAGAGCGCTTAGCCGAAGATTTACGTTTGATCTATGTGGCATTAACGCGGGCGGTATACGGTTGTTTTGTGGGTATGGCGCCGATTCGTAATGGCCGCAGCACCAAAGAGCCGACAGGCTTACACCAATCAGCAATGGGTTACTTGGTACAAAATGGCCAAGAAGGTGGCATCAGTGATCTGGAGATCGCGCTGGCGAAGTTAGCGGAAAGCCTCCCTGCTATCACGGTGGCAGAGCCGCCGATATTACCGAGTGATAAGTGGCAACCCGCTGAAGGGGACACGCCTGCGTTAACGGCCAGTCAATTTAGCGCCAGCATTGAGCGAAACTGGTGGATGACCAGCTATTCAAGTTTGGTTAAACAAGGCCACCACAATTCGTATGACAGTAGCTTTGATTTACCGGGTTTTGATACGGATTCGGCAATAGAAGCTGCGGCAGATACGGCATCATCAGATGATGATCACGCTTTAGAGTTGGAGCCTGAATACTCCATTTATACTTTCCCGCGTGGTGCGCGACCAGGCACTTTCTTACATACCGTCTTTGAAGAAATTGAATTTACCGCGCCTGTTGATAGCCCTGAAACCGTGGCGACCTTGACGGAGCTACTGCAAAAAGAAAACTATGAGTTGGAATGGTTACCTGTATTACAGCAATTGATCCGTGACGTATTGCAGTGTTCATTAGACGGCGACGCGATGCGTTTAGGGGAAAAAACGCCAGCGCAACGCTTAACTGAAATGGAATTCTTACTGCCGATCGAGTTACTGGCTGCCCCTATGTTAACCAAGGTGATTGCTAAACATGATGAGGTATCTGCCAAAGCGGGCGATCTGGGTTTTGCGACCGTTAGTGGCATGCTAAAAGGCTTTATCGATTTAGTGTTTGAACACCAAGGTAAATATTATGTTCTCGATTGGAAATCTAACCACTTAGGTGATGATCCATCGGTATACCGCGGCCAGCAGTTGGTCGAAGCAATGCGCGATCACCGTTATGATTTACAGTACCAAATTTATGCGTTGGCATTGCAACGTTTCTTGCGTAGCCGTATTCCTAACTATGACTATGAAACCCATTTTGGTGGGGTGTATTACTTATTCTTACGCGGTATTGAAGCGGGCAGTGACAGTGGTATTTTCCATGCAAGACCAAGTGAGCAACTACTTACAGAATTGGAACAGCTGATTGATGGAGAGCAAATTGATGCTTAAGCGATTACAGGATCTTACTCAGTCAGGTGTACTGCGCCCGCTCGATTATCAGTTTGCTAAGTTTATCGCGCAGCGAGTCGGTGAGTCGCATAGTGAGCATCACGACTTGGTCGCTTTGCTTGCTGCATGGGTGAGCCATGAATTAGGCAAGGGTAACGTGTGTTTAGAGCTGGATGAAAAAAGCACTAAGCGAGTGATGGACTTACCGATCAAGTATTCGGTTGGTTTACTTGAAGGCCTCCCTGAATTTGACTGTTGGGCGGCTATTTTATCCAATTTACCTGTGGTCTCTGATGGGGCAAAGGCTACACCGTTAGTACTTACTGACCAGCGCCTCTATCTGCATCGTTACTGGCATTTTGAGAAAATTGTCGCACAGAAACTCACGCATACAGCGCAAGCGCCTGCTGCCAGTCTGCTAGAGGGTGATATGGCAGCTGTGCTTGATGCGCTATTCCCTCGTACATATGGTTACTTATACGAAGCATTGGCGGTATTTAAAGGCAGTGAGACAGACACGGCACAAGCCCGCCAAGAGCAGGTTTGCGATAAGCTAGATGTGATAGCACCCGCTTTACTGAATTGGCCCGAAATTGATGCTGTATTACAGCAAGCGACGCAAATTGGTGATTTGGCTGCATTAGATAAGTTAGTACCCACTTCAGCCTGTTTGAATTGGCAAAAAGTGGCAGCGGCTATGGCGTTAACGCGCCAGTTTTCGGTTATATCGGGAGGGCCTGGTACAGGTAAAACCACCACTGTGGCTAAGTTGTTGGCAGCCTTGGTGATGCAGGTCGATTTAGCGGCGGGTGTAGAAGCGCCTGCCATTAAATTAGTTGCGCCGACCGGTAAAGCCGCTGCACGTTTGACGGAATCTATTGGCTCGGCGGTGAAATCATTATCGGTGGATGCGATAGTCAAAGAAAATATCCCGACGCAGTCGAGTACCATTCACCGTTTATTAGGTGCAATCCCAAATAGTGTCGATTTTCGTCATAATCGTGATAACCCATTGCACTTGGATGTGCTGGTGGTTGATGAAGCCTCGATGATTGATTTACCTATGATGGCACGCTTGCTTGATGCATTGCCGCCACATGCAAAATTGATTTTGTTGGGTGATAAAGACCAGCTAGCATCGGTTGAAGCAGGCGCTGTACTTGGCGATATTTGTGGCTTTATCGAACAAGGCTATAGTCCACAACAAGCAGCACAACTGAACCAGCTTACTGGGTATCAGTTATCATCGGCGCAACAAAATGTTAGCCCCGTTGCTGATAGTTTGTGTATGTTGCGAAAGAGCTACCGTTTCCACGCTAAATCGGGGATTGGCCAGTTAGCGAGAGCCATTAATAGTGGTAAACCTCAGCTTGTTGATCGTGTTTGGCAGCAAGGTTTTGCGGATATTCGCAATTACCCGCTATCGACTGATAACTACCAAACGCTGATCAAAATGACGGTGAATTTCTACCGTGATTATTTAGACTTAATTGAGCAGCAGGCCTCACCTTCTGACGTGCTTGCCGCATTTTCACAAGTACGTTTATTGTGTGCATTGCGAGAAGGTGACTTTGGGGTACAAGGCTTAAACCAGCGTATTGAGCGAGGGTTAGAGCGCGCAGGTAAAATCAGTACCAGTGATGATACTTGGTATCTTGGCCGCCCTGTGATGATTACTCGCAACGATCATGGTTTAGGTTTGTATAACGGTGACATTGGTATCGCGATGTACGAGCCCAGTAATAGCCTAAATGAAGGTGCAAGCACACCTCGTTTGCGAGTGTATTTCGAAATGCCAGATGGCAGTATCTATGGGGTGTTACCGAGCCGATTACCCGAGCATGACACTGTGTATGCGATGACAGTCCATAAATCACAAGGCTCAGAATTTGCTGATACCTTGATGGTGTTGCCGAAAGATTACAGCCCGATCTTAACGCGTGAGTTGGTATATACCGGCGTGACACGCGCTAAAGCTCGATTACACTTTTTCGCCCAGCCCGATGTTGTGACACGCGCGGTACGTATTTGTACTGAGCGTGCCAGTGGGTTAGCGAGTTTATTAAGCTAATATCAACCTAACTAAGTCACTGCTCGTTCTTACTGGTTAAAATCACTGACAACGCCAGCTTGTGCTGGCGTTGTTGATCTAAAAGTTATAACGCTAAGGTGAGAATTTTAGAACGACGTTGGAAGTTATAGAGGGCTTGTTTTTCCATGGGGAGTTGATCGACCTTGGACTCTATAAAGCCTTGTTCCCTAAACCAATGTAAGCTTTGGGTGGTTAATACAAACAACTGCTTAAGGCCTTGTTCTTTGGCTTGTTGACGGAGGCGGTTCAGTAGTAATGCGCCGCGATCGCCATCGCGAAAATCAGGGTGTACCGCCACACAAGCCATCTCGGCAATTTTGTCTTCAGGGAAAGGGTAGAGTGCTGCACAACTAATGATCAACCCATCACGCTCAATAATGGTAAAGAGCTCAATTTCCTGTTCTAGCTGTTCACGTGAACGACGAACTAAAATACCTTGTTGCTCTAGTGGCCGAATAAGATCTAAGATCCCCCCGATATCATCAATGCCAGCTGAACGTACTTTTTCAGCACTCGCCATCACGATCTGAGTACCAATGCCATCTAAAGAAAAGAGTTCTTGGATTAAAGCCCCGTCTTCTTTGTAGCTAATTAAGTGGCTACGTGGCACACCAGCACGACAGGCACTGATCGCGCCGCGTAAAAAACGTGCCGTCCCACACCCATCTTGCTCTGCTGACACTAAGCGTTGTAGTTCAGTTTCAGCTTCATTGGGCAGTAACTCTGAAATGACATTATTTTGGAGATCGATCACACCTTGCTCAGAACAAAAGCCAATGAGCTTATCGGCCTTTAACTTTATCGCTAATTGTGTCGCTACTTCTTCAGAGGTAAGGTTAAAACATTCACCCGTAACAGAGCTCGCAACAGGGCCAAGTAAGACAATGGCATTTTGATCGAGTTGACGATGAATACCATCACAGTCGATACGGCGAATACGGCCACTATGGACGTAATCAACCCCATCATTGATACCTAAGGGTTGGGCGATGATAAAGTTGCCACTGACGACATTGATCTGTGAGCCTGCCATTGGGGTATTGTTTAGCCCCATGGAAAATCGAGCGGTAATATCAAGCTGAAGAAGCCCTGCGGCTTGCTTCACTATATTCAGAGCCGATTCATCAGTAACCCGAACACCCTGATGGTATGGTGTTGAATAACCATGAATGCCGAGTAGTGAATTGATTTGTGGACGAGCGCCATAAACCACGACAATACGTTGGCCGAGGCTGTTTAACAATGCAATATCATTAACGATATTAGTAAAATTAGCATCACTTATGGCTTCACCACCCAGCATGATTACAATTGTCTTGCCTGCGTGTGCGTTAACGTAGGGCGCTGATTGGCGGAATCCTTTGACAAGTTCTGTACCACGATTTTTCAAAGTTAAACATCCATGTGTGACTTTCGATAGCCCAGTGTGGCCAATTATTTTTTTTGCTTCAAGATCTCGTTATCGATTAGTGAATAATTATTTTTTTATCGAACGTGATACTTAATGTATCGAGTAGATAAAGGTTAGACGTTAATAGTTTTTTGACCAAGTTATGACTAAAGCCATTTCCAAACAGAAAGTAGCAAAAAAGCGCCTGCAAACGACCTTCTTACTAGGGGTGATTAGTTGCGGGACGACCTTAGTGGGTCTGATGACAACTGGGGTTGTTTCATCAGCGTGGTTACTGCCAGAGCCGCCAGCTAATATTGTTGGGGTTTGGACCGAACAAGCGGTGGCTGATTACGCATCTGATAGTTTTGAACTCCGCCCTGATGGTGTTTATGTTAATGGACGCGTGGTAAGTACTCATTATGATTGGGATGGCGATACGCTGCGCTATCAGTTTGGTGATGAGCTCTACGTTTACTCATATTTATCCGGTGACTTTATTCGGCAGTCACCGTCACATTATATTTCAATGTTTCGTCGACAGACCTTGTAGGTATAAAATCAGACATTATCTAAATATAATAGATGTGCCACAGTAACAAGCCTATTCTACCGGTATTAATTTCTATATTTTCAAAGCGATTAATACGCTCTTAAATACTTCATTAATTGAGTTATAATTGACTCTATTTTTAGTTCTAATAGCCTGATTTAATATATTTTTTATCTTCTTTCTCAATGCCTTAGCGTTATCTTACGGTCTCTGTTTTTTATAGATGATCATCTTTTACAATAATAATCATTTTAAAATCATACGTTTACTTATCTCGTCGTTATAACTGAAATTATCCCTGAGCTATTTTTATTTAAATGCATTATTTAGCGTTATATTCACAGCCTTGTTTCGCATTGCAAAATTTGTAAAATAAACCTTAGTGGTGTCATTAATTTGACTGAATTGGTTTCGGCAGACATTTCTAAATGAAATGTGCAGGTGTGGATATGAAGCGCAGTCATCGTTTACAGAAAGGGGTTGCAAGTATTGAATTTGCCCTTGGGTTCATAGTGTTATGGTTTATGACTGTAATGATTATGGATATAGGGCTGAGGAATTATACTGTTGCCGTTGTAAATTTTGCAGCCTCAGAAGCGACGCGAGATGTCAAAGTTCGCCATTTTGAAACTGAATCCGAGTTTGAAAAATACTTTGAAGAAGTATTAAGTGAAAATGCTTTTTCATTATGGGGAGCATTAAATCATGACAGTGAACTCACGGTAGATATGAAGCAGTATCCTAATATTGATGCTTTAGTGGGAGAGCGCCAGCTAATGAATCAAAGTATCGCCTCTGCGCCGATTGCCTCTTATCTTATAACTTTTAATTACAAGCCATTAATTACTCTTGGTGACTACACGTCATTCCCAATTAAGCGGGAAGTGATTGCGGTGCAAGAATACGGCCGTCGAGAGTCTTAAGGTATGTTTACTCATAGTAATAAAAAAATAACTAACCAAACGGGTTCAGTTGCAATTGAATTGACCTTTGTTGTTGGTGCTCTTGCGATGTGCATGATGTTCGCGGGTGATTTAGCAGCAAAGATGACGATTCAAGGTGAGTTAGATAATTTAAGTTACTCTATGGCAAATATAGTGCGAGATCGTACGGCGTTATATTCTCATGCTGATAATGTTCGCGAAGAACTGAGTAGACAAGATGCAGAACAAATCGATCGAATCGTGAGAAGTAACCTGACTCGACAACGAGCTGGATTTAATAACGATAAATATGCCGTTATCGTTGAAGGCGTAACTTTTGATAGTGCTAGTAATGCGAATACGCCTGCCACAGTGAAGCAACTTAAGTCTTTTCATTTAGGCAATAAACAATTGAATTGTAATCCCCCTCCTTCTTCGGAATTTAAAGCATTAACGCCATACACCAATAAAAAACGTTATATGCCAATGTATCGAGTCACTATTTGTTATGAGAGCCCAAACCTGTTTTATACTTTTTCTGGTGCAGAAGAAGGGGCGTTAGTCATTCAATCTTCAAGCATTAACGTGGGGCGCTAGCACGATGCAAAATTATAGTAAGCAATCTGGCGTTGCTGCAATTTGGTTTGTCTTAGTCTTTATTGCTCTCGCAAGCTTAACGGCCTTGGGCGTTGAAGGGGCACGTTATCTTAATAATAAAGCCCGCTTGGGGGATGCCCTTGAA